>JAXMOF010000063.1:0-25056 GCA_034670045.1 Amylibacter sp. | reverse complement strand
GGATGTGATGCGTTCATTGACGCGAGGGCCAGTGTCGCGCTGGGGTGGCGCATGATGAGGTCTACGGGCTATTGGTTTCGAGTCCTTTGTGGCTTTAAAGTTATGGGCAATATCTACCTGTGCTTGGCGAAAGGATCAACCATCCATTTTTGCAGGCTCACCGAAAGTTTCAGGCGGGTAAATAAGGGGCATTTCCAATTAGCACTTGCAAGACCTGCTGGAATGTCCAAGCTGATTGGCGGATTGTTGCCGCCCTGTATCTAGGGGGCAAAAAAGAACTGCCAAGGGAAAAAGATGAAAAAAATTGCTGGATTTATCGCGCTGGGATTGGTGATCGTGATCGCCATTTGGGGATTTGCGGATAAAAAATCGCGCGATCGTATGGCTGTGATAGAAGCCGCTCAAAGCGCCTCTGATGCGGCACAAGTTGCTGCGCAAACCGCCGCACAGGCCTATGAAGACGCGAAAACCAACGCTGAAACAGCCGCGGCAGCGGTTGAAACGGCGCAATCCAATGTGGTTGAAAAGACCGAAGCAATCAAAGCCGCTGTAGCCAATGTAACCAAAGCCGAAGAGGCGGTTGATGCCGCCACCGCATCGGCTGCGGATGCCAAAGCTGCGGTGGACAGTGCCACACAAGCCGCCATCAAGGCCCGCGCGGCCCTGCAGACAGGTGCAGCAGATACCCCCTTGGCCACGCTGGACGGGGCCAAAGCAGCACAGGCTGTGGCGCTTGATGCCGTGAACGAAGCCAAAGCCGCAGTTGAAAGCGCAAAGGCTGCGGCGCAGGACGAACTGGCACAGGTCGAGGTTGCCAAAAAAGACCTGAACGCAGCCGCGACCGATGTGGATAATACAAAAGCCATGGCCAATAACGCCAAGGTTCTGGCGGATAAAGCCGCTGGCGTGGCAAAAACCGCCCAAGAGGCACTGGACGCGATGCAAGCCAAGGTCGCCGCCGCAGCAGCGGACAGCAGCCTGCCCGCTGTTGATGAAACCGCGTTGGAGCAAACTGCCACAGCCGCCCAAACCGCCCAACAGGCCGCCGATGCGGCCGCGAATGCCGTCAGCGCAGCAGATGCCAAAGCAGCCAGCGATCTGGATGTTCTGGGCAAGGCGCAAGAGGCGTTGAACACTGCCATGTCCGCCGCAGAGGCAGCCCAAGCCCCGGTCACCAGTGCGCAGGACGTTTTGGCCCAGGCCGAAACCGTAGCAGAGGCGCGACGCCAGGATGTAGCCGAAGCACAGGCCGCATATGATGCCGCCCGCGCATCCCAAAGCGAAGCTGAAGCCACCGCAGGAGATGCGTCAAACGCACAGGCGCAAGCCGAGGCAACCTTGCAGACAGCCCGTAAAACAGTGGAAAGTGCCGAGGCAGGTCTGACAGAGGCGATCGCCGCTGTTGAAGCGGCCAAACAGGCCGAAACCGAAGCCAAAGCCGCTGTGATCACCGCACAAGAGGCCTCAGATGCGGCATCGGCAGGGATCAGCGCAGCCGAAGAACAGGCAAGTGCTGCACAGGCAACCGCAGAGGCCGCTAAGAGTGAGCTTAATGCGCTGAAATAATTGAAATTCCTTTGAATTTAAAAGGCGCCGACGCCCATCGGCGCCTTTTTGCATTTCGATGGGCGGATTTCAGCCGATCTTTAGTGTTTTCAAGATGTTAGCGCTTGAAATTCAAGTCCCAAGCGCACAGATGCAGCTCTTGAATTCAATCACCACGAGATGGGTAAAAATAATGAAAAATCTGATGATAATTGGCGGTGTTATCGTCGTCGCCGCTGGCGGCTATCTGGTCTGGTCCCTTAGTCAGGAAAAAGGGTCCATGGCAGAAGCCCCGAAAATGGAAACAACAACAACAACGCCCGAAGTTGTTGTGATTGATCCGGCCGAGGAGAATGCGGAATCGGACGTCGAAAGTGATGTGGCACCGGAGACCGTGGACGAGCAGGTTGAGGCCGTACAAGACGCCGCTGAAACTGCGGTTCAGGACATTCAGGACTCCGCTGCCGAACAGGTGGAAGCCGTTGAAGAAACCGCCACTGACGCGGTGAATGAAATTGTGAATGATACAGCCGAAGCTGTGAATGACGCCGCTGAAGTCACTGACACTGCTGTAGAAACCATGACAGATGCCGCCAATGAAGCCGCCGAGTCCGCGAATGACGCTGTGAATTCCGCCATGGAAAAAATCAATGATGCGGCAAGTTCCGCTGACACAAGTGTAAGCAGTGAAACTGCGGTTGAAGGATCGGTTGAAAATCCCAAGCCAGCGACAGAATAAAACTGAAAACAATTTTAATAAAAAGGGGTCGTTCTGCGGCCCCTTTTTTGTGCGCTATCTGTTTATGGCGTGAAAACCGCCTTACGTTCAAACCGCATTTGGTCTTTGCTTTCATCATCATAGGTGATGTGAACGGTAACTGTTTGGATCGACCCAAGCGGAAAAGTTGCAAAGATTTTCTGATCTTCGGCAAAGACATTCGGGTTTGGAAGCTCTTCATTGCAATGTCCCAAATCCCAGTCGTTAAGGGTATTTTCATCGTTCACACTGTAAGACAACCGCGACAGGCCGCAGCGCCAGGACAGCAATTGAGTGAAATACAGGATATCACTGCCATCGTATTCCCGCACCGCGATCCAACTGGATTTGGTGGCCGTCAGAATGGGTTTGATCTGCTCTGCCGTGGTGAATTTCATCTGCGCATTGGCGATAAATGGCGTGGCGGACAGAAGTACAGCTAAGGAGAAACGTTTTGTAAAAATACGCATAAAAAAGACCTTTTCCCCGAATTTGCGCGATATTTCCGTCGCTTTGCAAGATTTTTCAACGCGCCCTGTTGAATCCATTCCATTTTTTCAGCCAAGTGGCTATAGGTCGGCTTAAACAGGACAGGCGGTAGCTGTGGCACAGGATTTTAACGTATTTGCAATCGTGCAAGGGGGGCGGCTGGAATATGAGGCCGTGCTTTTTGTCGCCTCATTCTTTCACAGAAACCCGAATTTCACCGGACGCCTGATCCTTGGAGAGCCGGAACCTTCTGATCGCTGGGACGAAGACCCCCGCATTCAAAACCCGCAAGTGCGCCGTTTGTTACAAGACCTCGGCGCAGAGATTGTGCCTTTTCAAAACGGCGTTTTCGGCAGTCGCTATCCAAATGGCAATAAAATCATCGGATTAACGGCATTGCCTGACAATGAACCATTTGTTTTCTTTGACACGGATACACTTTTCACAGGCCGCCTGAACACGGTGCCGTTTGATTTTGATCGTCCGACCGCTTCGATGAAGCGGGAAAACACCTGGCCCGAGGTGGATCTATACGGACCGGGGTACGGCGAGATGTGGAAGTCGCTGTATGACAAATTCGGACTGGATTTCGAAAGCTCTTTGGATAAATCGCAGCCGGATGAATATTGGAAACGATATCTTTACTTTAATGCGGGATGGTTTTTTTACAATGACCCTGCCGAATTCGCGACCTATTTCACCCATTATGCCACTGAAATCGAACGGGACGCCCCTTGGCAGATCGAAACACAGGAACTTTATCCCTGGCTTGACCAGATCGCCCTGCCTTTGGTGATCCACAAACTTGGGGGCGCGCGTGATACACTGCCTTCGGGCCTGCTGGACGGGGAGGTTAGCTGGCACTACCGCTATTTGCCGCTGCTTTACGCAACAGCCCCTGACGAAGCGATTGATGTTCTTGAAAAAGTTCTTGCGCCAAATCCGATTAAAAAGGTGGTCAAAGCCTATGAGCCTTTCCGCCGTCTGGTGTTTCAGGGCAAAGGCCATAAGGTTCGTGATATGTTTGATCGCGATAATCTGCCGCGCAAGGAAATGGCAATCCGTCAGCGGATCAAAAAAGCGAATATGTGGTACCGATAGCGGAATGCTGATCGGGTTGAAATTCGGTATTTCGATCAAGAAAAGATGCGGTCTTTGGGCGTGGGGCTGAGCGCACTATTTGCTGCGGGATTGTTTTTCCACAATACCAGAGGTGCCTTCGCGTCGTTCCAGTTCGGCGTAGACGTCCTCTAGCTTTACATTCCGTGCGGAGAGCATCACCAGCAGGTGGAACAATACATCTGCGGCTTCTTCGGTCAGGTTCTGCTTTTCGCCTTTGGCCGCGGCGATGATCGCCTCTACCGCTTCTTCGCCAAATTTTTCGGCGCATTTTTCAGGGCCACGGGCGAAAAGTTTGGATGCGTAGGATTTTTTTTCATCCGCGCCTTTGCGGGATTCAATTGTACGGGCGAGTCGTGTGAGTACATTTGCCATGATATCAAAGCCTTACTGGGATACCTGCGGCCTGCATGTGTTGCTTGGCCTGTTGAATGGTGAAGTCACCGAAGTGAAAAATGGATGCGGCGAGCACTGCTGAAGCACCGCCTTTGGTCACGCCTTCGACCAGATGGTCAAGCGTGCCGACACCGCCGGATGCAATGACGGGGATGGAAACCGCGTCGGAAATGGCGCGGGTCAGGGGCAGGTTGAACCCTGCGCGGGTGCCGTCGCGATCCATGCTGGTCAACAAGATTTCGCCTGCACCTTTGGCGGCCATGTCACGGGCAAATTCTATGGCGTCGATGCCTGTGCTTTGACGTCCGCCGTGGGTGAAAATTTCCCATTTTCCCGGGGATACGGTTTTGGCGTCGATGGCGACCACAATACATTGGGACCCGAAGCGGTTTGCGGATTGGGCCACCACGTCAGGGTTGGCTACGGCAGCGGAATTGAAGGAAACTTTATCCGCACCCGCCAACAGCAGATTGCGCACATCTTCAGGAGAGCGCACACCGCCGCCAATGGTCAGGGGCATGAAACATTGCTCTGCGGTGCGGCGGGCCACGTCAAACATGGTGCCCCGATTTTCAACCGTAGCGGCAATATCAAGGAAGCATAATTCATCCGCGCCTGCGGTGTCATAGGCTTTTGCGGATTCAACGGGATCGCCTGCGTCAATCAGATCGACAAAGTTCACGCCTTTGACAACGCGGCCGTCTTTGACGTCAAGGCAGGGGATTATACGGGTTTTAAGCATTGCGTTTCTTTAGCCAGTCCAGCGCGTACATAGTACAACCGCCAAGTAAAATCCATGCGACAAGGAAGGCCCATGTGGACATAAATCCGATGGGCAGTGTCGGGTCATAAAGCCATGTGAAGTCTCGTCCCAGCGCGTTGCAGGCCTGAATTGTGCCATCGTCATAGGCGCAGGAACCGATCATATCCGCAATGACAGCAAAGATGGTTGTGCACAAAAACACCATCAGCGGCAGGGTGTACAGAATGACGATAAAGCGTTTCAGGGTCATGCTTTCAAAAGAGCTGCGGCGTCGGCCACGTTGATCTGCCCGTCGTAAAGCGCGCGACCGGAAATTGCGCCATCCAGCGGTGCGCCGCAGTCTTTCAGCGCCTGCAAATCCGCCATAGAGGATACGCCGCCCGAGGCAATGACCGGAATGGAAACCGCATGGGCGAGCGCGGCTGTGGCCGCAACATTGGGGCCTTGCATGGCGCCATCGCGGTTGATGTCGGTGTAGATGATGGCCGCGACGCCTGCGTCTTCGAACTGGCGGGCCAGATCGGTGACGTTGATGGTGGTTTCTTCGGCCCAACCGCGGGTGGCGACCATGCCGTTGCGTGCATCAATTCCAACCGCCACATGGCCAGGGAACGCTTTGGCCGCTTCGCGCACCAGATCAGGGTTTTCAACCGCAACCGTGCCAAGGATCACCCGTTGCAAGCCTTTGGAAAGCCAGCGTTCTATGGTTGCCATGTCACGGATGCCGCCGCCCAGTTGTGCGGGGACTTTAACGGTTGTAAGGATTTCTTCCACGGGGCTGGCATTGACCGGTTCGCCGGCAAATGCTCCGTTTAGATCCACCAGATGCAGCCAGTCGCACCCCTGATCCACAAAGGCCTGTGCTTGGGCTGCGGGGTTGTCGTTAAACACCGTCGCCTGATCCATCTCGCCTTTGTAAAGCCGCACACATGCGCCGTCTTTCAGATCAATCGCGGGGTATAGAATCATGGTCGTGTCCGTGGTTTTTGAATTTCGTTTTGCCTTAGCGCTATAGGGGCAAAATTGCAAAGGGGTGGTTTACCTCGGGTTTTGCTTGACCCTTGGGGCAGCTCTGCGCAGGATCGCACGAACATAGGAGGACATCATGAAAACACTGGTACTTGTGGCTGCATTGGCAGGATTTGCCGCGCCTGTTTCTGCGGATGATATTTTTGGAACATGGCAGACCATTGCCGATGACAACGGAAATTCGGGCCATATTGATGTGTCCGCCTGCGGCGCCAAGATCTGCGGAGTATTGGTGAATTCTTTTGACAAAGACGGCAAGGCGTTCAAATCGGTCAATCAGGGCCGAAAGCTGATCTGGGATATGGAAAACAAAGGCGGCGGCAATTACGGCGGCGGCAAGGTCTATTCGCCGGATCGGGATAAAACCTATTCCGGCAAGCTGGTTTTGAAAGGCAACAGCCTTGATGTGAAAGGCTGCGTGCTGGCGATCTGTCGCAGCGGCGGGACGTGGAAACGGGTAAAGTAGCCCGCGTTACGGTTTCCACGTCAAGAAATTGCCAATCAGCCGCAAGCCGGTTGCTTGGCTTTTTTCCGGGTGGAACTGGGTGCCGATGATGTTGTCATGCCCCACAGCCGCGATGATATCGCCACCATAATCCACCGTAGCCACAATATCGGACGGATTTGTGGGCATAAGGTGATAGGAATGCACGAAATAAACGTGATCGCCTGCTGAAATTCCGTCAAACACAGGGTGATCGGGCGTCTGGGTCAGGTTATTCCAGCCCATATGCGGAATTTTCAAGGCAGGGTTGTTTGGGGTCAGCGCAACAACTTCGCCTTTGATCCAGTCAAAGCCCTTGTGGTCGCCGTGTTCGCGCCCCCACGTGGCCATCATCTGCATCCCGACGCAGATTCCCAGAAACGGGTTGCCTGCTTTGACCTTTTCTTCAATCGCGCCGAACAGCCCGTCGATGGCGCCCAATTCGCGGCGGCAATCGGCAAAGGCACCCACACCCGGCAGGACGATACGATCGGCTTTGCGCAGTTGATCCGGATCGGCGGTGACGATGATGTCGCCTCCGTTCACTTCAAGCGCCATCCGCTGGAAACTTTTCTGCGCAGAACGCAGGTTGCCAGAGTTATAATCGACAATTGCGGTGATCATTCGGACAATGTGCCTTTGGTAGAAGGGATCGCATCGGCTTTGCGCGGATCGGTTTCAAGGGCAGCGCGCAGGGCCTGGGCTACGGATTTGAACGCAGCTTCAGCGATGTGGTGACTGTTGAAACCGTCTAGGGCTTCGACGTGCAGGGTGATGCCGCCTTGCATGGCGAAGGCGGTGAAAAATTCGCGCACCAATTCCGTGTCAAAGCTGCCGATTTTTGCGGTTGGCATATCGACTTTCCACACCAGATAGGGGCGGCCTGACAGATCAAGGGCGGTGCGCACCAGCGCGTCATCCATCGGCAACAGGCAGGCCCCGTAGCGGCGGATGCCCCGTTTGTCGCCCACAGCCTCGGCCAGTGCTTTACCAAGGGCCAGACCCACGTCTTCCACCGTGTGGTGGTCGTCGATGTGCAAATCGCCCTTGGCGCGGACCTTCATGTCAATCAGCGCATGGCGCGACAGTTGATCCAGCATGTGATCAAAGAAACCGACACCCGTTTCATTGTCATAAACACCTGTTCCATCGAGATTAATCTCGACGGTTATGGCGGTTTCGGCGGTTTTTCGAGTCAGGGTCGCTGTACGCATGGGGCAGGGCCTTTGTGCTGTTTGAGGGCGTTATAAGCGGGGATTGTGCCTGTTCCAAGGGGGAAGATGGTTTTACGCGCAGGGGAAACCGGACTGTTGCCGCGCGGCGCGTGATCTGTGTTACTGCTGCTGGAACGGGAACAGATAGGTACGATAATCTTGCAGCATAAGGTCGAGCGTTTTTTGATCCGCCGCATTCAGCGACTGGCGCAGGGTTTCTGCCTGCTCGCGGGCGCCATCCGCACGCCCGATCACGGCCAGTTCGGCCCAGAGGGCCGCACGCAACGGGTCAGGTGCCGCCAGTCCGGCGCCACTGGAATAAGCCGCAGACAGGCGCAACTGTGCGGCGGGGTGTCCCTTGCTGGCGGAACGGTGGAAAAAATCAAAACCGCGGATTTCATCGACGGGCCGTCCAAGACCAAGGCTGTAAATGCTGCCCAACAGGAATTCAGCCTCGGCATTTCCGGAATTTGCAACGGGCATCAGTTCGGTGACAGATTTGTCGAATTGTCCCAGTTGAAACGCATCCCGCGCTGCCTGCATATCGGCCAAAGCAGGGCTGTCGAACCCAGAACTGGCAAGGCAGCAAAAAGCTATGGCAACAAGGTTCTGCATGGCGTTGTCCTTTCCATTGCGGGGCTCTGCGCAGGAATAGCACAGGCGCAAGACTTGCCCAAGCCTTTGATGCCAAGCGATTTTCGCCAGCATGATCCCACAGAGGTGGCATTTGGCAAGGCGTTGTTCTTTGATCCGCTGCTGTCAGGCAATCGTAATATCTCCTGCGCGACCTGTCACAATCCGGCCTACGGCACGGGCGACGGGCTTGCGCTTGGGGTTGGTGAGGGGGGCATCGGCGCGGGGCAGGATCGTCGGCTCGGCACGGCAAAAACCCTGCAATCGCGCAATGCGCCAGCTTTGTGGAACCTAGGTGCGCGTCAGGTGCGACGGTTGTTTCATGACGGGCGGGTAGAGCAGCGCGGTGCAGGCTTTGTGACCCCTGCAGGGGCGCAACTGCCCGCAGGTTTAAACAGCCTGCTGGCAGCGCAGGCACTGTTTCCGCTGATTGCGCGCAGTGAAATGGCGGGCGATCCAGAGGAAAACGATGTTGCCAATGCCGCACAGGATAACGCGCAAAAGGCTTGGGCGTTGATTGCACAACGGGTGGAAAAGGCTGAAAGGTATCAAAAATACTTACCTGAGGACGGATTGAATATTACAAACATAGTCAATGGGATAGCGGCTTATGTTGATGCAGAATTCCGCGCCGCGAACACAGCTTTTGATCGCTACCTGTCAGGGGAGCACACTGCGCTGACAGATCAGGAACGCCAAGGGTTAGCGCTGTTCTTTGGCCCTGCGGGATGCGCACGTTGCCACAGCGGACCGTTGTTGTCTGACCAACAGTTCCACGCGCTTGCCATGCCGCAATTCGGCCCCGGTCTAACCCGCCGTTTTGATCCTGTAGCGCGGGATCCGGGGCGGATGGCGGTGACGGATGACCCTGCGGATGCCTATGCTTTCCGCACGCCTTTTCTGCGAAATGTGGCCAATACCGCGCCTTATGGCCATAACGGTGCTTTTGCTACTTTGCCGGACATGCTGCGCCACCACAGCGACCCCATAGGCAGTTTTGCGTCGTGGTTGCCTGAAAACGTGGCCCTGCCAAAGCTGAACACCTCTGCACAAGATCCCTTTGCGCTGGTTACGGATGGCATCGAAAACGCCCGCATTCTGAACGCCTTTCGTTCACAAAATGCAGGGGCAGTGTTGCCAATGCGTTTATCCGAATCCGACATCACAAAACTTGTTGCCTTTTTGAACAGTCTGTCGGTGCCTCAAGGCCAGGAGCGAGGGTTTGATACCAAGCCGTAAAACCCGATCGCAGTTTAAAGACTGCGCCTAAAAAGCTGATTTCCTTTTCTATTTCTTGATGTGCCGCCCAAAGAATGATACCCTGTTAGGTAGAGTTGGCGGTTGACCTTGTTCAAGAATTAGCGGGCTGTAATGATTGACAAAATACGCTCCATGGCGGTGTTTTCGTTCGTTGTAGAAGAAGGCTCTTTTGCTGCGGCCGGCCTGAAGCTGGGCCTTTCGGCGGCGGCTGTTTCCCAACACATAAACGAATTGCAAGATCAGGTCGGTCATGTCCTTTTGGTGAAACGCGGTTCCAATCAGGAGCCAACGGATGAAGGCCATGTCCTGTTCCTAGCTGCCCGCGAAATGGTGCGCATGGCTGAAACGGGGCTGGACACAATGGCCGATACTGACAGGGTGTCCTCTGGCAGCATCCGGATCAGCATGCCTGTGTTTCTGTCAGGCGGTATTTTGCAGGAGATTGTCGAGGATTTCTTACTGGCCAATCCCAAGGTCAGTATGCATCTGGATTTTGTGAAAAACCTGTCAAATCCGTTAAGCGAAGAATATGATTTATCCGTGACAACGGCCTTGGTGGAAAACAGCGAGGTTTCATATCGCACCCTTGTGGGCGGCGGCGCTGCGTTTTACGCGGCCCCCGATCTGGCAGAGCGGATCGCCGAGATGGAGGTCAGCGACGTCATTCGAAAGATTCCAATTTTGCTTAGCTCGGATTACACGGCTTCGGATTGGGCTGCGATGTTTCAAAACGGGTCCAAGGGCGTAAAGCCGAACGTTAAATTCCGCATTCGATGTGATGACATGGGCCTGATTCACAAACTCTGTACTGCGGGCGCAGGTCTGGCGATATTGCCCAGGTCCCGAACCTTCGCTGATCTGGCCAGCGGGCGGTTGGTGCCTGTTTTAAAGGACGTAAACGTGAAACAGGT
Organism: Amylibacter sp.; assembly: GCA_034670045.1. GTDB lineage: Bacteria > Pseudomonadota > Alphaproteobacteria > Rhodobacterales > Rhodobacteraceae > Amylibacter. The sequence continues at coordinate 14,456 of JAXMOF010000063.1, read as the reverse complement.
GGAATTTTTCGCCATTTGGGCCACGCGATCGCATAAATCCGAATTGATCCTGTCTTTTCTGGATCACGTGCATGACAGTTTGCAGCGGATGAAATCCTAGACTGAACCGTGTTGATTTCCGTCGGCTTTGGCAAAATTCACTTGCCCATCAGGGCGGGGTGTTCTTAATGAAACCATGGTAGAAACTCCGGGTAAATTGTCGCTTTGGGCGATAGAAGTGTTCATCGCCGCCGTGGAAGAGGGCTCTGTGTCCAACGCGGCAAAGCGGCTGTCGGCCAGTGTTTCATCGGTTTCCCAACAGCTGACCAATCTTGAAGCCGCCCTTGGCGCGACCCTGCTGGATCGCAGCACCCGCCCACAGCAGTTGACCTCTGCGGGGGCGCTGTTTTTGAAACGGGCGCAAACGATCCTGTCCGAAGCCAATCAGGCCAAGGCGGAACTGGCGGTTTACAATTTTTCCAGCATGACACGGTTGCGCTTGGGCCTGATCGAGGATTTCGACGCCGAGGTCACGCCTGCGTTGATGGTGCAACTGGCCAGTGCCTTGAAAGGCTGTCAGTTTCTGTTGGAAAGTGCCAGCAGCTACACGCTGACCGATGCGCTTGAATCCCGGGCGCTTGATATTATTGCGGTTGCTGATCTGGATATTGCCGACAAATGGATGGAGGTACACAGTCTGATGACCGAACCCTTCATTGCGGTGGCGCCCAAGGGCTATGTGGATCAGACTAAACCCGTGTTCGATCAGTTGGAAAAGCTGCCCTTCGTGCGCTATTCCTCCCGTCAAATGATGGGGCGCCAAATAGAGGCGCATCTGTCCCGTCAACGGATCAACCTGCCCAATCGCTTTGAATTCGGAAGTTATCACGCCATCCTGTCAATGGTTGCCAGCGGGCGCAGTTGGACCGTAACCACACCTTTGGGATACATGAGCGGGCAACGGTTTCACGGCGCGCTTGATGTGATGCCATTGCCGTTTAAAGCCCTGTCGCGCAGTATTTCCCTGATCGCGCGCAAGGGTGAAATGGACAGTATCGCAGGGGATGTCGCAGGCTTGATGCGCCCGCTGATCCGCGAAAAACTGGTGACGCCCTGTCTGGAACAATTCCCTTGGATGGGGGCGGGTTTTCGGGTGGAATAACCCCTTTTTCGAAGCAGGAGACCACATATGTGCGGACGATTTGCCCTGACCCTGCCAACAGACGCCGTTGCGGGGTGGTTCGATGCGACCCATGTGACCGCCAGCTTTGATACACCGCGCTATAACATCTGCCCGACACTGGATATTCCCGTAGCAGTCACCCATGACGGTGCCCGTCATCTGGTGCCCATGCGCTGGGGGTTCATCCCGAAATGGTATAAATCCCCGAACGATGGCCCGATGCTGATCAATGCCCGCGCTGAAACCATAGCCGAGAAACCCGCCTTTCGCGACGCGGTGCGCAGCCGCCGCTGTCTGATCCCCGCAGACGGGTTTTACGAATGGCACCGCGAAAAGGGCAAAGGCAAGGAACCGTGGTACATCTATCCTGCGCAGGGCGAGTTAATGGCCTTCGCAGGCATCTGGCAGGTGTGGAACGGTCCCGACGGCCAACGATCCGTCACCTGCGCCATGGTCACAACCGAAGCAGGAGCGGACATCGCAAAGGTCCACCACCGAGAGCCAGTTACCGTGCAGCCCGAAGATTTCGGGCTTTGGCTGGGAGAGGAGGGCAAGGGCGCTGCCAACCTGATGCACGCCGCTGATCCCAGCTTTTTTGTCCGTCACCGCGTTGGCTTACAGGTGAATTCGGGCAGGGCGGACGGACCTGATCTGCGCGATCCTGTGGTGGATTGAACAGGTTAGAAAGACGTGCCACAAGGGTGAAGCAGATTCACGCTAAACGGTGCTCCGATGCGATCAAAACCCTACGATATGCCCCCTCTGACCATGCTGCGCGCATTTGAGGCCGCTTCGCGCCGCGGCGCCTTTAACGAGGCAGCATCCGAACTGAACGTAACCCCCGGTGCCGTCAGCCATCAGGTCAAGGCACTGGAAAAATGGCTGGGTATGCCCCTGTTCACCCGGGGCCACCGCGCTGTGACACTGACCGATGACGGCGAGCGTCTGTTTAGCGTGCTGCGCGACAGTTTTCGCGATATCGCCGCTATCACGGCTTCCTTGCGCAGTCAGGCTGATACCCCCCGCGTGGAAATTGCCGCAACCACTGCCGTATCCTCGCTTTGGCTGACACCAAGGATCATTTCATTCTGGAAGGATCACGAAAGCATCCAGATCAACCAGCAGATTTCAGATCGCTTGCTACAAAGGCCGATCCACGCTGATCTGGCCATTGAGTACCGGCTGGACGAACCCAAAGAACCGGAATTCATACGGCTGTTCGGCGACGAACTGGTCCCCGTCTGCACCCCGGCTATGGCCGAACGTTTGAAGGGGGCGAGCCTTGAAGATCTGGCCAAAGAATCGTTGATCAACATGGATGCCCGCAATGAAAACTGGACCACCTGGGCCGTGTGGTTCGACAAGATGAAATACTTTGGCCCGATCGGATTGGCCCGCAGGGTGAACAATTATTCCATCGCAATTCAACTGGCACAGGAAGGCGCCGGACTGGCGCTTGGCTGGCGAAAACTGACGGCGCCGTTGTTGGAACAGGGCCGTCTTGTTCCGCTGGATGATCATGTTTGCCCCGCACCGGGTGCGTTTTATCTGATCGCCCCCAATGCCGATATGTCCGATGCAACCCGCGTTTTATATGATTGGATGGTCACGCATCACATGAGCTGAATTCATCCAAAATGAAAGATTCTGGATATTGTGACGTCGAAATTTTCGGCAGATGAATAGGTGCAGAGAGTTTTTCAATGAACGGGTGCTGTGATGAACACGCAGATTTCTGACTTAACCCCAGTAATGCAACCGGTGGCGCAGGCTAAAGGTCTGCCCAATGCCCATTATGTGGACCCGCAAACCTTTGATGAAGAACGCAAATCCGTTCTTTTTGCCAATTGGTCAGGCGTTGGATTTGCCAAAGATGTCCCGAATGAGGGGGATGCCAAGCCGGTAGATTTCCTTGGCGTGCCCTTGCTGATCCTGCGCGACCACGACGGGGCCGTGCGCGTCTATCAAAACACCTGCCGCCATCGCGGTATGATCCTGATCGACAAGCCCGGCAATATTCGCGGCACCATCCGCTGCCCCTATCACAGCTGGTGCTACAGTCTGGACGGGCGGCTGCGCTCTACCCCCCATGTGGGCGGGCCGGGGCAGAATATTCATCCTGAAATCAAACGCAACGAATTGGGCCTGATCGAAATCCGCAGCTACGTCTGGCTGGATGTGGTTTACGTGAACATTTCAGGGCAAGCCGCTGATTTTAATGTGGTTCACGCTGAACTGGTGGATCGCTGGGCAGAGTTTGACAAACCCTTGTTCCATTCAGGCGCGGACAGTTCTTTCACACTGGATGTGGACTGTAATTGGAAACTGGCGGTGGAAAACTACTGTGAAAGTTACCACCTGCCTTGGGTTCATCCGGGCCTGAACAGCTACTCCCGTCTTGAAGATCACTATAACATTCAGGAAAACGGCCGCTATTCCGGTCAGGGCACATTGGTCTATCGCCAGTTGAAAGGCGAAGACGGCACCGTTTTCCCCGATTTTGCAGACCTGTCAGACAGATGGGATACGGGCGCTGAATACATCACGGTCTTTCCAAATGTCCTGCTGGGCGTTCACCGCGACCACACGTTTGCCATTGTGCTTGAACCCCGGGAACAGGGCAAAACCAAAGAGCATGTTGAAATCTACTACGCCTCCGAACAGGTTCTGGACGACAGGTTTTCTGAAATAAGGTCAAAGAATTCAACGCAGTGGAAGGAGGTATTCAAGGAAGACATCTTCGTTGTCGAAGGCATGCAGAAAGGCCGAAACGGTCCCTTCTTTGACGGTGGAAAGTTTTCCCCCGCCATGGATGGTCCCACCCACGTCTTTCACGAATGGGTGGCGCAGTCCCTGTCGGCTGGCCGCCAGATGGCAGCCGAGTGAGCAGCCTTAACGACGCCTTGCTTGCCGCACATCAGGCAAAGGACAGCGCAACACTGGTACGCCTGTACCGTGCTGCGGGCGAGGAAGCCCTCACCACAAACGAAGTCCAAGGCTGTTTCTACCTCACCCACGCCTATGTTTTCGCGCTTGAGGCAGGCCTGCCAGAAGCGGGCGACTTGCACGCCACCCTGAAATCCCTCGGCAGAGAAAGCTAATTCCGTTTCAATGTTCCTAATATACTCAAATTCCCCCGCCACACCCCCAAAAAACGCCGCAAATCTTATACCGTCCCCCCATAACCTCTGCGTATCATTCAAAGGTTGGTCGGGATCACGCGCAGGAGCACTCATATGAAAACCCATGCACAAGCCGTTGTTATCGGGGGCGGTCTGGTGGGCTGTTCCATTCTCTATCATCTGGCCAAACTGGGCTGGCGCGATGTTGTCCTGCTGGAACGGGATGAGCTGACATCGGGGTCTACATGGCACGCTGCGGCCAATCTGCACGGGCTGCATGACAATAATAATATCTCAAAGATTCAATATTATACCATGAATCTTTATAAGGAATTGGAACGGGAAACCGGACAGGGCTGTGGTGTTTTCCAGCCGGGGTCGATCTATTTGGCCCAAACCGAAAATCGCGAACACCAGTTGCGGTTGCAAGAATCCAAAGCCCGCTATTTTGGCGAAAAATTCTACGAACTGACGCCGGAACAGGCTTTGGAAAAGAACCCGTTGCTTAATCTCGACGGGGTGCGCTGCATCATGTTCGAAGAAGACGGCGGCAACGTGGACCCAAGCGGCGTCACCCAGGCCTATGCCACAGGCGCGCGGCAGATGGGGGCCGAAATCCACCGCTTTTGCCCCGCCACAGCAACGCTGCAACAACCCGACGGCAGTTGGATCGTAGAAACACCAAAGGGCAATATCCACACCCAATGGGTGGTGAATGTGGGCGGACTGTGGGCCCGCGAAGTTGCGGCCATGGCGGGGGTAAAACTGCCGCTGCAACCGACCGAACACCAGTATCTGGTCACCGAAACCATCCCTGAAATCGCCGCGATGGAGCGCCGTTTGCCCTCGGTTGCGGATCGGGACGGCGAATATTACATGCGTCAGGAAGGCAACGGCCTGCTGATCGGGGCCTATGAAAAGAACCTGAAATTTTGGGCTGAAGAGGGCACGCCTGCTGGATTTGGTCATGAATTGTTTGACGGTGATCTGGACCGGATCATGGACAATCTGGAACGGGCCATGGAACGGGTTCCCGTGGCGGCGACGGCTGGGATCAAACGGGTGATCAACGGGCCGATGATCTGGTCGCCCGACAGTGCTGCGCTTTATGGTCCGGTGCCGGAACTTAAGAATTATTTCTGTTGTTGTGGCATCATACCGGGGTTCAGCCAGTCGGGTGGGTTGGGGTTGATGTCAGCGCAGTGGATCATTCAAGGCGAACCGGAATTTGACATGTTTCCTTGGGACTTGACCCGTTTCGGCCATTGGGCGGATAAGAAATTCACCATGGAAAAAGTGGCGGATCAATACTCCAAACGGTTTGCAATCCACTTTCCGTTTGAAGAACGCCAAGCGGGGCGTGAAACACGGATGCGGCCGATTTACCAGCGCCAGAAACAGATGGGTGCGGTGCACGGGCTGAACTACGGTTGGGAGCATCCTTTGTGGTATGCAGGTGCGGGCGTCGAAGGGCGAGAGAGCTATGGCTACACCCGTCAGGACTGGTTCGAACCCGTCGGGCGCGAGTGCCGCAATCTGCGTGAAAACGTAGGCGTGGTGGATGTGTCGAATTTCGGCAAATACGAGATCAAAGGCGCAGGCGCTGCCGCCTGGATCGACAAGGTTATCGCCAATCACGTGCCAAAAGAGGTCGGCCGTTCCTGCCTGACGCCCATGCTGGGTATTCGGGGCGGGATTGCTGGGGATTTCACCGTGACCAAACTGGCCGAGGATCATTTTTTCATGATCGGAACCGGCATTGGCGAGCGGTATCACCAGCGTTATTTCCAGATGGTTCCGCTGCCCGAAGGCACGACATTTGACACCGTCACAGATGCCTATTGCGGGGTGAATGTGGCCGGGCCGAAATCCCGCGCCTTGCTGTCCCGCCTGACGCAAGAAGACCTGTCCAACACAGGCTGGCCTTTCATGCGGTCACGCAAATTCACCATCGCAGGGATTGCAGCGATTGGCATTCGGGTGTCTTTCACAGGGGATCTCGGCTGGGAAATTTATGTGGCCGAAGCGGATCAGGCCAAACTGTGGGACGCCTTGTTTGAAACGGGCAAGGATCTTGGGATCATGCCAGTTGGCGGGCGCAGTTTGGGGTGTTTGCGGATTGAAAAGGGTTACGGGTCGTGGAGCCGCGAATATTCGCCGGAATACTGGCCACAAGAGGTCGGGTTTGAACGTCTGGTCAAGATGGACAAGCCCGAGTTTCTGGGACGCGAGGCCTATGCCGCCATCATGGACAATCTACCGCGCGAAAAGCTGGTGTGTCTAAGCATTGAAACCGACAACGCCGATAGTTCTGGCGGGGAGCCGATTTTTCTGCCCGATGGCACCCCTGTGGGGCGGATCAGTTCGGGGGCTTACGGGTTCTCGGTCGATAAATCCTGCGCCTTGGCCTTTGTGAAAACCGCCCATGCACAGGCAGGGACGGTTTTGGACGTGGCGGTGTTGGGGCGGCCCCATAAAGGGGTTATTCTGGCAGAGCCGCCGTTTGATCCTGCGGGGTTACGGTTGCGCGGATAGGGTTGGATTTGGATATTTGACCCAAAAAGAGGCGGTGCGGTCTATGTTGAATAGACCGCGCGGCGCTCTTTACAGGCTTAGGCGGTCCCGCAGGGCATACCATGACATGGCGAGGATCAGGCTAGGGGTGCGCAAGGCCCGTCCACCCGGAAAGGGCAGGGTCGGTACGCGGGACATCACGTCAAAATCCTCGGCCTGACCAGCGATTGCGGCGGCGGTGATTTTGCCTGCCAACGTGGACAGGGCAACACCGTGGCCGGAATAGCCCGATGCGGTGAAGATATTCGGGGTTATTCTGCCGAAATAAGGCATGCGGTTGACGGTGATCGCCAATGTGCCGCCCCAAGCATAGTCCAGTTTCACGTCTTTGAGTTGCGGATAGATTTGCAGCATGGGTTTGCTGACCAGCGCGCGGATGTCTTTGGGAAAGCGGTAGCTGTAGGTTTCGCCGCCGCCGAACAGCAGGCGGTGATCGGCAGAACGACGGTAGTAGTTGACCACGAATTTGCTGTCGGCAATGGCCACATCCTGCGAGATCAGCGCCTCGGCGCCATCCTGACCAAGGGGTTCTGTGGCCACGATGAAGTTGTTGATGGGCATGACACGGGACGCGGTTTTTTCGTTCAGCCCGCCAAGATAGCCGTTGCAGGCCATCACCAGAAATCTGGCGGTGACTTTGCCTTGGTGGGTCACAACCGTTGCCGGATCGCCCTGTTCAATTCGGGTGACTTCGGATTCTTCGTAGATTTGCACGCCAGCGGCAGCGGCAGCGCGGGCGAGACCAAGGGCGAAGTTCAGCGGGTGGATATGCGCCGCGCCCATATCAAGGGTGCCGCCGTGATAGACCTCGGTGCCCAAAAGCGCACAGGTGGCGGCGCGGTCCAAAGGCTGGATGTCCGTGTAACCGTATGTTTTCGCCAGATGTTCCGCATAGTCATGTTCATGCTGCACATCGCGGGCCTGCCAGTCTACATGGGCTACACCCGGTTTATGGGCGCAGTCGATGGCATGGGTGTCGGACAGGGATTTGACCAGTGCCTTGGCCTCTTGTGACAGGGACCACAGGTGGCGGGCGTCATCCAGTCCCACCATTTTTTCCAGATCCTGCTGGTCGCGCCGCTGGCCAGAGCCGACTTGCCCGCCGTTGCGCCCCGAAGCGCCCCAGCCAACCCGCTGGGCCTCAACCAAGGCAACGGAATAGCCTTTTTCAGCGAGGTGTAAGGCGCTTGAAAGCCCCGTAAACCCGCCACCGATAACGCAGACATCAACGGTTTGCGCGCCTTGCAGCTTTTCAAAGGCAGGCAGTTCCGTTGCGGTGGCCGCGTACCAGCTTTCAGGGTAGCGGCCTTTTTGGTCGTTGGCGTACAGCAGGTTCATTGTATCAGACGTTCATAAGCAGGTGTTCGCGTTCCCAAGGGCTGATAACCTCTTGAAATTCATCGTATTCCATATGTTTTGCCGCCTTATAGACAGCGGTGAATTCGGCGCCCATCATTTCTGTCAGTTCTTCATCTTCATCCAAAAGCGCCAGAGCCTGAATTTGGGTCGGGGGAATATCCCGTTCGGCGTCATAGGCTTCACCCGTGGCGGCGATGCGGGGTTTGAGCTTGTTTTTCAGGCCCAGAAACCCGCAGGCAAGGGAGGCCGCAAGCCCGATATAGGGGTTGCAATCCATACCCGCGACGCGGTTTTCGACGCGGCGGGATTCCGGTTCAGACAGCGGAATGCGGATGCCTGTGGTGCGGTTGTTTTCGGCCCATTCCAGATTGATCGGCGCAGAATGACTGGCCACATAGCGCCGATAGCTGTTCACATAAGGCGCTATGAACGGCGTGGCGGCGGGCAGGTGTTGTTGCAGTCCCGCAATAAAGTGGCGGAACGCGGGCGTGGGTTTGCCATGGGTGGTGTTAAAGATGTTCTTGCCCGTGGCTTTATCCAGCACAGAATGGTGAATATGCATGGCCGATCCCGGCTGGTCACCCATGGGTTTGGCCATGAAGGTGGCATAGCAGTTGTGGCGCAGGGCGGCTTCTTTTACCAGACGTTTGAAAAAGAACACCTCATCCGCCAGTTTCAACGGGTGGCCGTGTTTAAGGTTGATTTCAACCTGACCCGCGCCGCCTTCCTGAATGATTGTGTCGATTTCAAAGCCTTGTTCTTCTGCGAAATCGTAAATGTCGTCGATTACGGGGCCGTATTCATCCACTGCCGACATGGAATAGGCCTGCATGCTGGCGGCGGGACGTCCTGTGCGCCCCATAGTGGGTTGAATAGGTTGGTTATAATCGGTGTTGCGCGCCACAAGGAAGAATTCCATTTCCGGAGCAACGACGGGTTCCCAGCCTTCGGCCTCGTAATAGGATAGCACACGTTTCAGCACGTTTCTGGGCACCAACGGCATTGGATTGCCGTGAATATCCGCCACATCGTGGATGATCTGCAAGGTCACATCCCCCGTCCAGGGGGCTGCCGTTGCGGATGAAAAATCAGGCGTCAGAACCATGTCGCCTTCGGTATACTGGTTAACAATCTCATCCATATCCACGTAAGAGCCGGTGACGGTTTGATAGAAGATACTATCGGGCAGATACATCGGTTCCAGCCGGCCAAATTTCCGCGCTGGCATACATTTGCCGCGGCTGATGCCGGTTGTATCTGCGATGATACATTCGATCTCTTCCAGACGCCGGTCGGTGATATAATCCTGTGCGGCTTGGGGGATCTTTTCAATCCACTTTAAACGATCATCCATGAGCCATAGCTCCTTTTAAGAAAGACGCGAAGAGGTCGGCCATTTCGGCTTTGGCCACGGGGGCATCCGCGCTTTTGATCGCGGCGTAGCGTTGCGGGTCGGGAACCACGCCTTTTGCGCGGGTTTCGGCCAGACCGACAACAAAGCCTGCATCGAATTCGGGATGGGGCTGAATGGTGTAAATATGATAGCCAATGGTCATGGCGGCGTGTTTGCAAAAATCTGTGCTGGACACCGTCACAGCGCCTGGCGGTGGTGTGGTAACCTGATCCTGATGCCAGGCAAACAAGGGCAGGGTACGCCCGTCAGAAGTGGTATATTCCACCCGTCCCACAGACCACCCGCCTGCGTATTTTTCAACTTTGCCACCCAATGCCTGCGCAATGATCTGATGGCCGAAGCAGACGCCAATCAGCGGGCGTTTGGCCGCATGCAATTCACGAACCAGCGCTTCCAGCGGCGGAATCCACGGATGATCTTCGTAAGCGCCGAATTTGGACCCTGTGATGATCCAGCCGTCGCAATCGTCGATGCTTTTAGGAAATTCGCTTTCGATCACATCGTAGGTCTGAAAGTCGAACCCCCGATTTGCCAGCATGGTTTGAAACATTTCGCCGTATTCACCGAATTCGGACACAAGTTGTTCGGGGGATCTGCCAGTTTGCAGAATACCGATTTTCATAAGTCACCTGTAAGTGTTGTTCGCTCACAGCTTGCACAGAGTCATGGGGGCAGGCAAGGGGATAGCAGTGCCGCAGCGGACAGACTTGCCAATTTATAGAGGGTGGCTTAGGCAGTTGCGAAACTTTGACTTAACCAATCGCAAAAGGTGACACCCATGACAGCGCAAGCGCCAACTTTAAAGGCAAAAGACAAACCTGATTTGGGATCGTTCCAATGGGACGATGCGCTGCTGCTGGAGTCCCAGTTGACTGAAGAAGAGCGGATGATCCGTGACGCGGCCAAATCATACGCGCATGAAAAACTGGCCCCCCGCGCGATCGAGGCTTTCGCCAAGGAAACCACCGACCCTGATATTTTCCGTGAAATGGGCGAAATGGGGCTGCTTGGCACCACGATCCCCGAAGAATACGGCGGAATCGGCGCTGGCTACGTCACTTACGGACTGGTCGCACGGGAAGTTGAACGGGTTGATTCCGGCTATCGCTCCATGATGTCGGTACAATCCTCTTTGGTGATGTACCCGATCTACGCCTATGGGTCCGAAGAACAGCGGATGAAATACCTGCCAAAACTGGCCAGCGGCGAATACATCGGCTGTTTCGGCCTGACAGAGCCGGATGCTGGCTCTGACCCGGGTGGTATGAAAACACGTGCGGAAAAAGTGCAGGGAGGTTATGTTCTGAACGGCACAAAAATGTGGATTTCAAACGCGCCGATTGCAGATGTGTTTGTGGTCTGGGCCAAGTCTGACGCCCATGGCGGCAAAATCCGTGGCTTTGTTCTGGAAAAAGGCATGAAAGGCCTGTCCGCGCCGAAGATTGAGGGCAAAATGTCCCTGCGCGCGTCCATTACAGGTGAAATCGTTATGGAAGGCGTTGAAGTTCCCGAAGACGCGCTGCTGCCGAATGTTGAAGGCCTGAAAGGTCCGTTCGGCTGTCTGAACCGTGCCCGCTACGGTATCGCTTGGGGCGCTATGGGCGCGGCTGAATTCTGTTGGCACGCGGCCCGTCAATACGGTCTGGATCGCAAGCAGTTCAATAAACCACTGGCGCAAACCCAGTTGTTCCAGAAAAAACTGGCGGATATGCAAACCGAAATCACCCTTGGCCTGCAAGCTGCCTTGCAAGTGGGGCGTTTGATGGATGCGGCAAATGCAGCGCCGGAAATGATCTCGATCATCAAGCGCAACAACTGTGGCAAGGCGTTGGATATTGCACGGATGTCGCGGGATATGCACGGCGGGAACGGGATTTCACAGGAATTTCAGGTGATCCGTCACATGATGAACCTTGAAACCGTGAACACCTATGAAGGCACCCACGACGTACACGCGTTGATTCTGGGACGGGCCCAAACTGGTCTGCAGGCGTTCTTCTAGAATTTAAGGAAGTTCAGGATTTTATGCTCAAAAGAAGCCCCGTTGGTTTCTTTTGAGCAATCCAACTTCGGGGTTTCAGGGGCAGTGTCCCTGAAACACACCGTAAAAGAGATCAGCCGTTTTCGAGATCGGCAATCACCCGTTGACGCGCCAGTCCGCTGTCACGGTCATTTACCCCCAACAGATTAACCACCAGCCGCAGGAAACCGTCTTCTTGATGGTCTCGCTGACCGTCGGCCATGGCAACGCGCCACAAAGCCTCTACCACACCGATGCGATCATCGTAGGGAACGGCATCTTTCACGATTTTGGTAAAGCGCACCGTGTCTGGGGCTTTGGCTTCAAGCCGTTCAGCGTCGGCCTTCAACTCTTGCGCGGCTTCCAGGCTAAGATGGTAGCGGTGTTGCAGCACGTCCAGAATCATCTGGTGTTCAACTTCGTCGTAGCTGTCATCCGCCCTTGCAATGCGCACCATAAGAGTTGCCAGCGCCGCGCGGGCGTCTTCGGGTTGCAGGTCGGCGCGGGCGTCGGGGACGGTGAAAAGATCTATCAGGGCTTGAAACATGATGAAAACCTAGTGCTGTTTTGGGGCCGGACAATAGGTTTGTGCGGCCCGTTCTTTATACCAGTCGGGATTGTTCCACCGCAGCTTTTACAAAGTCCCGAAACAGGGGGTGTGCTTTGAACGGTTTGCTTTTCAGTTCAGGGTGGAACTGAACGCCGATGTACCATGGATGGTCTTTGAACTCGACGATTTCAGGCAGGCGGCCGTCCGGTGACATGCCCGAGAATTCCAACCCGTGTTTTTCCAGTTCTTCGCGGTATTTTGTGTCAACTTCATACCGGTGGCGGTGGCGTTCCGAAATGGTGGTTGTTCCATAGATTTCAGCCACTTGGGAGCCATCGTTCAGGGTTGCGTTATACGCGCCCAAACGCATGGTGCCGCCTTTGTCATCATCGGTGTCACGCTGGATAGTACGGTTGCCTTCGACCCATTCTTTCAGGTGATAGACCACTGGTGTGAAGCGTTTCTTGCCGGATTCGTGGTCGAATTCCTCGGACCCTGCGTCTTTCAATCCAGCCAGATTGCGTGCGGCTTCGATCACAGCCATTTGCATGCCAAGACAGATGCCAAGGTAGGGCACTTTGCGGGTACGGGCGAATTCAGCGGCTTTGATTTTGCCTTCGGTGCCCCGTTCGCCAAAACCACCAGGAACCAGAATCGCGTTGAAACCTTCGAGATGGGGCGCGGCATCTTCGGTTTCGAACAGCTCGGCGTCGACCCATTCGATTTTCACTTTGACGCGGTTGTGCATACCGCCGTGAATCAGCGCTTCGGCGATGGATTTATAGGCGTCTTCCAGTTGGGTGTATTTGCCCACAATAGCCACACGCACCATGCCGTCTGGGTTATGAACCCGATCCGAGACGTCTTTCCACGTGTCGAGTTTCGGCTTGGGGGCAGGGGTGATGCCAAAAGCATCCAGAACGGCCTGATCCAGCCCTTCTTTGTGATAGGCCAGTGGCGCGTCATAGATGGTTTTAAGGTCGTAGGCGGCGATCACCGACTCGGGGCGGACATTGCAAAACAGCGCCAGTTTTTCCCGCTCTTTGATCGGGATCGGGTGTTCCGAACGGCACACAAGAATGTCAGGCGCGATGCCGATGGATTGCAATTCCTTCACGCTGTGCTGGGTCGGTTTGGTCTTCAGCTCGCCGCTGGCCGCCAGATAGGGCAGCAGGGTCAGATGCATAAAGATGCAATTGTTACGCGGGCGTTGATGGCCGAACTGACGGATGGCTTCAAAAAACGGCAGGCCTTCGATATCACCGACCGTGCCGCCGATTTCACACAGCATGAAATCAACTTCATCATCGCCGATTTCAAGGAAGTCTTTGATTTCATTGGTCACATGGGGAACAACCTGAATGGTTTTCCCAAGATAATCGCCGCGACGTTCTTTTTCCAGAACGGTGGAATAAATCCGGCCCGAGGAAACAGAGTCGGTTTTGCGCGCAGCAACACCGGTGAACCGTTCATAGTGGCCCAGATCCAGATCGGTCTCTGCGCCGTCATCGGTCACAAAAACTTCGCCGTGTTCAAAAGGCGACATCGTGCCGGGGTCCACGTTCAAATAGGGGTCCAGTTTGCGCAGTCGCACAGAATAGCCGCGCGCTTGCAGCAAAGCCCCGAGTGCAGCAGAGGCGAGACCTTTGCCAAGGGAAGAAACCACGCCACCGGTGATAAAGATATAACGCGCCATAAGCTGGAAAGCTCCCGTGTTTTGAATAAAAAATAGTGGGCCGATACCCGTTCAGCCCCACTACTCACGGGATTTAAGGGTAACGGGATTCGGGGTGGCAAAGCAAGGCCTGCCACGGTTATTTGCGTGCGATTTGGTGAAGTTTTGCCCATGATCTTGTAGATCACAGGCAGCTGTTAACTATTTATGGGGTTACTCGTCCGCTTTTGGCGGTGTTGTCGGCCCGTCTGTCGTAGAAGGGGGCAACAGGTTTCCACCAAGTGGGGTCGCCGGTGCGTCGGACTCAGCCGCTGCGGGGGGCGTCAGGTCGCCACTCAGCAGGGAGTCATTGGCCGCGTTGCGTGCAGAGATAACTGTCAGCGCCAAACAGGCCGCCATAAATCCGGCCCCCAGAATCCAGGTGAATTTGGCTGCTGGTGATGCCGGAGGACGGCCGGACATATTGCCGCCACCCCCGCCAATGCCCAAGCCCCCGCCTTCGGAGCGCTGCATCAGCACGGTCACAATCAGGCTTAACGCCAGAATAAGAAGGATAACGAGGACGATGTTCTGCATATAC
>JAXMOF010000062.1:0-25173 GCA_034670045.1 Amylibacter sp. | reverse complement strand
TTGCTCTATAAATTGCAGAACCATTCAACTGCGGCGAGCACGGCTTCGCGAAATACGGGATAAAATCTTGAAAACAGGGCATTCGTCACTGGCGCTGCGTGCGTTACGAACCCATCTAATGCACCGCCCCGTGCAACTGGCGCTGCTGGGGGCTGTGGTGGTTCTGGGCCTATCGGGCCCGTTTGGTACCTTTCAGGCCCTGCCCGCGTTGTTGCGGTTTTTCTATTGGGCTGTGGTTGTCGGGGTTACCTATTGCACTGCCTATTTTCTGATAACGCTGGTGCTGTCCCAGATGCCAAGCCGTTGGCCGCACTGGATGGCGCGTGGCATATCCGGAGCTGTGGCGGGGCCTGTTGTTGCGGGGCTGGTCACGGGGATCAATGTGCTCAGCTTTGCTGAAAAGACCTCTAGTCTGACTGATCCGATCGGTTTTGGAACGTTGACTTTATACTGCACATTGATTTGTGCCACTGTCACAGTTCTGATGGGTCAGGTTGATGCCGCAACCCCACCAGAGGTTACCGCGCTCCCGCCGCCGTTGTTGAAACGACTGGCGTTTGACAAACGCGGGGCACTGGTGTCGTTGCAGGCGCAGGATCATTATGTGCTGGTGAGCACCACCAAAGGGCAGCAACTGGTGTTGATGCGGATAGGTGATGCCATGGCCGAAGTCGGAAATACCGCAGGGTTTCAGACCCATCGGTCCCACTGGGTGGCGCAGAACCAAATCGCTGACAGTACCAAACAGGGCGAGCGGGGCATCCTGACGCTGTTTGACGGCAGCACTGCCCCTGTCAGCCGCAACTATATGCCCGACCTGAAATCCGCCGGATTTTTCCAATAAACGGTCTATCGGGATTTGACACGCCCTGCGAACTGCGGCACTTCCTGTGCATGGTTGAATGGATCACATCAAACGGGTTTATCCCCTACCCTGACGCGGTTGCGGATATGGAATCCCATGTGGAAGCGATGATCGCCGGTCAGGCGGATGAACGCATCTGGTTGCTGGAACATCCCCCGCTTTATACGGCTGGGACTTCGTCCAATATCAATGACTTGACAGATCCGGACCGTTTTCCGGTCTATACCTCGAAACGGGGCGGGCAATATACCTATCACGGGCCGGGGCAGCGGGTCGCTTATGCCATGTTAAACCTGAACACCCGTGGTCGGGATGTGCGTAAATTCGTCCATCTGCTGGAAGACTGGGTGATTGAAACCCTTGCCAGTTTCAACGTCAAAGGCGAGCGACGCGACGGGCGTGTGGGGGTTTGGGTGGTGCGCCACGACAAACCGCTGACCATCACAGGACAACCGCCCGAGGATAAGATCGCCGCAATTGGTGTACGTCTGCGCAAATGGCACAGTTTTCACGGCATTTGTATCAATGTGGAACCGGATCTATCCCATTACGACGGGATCGTGCCCTGCGGTATTGCCGAACACGGGGTCACGTCACTGGTGGATCTGGGCCTGCCTGTTACGCTGGATGATCTGGATCTGGCCCTGAAAGCCGCTTTCAGTAAGGTTTTCGGCGATTAGGGCAATTGCGCAGAGCAACATCCGCCCAACAGGGTTTTGCCGCCGTCTGTTTCAACGATCAAATCCAACGCCCATCCGTAAGCCCGATCCGACATGCCGTCCGAACAGGCAGCGCGGCGCAGGATGCCTGTCATGCCTTTGGACGACAATCCAAACTCAGCGCCGCCCCGATTTCGCGAAGGGCTGCTCCAGTCCAGCGGGTAGCTTTGTGCGTCCTGCCCCATAACGTCGAAACGGACGGTGGAATCCGTGCCCAGCTTTGCAGACCAGAACGGCTCTGTCCCTGAACACTGCAGACCCAATGGCAAACCACTTGGTGCCACGGCCCGTGCTTTTTGCGCCAGATAGCGGGTGGACACCCAGCCGTTGCCTTCACTCTGAAGAATACGTGCCCATTTGCCCGATGGGTCCAGTTCCAGAACTTCGACTGTTTGATCCTGATTAATATCGCCAATATCTGCGGATTTGGCGCTGGGGGTTTCGCGCACGTTCAACGTATCATTAGCCGCCAAGCCAGTCACTGTGGCCAAATGCGGCAATGAGGCGAAATCCTCTGCCCCTGCCGTGATCGGGGCAGCGACCAGTGCTGCCCCCAAAAAAAGCTGTTTAAACCATGCGCAACCACTTGCTGTGTACCCATCCGGTTTCATCGGGTTCTCCTGCCACCATTTCCGACACCATCCACCACGCGCCGTCTGTATCGACGCGCATGACCTGAGACTTGTCGGCCAATGTCTTGATTTTGTCAAACGAGATGCCCGGCCCCGTGCGCAAATTCAGGCCGCTGCTGGATTCCACGCGGTAGATCGGTTCCACATCCCCGTCGTCCTCCGCGCGCCCGAACACAAGGGATCTGAACCGTTCCATATCCCATGCAGGGCCCGGATCCTGTTTGCGCCCCGGGGAAATATCATCATGGCCCAGAATGTGGTGCGGACCCAGCCCGTATTCGCTGGCAATGGCACGCACCATGTCAACACAGACCATGATTTGCGCCTCGTCGAACATTTCCCATCCGCGCTTTACCCCGTCAAAGCGGTGCGCGGCTTCTATTACGCGGCTGTCGTCCACATGGGTGCCTGTCCAGGACCGCCAGTTCCCCGCGCTGCCTTTCAGCCAGCCCCAGTTCACAATTTCAATGCCCACCGAATGGGCGTTCAGCCCTGTGATGCCGTCCCAACTGCTTTTGCCGGCATGCCACAGCTTTTCGTCGCATTTCCCCATTTGGGTTATTGCGCCGTCATGGCCCAGCACAAAATGGGCCGAGGCCTGATGGGCGGGATTGTTAAAAACATTCACCGCACTTTGGGCGCTGCCCCCTGCGGTATAGTGGATTATAATGTATTTTGGTGCGCCGCCTGATAATCCACTGGATGATTTATTGGGTGTCGCATCAAATGGGACACCTTTGCCGCTGTCAAATAGCAGTTTGTGATTCCGAACTTTCATTGCAATCTCCGATAAATAAAATTTGGGTAATGGCTCAATCATAGCGCGATTTCGCCTGTCGCGGAAGGATTTTCCAGACGGCCGCGCAACGCCCTGATATCAATGTTTTATATGACAGCACCCCGTTTCGGCGCTATAATCTGTATCAATCGCGTCCCGTGCAGGTTGCATCGGGAAAGACGCGCCGAACACAACCTGCAGCGGCCCTGCCCTGCGACAGATGCTCCCGCATCTTGCCTGCGGCTTTTAATCGGGTTGAGGCAAGTTTTCGCCTGCGGTATGTAGAGCGCGGGTATCTGCGGACCTTGGAGACAAGGATTCGCGGCAACAGGAGAAACAAGCATGGCAGACGCAGCCACCCACGGTCACGACGACCATCCAAGACCCGGGTTCTTTACCCGTTGGTTCATGTCAACCAACCACAAAGATATTGGTGTACTGTACTTGTTTACAGCCGGCCTACTGGGGTTCATTTCCGTTTGTTTTACCGTTTTCATGCGGTTGGAACTTATGGAACCAGGCGTTCAGCACCTGTGTATGGAGGGTACGTCCCTTCTCGCCTCTGCTGTCGAAAACTGTACACCTAACGGCCATTTGTGGAACGTTCTGATCACGGGCCACGGCATCCTGATGATGTTCTTCGTGGTTATTCCGGCCTTGTTCGGCGGGTTTGGCAACTATTTCATGCCGCTGATGATCGGCGCGCCGGATATGGCGTTCCCGCGGATGAACAACCTGTCCTACTGGATGTATGTGGCCGGTTCTTCGCTGGCAGTACTATCCTTGCTGTCCCCTGGCGGTAACGGCCAGATGGGGTCCGGTGTTGGCTGGGTTCTTTATGCACCGCTTTCGGTGAAAGAGGGCGGCTATTCGATGGACTTCGCAATCTTTGCGGTTCACGTATCGGGTGCCTCTTCGATCCTCGGGGCGATCAACATGATCACCACCTTCCTGAACATGCGCGCGCCGGGGATGACCCTGCACAAGACGCCCCTGTTCGCATGGTCGATCTTCGTCACTGCCTTCCTGATCCTTCTGTCCCTGCCTGTTCTGGCTGGCGCGATCACGATGCTGCTGACCGACCGTAACTTTGGCACAACCTTCTTTGATCCTGCCGGCGGCGGCGATCCGATCCTGTATCAGCACTTGTTGTGGTTCTTTGGCCACCCCGAAGTGTACATGATCATCGTTCCGGGCTTTGGTATCATTTCCCACGTCATCGCGACTTTCTCAAAGAAACCCATCTTCGGGTATCTGCCGATGGTTTATGCGATGGTTGGCATTGGCGCGCTTGGCTTTGTTGTCTGGGCACACCACATGTACACCGTGGGCATGTCGCTGACACAGCAGTCCTACTTCATGCTGGCCACAATGGTGATTGCGGTGCCTACAGGCATCAAGATCTTCTCATGGATCGCCACAATGTGGGGCGGATCGATCGAGATGAAAACACCGATGCTCTGGGCTTTCGGCTTCTTGTTCCTGTTCACCGTTGGTGGCGTTACAGGGATCGTTCTGTCCCAAGCTGGTGTGGACCGCGTTTACCATGACACATACTATGTTGTTGCACACTTCCACTATGTGATGAGCTTGGGCGCCGTGTTCTGTATCTTTGCAGGCATCTACTACTGGATGGGCAAAATGTCTGGCCGCCAGTATCCTGAATGGGCGGGTAAACTGCACTTCTGGATGATGTTCATCGGGGCAAACATTACCTTCTTCCCACAGCACTTCCTGGGTCGCCAAGGCATGCCACGCCGTTACATCGACTACCCGGAGCAGTTCTCGCTTTGGAACGAAGTATCTTCCTACGGTGCCTTCCTGTCCTTTGCGTCCTTCGTCTTCTTTATCGGCATTGTGTTCTACACACTGAAGTTCGGTAAAAAGATCACCGAGGACAACTACTGGGGTGTGGGTGCTGATACGCTGGAATGGACAGTATCCTGTCCTCCGCCAGAGCATACGTTCGAGCAACTGCCGACACCGGATATGTGGGATCACAGCAAACATTAGAGTTTGCATATAGAATAGCAAAAGGCCGCGACATTGTTCGCGGCCTTTTCTTTTGCCCGAAGCTGTTGCGAAAACAGGCAATGCTCCTGCGCTGCGCCCTTCCCTGCGGCCCCCTGTGGCGCCCCCTGTGACAAGGCCGAATATTGACACCCCGCACCGTGGTTTTATCCTGTCTGGTATCCCGTTTTCCCAACCCCAGACCCCGATCATGGACAGTTCCAAAAACCCGCCGCCGCCCACACCGCAACAATGGGAGAGCCTGACCAACAGGCCCGATCCCCCCGTGTTTGAACAGCACCTGTCGCCGCACCGCTCGCTTAGCAATTCGGGATTTGCCACCACAATCCTGTTCACGGCATCCGCACTTTGCATTCCTTTGCTGGCATTTATCGGCACCTACGCTTTGTGGACGCTGCTGCCATTCGTCGGGGCTGCGCTCGCGGCTCTATGGTATTTCATCCGCCGCAATGATCTCGACGGAACCCTGTGTGAACACATCCGTATCTGGCCTGATCTGATCGCGGTCCACCGCAAGAATCCCAGAAGCGCGGACCAGTACTGGCACGCCAATCCCTATTGGGTGCAGTTGAATCTGCGCGATACCAAAACCGTTGAAAACTATCTGACGCTCAAGGGCAGCGGCCGTGAAATAGAACTCGGCGCGTTTCTGACCAGCGGCGCACGTGTCAGTCTCCACAAAGACCTGCAACGCTCGATTGCCCAAAGTCGCAGCCCATAACGGGCCTGACAGCGGGCAAAACCAGCAGTAGATACGGCGAATCGATTTTTGGTGGGGGTTTCAGGCTTTGAGGGGCACATAAGCGCCCCTCGACAGGCCGAGCGTCAAGACCTGTGTCAGCAGGGGCGGATCAACAGCCCAGCAGCTCTTTTACGGTGCCGCCTGCTTTGCCGAAATCCATCTGGCCGGTGTAGTTGGTTTTCAAAACCCCCATCACACGCCCCATGTCACGGATGCTTTCCGCGCCGGTTTCAGAGATGGCTTTTTTCACCGCATCATGCAGTTCTTCGTCTGAAAGCTGCTTTGGCAGAAACTGCTGTATAATGCTGATTTCGCTAATTTCTTTTTCAGCCAGTTCAAGCCGCCCGCCTTCTTCATAGGCCTTGGCACTTTCCTGGCGCTGTTTGATCATACGGGCCAGAACCTGAAGGATATCTTCGTCGGTCACCCCGTCAAAGTTGCCTTCCATACGGGCCGCAATGTCGCGGTCCTTGATCGCGGCATTAATCAAGCGCAAGGTCCCCAGCTGCGCGCTGTCTTTATCGCGCATCGCCTGTTTGACCTTGGTATTTATCCGATCTCTCATCGCATCCAACTCCCGGCAGTTGTAAAATTCCAAGCCCCGTGTTTACCCTGAAACCCTTTCAGAAACAACACGCATCCAAAAATTTAACATCCTGATTTTATTGCATATTTCATTTTAACACGGCCCTTGACCTTACAGAACCATGGGCGTAGTTTCGCGCAAATTTGGCCAAAGGAAGCTGTCATATCCATGCCCAAAACTGCATCAGACCCGACCGATTTTCCCACTGCTTGTATCGTTCTTGCGGATGGAACCACGTTCTATGGTAATGGCTTCGGCGCGCCCGGCCTTATTCAGGCAGAGCTGTGTTTCAATACCGCCATGACGGGGTATCAGGAAATCATGACCGATCCGTCCTACGCGGGTCAGGCCATCACCTTTACCTTCCCCCATATCGGCAACACCGGCATTAATCTGGAAGACGACGAAACCGCCGATCCGGTGGCCCGTGCGATGATCGTGAAATGGGACCCGACAGAGCCGTCCAACTGGCGCTCGGAACAGACGCTGTCCGCGTGGCTGTCCAAACGGGGCCGCATCGGTGTCGGGGGTATTGATACCCGCCGCCTGACCCGTGCGATCCGTCAACAAGGCGCCCCCCATGTGGCGATTGAATACCGTGAAGACGGCAATTTCGACATGCCTGCCCTGTTGCAACACGCACGGGATTTCAGCGGCCTTGAAGGGCTTGATCTGGCCAAAGACGTGACCTGCGCGCAATCCTATAAATGGGATGAACAGCGGTGGGCCTGGCCCGAAGGTTACACCAAACGCACCACGCCGGGGAAACGGGTTGTAGCCATCGACTATGGCGCAAAACGCAATATCCTGCGCTGTCTTGCCTCGGCAGGATGCGATGTGACTGTGCTGCCTGCAACCGCCACGGCCCAAGACGTTCTGGACCATAATCCGCAGGGCGTTTTCCTGTCCAACGGACCGGGCGATCCGGCGGCCACAGGGGCCTATGCGGTGCCTATGATCCAAGGACTACTGGAAAAGCCGGACCTGCCGATTTTCGGGATTTGCCTTGGGCATCAGATGCTTGCGCTGGCTCTGGGTGGCCGGACGTTAAAGATGAACCACGGTCATCACGGCGCCAACCATCCTGTGAAAGATCACACCACGGGCAAGGTTGAAATCACCTCGATGAACCACGGGTTTGCGGTTGACGGGCACAGCTTGCCAAGCGGCGTCGAAGAAACCCACACCTCGTTGTTTGACGGGTCGAACTGCGGTATCCGCGTCACCGACCGTCCGGTGTTTTCCGTACAACACCACCCCGAGGCAAGCCCCGGCCCGCAAGACAGCTACTATCTGTTCGAACGGTTTGCGGCGTCTATGGCCGACGCCTGATACAATCACCGGTCTCGTTTCAGGACGAGGCCGGTTTTGTGGAGCGGTTAAATCTATGTTAATCGACAATTAACTTTCGCCCCTCACAGTAAAAGACCACATTACAAGGTCTCTTACATGTCACTGTCCTTACCGAAACACACGGTAGATGCTTTCGCTTCGCCGCCCGCCGCAGGGCAAAAGGGTGAACGGCTGCAAGACATTCTGATCCGCAACGGCACTGTCGCTCCGGCGGATATGTTCAAAGCCATCGCATTGCAAAGCCATGAAAGCGCACGGCTTTCCGACCTGTTGCACGGACTTGGTTTTGTTGATGAAACCACCCTGCTGGAAGCGGCTTCGGAACAATCCGCCTTACCGATCATTGATCTGCACCTTGACCCTGCTTCTGCTTTTCTGCGCAGTCTGGCTGACCCGTTTCTGGGCCTGAAACACCGCTTTGTCTTGTGGAAAAACCTTGGCGATTCCATGATTGTGGCAGTCTCCGACCCCGCTGATATTCCCCAAGTGCGCGCCGTTCTGAAGGACACAGCCCCGAAATATCAGTTCGTACTTGCCCGCCGCAGCGCTATTCTGGCCCATTATGAAACCCACCACCGCAAAGATCTGTCTTTGGCCGCCAATACCCATGTTCCTGACAGGCTAAGCTGCCGCGCATGGGCGGGTTCTGGCCCCCGCATCATCGGTGCGACACTGCTTGGTTTGTGTCTGACAGCGGCAGTATTGGCGCCTCAAATGTTCCTTTTCGGGCTGGTTATCTGGATCATGGGGGCCTTGATCGCCAACGGCGTCCTGAAATGCGCGATGATGTTATCCCCGCCACCGCCCGCCCGTCCTGTGACGCAGGAACGGCGGAACAAATTGCCCAAAATCTCGATCCTTCTGCCTCTCTTGCGTGAAGAAGACATCGTGGATCGGCTGATCAAACGGATGTCGGGGCTGGTTTACCCCAAAGAATTACTGGAAATCTGCCTGATCTACGAAGAAAATGACACAGCCACCAAAACCCATCTGGCAGGGCGTAGTCTGCCCTATTGGATGCGCAGCATTGAGGTGCCTGCCGACACGCTGCAAACCAAACCCCGCGCAATGAATTACGCTCTGGATTTTTGCAGTGGTGATGTAATCGGAATCTATGACGCCGAAGATGCCCCCGAACCGAACCAGTTGCACAAGGTGGTACAAGCCTTTGATACCGCTGATGAAACTGTTGCCTGTGTGCAGTGCCAACTGGATTTTTACAACACAGCGACCAACTGGATTTCCCGATGTTTCACCATTGAATACGCTATTCTGTTTCGGGTGATGTTACCCGGTTTGCAACGCTGGAATCTGCCTGTCCCGCTTGGGGGAACCTCGGTTTTTTTCAAACGCAACATCCTTGAGAAACTGGGCCGTTGGGATGCCCAGAACGTGACCGAGGATGCGGACCTTGGCATCCGCCTTTACCGCGCGGGTTACCGCTGTCTTTGGGCCGATGCCACCACCTATGAAGAGGCCAATTTCAGAATTCTCCCTTGGGTGCGGCAACGATCCCGTTGGTTGAAAGGCTTTCTGCAAACCTGGATCACCCATATGCGCCACCCGATTGCCCTGATGCGCCAAACAGGTCTGGCGGGGTTTCTGGTGTTTCAGGTGCAAATGCTGGGGACATTCACCTCTTTTGCCGCTGTGCCACTGGTTTTGCCCATGTGGCTGTTTACTTTCGGGATGGATTTACCGATCTACGATGCGATCCCCGCCGCACTCTTTGGCACCCTCGTCACGACCTTCCTCTGTACCGAAGTTTTGCTGCTGTTTCTTGGCGCAGTGGCGGTGAAACGGCGGGGCAGCCGCGATCTGTATCTGCGCCTGCCCAGCATGTTGTTCTATTGGCCCCTTGGCGCTTTTGCCGCCTATAAGGCCCTTTGGGAATTATTCGTCCATCCCAGTTATTGGGATAAAACCAGCCACGGCATCAATGATCAGGAATATCAGTCTGAAATTGACAGGCTCACCGCCTCGCCAGAAGACAGTGAGAACACGTAATCGCCTGTTTTAACGATAGATAATGGCGGATGATGCGCTCCGCATAGGATCAATTCCCCTTTGCGCAGGCTCTGCCCCCGCGCAGTGAAGTGGTTGATCACAAAGGCACATGCCTCTAGCGGGTTTTGCGGCGCGGTGCCTTTGCCTTGCACCTTCACTTCTGCGGCCGCCGTGAACAGCGCTTCATACGCCCCGTTTTGCAATATTTCAGGATCAAGGGCCGTATCGCTGACAACACATCCTGCATTGAACACGTTATTCGCGATAAAGGTCGGCGCATGCAAATCCGCAGGCGCATTTCGCTTTTCCAACACTTCGAACCCCATAGAAAACCTATCAACAACGGACATCAAATCCGCAGGCTTCACAACAGTGCCGGCAGGAATATCAGCAGACAGGATCGCCACAAACTCCGGCTCAAGCGCCAGTTCGCTATAGTCGGAAATCCGCAATCTGGCCCCATTCGCAATTGGCCCGTCACCAAGAATCACCCCCGCCGTGGGTCTATCAATCCCTGCCTTTTCCATCTGGGCTGCAGTATTCAGCGCAATTTTACGCCCGCAGGTTGCCCCCAAATTGGCGACCACCTTATCCTGAACACCGTAAGCCTCTTCTAGATCTTCAACCACGTCACGCATGGATCGCACGTCACGTTTTTGCAAAATATCGTCTGTTAACTCTTTAACCAGATTTTCCATCTTTACCTCTAATATCACCTGCATCCGCTTTAAGGCGTGTTTCAAAGGCAAAGGACAAATGCTCTTTCAAACGATGCTCGGCCGCGGCTGCATCACCTTTTTCAATCGCCTGGACTATGGCCAGATGTTCTGCCAAAGCCATTTCCCCACGCCCGTCCGCCGCCAGTGATGTTTCAGCCAGAAGCGCCATGGAACGATGCACCATTTCTAACTGCTGCACCAAATAGCGATTACGGCTGGCTAGATGAATTTGTCTGTGAAATCTGCGGTTTGCGACGGAAAGCTCACGTGGACTTCCAAGGTATTTCCGATCCTCGGCGATCATGCTGTACAGCACTTTTGTCTCTTCAACCGAGGCATGTTTGGCCGCTAGTTTCGCCGCCAGTCCTTCCAGTTCCGCACGTACCTCATACAGTTCGGCCATCTGGTTGTGATCCAGCGACGACACGATCAAAGAGCGCCCGTCACGGGTCAGCATCGCCTGAGTTTCCAACCGCTGCAAAGCCTCGCGCACGGGGGTGCGAGACACACCGAACCGGTCCGCCAGTTCGCTTTCCACCAGCCTGTCGCCGGGGCGATAAATGCCAATATCAATGGCGTTCAGGATCAGATCATAGGCGTCCTTAGGCTCGTTTGGCCGGGTCATGCCGTCTCCTTTTGTGAGTGTCTACGTTTGCGAAACACGTCATCGACACCGACAAATTCGATCAGGTCATATCCGTTATCGCGCATCAGTTCAGGAATTTTTGAATCCTGCGTGTTGTTTTCAATCGACCACAACTCTACGTCAAATGCGTTGAAATCAAAGCTGCGCAAAATGTCCATTTCACCGCCTTCCACATCCAGCGATAGAAAATCCACGGTTTTGATGCCCTGTTCGGTCAGAATATCCCCAAGCGGTTTGGTATCCAGCTTGTGAACCACCTCAGCGTGGCGGGAATCGCCGCGTACCCGCGCCAGAAGGTCCCGATCATAACTGTCCAGAAACCCGCTCATCTGGGTATAACCGCTGGTGACCTCCATAAAGTCCAGCGTACCAGCAAGCCCTGCCACCGCGTAGCCCAAACACGGGCAACGCCGCACGGTTTTCGCCTTGCGCAACTGGGTTGGCGCCGGTTCAACAAGAATTCCCGACCACCCGCGAAACACCTCAAAAAACAGGGAGTTAGATCCAGTAACACCGTCATACCCCCCCACGTCCACAAAAACGCCACCGGTTTTTTGGCCAAGTATATTATCCACAATCCGGTCTTGTCCCGCCTGAGAAAAGTAATGGCCACCTTCCCCCATCATCTGTCCCAGACTGTGCAATTCGCGCAGCAGGTTGCCACGAACACGGCTGCGGTCTTTTTGCAGAATCGCGGTCATTTCCTGACCCGCTTCATGCAGCAATTTACGCGCCTGCACTATTTTCTCGCTCGGTGTCATGATCCCGCGCCTCCCCTCGTGACCAGCCCTACGGGCTTTGGTGCGGAAGTGATAACCGCTTTGCCCGACAAGGGAAAGTTTTTCCCGCTGCCCGTCAAATTTGTGCAACCAACGGTTTCCCTGCCGCGCGGATCGGCTTAATCTGCGGCCATGAAACAACATTTCTCTGCGATCACCTGTTGGGTCTTTGATCTGGACAACACGCTTTACCCGCCCGACTGTCGGCTTTTTGACCAGATAGAGGTCAAAATGACCAACTATGTGATGACGGCGCTTGGGGTGGATGCGGCCCGCGCCAACCATCTACGCAACCATTATTGGCAAAAATACGGAACAACCCTGTCCGGCCTGATGCTGGAACATGACATTGATCCCCTACCCTATCTTACTGATGTGCATGAGATTTCTTTAGATCACGTCCCAACTGACCTGACATTGCGCAGCCATATCACCGCCTTACCGGGGCGTAAGATCGTCTATACCAACGGGTCAGAATTTCACGCAACCCGTGTGCTTGAAGCCCGCGGACTGTCGGGGATTTTTGATGCGATTTACGGAATTGAACATTCCAATTTCCTGCCAAAACCCGGCCCTGATGCCTATGCCGCAATCCTGAAGCGCGACGGTTTCGACCCCACACGCGCCAGTATGTTCGAAGATGATCCGCGCAATCTAGAAGTCCCCCACGGGCTTGGCATGCGCACTGTTCTGGTCGGCCCGCCCACAGCGCGGCCCTATATCCATCACCAGACCGAGGATCTGACAGCTTTTCTGTCGCAGATCGTCGCCTGATGCTTTCCTTCGCACCAAAGCCGCTCTAACTCTGGCATATGGAACGTGAACGGTTTGATATTTTCATCAGTGGCGGCGGGCTTTCAGGCCTGATTGCCGCTTGTGCCTTTGGCCGCTTGGGTCTTTCGGTACTGTGTGTTGATCCCCAACCCGCAGTCACACAAAAGGCGGACCCCAAGGCTGACAGGCGCAGCACGGCGTTTTTACAGCCTGCCCGCGCCACCCTTGAATCCGCTGGCTTGTGGGCGCGACTTGCCCCCTTTGCAGCACCTTTGCAGATCATGCGACTGGCAGATGCAGGCGGAGAGGTTGGCGAAATTCGCTATCTTGCGGATTTTGACGCAGGCGAAATGTCAGACGCGCCTTTCGGGTGGAACCTGCCAAACTGGTTGCTGCGTCGCGAAATTTTGGCCCAGATCGAACAGACAGCCAATATCACCCTGCGCTTTGGCACCAGCACCACGCGGATTGTGGCACGCCACGCCCATGCTCTGGTGGCGCTTAGTGATGGCAGCCAGATTGAAACGCCTTTGGTCGTGGCGGCCGACGGGCGCAATTCTGCGATCCGGAATATGTTGGAAATTGGCGTAAAAACATGGCGTTACGGGCAAAAGGCGATGGTGTTTACCGTGTCGCACCCGCGCCCGCACAACAATATTTCAACCGAAATCCATCGCACTGGCGGGCCGTTTACGCTGGTGCCTCTGCCGGATGAAAACGGCATCCCCCAATCCGCTGTGGTCTGGATGGAAACCGGCCCGAAAGCGGCTGGTCTGATGGCGCTTGATGACGCGGATTTTACGGTGCAGGCCAATCTGCGGTCTTGCGATATTCTGGGGCCGCTGACCCTGACCAGCCCGCGCAATCTCTGGCCGATCCTGTCGCAAAAGGCGGACCGCCTGACCGGCCCCCATACCGCCCTGATGGCCGAGGCTGCCCATGTGGTGCCCCCGATCGGCGCACAGGGGTTGAACATGAGCCTTGGGGATGTGCAGGCGCTGGTTGATCTGATCGAAAACGGTGCCATCCTGGGCAGCCCTGCGATGCTGGCCGCCTATGAGCGCAAGCGCATGCCGGACATTACCGCGCGTGTGTCAGGTGTGGATATGTTGAACCGCGCCGCACTGCTGGAAAGCCCGAACCTGCGTGCCTTGCGCCTGAAGGGGCTGCAATTCCTGAATGAAACCACGCCCCTGCGCCGGGCCGCCATGCGGGCCGGGCTGGGGGCGTAGCCTTTCGGTTTTTATTCCGCTGCGGCGGATTGAACGCTGCCGCCTGCGCGGATCGCGACCAGTAATTCTTCGCGACGTTTGCCAACGGTTGTGACGTTTTGCTGTTTCACCGGGCCATAGCCACGGATTTGCATGGGCAGTTCCGCCAAGGCCAGAACCAGATCCTGTGTGGCCGGAGTGGCCAGCGGCAGAACCTCTTTCATGTCCCGTTCGAATTCTGCGATCAAGGCCCGTTCCATCTTACGCTCGCTGGAATAACCAAAGGGATCAAGCGGCGTTCCCCGCAGGACTTTGCCCCGTTTCAGCAGGTTGAACACAGGCAGAATCCACGGACCGAACTTGCGCTTTTTCGGGCGCCCATCCGCTGTTTTGCCGGGCAAAATCGGCGGAGCAAGGTGGAACTCCAAGGATTTCACATTGTCAAAGCTATCAGCAACCATGGCCTGAACGTTATCAGCATGCAGGCGCGCCACTTCGTATTCATCCTTATAAGCCAATAACTTATAATAGGACTTTGCCACGGCTTCACGCAGATCGGCATCCTTAACATCCGATACGAAAGCGCGGTATTTCCGGGCCAGTGCATCATTCTGGAAAGCGCGCAGCATGTCTGCACGGTAGTTGATTTTTTCATCCAGTGATTTTGGCAGCTCCACTACGGTGCTGTGCAGGGATTTCGCCGCATCTTCCAGATGGCTGACGGCCCAGCGGCCCACAGCAAACGCACGTTTGTTGCCTTCGACCCCTGCGCCATTCAGCTCGATCGCTTTCAGGATTGAATCCTCTGACAGCGGGATCAACCCGTTTTGCCATGCAGCCCCAACCATCAGCATATTGGCATAAATACTGTCGCCCAGATGCACCCGTGCCAGTTCGGTGGCGTCAAAAAAGCTGACGGCTTCTTCGCCCAACCGCCCTGTTAAGGACACTTGCAAACGATCGCTTGGCAGGAAGAATTCTGCGTTCTGGGTAAAGTCACCCGTCACAATATCATGGCTGTTGCAGACAACTTTGGTACGTCCGCGCCCCATGAGGCCAAGAGTTTTTGACCCCGCCGTGACCACCAGATCACCACCGATCACGCCGTCCGCTTCCCCGATTGCAACGCGAACAGCACTGATATCGCTTGGTTTTTCGGAAATCCGGCAATGGATATGCACCGCACCACCTTTTTGTGCCAAACCAGCCATTTCCATCATGCCAGCGCCTTTGCCCTCTACGTGGGCGGCCATGGCCAGAACGGCGCCAACCGTAACAACACCTGTACCGCCAACACCCGTAATCACCAGATTATGGGTGCCGTTGATCGTCGGGATCACCGGATCGGCCAGTGCCGGCAGTTGCATACCGCTGGCTGCACGTTTCTTGGGCGTACCGCCTTTTACGGTCACAAAGCTGGGGCAGAACCCGTTCACACAGGAAAAGTCTTTGTTACAGCTTGATTGGTCGATTTCCCGCTTGCGGCCCAGTTCGGTTTCCAGCGGTGTGACCGAAACGCAGTTGGATTGCACACCACAGTCGCCACAGCCTTCACAGACCGCAGGGTTGATGAAAATCCGCTGATCCGGATCAGGGAACAAGCCGCGCTTGCGGCGGCGGCGTTTTTCGGCAGCACAAGTCTGCACATAAATAATGGCCGTTACGCCTTTGGTTTCTTTGAATTTATTCTGAACGGTCAGCAGTTCTGCGCGTTCATACTTCATCACATTTGACGGAAATTCGGAAAAGTCGATTTCTTCCTTTTCATCATAGACAAGGGCGATGTTTTTCACCCCCATCGCCTGAATTTCCGCATAAATTCGGGATGCTGACAAATCGCCTTCGTTGTCCTGCCCGCCAGTCATCGCAACCGCATCGTTGAACAGGATTTTATAGGTGATATTGGTGCCCGCTGCCAAAGCCGCACGGATCGCCTGCACGCCAGAGTGGTTGTAGGTGCCATC
Organism: Amylibacter sp.; assembly: GCA_034670045.1. Classification (GTDB taxonomy): domain Bacteria; phylum Pseudomonadota; class Alphaproteobacteria; order Rhodobacterales; family Rhodobacteraceae; genus Amylibacter. The sequence goes on along the minus strand of JAXMOF010000062.1, from coordinate 9,367 downwards.
GCCCAGATTCTGGAACACGTGGTCCCGATTGGAAAACAGCGACTCGCCAATCCAGTTCGCACCCTCGGCCCCCATATGGGTAAATCCGACGGTGTCGCGGTCCATCCATTTGGCCATATAGTGACAGCCGATCCCCGCATAAGCCCGCGAGCCATCTGGCACTTTGGTGGATGAGTTATGCGGACAGCCCGAACAGAACCACGGAGTCCGCGCGGCAATTTCTTCGGCGTTGTCGCCTGCGGTGGCTTCTTCCAGACGCATCAGGGATTGTTTGATACCATCGGTCAAACGGCCCTCTTCGCCCAGCAGCATGGCAATTTTCTGTGCAATTGTAATGGGATCAAGCGCACCCTTCACAGAGAACACCAGCTCGCCCTTGCGAATGTCGTGTTTCCAGCCCACCACGCGGCGGGGGCTGTGATCGTCAAACAGCGCCTCTTTGATCTGCACTTCGATCAGTTTGCGTTTTTCCTCGACGACAATAACCATGTCGAGCCCTTCGGCCCATTCGTGAAAGCTGGTCATATCCAGCGGCCAGACCATGGCGACCTTATAGGTGGTGATGCCCAGACGTTCCATTTCCGCAGCATCCAGCCCCAGCAGGTCCAGCGCGTGTTGGGTATCCAGCCAGTTTTTACCGCTGGATACGATACCGATCTTGGCACCCGCCTTACCAGCCATCCGTTTGTCGAGCGTGTTTGCGCGGGCAAAAGCCTCGGCTGCAAAGCGTTTATAATCGTGCAGTCGGGCCTCTTGTGTCACAGGGCTGTCATCTGCGCGGATATTGATACCGTCGGGTGGCAGGGCGAAATCTGTCGGGATTTTGATCGAAACACGGTTCGGGTCGCCGTCTACCACGGCAGTTGCCTCAATCGTGTCCTTGACGCATTTCAAGCCCACCCAGCAGCCGGAATAGCGGCTAAGCGCATAGCCATAGGCGCCGTAATCCAGCACCTCCTGCACACCCGCAGGGGACAGGATCGGCATCATCGCATCCACCAAGGCAAATTCGGACTGGTGCAAAACGGTCGAACTTTCGCCCGTGTGGTCATCGCCCATACAGACCAGAACACCGCCGTTTTTCGACGTACCAGCCATATTTGCATGGCGGAACACATCGCCAGACCGGTCCACGCCCGGCCCTTTGCCGTACCACAGGCCGTAAACCCCGTCGAATTTACCCTCACCGTACAGTTCGGCCTGCTGTGCGCCCCAAAGGGCGGTTGCGGCCAGGTCTTCGTTCAGGCCCGCCTGAAACACAACATCGCTGGCGGTCAGTTGCTTACTGGCCCGCTCCATCTGCAAATCAACCGCACCCAGCGGCGATCCGCGATACCCCGTGACATAGCCAGCAGTGTTCAACCCTGCCCCGCGATCCCGTTCTTTTTGCGCCAGAACCAGACGCACAAGCGCCTGTGTTCCGTTCAACAAAACCGTATGTTTGGACAAGTCGAGACGGTCCGCGAGTGAGATTTCCTGTTTGGTCATGGGGCATCCTCCACAGTGCTTACGGCAATAATAGGTCATAAAATCTGACCTATCAAGAAAAATATGCAAGCGTGTTTTCGTTGCTTTTGCCGCCCTAGGCTTCTACATAATTCGCAATCAAAAGATGAACAGGGGGAGCAGGCTTTGGATTGGGACAAGTTACGCATATTTCATGCGGTTGCAGATGCAGGCAGCCTGACGCACGCGGGGGACGCACTTCATCTGTCACAATCTGCGGTCAGCCGGCAAATCCGCGCCCTGGAGGAAACTCTTGGTGTGACCCTGTTTCACCGCCATGCGCGGGGCTTGATCCTGACCGAACAGGGCGAGCTGGTGTTCGACGCCACTTCAGCCATGTCCAAAAAGCTGGAAACCACAGAAGCCCGCTTGCGCGATTCCGAGGATGAGGTGTTTGGCGAATTGAAAGTCACCACATCCGTAGGGTTCGGGTCCTTGTGGCTGTCCCCCCGCATGGGGCGTCTGTATGACCGGTATCCCGATCTGAAAATCGACCTGATGCTGGAAGAGCGCGTGCTGGACCTGCCCATGCGGGAAGCCGATGTCGCGATCCGCATGAAAGAGCCAAGCCAGGCCGATCTGGTGCGCCGCCGCTTGATGGATGTGAACATGCGGTTCTACGCCACCCAGCCCTATCTGGATAAATTCGGCGTTCCCGAAGATTTTGAGGAATTGCGCAAACATCGCATCGTCAGCCAGAACCTGACGTCACAACAAGTCACCGCCAGTTTGAACTGGATACGGCCCATTCTGGCGGGGGATCACCTGTCCCACCTGACAGTGAACAACTACTTTGGTGTGCTGCAAGCGGTGCTTTATGGCGTGGGTGTCGGCCTGCTGCCAAGCTATGTCACGGTGGACTTTCCACAACTTGTCCGTGTGTTGCCAGATGAGCAAAGTCATCAGGTTCCGGTCTATCTTGCCTACCCCGAAGAGCTGCGACATTCGAAAAAAGTAGCTATTTTCAGGGATTTTGTGCTGGAAGAGATAAAAGCTGACAAAAAATTGTCACAAATTTAGCTGCATTTTTCAAAGGCTTGTCGGAAAATACCACAACTTAAGGTCAAGCTATGCGCTGTGCGCATGACGGATATGCAACGTATGTGTCCTTTTTACACTTGTCGTTAACGTCTTCAGTTTATATCTTAATCTCGAAGGCGAATGGTTGAGCATCAGTTCTCGTTTTCCTTCACCTCCCTGTTGGACTAAAGGCCGAGCAAATGCTCGGCCTCTTTTTTTGTGCCACGCCTTTTTCCATCCAGAAACGCCGCGGCACTGCGATTTTCGCATAGCTCGATGGCGCGGTCATAGGATTGGACCGCTTGATCAAAGCGTTTTGCACGGCGGTAAAACTCTGCCTGTGCGGCGTGAAACGGCTGATAATAGGCCAGATCCGCTTGCAATTCCGCGCTTTCAACCAGCGCCGCATCCGGCCCCTCAACGTAGGATAGCGCCACGCAGCGGTTCAATCGGACAATGGCCGATCCGTCAAACCCCAGCAGCACTGTGTAAAGCCCCAGAATTTCATCCCAGCGGGTGGTTGCAAAACTCTGTGCTTCGGAATGCACCGCCTGAATTGCAGCCTGAAGCTGGTATGGCCCCAGCGGGCGGCGGCGCAGCGCCTGTTCGACCAGCCCGATCCCCTGCGCAATCAGCCCCTGATCCCATGTGGCACGGTTCTGGTCCTCCAGCGGGATCAACGTGCCATCCGCCAAAGCACGGGCATGTCTGCGGGCGTGGATCATCAACATAAGCGCCAGCAACCCGTCCACTTCGGGCTGGTGCGGGCAGAGTTTTGCAATCAGACGCGCCAGAAAAATCGCCTCTTCGCAAAGATCAACGCGGATTTGGCGATCACCACGGGTGGCAGCGTAGCCTTCGTTAAAAATCAGATAGATCACGCTAAGAACCGAATTCAGCCGATCCGCCCAATCCGCGCCCTCTGGCACGCGAAACGGCACGCCGGATTTGGCGATCTTGTGACGCGCGCGCACCAATCGCTGCGCCATGGCAGCTTCGCTGTCCAGAAAGGCACGGGCAATTTCGGCAGTGGTCAAGCCCCCAAGGGTACGCAGGGTCAGGGCAATACGGGTTTTCGGGTCCAGCGCGGGGTGGCAGCAGGTAAAAATCAGCCGCAGGCGTTCATCGGGAATCTCCTGCTGTGCTTCATCTTCGGCATCCATCTGATCCAGCTTTAACAGCAAGGTGTATTGCGCTGATTTTACGTTAAAATTCTGCGATCTACGCAAACGATCAATCGCCTTGCGCCGCGCGGTTTGTAACAGCCAGCCCGCAGGATTGGCCGGAATGCCAGACCGGTCCCAATGCACAAGGGCCGAGGCCAGCGCGTCTTGCATGCTGTCCTCGGCCAGTTGGAAATCCCGCAAATTCGCGATCAACGCGGCAAGTAGACGGCCGTGACTGTCCTGCAAAACCCGGTTCAGGGCCCCGTGGACGGTATCTGCCACAGCCGCCAGCGGATTAGCCTAGGTCCATGATCGGCCGCACCTCGACCGTTCCGTAACGGGCCACAGGGATCATGGCGGCGTATTTGATTGCCTCATCCAGATCGGCACAATCCAGCAGATAATACCCGCCCAACTGTTCCTTGGTTTCGGCAAACGGGCCGTCGATGGTTTCTGTTTTGCCGTCACGGATACGGATCGACGTGGCGGTTGCCACATCCTGCAAGGCATCACCCGACACCATAATGCCCGCGTCGATATAGGTCTGGTTCAGCTTGTTCCACTCTTCCATCGAGGCGGCGAATTCAGGGGTTCCAAAATCGGGGTTAGTCCCCGGGGCGGCATAGATAAGAGCAAGGTATTTCATGGTAAGTCCTTTCAGGTTGGGCGAGTTTGGTCAAACTCGGGTGGAAAAATCAACAAAATGCTGCAAGGGTTCACTGCGCAGGATCATCCCGCAAAGCGGGCAATCAGGATCAGCGCGACAGAAATCAGAATCGAAAGATGCGTCCCTGCCCCGCCGATGATGCGCAACGGTTTGGTGGCAATGTCAGGATGCATGCCAAAGGGCTGCACGATCCGCGCCACCACCAGCAGGATGCCCGCTACATTCAGCGCAGTTGCATTGGCGCCGCCTAGTTCCGCCAGCGCCATAACAATCAGCGCCATCGGCACAAATTCCACGAAATTCCCATGCTGCCTGATCCGCGTGGCCAAAGCCATATCGCCACCGTGCAGGATCGAAACGCCGGTATTTGCGCGCCCCTTTATAACATAATAGGTCAGCGCAATCAGCATCAGCGCCAGAATTGCGGCGTATAAAGAAGTAATGGGTAAGGGCATGAAATCCTCCGTCAGTTGGGTTTGATACTGAAATGACGAACGGACTCCGGTGAAATCGACACAAGGGCACAAATAAATCCGAAAATATTCAATCTGCGGCAGTTTCGGGTCTTTCGCCAAAGACAGGGTTCCAGTAATACACCCGCAAAACCACACGTATTGGGACAACACAGCATGACCGATCCGGTAATCACCGAAAAACTTATCAAAGATCACGGACTCAATACGGAAGAATACCAGCGTATTCTTGATCTGATCGGGCGCGAACCTACGTTCACGGAACTGGGTATCTTTTCCGCCATGTGGAACGAGCATTGTTCTTATAAATCGTCCAAGAAATGGCTGCGCACCCTGCCCACCGAAGGCCCTCAAGTGATCTGTGGTCCGGGTGAAAACGCGGGTATCGTGGATATTGGTGATGGCCAATGTGTTGTGTTCAAGATGGAAAGCCACAACCACCCGTCCTATATCGAACCTTACCAAGGGGCGGCTACGGGCGTTGGTGGCATTCTGCGCGATGTGTTTACCATGGGGGCACGTCCGATTGCGGCAATGAACTCTTTGTCGTTCGGCCAGACAACCCACCCGAAAACCAAATCGCTGGTGTCTGGTGTGGTTCAGGGGGTTGGCGGCTATGGCAACTGTTTTGGCGTGCCAACTGTTGGCGGCGAATTGCGCTTTCACGAAGCCTATAACGGCAACTGCCTGGTCAATGCCTTTGCGGCGGGTCTGGCGGATACGGATGCAATTTTCTATTCGGCCGCTTCGGGTGTGGGCATGCCTGTGGTCTATCTGGGTGCCAAAACCGGTCGCGATGGCGTGGGCGGTGCAACCATGGCCAGCGCTGAATTCGACGACACAATCGAAGAAAAGCGCCCCACTGTTCAGGTTGGCGATCCTTTCACCGAAAAACGCCTGATGGAAGCCACACTGGAGCTGATGCAAACCGGTGCTGTGATTTCCATTCAGGATATGGGCGCTGCGGGCCTGACCTGTTCCGCCGTTGAAATGGGCGACAAAGGCAATCTGGGCGTGCGGCTGAACCTTGAAGACGTGCCAATCCGCGAAGAAAACATGACAGCCTATGAAATGATGTTGTCAGAATCCCAAGAGCGCATGTTGATGGTGCTGAAACCCGAATTGGAAGCACAGGCCAAAGCCGTGTTTGACAAATGGGATCTGGATTTCGCGATCGTGGGCGAAACCATCGCCGAAGACCGCTTTTTGATCATGCACAACGGCGAAGTGAAAGCCGATCTGCCGCTGAAAGCCCTGTCCGGCACTGCGCCCGAATATGACCGCCCTTGGGTTGAAACCCCTGCGGCAGCCCCCGTCGGGGACATCCCCGCCGTTGACCCCGCAGAGGCATTGCTGACGCTGCTGTCTTCGCCCAACTACGCCTCGCGCGCGTGGGTTTATGAACAATATGATACGATGGTGATGGCCGATACGGTGAAACGTCCGGGATCGGATGCAGGTGTTGTGCGGGTACACGGCACGCCGAAAGCGCTGGCGTTTACGTCTGACGTGACACCGCGCTATTGCAAGGCCAACCCGTTTGAAGGTGGTAAACAGGCCGTGGCCGAAGCCTATCGCAATCTATGCGCTACGGGCGCCAAGCCATTGGCAACAACTGATAATATGAATTTCGGCAATCCGGAAAAACCTGAAATCATGGGGCAGTTTGTCGGCTGTATCCACGGCATCGGAGAAGCCTGTGTCGCGCTGGATATGCCCATCGTATCTGGCAACGTCAGCCTGTATAATGAAACCGACGGCGTGGGTATCCTGCCGACTCCGACCATCGGCGCTGTGGGGCTGATGACCTCTGCGGACCAGATGATCGGCACTGTGGCCCAATCCGGTGACACGCTGGTTCTGATCGGGGAAACAACCGGCCATCTGGGTCAGTCTGCCCTGCTGAAAGAACTGTTCAACCGCGAAGACGGCGATGCGCCCCATGTGGATCTGAAAGCCGAACGGGCAGCGGGTGAATTCATCCGTGCCATGCAGGCAGACAAGCGGATCACAGCGGCCCATGACCTGTCGGATGGTGGCGTTGCCCTTGCCGCAGCCGATATGGCCTTTGCGGCTGACTGCGGTGTAAGCGTTTCCGAAGGCGACACAGGTTGGTTCTTTGGCGAGGATCAGGCCCGCTATCTGCTGGCCACGTCCCAAGCGGACGCTGTGCTGGCCGCCGCTGAAGCCGCAGGCGTTCCCGCGCAGGTCATCGGTCGGTTTGAAGGCGAGGTGATCAGCCTTGGCGCTGCCACCCTGCCCCTGTCCACCGCCCGCGCAGGGTTCAACGATGGCTTGCCAAACATCTTTGGCTGATCCACAAAGGCCCCCACACTTTCTGCCAGAGACATCCCGTTAGGACCAAGCCATGCCCATGACCGCCCCTGAAATCGAAGCCCTGCTGCGTGAAACTTTCCCAACGGCTGAAATTGTCGTACAAGGGGATGACGGGGTTCATATGGCGGCCCATATTGTGGCCGAGGAATTCGTTGGCAAAAACCGCGTGGCCCAGCAACGGATGGTCTATGCAGCCTTGAAGGGTAAAATGGATGGTCCGTCGGGCGAATTGCACGCATTGGCCCTGACCACCAAAGCCAAAGAGTAACCGCGCAGCACAAATCCCTGTGTCGCGCGTTTCAGGGCGGGCCTGCCCCGCGAAAGGCGCGACATGACCTTTAGTTTTGTGTTAATCCTGTTCATTGTCATCGTTCTGGTGTTCCTAACCCGCTCTAAAATGCGTGGTGATGCCCTGCTAAGGGATCGCAGACCGGACGCCACAGACGCGCAAATACAGGCCAACACCTTTGAAACCGGCCACAGCCACACATATTACATCACCAAAGACCCGGACCGATACGCGCAAATCTTCGTGCCGACACACGCGCGAAAGTGATCATCTTGTCCCATTGTCTTTTACGCTTTCATTGATATATCAATTGGCGAAAGCGGCCGACCGCAGCAAGGAACCTTAAAATGACCGATTCAAAAGCACAAATTCAAGAAACCGTGGACAACAACGATGTTGTTTTGTTCATGAAGGGCACCGCCACCATGCCTCAATGCGGGTTTTCTTCCCGTGTTGCAGGGGTATTGAACTATATGGGCGTGCAATTCACCGATGTGAATGTGCTGGCAGATGACGGTATTCGTCAGGGAATCAAGGATTTCTCGGACTGGCCGACAATCCCGCAGCTTTATGTCAAAGGCGAATTTGTCGGCGGCTGTGACATCATCACAGAAATGACCCTGTCGGGCGAGCTGGACACATTGTTTGAAGAAAACGGCGTGTCTTTTGACAAAGACGCCGCCGCAAAAATTCGCGAAGCCAACGGATAAGCCCGACTGCTTTGCAACGTGACCAAAGGCCGGTTTTAACCGGCCTTTTTTATGCTTTCCGCAGCGTATTCAATGCGTTTGACCATGGACTGCATCACAGACACAGCCGCGTCCCGCGCCGCTTCAGCCTCATTCGCCCGTACTTCAGCCGCTTCCCGTGCAGCGTCTGCCCCGTTCGCCCGTTCTTCGGCCGCATCGCGCGCCGCTTCAAGTTCGCCCACCTTTGCTTCGGTTTTATCGCGAAGTGTTTCAGACTCGGTGGCCTTTTTCACAACCGCATGCGCCTTGGCCTGAAGTTCGGCCAGTTCTGCGCGTAACTCTGCCAGTTCGGTCTGGGCCTCGCTCAACTGCGCTTCGGCCTTGCGGGCGCGTTTCTGGGCGGCTTCGTCTTCAACCGGGGCAGCTTGGCTGGCGGCTGGCGGGGCATTTTTCAACTGGTCTTCAAGGCTGGCAGTCTTGTCAGCCAACATCAAGCCGGACATCAGCAGCATGCGGGTTTCGGGCATACGGCCCAACGCCTCGTTCAGGGCGCTGGCTTCATTGTCCAACAGCAGGGCTGCGGATTGCAGGAAATGTTCCTCGCCATCATGGCAGGCCACTTCGAAATCGCGCCCGCCGATAGATACTCTTACTTCAGCCATATTAATTGCCCTCCACGAGTGGCGTCATTCGGGCAAGAATGCCGTTGATTTCTTCGAGATCCACATCGCGCTGTTCTTTGATCTGGGTGATTTCCGCTTCTAGCGAGGCGTTGATCAAATCCACGTCGCCGACGTTTTCCTCGTTCGCTTTACGCAGACCTGCGTTCAGTTTCTTAAGGTGCTTGTTGAACTGGCGCACTTTGGTCAGTTGTTTTTCGCTGGCCACGCGGGCGGTGTCGATGGTGTCGATCTGTTTGACCAGCGCCACCCGCTGGGCTTCGGATTTTTCAGCGGCTGCGGCTTGTTCGGCCTTCACCCCTTTGAACCTGTCGTTTGACTCGTCCAGCGCGTCCTGTGCTGCTGAAAGTTCCGCTTCCAGTTCGGCAATTCGGGCTGCCTGTTCTTGTGTTTTTGCAGTGTCACCGGATTGCGCAGCTGCGTCTTCAAAAATCGCCAGCGCCGCATCAAACCGCGCCTGAATTTTAGGAAATTGTGTCATTATTTCACCTTACGCTCGTACCTGACAGTCTATTTACTGCAAACGAATCATTTTTATAA
>JAXMOF010000061.1:0-25404 GCA_034670045.1 Amylibacter sp. | reverse complement strand
CGCTTGCGTTCGTGTGATATTCCGCTAAAACCCCGCAAATCACAGCAGGCTGCTGTAGCTCAGAGGTAGAGCACTCCCTTGGTAAGGGAGAGGTCGAGAGTTCGATTCTCTCCAGCAGCACCACCAAATCCACATAACTCTTTGTTATTAAATGGATTTGAGAGCTGTGTGGTTTCCTTATCCACCCTTTTATCCACCCTCGTCGCGATGGATACATAGTTTCCCGACTAGACCAAATTGATAGCTTGAAACAGCAAATTTGATGCTTAATACTGCTATCCAGAGTTGTCTTAATTGACCTTTCAATTTTCGCTAGGTTCACTGGGCCAATTCATTCGTAACACTTATATGATTAATTGGGAGTATAGTTTTGTCATTTACAAACCGAGAAGCTCAAATCGTTTTGGGTATGGTTGCAAGAGGCGATAAAAGACATGATATCGCGGCATGGTTCGGAGAAAATCAAGCCAGAGTAGCTGAAGTTGAAGCAGGCGCTTATGGAAATTTAACAATGGCAAATGTAGAGGACTTGCCACCTAAGGGCGCCGTAGGCCCGAAAGCGCAGAGGCTGAGAGGGGGCGTATCCAATGCAATCAAACAATTGGAACAGGGAGACAGCCAATCCGCATTAGATATACTCAAGGCTGCAATTACGAAGTTCAACCGAAATGAAGCGTGAACTTTAAAGAACCTCAAGTACTAACACCCGTTTAAGAAATGTAGCTGTTCAGCGTTGTGGTTTTGGGATAGTCCGACAAATCAGCGCTGGACTAGCTGTATTCAGCAATTCTCAATCGGGTTACAAATGCAAAATACATCACACGCTGTAATGGCGCAGAGAACAGAGCCTAAGGAGAGTTTCGATAACTTTCCAACTCCTCCTTGGGCTACTAGGGCGCTGATTGAACACGTGGTCGGGAAGCATACCGACTTGAGAAACCAAACCTGCTTAGAACCAGCCTGCGGACAAGGATATATGTCGTTGGCGTTAAAGGAGTATTTTGGTTCTGTATCTTCGTCAGATGTGGCAGACTACCACTATGGGAAAATTTCTGATTTCACTTCTGAAAATTATGAAGAAAACTCTTACGACTGGGTAATTACAAATCCCCCGTTTAAGCTCGCCGAGGAGTTTATCCTTAAATCGCTACCGATAGCTCGAAAAGGCGTAGCAATACTCGCAAGAACAGTTTTTCTTGAGAGTATTGGCAGATTTCACAGAGTTTTCACTCCTTACCCTCCCGCCATTTTTGCCCAGTTTTCTGAACGTGTGCCCATGGTAAAAGGTCGTTTAGACCAAAAGGCGTCTACCGCAACTGGCTACGCCTGGTTTGTCTGGCTAAAGCAGCAAGAAGAAGGACCAAAGCTTACTTGGATACCCCCTTGTAGGAAGAGTTTGGAGTTGCAGCACGATTATGACGATGGGACTGATTACAGGACGACATCCACTTTAGAGCCGAGACTACCTTACTTAGAAAGGTGATCTCCAAATCAAATTCACGCAGCACCTGATAGATTATTGAGAATTGCGCCCGCCCCTATGCGCGCGCGTTGGTCTCGTTAACAAACTATTGCCTATGGCTAGATGTATATATGTCCTGTTTTTTGTGGCGCTTCACTCGGAAAAACCTTTCAAAGCGTCACAGATTTTGTGCCAGCACCCCGACTACTAGTTTCATCTAGCCCGCAACCGTCCTGTTTTTTGTGGCAGTCGTGCTGGCTTTTTGTGCGGGGCTTTTCCTTTGGCCTCCACCTCATAAATCCCATTGCCGCCGAACGCCCATCTGCGCTGGGCAACTCCTGCAATGACCAAACCGCCGCTTTGCCACAACCGGACGGTCCAAGGTGGGGCGCTTGCACCATTTCTATAAATCCGCGGTCCTGCAATTCTTGGAACCACGGCCCGACTGTGTTGCGGTGGACGTTCAGAGCCAGCGCCGCATCGCGGTGACTTAGGATTATCTGCCCATTGTTCACCCCGTTAAATCGCCGTTTTAATTCGGTGTAGAGCGCCCTTGGCCCAGGTTTTAGGGTAGCCCATGCGGGGCAGGCTTGCAGCCACTCAGGAAGCTGGACGTGACGCCCAGCCCCCCGTTTGCCGCGCTTGAATGGCTTGCGGCTCATTGGCGGTCCTTTCTACGTTTCAAAGCCAGATAGACGCGGGTTGCGGTGACGGGATCGGCACAGCCCCCTAGAGACAGCCAGCCCGTTTCTAGGGCGTTTGTGGTGGGCTTTACGGCCATGACATGCCAGCGGCCCGCCATACGCTTCAATCGGTACGTCTGGGGCATCCTAAACGCCTCCATAGGCCAAGCGGTCTATCAGACGGGCTTGGGTTGGGGTCAGACCATAACGGCGGCGTAGACGGGCAATGCGGACGGCTTTCATTGCTCCACCTCTGTTGCGCCCAGCGCCGTTGCAGACGGTGGAAAGCGCAGCTTGGACTTGTCTGTGTCCGTTGCCAGTGAGTAATAGGCAACGCACCCAGCGCCGCGCTCCATTTCGATAGGCCATCCGAACTCGGTTCGCAGCCGATGGACAATAGCGCCCAAGCGCCAGCCGTGACTTTCCCGAATTTCGGTTCCTGTTGAAATTTTCCGACCTGCCAGCCGTGATTTGCAAGCCCAGAAGATTTGGGTGTTTTGAGAGTAGAAAGTGGGTTGGGCCATGAACGGCCTCCTTGTCTAAGGGGGCGCTGGGCGTGTAAGGTCTTTGTATTCCGGTGCAAGGAATGGCCCCACTTGCCAGCGCGGTTAACCGCGTGAGCGGTGGGGTTTTTTATTGGTTCTGGGATTCAATCGCCGCGTCGATCTCGGCTTCTTTCCAAAACAGGCGCGAACCTATTTTGAACGGTTTGGGCAAGCGGCCCGTTTCAACATCGCGGTAGATTGTGGTGCGACCACGGCCACCGAGTTTGTTTTGCAGGTCGCGGAAGGATAGGTATTTCATAATGGTACCCCGTAAGTTTCTGTTGGCTACATCAGAATAGGGTATGGACTTAGGGACAGCAGCTAGGTGTCCCGCTTTTCTTTCCACCTGTCCCATTGGCGCTTAATGGCTGCGGCATTCCCCAAGCCTCTTTTTGAACAAATCCGAGCTGCTCCTTGCACGCCCAGCTTGGAAACGAATTGTTCCATCACCTCAAATCGCTGCTGCCGCAAATCTTTGTGCCGATTATTTGTTATCTGCGCCGCTGTTTTTAACGATGAGTCTAATTTGATGCCTGTAAGCGTGAACCTGTCGAATTTCTTTGTTATTAGGGATTGATGCGAGCGGCCCATTTCGAATCCCGCTTCTGCCGCATCTTCAATTTTTTGAGCAATCGCTCCTATTGGCGAACCGTGGTTTTCATATCCAACTTGGGCATATTGAAGAACATCATAATACCAGTACAGAATGTTTAGCGCGTGCCACATTGGAGTATTCACTTCGATCAATTCTAACCTATGCACATCACGGAGAGACCTTGCTCGATGATAATATACTTGATTGTCGACCGCTAAATCCGTCCGTGAAATGATAAGATGAGAAAGTGCATCTCGCTCTAATGCGCTGCGAAATAAATCTTCTTCCTCTTTCGAGTTAGCAAGAATTGCAAATTTGACATCCGATTCTGAGTGGCCTTGTCGAGTCCAGCCTTCAAGCCAGACCACATAATCATCATTAAGAACTTGGCTCCATTCAAAGTCCGCATCTCTGTAAAGGCGCGTTTCGTTCCACCCTTCGAAATCGATTCCACAGCTTGTCAAATATTGAATCGCAAACTTTTTTGAACGTTCTACCGATAGTCGGCCTAGATCAAGGTTCTCGAACGGATGAGAAAACGTTAAACTTTCATAGTGGGCAAAGTTATTAATCTCACGCCACAACCGCAGAATCTCTACCTCATTTAACCTTCGGGTTTCATGTTGTTTAATTACGTCTTCGAAAGTTTCTAATCCATCTCCGTAAGTTCTCTTTGGTGCAATCTGCCAAACAAATTTACCAAACTCGAAAAATTCAGAAGCCTCAATGGTTCGAAATAGCGAATACCTCTCGGCAGTTGAATTGAGTTCTAGAGAAATCCGCAAAAAGACAGCTAAATGATTTTGGTCCATCTCTACCCTAAGCTATTTTTGCGATATTCGAATTAGGCCTTTCGAGGCACCGCCCCCACCGCTCCATAAGCATCCGCCGCTGCTCTAGAAAATCCGTCCGCTTATAAGCCCTTTCCACTACGCCACCGGATACATGCCCCAGACAGGTTTCAGCCACATCACGGGGCGTGCTGGTCGCTTCTGCGGTCCAATCCCTGAAACTGGACCGGAACCCGTGTGGCCGCTCCACCATGCCGCGCCGCTCCATAAAGCGGCTCATGGTTGCATCTGAAATGACGCCCTTGCGGATACTGGGAAACAGGTAGCCATCCCGCGCGAATGGCTTGGCTTGCTCGATCACGGCTAACGCCTCCTGGGATAGCGGAACCCTGAAGTCGCTTGTCGCATCCTTGCGGCCTTTCACGGCTTCACTTGGAATCGTCCAAACATCACCTTCAATTTCGTCCAAGCGGATAAACCGCAACGGCTTCGACCGTACCGCCGTTAAAATCAGCAGCCGCATTGCCAGTTCCGTGACACTGCCCCCACTCAGGCTTTGATAGAAGTCAGGCATTTGCTGCCACGGGATTGCGGGAATATGCTGCGTTTTGTGCCGTTGCTTGCCCAGAAGCGCCTTGGCCTTTTCAGTCGCTTGCAGATCCACCTCCAGACCAAGCGCAGCCGCATGGCGCAGACAAATGTTCAGACGGTTGAGCGCCTTGCTTGCTGTATGCGCCTTGTCGTGCCAGATCGGAGCCAGCGTGTCGCGTATGTCTTTTTGGTCAATATCAGAAACCGGAACCGCGCCCAGCTTGGGCAAGACGTGAATTTCAAGGGGTGAGAACCAGCGCCCGTTTACGCCATCGCCTTTCAATTCGGCCTTGCGGCTTTCAAAGGCATCTAAGGCAATATCGCGCAGCAGGTGAATATTCCGCGCCGCATCCCGCTTCTGTTTTTCGCGTTCCTTGATCGGGTCCAAGCCCAGCGCCACCAGAGCACGTTTGTCCCGCGCCATTTGCCGCGCATCCTTTAGGGTTATGTTGGGATAGCCACCAAGCCCCATTTCCCGCCGCCGCCCATGGACGTTTACGCGCAAGACCCATTGCGCCCCGCCATTGGCTCGCTTGTGAAACCATAGCCCGTTGCCGTCCGCATATTTACCCGGCGCTATAGATTTCAAACCTTGTGCTGAAAGTCGGTCAATTTGACGTGCCAAAACGTATCCACCTTTTTATCCACCCTCAACATATAGTATGCCATGGGTTGCCATGGAATAGCATGATACAGAAAAGGCCAATAAAATAGGGCTATTTAGACTTTTCGCCTATGCCACGGAACACCATAAAACGGTAATTCGTTTCTCTCCAGCAGCACCACCACCCTAAATCGTTAGAAATCTGTGGATTCAGGTTCAAAGGCGGCGGCTTCGAAGGCTACGGTCATTTTATAGGTGTCTTCGGTTTCCTCGATCTCTACTTTTGCGCCCAACTGGATTCCGAACGCAGAAATCAGTTTCGCGCCGAGTCCGGTGCTTTCCACGTCCCGTGCCGGACCGATGGAATTCACCATTTCAAGCTGGCACATTTTATTTTCAGCGTCGGTTTTGAAACTTAGGGAAATCCAGGGCTTTTCAACCCCGAGTGTGCCTACATATTTCATCGCATTGGTGGCGGCTTCGGCCACCAAAAGTGACATGGGCACCGCTTGATCGGGATAAAGCATCACGTTGTCCACATCCAGTTTCAAGGTGATTTCACGATCGGTTTCTGACCCGATATGTACCGTTTTTTCAATAACTTCACGGACAAGTTCACCCACGTTGACCTGACCGGCAGCGCCGGTTTGATACAGGTCGCGGTGGATGGTGGCCAGACTTAGCACACGGTCCTGAATGCGGCGCAGCATCATTTTGGTTTCCGCATGTTTGGCTGAACGGATTTGCATGTTCAAAATCGAAGAAATCAACTGCAGGTTATTTTTTACCCTGTGATGCACCTCTTTGGTCAGCACCGACTGGTGACGCATGGCGTCTTCCATCTTGGCTTCTTCACGCAGAATGGAATCCGCCATGGACAGAAAGGAATCCTGAATGGTTTGCAATTCCGTCGGCATATCCATCGACAGCGTATCGGTCACAGCTGTCCGATCCTGCCCGAATTGCAACATCTGCCGCCCGATAGACTGAATTTGCCGCGTGATCAGGCGGTGGATGGCAAACAGCGCCACCCCCAGACTGAACAGCCACATCAGAATCGGAAAAATCGAGGTGGTCAAAATCCGGAAAAACCGCTGTGACAGTCCGGTGTCCGAGGCCCAGATACCCAGCACAAAAATCTGCCCGTTCTCTACCGGCACAGCCGTATAGGTGCGCGAGACCCCGTTTTCACTACGCCCCGCAAACACCCGCGAACTATACGGGGACAGCCATTTGATTTTGAACCCCACAGGCAGGGCCTGACGGGAAATTTCCGCGTCATTTTGCGAGGACAGGATTTCGCCGTTCCGGTTCAGTGCCAAAATGTCATAAAACAACCCGCTGGCGATGGTATCGTCTTCGATTCCAAGGGGTTGGTGGGGGATGGTGATGGAAATATAACCCGAAAGCGTGTCGCGGCTGTAAAACGGTTGCAGCACAAAAACTGCCGATCCGCCGTTCACCTGCATGCTGCGTTTGGTGATGACCGCGGGTTTGCCTGCGGCAACGATCTCGGTAATGTCGGGAAAGACGATGGCCCGCTTTGATTGGTCATCCGATGCGCAGGTGTGTTCACCCGACAACAAAATGACATCCGCAAAACTGTAGCGCGCATTGGTGCGCACCAGCTTTGACAGCGCGCGGGAACAGCGGATTTTATCATCCACATTATCCGACAACATCGCCGCAAAGCCCCGCGCCGCGCCAAAAGCGCTTTGAATGACCAGCCGCTCTTGCAAAGCCGCCTGTTCGGTCAGCGCCAGCAGGGCCAACTCTTCGTTTTGGCGGCCTTTTGTGGTGACCGTATTGGTTTGCACCAGCGCGATCAACCCGATGGGCAACAAGGCCAAAGACATCATCAGGATCAGGCGAACCCGCAGACTTTGATACCATTTCGGTGTTTTTTCGGGTTCAAGGCTCACCGCTGTACGGGGCCTGCGTTATTGATCACCGCCATCGTGGCAGAGTCTGTCAACTCCATCGGATCCCCCTCGGCCAGTTGCAGAATTTCGGCCAGACGTTCACGACCACGGTTCACACGGCTTTTGACGGTGCCGATGGCGACCCCGGTCATTGCGGCGGTTTCTTCATAGGTAAAACCGGATGCACCCACCAGAACCAGCGCCTCGCGTTGTTCATCGGGCAGGGTTTCAAAGGCTTTCTTGAAATCACCCAACTGCATGCGCCCGTCGTGATCGGGCTTAACAGACAGGGTTTCGGTGAACACACCGTCAACATCCGCAACTTCGCGATTGGATTTGCGCAGGCTGGAATAATAGGTGTTGCGCAGAATGGTAAACAGCCACGCCCGCATCTTGGTGCCAGCTTCAAATTTGTCGATATTTGTCCAGGCTTTGACCACGGCGTCCTGCACCATATCATCAGCCGTTGCTGAATTGCGCGTCAAACTCAAGGCAAACGCCCTCAATGCCGGAAGATGATCAACCAGCTCAGCTCTTGGATCTGTGGACATCATTTTGTGTCCTTGCTACCAGCGTCTTGTGCCTTCAGGACCGCCAGAAGGTCTTTAAACCTGTCCGGAAGTTCCTCTTTGGCCAAATCCGAGTATATCATCTTCAGATTTTGATCTATCAAGGTGGCGACCCGCTCTTTTTCTTTTTCGTTGCTCTTGTCCATAAGGCCCATAGCTTCAGTTACTCAAAAATATTATCACATTACGGAACCAAACGCGCAAGCAATGCGTTTGGTTCCATAGAATAACAAAAAAAGGCGAAAAAAATGTCGACCACGCAATCGAACGAAGATTTTTCTGACCAGATAGCCCGCGAACTGCCGTTTTTACGCCGCTATGCCCGCGCTTTGACAGGGGCGCAAAGCAGCGGTGACAAATACGCGGTCGCAACCCTAGAAGCCATTTTGCAGGACCGCTCCATCTTTGATGACTCCCTTACGGTGAAGGGCGGCTTGTTCAAATGTTTCCATGCGATCTGGGCCAGCACTGGCGCGCCGATCACGCAGGATGACGCGGGCGATTTGGGCCACGCATTCAAACACCTCGCCACCCTTGGGGCCAACACCCGTGAGGCATTGTTGCTGTCCACGGTCGAGGATTTCTCGATTCAGGAAATCGCCCTGATCATGGAAATTTCCCGTGACGACGTGCGCCACCTGATCAGCACCGCCCGCAAGGATATGGAAAACAGCATTTCCGGCCGGATCATGATCATCGAGGATGAACCGATCATTGCCGCCGATATCAGCGCGATTGTCACCGATTTGGGCCATACGGTCACTGGCATCGCCCGCACCCGCAGTTCTGCTGTGCAGATCGGCAACAGCACAAAACCCGATTTGATCCTTGCAGATATTCAACTGGCCGATAATTCGTCGGGCATTGATGCGGTCAACGATCTGCTGAAAGATCTGGGCGATACGCCGGTTATATTCATCACCGCCTTCCCCGAACGCCTGCTGACAGGCGAACGTCCGGAGCCGGCTTTCCTGATCGCCAAACCCTATAAAGAAGAACAAATCCAGTCGGCTGTCAGCCAGGCTATGTTCTTTGCCTCAACAGCATCGCTGAAGGGGTAAGGCCGCAGCCCGACACGAAAAAGCCGCCCCGCTGTGATTGCAGCGGGGCGGCTTTTCTTTTGGTGCGGCAGCTTATTTCGCCGAAATCGCTTTCAGCATCCAAACCGCCTGTTCGTGAAACGCAGAACGGGCTGTTGCCAGATCTTCGGTCACAACATCACCGTGTTTCCCCGCCAGACGCACCAAAGCGTGCATCCTATGCGCGACGGCTTCGTGGTCCTTTGCCAGATCCGCAACCATATCCCCCGCCGAGGGTTGGTCATCCAGATCGGCAATCACTGAATCCGCCAGAATTTCCGCCATTTTCGACGGTGCCAACTGACCCAGGGCGCGAATACGTTCGGCCAGAACATCAGCGGCTTCGAACAGGTTCTGATATTGCTCTTCGGTCAGCTTGTGCAGCGAGAAGAACAACGGACCCTCAACATTCCAGTGATAGGCGTGGGTCTTGAACATCAGGCGATAGGTATCTGCCAGCACATCGCGCAGACCCTGCGCCAAACCATCGGGGTTTTGCACGCCGGATTTCACTGCATGTTCAGATGGAACTACGTTCAGAGGAGAGGTCATAATAAATCCTTTCATAAGTTTTAACGGCCCCTGCATAAAATACAGGAGCCGTTCATTCAGGGAGCAGAGGAACCGTCAGGCCATTCAGCGCGATGCGCCGCGCACAGCCCGTACAATCAGTGTCAGCACAAACAAGGCGACAAAGATAAAGAACAACAGTTGTGCTATCCCGACAGAGGCAGACGCAATGCCGCCGAACCCGAAAATCGCCGCGACGATCGCAACGACAAAGAAAATTACAGCCCAATACAACATAACACTTCCTTCCGTTCTAATTTTGTTGCGCCAGTGTCGGCGCTCTCATGCAGTCCCAACACGCGGGGGGCGACAAAAGTTCCAAAATAAAAATTGCAGCCGATTTGGAACCAATCCGCGAGCGGCGCGTTAGTGGGATACAAACGCAACGAAAAACCAAAGGAGTTCCGACATGGCACGCACAGCAACAAATGGATCATCAAAAGAGACTACCGTTGCAGATCTGAGCGATCAGATCGAAACCCTGCGTAAAGATTTAAGCGATCTGACAGGCACCATCAGCGACCTTGGGAAATCCAAACGCGCCAACCTGACAGATGCCGCCGCCCATAAGATTGAAGCCGCGCGCGAAAAAAGCATCCACGCCGCTGAAGCGGTGACAGCCCGCGCGAAAGACGCGCACGAGCACGCAAACGACTTTGTCAAAGCACAACCCGCAACAGCCCTTGGCATTGCAGCGGGTCTTGGCTTTCTGGTCGGTATGATGAACGCGCGTCGTTGATATGCTGACGCATCTGAAAGACGCTACTGCACGGGCGGCCCGCAAGGCGGGCATCCTGTGCGGTGGTTTGATCTGCATCCTTGTGGGTGCGGGCTTTCTGACAGTCAGCCTGTGGATCTACCTGTCCACCACCTATGACGCGGTCTTTGCCGCATCGGTTCTGGGCACGGGCTATATGGGTATCGGATTGTTAGTGGTCGGGCTTATCGGTTTTGGTGGCAACCCCCCCGAACAACCGCGCGCCCCGATTTCAAACGCCCCACCTGCGGATGGTCCTGCCATGATGCAGGCCTTCCTGTACGGGATGCAGGCCGGGTCAGACACACAAAAGTCCAAACCCGTTTAAACCTGTCAATCGCCTGTCCCCTCGTCGGGGCAGGGCATGCCAGCCGCCCCCCAAATCAAAATATCCTGCATGTGTTCTTCCAGGGAATAGGGCGCCGCTTCGCGGTTTCCGCCTGGCGTCCAGGCCCAATGCAGGATCACGTCATGACCCAAATGATCCGCGATTTCCTGATAACTGCGTCCCCCGTTCAGGTCCGGATCGCGCAATTGGGCGCAAATCACAGGGGCGGGCTGACCGAACCAATCCGCTTCAACAGGCGCAAGCCGCCAATCGTCATCCACCGCGGGCGGCGTATGGGGGACATCGGAATTAGACCCTAAATGACAGGTGGAACAGATAAGCGTTTCCGCCCCGATCCGGCTTTCACCCGCGCGGATATTCATCCCGTGCGGACGGGTTTTACCATAACTCGGACCAGACCACATGGGCCGCTCGCTTGGCCCAACATGACAGTTGGAACAACGCGGATGCGACACCACTTCAAACATGCGCCCCCATGCCTCAAGACCCTTTTCCTGCGAAACAGAGCCAGTTTCAGGCCCCTGCACGATAGTTTCTTCGGCTGTGGTCGGACCCGAAAAAGCCAGCACTGCGATCAGACCAAAGAGTCCCTTTTTCAAAAACAGGCTCATATAAAATCCACAAACTTGTTAAAGGGCATTTCGCGCAACCGCGTGCCTGTTGCATCAAAGATCGCAGCCGCCAAAGCGGGCGCGGCAGGGGGAACAGGGGGTTCGCCGATGCCGCGAATATGCGCATCGTTTTCCAAAGCGCGCACCTCAATTCGGGGGCATTGGTACATGCGCATGGCTTCATATTCGTGGTAATTCGACTGTTCGATCCCGCCATCACCAATGGTAATTTCGCAGTTCATCGCATGGCCCAACCCAAAGACCACGCCGCCTTTCACCAGATTGTCAAAGTTCACCGGATCAATCACCCGCCCCACATCCGTAGCCACCCAAACATCATCAATCCTGATGCCATCTGGCGTGTTGGTCACCTCAACCACCTCGGCCACGGGGGTGCCAAAGGACATGCAAAATGCCACGCCGCGCCCCCTGTTCGGACCCGGATCACTGCCCCAGTTTGACATTTCAGCCACCGCTTCCAACACTTTGCGCGACACATCATGGCTGCACAGGGCAAGGCGCTGTTCCATCGGATCGCCCCCTGCCGCATGGATCAGCTCGTTCAAAAAACCTTCATGGAAAAACGCATTCTGCGACGCCCCGACCGAACGCCATGAACTGACTGGCGCCATACTCTGGGCGCGATGGGCGGTGATCCGATAGTTTGCAATATTATAGGGCTGGTCCCAAAGCGCCTGCGAGATGGAAGCATCGGGCCCCGGCATATTAATCCCCTGCCGCTCCCCCATTTGCGACCCCATGACCGAGGGCGCACTCACCTTCAGATCAAACGCCTGCACCTTGCCGCCCGCAACCGCTCCTGACATCCGCGCAATCGCTGCGGGGCGCAGGTAGTCATGGGCGAAATCCTGTTCCCGCGTAAAGGTCAGCTTCACAGGTGTGCCCTTCACCGCCATGGCCAGTTCGGTGCAGCGCCGCGCCACTTCGTCTTCCAGGCGGTGGCCGAAACTGCCGCCCATCATCATGGCGTGGACATGCACCTGATCGGGATCAACCCCTGCAATTTTCGCCACGTTGTTCTGTGTGAACCGCGGCACCTGTGTGCCCGTCCACACATCCACCCGCCCGTCGCCGATCCGCACAACCGCATTGATCGGTTCCAGTGGCGCATGGGCCAGATAGGGCGCACGGTATTCGCCCGTCAGCGGCGCATCACCCAGCGCGGCATCGACATCCCCGTCATCGCGGCCCTGACTGTCAGGATCGCGATCAAACGCGGTTTCCAGTTCTGCCCAATGGTCTGCCATTTCCGGTGCAAAAGCCGCTGGTCCCCAATCACAGTCAATCGCCGCCACAGCCTGAAACGCCCGCCACGTATTATCGGCAATCACCCCGACACCACCCGTCACAGGCACGATCTTTTGCACCCCGCGCATGGCTTCTGCGGCAGTGGCGTCATAGCCGTTGATCGCGCCGCCCTGCCGTGGGTTCAGCACAATCGCCCCGTGGACCATCCCGTCGATTTTAGTGTCTATACCATAAGTCAGCGTGCCGGTGGATTTGGCCACTGTATCGACCCTTAACATGGGTTTTCCGATCAGGCGCCACTGGTCGGGACTGCGCAATTCAACCTGCGTCACAGGGTCTATTTGCCCAGCAATTACAGCCAGTTCAGTATAAGGAATCGCCGTTCCGTCAGGCAAGATCACCGCCCCGTTCAGAGTCTTCAGCTCAGCAACAGAAAGACCCGTTTTCTGCGCCGCTGCCGCCTTCAAAGTCTCGCGTGCGACAGCCCCTGCGATGCGCAGTTTTTCATAACCATCGGCCACCGTGCTGGACCCACCTGTCACCTGCATGCCCATGATTTTCATCACCGCACCCATTGTTCCGCGCACCGCATTGGCCACCGCGCCGTCATCCGTGGACGGAAAGGGAACCGCGTCATTGGCCAGCGCCGTGTTCCAATAGGCGGCACTTGGCACGCCCGGATCAACCGTGATCTGGTCCAGTTCAACATCCAGTTCTTCGGCAATCATCGCGGCCTGAACCGAATAGGCGCCCTGCCCTTTATCGGCACGCGGCGTAATCAAAGTGATCCCCGCCCCGTCGATTTTCACATAGGGCGTCAGGGCCGCAGCCCCCTGTTCCAGATCATCCAGCAACGGATTTTCCACAGGTTTCTTATACAGATAAAAGCCGAAAGCCACCCCGCCCACCACAGCGGCAGAGCCGACCAGAAAGGCACGTCGTCCGATTGTTCGCAAACGTCCCATGATCAGGCTCCGTTCAATTTTGCAGCGGCGGTTTTCACAGCCTCGCGGATGCGGGGATACGTGCCGCAGCGACACAGATTAGCGGACATGGCATTGTCGATATCCGCGTCGCTCGGGTCGCTATTCATATCCAGAAAAGACGCCGCCGACATGATCTGACCCGACTGGCAATAGCCACATTGCGCCACCTGATGTTCCACCCAAGCGGCCTGAACCGCGTGCAAACTGTCAGGGGTTCCAAGACCCTCAATCGTGGTAACATCGCCCTCCACCGCGCCGACCTGCACTGAACAGGACCGCACCGCCATCCCGTCAATATGCACCGTACAGGCGCCGCATTGCGCAATACCGCAGCCGTATTTCGGCCCCGTTATGCCCAGTTCATCACGCAAGACCCACAACAACGGCATCTCTGGCTCAACATCTATCGAATGCTCGGTTCCATTCACGGTCAGTTTCAACTTGATATCCTTTGTGGTTTGGATTTAACCGAATATAGGGCGTTTACACCGTATTGTTACTTGCAAACCGCGCCAATTTACTAACAAACTGTGCCAAATAGACTCTGCACCGTTCCAGAGCCCAAACCACGCCCCTATAAAATGATGATGAACAAACGAACCCGCTATCACGTTGCACAGGACATGCAGACCATGTGTGCCCTGCTGAAAATCGAGCCGAAAAACGTGCTGCGCCGTGCGGGCCTGCCGCCCGACTATTTTGATCACGATGACCGTGGCCTGCTGCCCCATCAGATTTTTGCCCTGTGGGATGCGGCAACCGACGAATATAAAAAGCCCGATCTGCCAGTTTTTCTGGGCAAATCGCTGGCCCATGGAATTTTCGGATCGGTGGTGCTGGCCTTTACCTGTTCCCACACGGTTCAGGCCGGTCTGAACCGCATCGCCATTTTCAAACCGCTGATCGGCCCGATCCAACTGGCCATCAGCACCGATGAAACCCGCCTGACCCTGACGATCAAATCCACCGAACCTGACCTGGGCCTGCCTGCGGTTCTTGGCGCGATGGATCTTGTGTTTTTTGTCGAACTGATCCGCACCACCACGGCAGAACATGTGGTGCCGCTTTCTGCCAGCCTGCCCCTGTTGCCACCGGACGCCAAAGAAATCGAACAGCATCTGGGCATCCGCATCACGCGCGGTGAAACCGTGTCCCTGACCATTTCGCGCGATGATGCCGAACGCCGCCTAGTGACTGAAAACCCCAACCTTTGGGCCTATTTCGAAACCGATCTGAAACGCAAGCTAGAGGCCCAGACCGGCAAAACCCCCACCTGTGACCGCCTGCGCGATGCGCTGTATGAAATGTTGCCAAGCGGTCAGTCCTCGGTCGAAGCCGCGTGCCAGAAACTGCATCTGTCCAAACGATCCCTCCAGCGACACCTGCAATCCGAGGGCAGCAGCTTCCAGATCGTCCTAGACGCCACTCGCTCGGAATTATCCATGCATTACCTGCGAATGGACAACATCAGCATCGAGGAAATTTCCTACCTGCTGGCCTTCCGCGACCCGAACAGTTTTTACCGCGCCTTCCACAACTGGACAGGGATGACCCCCGCACAGGCCCGCCATTTCGCCGTCTAAAAGGCCTTGAAGGTCAGGATGGTGTGGGTGCGCTCGATACCTTCGATATCCAGAATGTAATCGTTGATGAACCGGCCAGTGTCTTCGCCGTCGGGGATATACAGCTTTAGCAACAAGTCCCAATCACCGCTGGTGGAATGCAGCTCGGCATAATTCTCACGCAGGGCAATTTCATCTGCAACAGCATAGGTCGAGCCCGGTTTGCACCGGATCTGGATAAAAACAGTGTTCATGGCATGGCCCCTTTGCTGACTCGCATTGCACGGAATCTCACCTGAAACAGGGTCGGCGTCAATGACACGGTTTTCATTTTGCCAGAACCATGCTCAAACGTCCCAAACTGGAGACTGAATATGATCGACTGGAACGACGCTTTCGCAAATGGCGCTTATATCGACAATGCCGCAAGCTATATCGAAAAATGGACAAACAGTGCCGCCGCTTTTCGCAAAACCCATAAAACCGCCGCTGTTGACCAAACCTACGGCCCCGCCCCGCGCAATTGGTTCGACCTGTTCCACCCCGAAGGCACGCCAAAAGGTACAGTGATTTTTGTACACGGTGGCTATTGGCTCCAGTTTGACAAAAGCTACTGGTCCCATCTGGCCGCAGGACCGCTGGCGCAGGGCTGGTCGGTCGCCTTCCCAAGCTACACTTTGGCGCCGGATGTGCGGATTTCCAAAATCACCACAGAAATCGCCGCTGCCGTCAGCGCAATTGCAGCCCGAACCACTGGCCCCTTGCGCCTGACAGGCCATTCCGCAGGTGGCCATCTGGTGTCTCGGATGAATTGCATCGACAGCGGCCTGCCTCCCGAAGTCACCAACCGCATCGAACACACAGTGTCTATTTCAGGCGTCCACGACCTGCGCCCGCTGGTCCACACCGATATGAACACCTCCCTGCAACTGGATAGCGAGGAGGCCAGCGTCGAAAGCCCCGCTCTGAACACCGCAAGACCCGACACCTCCGTCACCTTCTGGGTCGGCGCAGGAGAGCGCCCCGAATTCCTGCGCCAGAACCGGATCATCGCCGAAACATGGTCGCGCGCAGGCATCAAGGCATCCGATGTCTACGCCCCGAACCAGCACCATTTTTCTGTGATCGAAGCCCTGACAGACCCTGGGTCCCCCCTCACCAAAGAGCTGCTGAAATAACAAAACAAATCGCCCCCAAACTCCATTTTCCCCAAATATCCGCGGGGGAGCCCGCATGGCGGGCGGGGGCTGCAAGCCCCTTGTTTACAAGGCCCAAACCACCGCGTCCCGCGCCCGATATGTAACAAATAGTGATTTGAATAGCGGCCCCGAATCCCGTATTAAATTCATTGCCCGCAGGTCATATCCCTGACCCTGCGCAAGCGATCTTTCTTTTCTGAGAGTTTGCCATGAACATTCGCGTTCAGTCCACTTTGGCGACGTTGTTTGCCGCTCTGACATTCGCTACAACAGCCTCTGCGGGGGACCCCGCTGTCGGACTGTGGAAAACGCAACCGGATCGTAAAAACCTGACCTCTCACATCGAAGTGCGCCAATGCGGTGCCAACCTTTGTGGCAAAGTGGTCAAGGCGTTTGATCCTTCCGGTAAAGAAGTGAAAACCAAACACGTCGGCAAAGAGCTGTTCTGGGGTGTCGAGCCGAAGGGCAATGGCATCTATGAAAACGGCACCGTGGTTGTGCCGCTATTGAACGTGAAAGCCAAAGCAGGCATGGTTCTGAAGGGCAGTACCTTGCATGTTTCTGGCTGCAAAGGCCGCCTGTGCGACGGGCAGGTCTGGTCGCGGATTTAGAATTCAGTTTCACCGAAGTGTCCCACTGACCACTCTGGGAGGGGAAAGGTTCAAGTCGCGGATCACGGTGGAAGGCCTTTTAGGCCGCCCAGCAGGGAGAATGACGGGATGGCCCAAAACCATCCCGTCAACTCTGTTCAGGGTTCAAGTCACCCGTTAATCACGGGGTAATCATGATTTTACCGTCTTTAATTTGTGTTGCCGCCGCCAAACCGCTGACAACATCCCGCAGGGGCAGATAGGTGGCCACATCGGTGGACCAGCGGCCATCGGCAAAACGGGTCTGAACCTCTTTCGCCAGTTCCGCCATCAGATTGCCATTCTCCTGCATCCAGCGGGTCAGCCAAAAACCTTCAATCACTTTGGATTGGAAAATCAACTGGCCCATCTGGGTCATCGGGAACAGTTTGGGGTTCAGCTTGCCATAACTCACCCAGCGGGCGTTGTTCGGCATGGCGACGAAAACCCGCTCTGACACTGAATCCGTAACCGCATCCAGAAACACACGTGGCTTTAAGGCACGGCTGGCAGCGGCAAATGTTGCGTCAAAATCAGGGGCTGTGACATCCAGAACCTCGGTCGCGCCCAGCGCACGCAGGCTGTCTGCACTGTCCATGCGCCGCACCAGACAGATGGTTTTAAGACCCTTATCCCGCGCCAGTCCGATCATCAGCTTGCCCAATTGGCTGGCCGCTGCGGAAATAACAAAGCTCTCCCCGTGCTTTTGTGCGATATCCACCATGGCAATTGCGGTCAACGGGTTCACAATCTGCGCCGCACCGTCCTCGTCCTTAACAGCGGGGTGCAGCGGAATGCACATGGCCGCCTGCGTCACACAATATTCCGACCATGCACCAGATCCCGCCGCCACAAAGGCGACCCGTTTGCCGACCAGACCTTCCGCGCCTGCGCCTGCCGCCACAACATCGCCGCAGCCTTCAAAACCCGCCGCTGCCCCTTTGACACAGGGCTGGCCGTATTCGCCCTTGATGAAATGCAAATCCGATGGATTGACCGAGGCCATGCGCAGTTTGATCAGAACCTGACCCGCAGCAGGTGTGGGCATGGGCAAAAACCCGTCCGCGATATAGTCTGTCGCATCGTTGATGGCAGGGCCTTCGGATCGGCCGGAATAGCCGTCCAGCTTCTGGATAACGGAAAATGTTTGCTCTGGCAGGTCGCTCATGGCGTGCTCCTAAATGTGACGCCGCGTCGGGGCGGCAATTTGCTTGGCATCACAATAGCCCACCGCGTAAGCTGTCAACAACCACGCTACGGCACCCTAGGGAGAGACAAACATATGCTTAACGAACTTTTCGGCCTTTCAGGCAAAACGGCCCTTATCACAGGCGGCGGATCGGGCATTGGCGCGATGATGGCACAGGGCTTTGCCCATGCCGGCGCGCGCGTGATTATCTGTTCGCGCAAATTGCATCAGGTCGAAGAAATGGCCGCTGCCATCAACGACACCAACCCCGCAGGCAGTGTAGAGGCGTTTTCCGGCGATGTTTCTTCCGAAGAGGGTATTAATGCCATCGTGGCAGAGGTCACATCGCGCACCGACAAACTGAATATTCTGGTCAACAATGCAGGCATCAGCTGGGGCGCACCTATGGGTCAGTTCCCCCATTTCGCTTGGGAAAAAGTGATGAATGTGAATGTGGCGGGTCTGTTCCATCTGACCCAACAACTGCTGCCTCTGCTGATCGAAACGGCCAGCGACGACGATCCGGCCCGCGTTCTGAACCTAGGCTCTGTGATGGGCAAACATCCGTTGGCAGACGGGGCCTACAGCTATTCCGCGTCCAAATCTGCGGTGCATCACCTGACGGCAATTCTGGGCAAAGAGCTGGCAGGCCAGCGGGTCACCGTCAACGCTTTGGCACCGGGACCGTTCCAATCCAAGATGACCGCTTTCGCGACTGCAAAAGAGGAACAAGCCAAGGCCGTAGGCGGCGATGTGCCTCTCGGCCGGATCGGCAAACCAACCGACATTCAGGGCGCATCCCTGTTTTTATGTTCCCCCGCAGGGGCCTATGTGACCGGTGCAATCCTGCCTCTGGATGGTGGCATTCACCTTATGACAGGGCCGAACCTGTTCGGATCAGCGATGTCCTGACCTGTCTGAAAACTCACCCGCCGCGTTTTAAAACGTGGCGGGCGTTTCAGCATATTTCCCGGTAAAGCGAACGTTAAAAAACAGACTGTGAATTATCGCGTTTCGCCACGGTTGGCGGGCAATCCCCTAGCCATAAAATGCAAGCATCAAGGCAAGTAAAACAAAGCCAGCAATCAACCCCATTACGAATACGCTTGCGAATAACACTGCCATAACAACCCCTAATTACAGTCTATAATTCTGCCGGTGGTGTGTTTTACACTCTGACCAGCTTCAAAGCCCATCCTCGGGACAATTTTGAGAGCCTTAGTGTTAGACTGCAAGAGTTAAATCCACGTTATCTTCGCCAGAAGCAGCTTTTCCCGACGTCAACAAAACAAGTTCAATTTGAATGATTCAGTCCTAAATAGAGTAGGTGAAACCTGCTCCACCTTTGATGGTTGAAGCGCGCGAATCACAGGGTGTTTCAAAACTCGATTTACCGCAATTTGACACTGAATTCCGCACCCGTTCCATGAACCGAGTCTTTGGGTATGACCACGACGGAGTCTGTGCCTTGGGGGATAACCACACCACTTAATGACCGCGTGAAAGGCTGCTCATTCACATGCGGATGGGCCAGAACACGATAGCCGAGTTCGGTGCCGTCCGGCAGGTAAACACCCCAACCATCCGCGTAGTGATCCCAGCCGGTATCGGCATGGCGCAGGGTGACCGAAAAGGTCCAGGTTTGGCCCGTTTTTTGCGCCTCTACCTGTTCCACCACAGCAGTATCCGCGTTTACGGGCACAGCAGACAGCAAGACTACGGGAAGGGCGGTTCGGGCATGGCGCAATATCTGTTTCATTGCCCCAGCCTAGAGTCTTAAAGGGCGCGCACCAAGGATCTTAATGCGCGCCTCACGAAAACGGGAAGGTCCGTTAGAAAATGAAATTAGACTCTGACAGGTCAGCCAAAGTGACATCCGGCAAAACGATTCTGTCACCGCCAACCCCGCCATCAAAAGCGTATAGGTCGAACACAGCAGCCCAGCCCTTATCTTCGGCGTAATCCAGAAGTTTGGTGTAATTGATCCGAAACACCGACAGGTCGATCTTATCCGTTCCCACATCGAAATCGTGGATATAGTCTTTTCCGCTTTGCCCATTGAAGACAAACACATCCGTAACGCCGTCGTCGGTGAAATTGCCGCCCCACAGGTTGTCATTGCCCGCGCCGCCGTTGATGGTATCGGAGCCGGCACCGCCGACCAGTTTGTCAACACCGGCGCCACCAACGATCTGGTCATCGCCGTCTCCGCCGTGGATGTAATCATTGCCATCGCCGCCGTAAAACCTGTCATTGCCTTCGCCGTCGATTATCTTGTCGTTGCCGTCGCCCCCGTAGATCACATCATCGCCTTTGGCCCCTTGGATGCGGTCATCGCCTTCGTCACCGTACAGCCGGTCTGCGCCCATGCCGCCGTTCAACCGGTCATCCCCAGCACCGCCATAGATCAGGTCATCGCCGATCCCGCCGCGAAGCACGTCGTCTTCGCCCTCGCGGCTGACAAGGGTGGGTTCGCGCAGAAAGAACGGGGCGTCGGTTTCGCGGATTTCGAAAGGATCGCCGGATCGGGGATCTACGGCGCCGTCATTGTTGCCGGTTCTTTCCGCCTCGGCCATGAATTGCACATATGCGGCCCCGCCATCCCAATCTGCATGAACCTGATAGATCGCGCCTTTTGCGCCTGTTGTGCCATCCAGATCGTGATCGCCGGAATTCAGCCCGAAGTAGAGATTGCCATCCCCATCCATAAAGACCGCGCCGAATGCGCCTCTGGGCATACCGTCCTTGAAGTCCGCGCCAAACAGCGTGCGGTTGATTTCAAGGCTTTCAAACGTCGGATTTCCGCCCTTATCCAGATCAGATAAGTCAATTCGCATGATCTGACCGGTGCCGCCGTTTTTCTTGGGCGTCACAATCGCATAAAATGCGTTTTCATCGCTGCTATAAGTGATGTCATAGATCGGGCCAGAAAACAGATCATGAGGCACAAAATACCGTGTGACAACAGGGTTCCCGAAGGCGTCGAAATTATCCACGTCAATCTTGGAAATCGCGTTAAGCCGATGGTCAAAGGCCCATAAATTCCCGCTATCGTCAAAATCACCGACAAAATAGGCCGCCCCTGTGGTCCCCAGCGTATAGGCGTTGCCCTTGGCGTCGAACATGACCAGATCACCGACCGCAACGGCCTTGCCCAAATGGTCCACACCTACGCCTTTGGCGTGGCCATAGATCAGGTCATCTTCTTGGTTATAGCCGATGGCATTGATGCTGAACCCTGCCGCATCGCCAATATCGCTGTAGGTATTGGTGGCCGTGTCAAAGGCCTTTAGATGTCCGCTGATCACCTGATACAACAGCGCCTGTCCGGGCGCGAAGGCAGAGACATCTATTGCCCTGCCGTTAATCTCGACCGACTTTTCATAATAGAGCACCGGCCCGTCGGTCAGAATTTCAGGGCCATCCGGTGTGCCTGATTCAATTTCGCGAAACGTGATGACGCCGGATGCGCCAGAACCGACCACATCGACGTTATGCGCTGTATAAAGTCCGGAGGATGTTTCGAAACTGCCCACAACCGTCCCGTTCCAAAGCACCTCTACTGCGGCGGCAGAACTGCCTTTTTCGATGTTTGCTGCCAGATCAAAGGATATTTGGTAGCTGACACCTTTTTCCGTGCTTAGACTTTGGGACATAGAGGATTTACCATCCGCCACCAGAATATCCCAGTTCCCGCTGGCGCCAAACTGGGAAAAACTGGTCGCGACGGCATCGTCAATAGAGGCCGCCAAAAGGTTCTTGCGCGATCCGTCACCGTAGACCACATCATCGCCTTTGCCCGCGTTGATTGTATCCGCGCCTTCACCGCCTTCGGCATAGTCGTCACCGTCTTCGAGGTTCAGGATGTCTTTGCCGCGCCCGCCGTAAACCTGATCATTGCCCGTGCCGCCGTTGATCACATCATGACCCGCGTTGCCCGACAAACGGTCATTGCCGCCATTGCCCAGCACCACATCATTGCCGCCGCCCGCGATGATCACATCGTCATAGCTGCGTTCGATCACACCGTCCCAGTTGATCCGCGACGGATCATAGACCCAGACGCCGTCTACAAAAGACCATTCATCCCCCAGCAGATCACCCGCAACCAGATCATTGCCGTCTTCGGTGATCAGGACATCATCCCCGATGCCCCCATTCACCGTATCCACAAAATCCGTGCCCTGGATCGTGTCACTTTTGCGCGTGCCGTTGGTCACGACACCTTCTTCACCATCTGCTGGTGCTGGTCCGGTTTTTGTCATATCGGAATCCCCTTGCTGGTCTCAGTTCAGCGCAGGAGTACGACTCAAAGCTGAATCCAAAGGTAAATTCCAAATTCTAAATACCGTGTATTTGAACTATGTTTTCACGGCATTTTGTTCAGTATTGTCACGAATTGTAGGCAAATCGGTGCCACAGGCCCGCTGCAAGGCCGCGCCCCCTTCCCCTTAGCCCAAATCCCCGTTATGAGGCCCCGTCCCGTAAGGGATTACGTCCAAATCATCCCGCAAGGGATATGTCCAAAACAAACTCTAGGAGAACCTACATGGGCTACCGTGTTGTTGTCGTAGGCGCCACTGGCAATGTGGGCCGCGAAATGCTGAATATTCTGGCTGAACGCCAGTTCCCGATCGACGAAATTGCTGCGCTTGCATCGCGCAAAAGCAAGGGGACGGAAGTTGGCTATGGCGACAAAACACTGAAGACCGGGGATTTGGACACCTTCGACTTCACGGGTTGGGACATGGCCCTGTTCGCTGTCGGCTCTGAGGCGACGAAACAATACGCTCCGATCGCGGCCAAAGCGGGCTGTGTGGTGATCGATAACTCTTCGCTGTACCGCTATGACGCGGATGTGCCGTTGATCGTGCCGGAATGTAATCCCGATGCGATCATGGAGTATTCCAAAAAGAACATCATCGCCAACCCCAACTGTTCCACTGCACAAATGGTTGTGGCACTGAAACCCCTGCATGACCGTGCCAAGATCAAACGGGTTGTGGTCAGCACCTATCAATCGGTTTCGGGCGCTGGCAAACAGGGCATGGACGAGTTGTGGCGCCAGACCAAAGGCATGTATGTCCCGGGTCAGGAACTGCCCGCAGGCATCTTTACCAAAGACATCGCCTTTAACGTGATCCCGCATATCGACGTGTTCATGGAAGACGGTTCGACCAAAGAAGAATGGAAAATGGTCGCCGAGACCAAGAAGATCATCGACACGTCGATCAAAGTCACCGCCACCTGTGTGCGCGTGCCTGTGATGGTTGGCCACTCTGAAGCGGTCAACATCGAATTCGAAGACTTCCTTGACGAAGAAGAAGCCCGCGACATCCTGCGCGAAGCACCCGGTATCATGGTGATCGACAAACGCGAAGACGGGGGCTACATCACGCCGCGCGAATGTGTTGGCGAATACGCCACATATATTTCGCGCATCCGTCAGGACAGCACGATCGAAAACGGCATCAACCTGTGGTGCGTGTCTGACAACCTGCGTAAGGGTGCTGCCCTGAACGCGGTACAGATCGCCGAGCTGCTGGGCCGTCGGGTTCTGAAAAAGGGCTAAAGCGCCTTACAGCTTCTGCATTAAAGGAACCCCCGCACCAGACTGGCGCGGGGGTTTTTCAATTCTTCGGGGCCCTAATATCACGGGCCGGTCGGTTAATGTCTTTTGCTGCGAATGTCTTCTAACAGGTAGGTCATGAAATCTTTGATGGATTGCAGGCTTAGCTCTGCCGATTTGAAGTGATGCTCCAGATGGGACACATCGTCATGCTGCTGGGATTCAACGCGGCGTTCCACCTCGTCTTTCAGTTCCTCCAGCGTGGCTTCGGTTTCGGCAACCAGCTTGCTTAGGTTTTCTGTGGAAATCAGTTTGATGTTTTTCATCGGAAACTCCTGTCTTACAACATTGCCGTCAGACCAAGCGCCAGGCCCGGAATGATAAAGAACACGCCCAATATATAGGCCAGCGCCGCCAGTTTGTTTTCAGCCGCCGTGGCACCCAGCCATTCTGCCGCGCGCACTGGCAAAAACCGCAGGAACGGCAGGCCAAAGATCACCAGCACCCCAAGCACATTATAAGCCAGATGGATAAAGGCGATCTGCAAGGCCGCATTGGCATTGCCAGACACCGCCGTCGCCGCCAGAAGTGCGGTGATACAGGTGCCGATATTCGCCCCCAGCGTGAACGGATAGATCTGGCGCAGCCCGAAGGACCCCGAGCCTGCCAAAGGCACCATAAGCGACGTTGTTGTGGACGAGGATTGCACCAGAACCGTCACCAGCGTACCCGAAGCGATCCCCGAGACCGGACCCCGCCCGATGGCCGTGTGCATGATCTGCTTGGCCCGCCCGACCATCAACTGCTTCAGCAACTTGCCCACATAGGCAATCGCCAGAAAGATCAGTGCAATGCCGAACAGGATCAGGATCACCCCGCCCGTCACATCCCCGAAATTGCCGATGAACAGATGTTTGGACGCATCCACCACAGGCGCTGTTGCGGCTTTGACAAAGTTCAACCCGCTCATCGACGCCTCACCCGAGCCGACAAACAGCCCCGCCAGGGCGCTCCCGGTTTTTTGCAGTAGACCAAAGGCCATTTCCAGCGGCAGGAAAATCACCACCGACATCAGGTTGAAAAAGTCATGCACCGTGGCGGCCGCAAAGGCGCGGCGGAATTCGTCCTTGGCGCGCACGTGGCCCAGTGACACGATGGTATTGGTAATAGAGGTGCCGATATTCGCGCCCATCACCATAGGTACCGCGACCTCTACCGGCAGGCCGCCTGCTACCAACCCTACAATGATAGACGTCACCGTAGACGAGGACTGGATCAACGCCGTTGCCACTGTGCCCACAACCAGCCCCGCATAAGGATTTGTGGCAAACGCGAACAATTCTTTGGCTTGGCCACCGGCCGCCGCCTTAAAGCCGCCGCCGATCATGCCGACAGCGCAAATCAACAAATAAACCAGCGCGGCAACTGCCACCCATTGCAACACCGAGCCGCCAGTTTTTGCGTCATCTTCGACGCTAATGTCTTCGTTCGAATAGGTCAAAATAGCCTCCGTAAACCACAATCTGGTTACACGGATCGCTAAGCGGTAATTGTAACGGGCAAATATAAATGAGGTGAAATTATTTCTAGGTCAAAAAATCGGGAAAAACGACTCAAAACCCCGAATCAAAGCTTGCACAAAACCAACTGAAACCCCTTTGTTACAAGGGTGATCACGATTTTTTTGGAACAAAAACATGGCCTTCTAAAATAGTTTGGCAAGTTGAAAAAATATGTTGTTTTGCAGGGCATTTAACCCTAATTCCAGCCAATCGGAAGCGACAAGAATTAACGGATTGCTCTCCGACTTATCTCAGGAAAAACCAAAATGAACGTTTATCGTTTCACAGCTTTCGCAGCCGTGGCTGCGTCC
>JAXMOF010000060.1:0-25682 GCA_034670045.1 Amylibacter sp. | reverse complement strand
CCCTGCTACCCTGATCCGGGACTTGTCGATTTCCAACCAGCAACTGGTGGAAATTGCCAAGGCTTTGACGCTGGACTGCCGCGTTTTGATTTTGGACGAACCCACCGCCGCGCTGACCGAAAAAGAAGCGCAAATCCTGTTTTCGATCATGCGGCGTCTGGCGGATCGCGGGATTTCCATCATCTATATTTCCCACCGTATGGTTGAAATCTTTGACAATTGCGACCGCGTCACGGTGTTTCGCGATGGCAAGTTTATTGTCACCCATGATGTGGCCGATATTGGCCCAAGCGATGTGGTGAACGCCATGGTCGGGCGGGTGGTGGATACGCTGTATCCGCCAAAACAGGCGGCGTCGGACAAGACAGGCGATGTGATCCTTGATGTGCGCAATCTCAGCGACGGGCAGCGGTTTCACGATGTCAGTTTTCAACTGGAACGGGGGGAAATCCTTGGCATTGGCGGGCTGATCGGATCGGGGCGCAGCGAGATTGTCAAAGGGGTGTGCAAACTGGACAGCAACCCAAGCGGTGACATTCGCCTGAACGGCCAGCCTTTGAACGCCAAAGACTATCAGCACAGCATTGATGCAGGGGTAGTTTACCTGTCCGAGGATCGCAAAGGCGACGGGATTTTTCTGGAAATGCCCATTGCCGTCAATGTCTCGGCGTTGAAACTGTCGCAGGTGGCGTCCCGTTTGGGGATTATCAACCGCGAAAAGGAAGACACACAGGCAGCAGAGCTGGGCGCGCAGTTGAACCTGAAATACGGGCAGTTATCGGACGCTGTTTCGTCGCTTTCAGGGGGCAACCAGCAAAAGGTTGCGATTGCCAAGATGTTGTCGATCCATCCCAAGCTGATCTTTCTGGATGAACCCACCCGCGGCGTTGATGTGGGGGCCAAAGTGGAAATCCACCGCATCCTGCGGACTCTGGCCCAAAGCGGTGTCGGGATTGTGGTGATCTCGTCTGAACTGCCTGAACTGATCGGCCTGTGTGATCGGGTGATGGTGGTCCGCGAAGGACGGATCAGCGGCGCGGTTTCCGGTGCCGAAATGACTGAAGAAAACATAATGCGGCTGGCGTCTGTTATCGACGCCCCCGCCGCGTAAATCGAACGAAGAGGGTCCACCCTGTGAACACCATAGCCCAGCCCAGCCCGCAAAACCGGGACAGTATCAGCCCCTTAGGCCGGATTTTGCGGATGCGCGAAACCGGATTGATCGCGATCATTCTGGTTCTGTTTATCGGCATGTCCTTTGCCTCGCCCTATTTCCTGACCTGGATCAACATGCGCGCCATGGTGATGGCCTTTGCGGTCGAAGGCATCGTGGTGATCGGCATGACGATCCTGTTGATTTCAGGGGGGATTGATCTGTCCGTCGGATCGGTCACAGCCTTGGCCATGGTGGTGGCGGGCTGGCTGTTTCTGGCGGGGGTAGACCCCTGGGTCGCCTCTGCCATCGCCATTTTGGTCTGTACGGGCATCGGCGCGATTATGGGGTTTTTCGTCACCCGCGTCGGGCTGCATCATTTCATCGTTTCACTGGCGGTTATGGTGATTGCGCGCGGTGTTTGTTTGCTGGGCACGGGGGGGCGCCCTTTGGGTCTGTTCACCCTGCCGGCAGAGTTCAAGTTCATCGGCCAGGGATCGCTTGGGCCTGTGCCCTTGGTGATCATCATTTTCATCGTTGCCGTGGTCGCCTTTGATCTGATGCTGCGCAAAACCACCTTGTTTCGCAAAGTGTTCTACACAGGCAGCAACGAGCGGGCGGCGGCGTATTCGGGCATTCGCACCAAGAAGGTCGTGTTCCTGACAACCACGCTGTGTTCCGCATTATGCGGGGTGGCGGGCATCATCTATATGTCACGCTTCGGGTCGGCCCAGCCCACCTTTGGCATCGGGATGGAACTGAACGTCATCGCGGCTGCGGTGATCGGCGGGGCCAGTCTGAACGGCGGCACCGGCACGATCTTCGGCGCAATCCTCGGGGTGGTTTTGCTGTCGGTTGTGTCCAGTTCGCTCGCCCTGTTGGACGTGTCGGTCTATTGGCAGGACATCATCCGCGGCTCGATCCTGCTGGCGGCGGTGTCTATCGACCACTACCTGCACAAACGTCGGCGATAAGGGGCAAACCATGAGCAATTCCAGCGAAGATTATGATCTTGTCCGCCAAATCCACAGCGTTCTAGTGCTGCATTTCATCGAAGGCCTGAAACAGTCCGAAATTGCCACAAAGCTGAACCTGTCCACGTCGAAAGTGAACCGTCTGATTGCCCAGGGGCGTAAGATGGGGATGCTGAAAATCGACGTTGAAAGCCGGTTCCAGCGGCTGGCGGATTATGAAACCCAGTTGATAGAGGCCACATCGCTGACGGGGGCGGTGATCACGCCGACCGTGTCGGGCAACCCTGATACCACGCTGCAACAGGTGGGACGCTCTGCGGCAAATCTGCTGCTGGAATCCATCCGTGACGGTGATGTGATTGCCATTACGGGCGGTAAAGCGATCAGCGCTGTGGTGGACAATCTGACGACGGAACGGTCTTTTGACGTGACGGTCGTGCCTTTGACTGGCGGGGTGCAGGGCAAATATTTCACCGATGTGAACCATCTGGCCACCCAACTGGCGGATCGTTTGGGGGGCAAGGCCATGCTGGTTCACGCACCGCTGTTCGCCGAAAGCAGCGCACAGCGCGACATGCTGCGCGAGGTCGGTTCGGTGCGTGAAGTGTTCGATCTGGCCCGCAAGGCGAATGTGGCGCTGGTGGGTGTTGGTTCGATCGAACCCACAGGGTCAAGTTATTATGACCTGAACCCTGTGCCCGATGCGGATCGCAAAATGCTGGTGGGCATGGGCGTGGTCGGGGAACTGCTGGCCTATCTGATCGGCGCGGATGGCAGCGTGGCGAATTATGCTTTGAACACCCGTCTTGTGGCACTTAACCCCGGTGAACTCGGGGCCTGCGGGCGGGTGATTGGCGTGGCAACGGGGGCGCAGAAAACATGGCCGATCCGCGCTGCGCTGAACGGAAACTATCTCGACGCTTTGGTGTTGGATGAAGAAACTGCACTGTCGGTGCTGGATATTACAGAAAGGTCACATCATGTTGCATGACATGCTTACACGCCCCATCGGAGCAAGCGGAATAGAGGCCTCGGCCATCGGTCTGGGCACATGGGCCATTGGCGGCTGGATGTGGGGGGGCACCGATGAAACCCGCTCTATCGCTGCGATCCAGGCCTCGATTGACGAAGGGGTCAGCCTGATTGACACCGCGCCCGCCTATGGTCAGGGCGTGGCGGAAGAGATCGTCGGCAAAGCCATCAAGGAGCGCCGCGACAAGGTTGTTCTGGCCACCAAATGCGGGCTGGTCTGGCATACCCAGAAGGGCAACCACTTTTTTGATTACGACGGCAAGCCCGTCCACCGCTATCTGGGCAAAGACGCGATTGTCTATGAGGTAGAGCAAAGCCTGAAACGGCTGGGCACTGATTACATCGACCATTACATCACCCACTGGCAAGACCCGACCACCCCGATCGCCGAAACCATGGAGGCGTTGGAGACCCTGAAAACACAGGGAAAAATCCGTTCCATCGGGGCCAGTAACACCAGCGCGGCGGATATTACGGCCTATGTGGCCGCAGGTCAGCTGGACGCAATTCAGGAAGAATACAGCATGGTCAAGCGGGACATCGAAACTACGCTTTTGCCTGTTGCCATGGCGGCGAATGTTTCGGCGCTAAGTTATTCATCTTTGGCGCTTGGATTGTTGTCGGGCAAAATGGGGCCGGATCGCCGCTTTGAAGGCGACGACCAGCGCAAGGATAATCCACGGTTTTCTGCGGCGAACCGCCAGAAGATTGCCGCGCTGATGGAGCAGATTTCCCCTGTGGCCGAGACCCATAACGCAACATTGGCGCAGACGGTGATCGCATGGACATTGCAACAACCCGGCATCACCTTTTCGCTGTGCGGCGCACGCAGCCCCGAACAGGCCCGTGAAAATGCGGCGGCAGGACGGTTGCGCCTGACAGAGCAGGATTTGACCACCATCGGGGCCGCTGCCTCGGCCCATTTGCAAGACCTCGACGGGTAAAACCGAACGTCCTTTCAGCTTTATGACACCGAAACGCGCTTTCGGTGAACGGAGACCCTATGTCCGCCCAAAGAGACAGCAGCTTTGCAGCACTCTGTGACACCCCAGCGTTTGACGTTGTGGTGGTGGGTGGCGGCATCAATGGCATCGGGATCTACCGCGAACTGGCCCTGCAAGGCCTGCGGGTGTTGCTGGTGGAACGCAACGATTTCTGCTCGGGGTGCAGCGCCGCCCCGTCGCGCATGATCCACGGCGGGTTGCGGTATCTGGAAAACGGCGAGTTCGATCTGGTGCGGGAATCCCTTGCCGAACGGGATGCGCTTTTGGCAAATGCCCCCCATTTCGTGCGCCCCTTGCCGACCACGGTGCCTGTCACATCGGTGTTTTCAGGCACGCTGAACGGGGTCACTGCGTTTTTCGGGTCTTCGGGGAAACCCGCCAGTCGGGGGGCTTTGCCGATCAAACTGGGGCTGTCGCTGTATGATTGGGTCACCCGCAAACGCCGCGTGCTGCCCCGCCATGTGTTTCGCGGCAAACAGGCCACACGGCGGCGCTGGCCTGCGCTGACGGACAGGCTGCGGTTTTCGGCGACCTATTATGACGCGTGGATCAGCCACCCCGAACGGCTGGGGCTGGAGCTGATCCTTGATACCGCGCGGGATGCGCCAGAGTCAGTGGCGCTGAACTATGCAGAGCTGACGCCGAAGGGTGCGGGCTATCAGTTGCGGGACCGTCTGAGCGGGCAAACCTATGACATCACAAGCCGCGCTTTGGTTAATGCCACGGGGGCTTGGCTGGATGAATCCGTCGCACTGATCGCACCGGATAGCGGGCCGCAGGAAAACATGGTGTCAGGCACGAAAGGGTCCCATCTGATCCTTGAAAACCCCGCGCTTCTGGCGGCCCTGGACGGTCATATGATCTATTTTGAAAACGACGATGGCCGCATTTGCATCGTCTTCCCCTACCTTGGCAAAGTTCTGGCGGGGTCGACCGACATTCGTGTGGAAACCGCAACCCGTGTGCGGTGCGAGCCTGCGGAACGGGATTACATTCTCTCTTCGCTGCAACTGGTGTTCCCCCGGATCGGGATCAGTGCGGATCAGATTGTGTTCAGCTACAGCGGCATCCGCCCCTTGCCCAAAAGCGATCTGGATTTTACCGGGCGCATTTCGCGCGGTCATTCCATCAAACGTCTGGCAGGAACCACGCCGCAATTCTGTATGGTGGGCGGCAAATGGACCACCTTTCGCGCCTTTGCCCAGCAAACCGCCGATGCGGTACTGCAGGAACTGGGCCAAAGACGCAGTCAAGACACGCAATCCCGCCCGATTGGCGGCGGCGCTGGTTTTGTGCAGGATGGTCAGCCCCTGATCCGCGAACTGTCGCAAACCTATGGCATTACGGACGCGCGGGCCAAGCATCTGGTTGACCTTTATGGCAGTCGCGCCCGCGCGGTTCTGGACTATTGCGCTGGCCATGCAGACGACCACCCCTTGCTGCCAGAGTGCCAGTATACCACCGCCGAAATCGGGTTTCTGGCCACGCAGGAACACGTGACTGCCCTGTCTGACATCGTGCTGCGCCGTACTGATATTGCGATCACAGGGCAGGTTTCAACCCCGCTGATTGCCCGGATTGCCGCTGTTCTGGCGCAGGAATTGCACTGGTCAGACCGCGAAACCCAAAAGCAACAACAGGCCCTTGTGGCAGAATTGCAAAGCTTTCATGGCCTGTCTTTTGACGCGCCACCCCAACCCTCATAAAAGGAAAACACAATGCGTATTAACACCAAAGCCCGAATGAACCGCTTGTTCACCAATGGCGGCTGCCTGGATGTGGCGCTGGATCACGGGGTTTGTAACGAACCCAGCTTTCTGGTCGGCCTTGAAAACATGGAAGGCGTGATGAATGCGGTGATTGACGCGAAACCTGATGCGATTCAAGTGGCTTACGGGCAAGCAGACCTGCTGCAACGCCGCCCCGAAAAGGATAAACCCGCGCTCGTGATGCGTATTGATATGGGCAACCCCTATAACGACCAGCGCCACAGGGTCATGTGGTCTATGTTGCAAAACGCGGATGAGCCGATCATCGGGGCGCTGGAAATGGATGCGGCGGCGGTGGTTGTTAACCTTTTCATGCTGCCGGATGAACCCGAGTTATTCCGCCAGTGTGTCGAAAATATCAGCCGAGTGCGTGCTGCGTGCAACAGCTATGGCATGCCTCTGATGATCGAACCGCTGGTCATGCTGCCCAATGATGTGCGCGGTGGCTATCAAGTGGACGGGGATGCGGATAAGATCGTCACGCTGACCCGTTTGGCCAGTGAAATGGGGGCAGATATCATCAAAGCCGATCCAACCGATAACCCCGAAGATTTCCACCGCGTGGTAGAGGCGGCCCGCGTCCCTGTTCTGGTGCGTGGCGGTGGCAAGGAAGACCTGAAAACCGTGCTGGCCAAATCCGCTGCAATCATCGCGCAGGGGGCCAAAGGCATGGTCTATGGCCGTAATATCTATCAACACGACAACCCCAAAGCCGTGGTTGCTGCTTTGATGTCGATCATCCACAACAACGCCGATGGGGCCGAGGCTTGGGACGTTTACAACCGTGGTTAACGCAGAAAAATACCTGCTGGGGCTGGACGCGGGCAATACGGTGATCAAGGCGGTGCTGTTTGATTTGACAGGCCGTCAGATCGCCATGTATGCGCTGGACGGCCAGTCCAGCACGCCGCAACCGGGCCATGTGGAACGGGATCTGAACGAGCTGTGGTCAAACACGCAAACCGCCATTCGCGGCTGTATAGAATCCGCAGGTATCGACCCTGCACAGATCGCGGCAATCGGCTGTGCCGGCCATGGGAACGGTTTGTATTTGCTCGATAAATCAGACGCTCCCTTGATTGGGATTCAAAGTCTGGATTCCCGTGCGGCCGGGCTTGCGGCGCAGATCAATGCGCAAAACGGATCGGCGATTTATGACATTTGCCGCCAGCGGCCCTGGCCTTCACAGACACCGGTTTTGCTGGCCTGGATCAAACTGCACCGCCCTGCGGTCTTTGCCCGCACCGGAACCGCGATGCTGTGTAAGGATTTTATGGGGTTCAAGCTGACGGGTGAAAAATTCAGCGATATTTCAGATATGTCGGGCTGCGGACTGACGGCCATGCCGGAATGCCGCTACAGCCCGCCCCTGATGGCGTTATACGGTCTGCCCGAGGCCACACCGATGCTGCCCCGCCTGTGCGATCCGGCCGAAATTGCAGGTCACGTCACCCCCGAGGCCGCCGCCTGCACAGGATTGGCCGCAGGCACCCCCGTGATTGCGGGGTATTTCGACGTAGTCTCTTCGGCCTTGGGGTCTGGGGTCTCGGCGCGGGGCGAAGCCTCGATCATTGTGGGAAGCTGGAGCATCAATCAGGTGTTTTCGGACACCCCCGTCAAAGACGACCGCGTGTTCATGGCTGCAGGCTTTGGCCGCGACCGTTTCGTCAACATCGAATCCAGCGCCACATCGGCGGCAAATCTGGAATGGTATGTTCGTGAATTTGTCGAACGGGGCCAGCACCATGACGACCCGTTCGGCTATTGCAACGGGCGGATCGCAGCCGTGCAACCTGCAAAAGACGACCCGTTTTTCCACCCGTTTTTATACGGCGCACGGCAGGGCGCGGAATTTCGGGCAGGGTTTTACGGGCTGGCTGGCTGGCACACAGAGGGCCATATGCTGCGTGCGATTTTTGAAGGGGTGATGTTTGAACACCGCCGTCACATTGATGTTTTGTCAACAGCAGGGGTGGTGATTGAACGGGCGGCACTGTCAGGGGGCGGTTCGCGCAGCCCCCATTGGCCACAGATGTTTTCTGACGGTCTGGGCATGCCCATCACCGTGGCCGAGGCGCGCGAAACCGGCGCTTTGGGGGCTGTGATCGGCGCGGGGATCGGTGTGGGAATTTTTGCAGATTACGAATCCGGCGTGGCGGCGATGACACGGACCCGCCAGACTTTTTCGCCCGATCCGGCAAAAAAGGCTTTTTATGACGCCCGTTACGCGGCATGGCTGGACCTGACCGAACGCATGCGCGGATTTTGGAGCAGCCTGAAATGACAAATACACAAACGCTGGATGGAACCTATGATTACATCATCATCGGGGCAGGGACGGCGGGCTGCGTGCTGGCCAACCGCCTGACACAAGACCCGAAAACCCGCGTGCTGTTGCTGGAAGCGGGCAAGTCCGACGCCTATCACTGGGTGAAAATTCCGGTGGGCTATCTGTATTGCATCGGCAATCCGCGCACCGACTGGATGATGAAAACGGCTGCTGAACCGGGGTTGAACGGGCGGTCGCTGGTTTATCCGCGCGGCAAGGTGCTGGGCGGCTGTAGTTCGGTCAACGGCATGATTTATATGCGCGGGCAGGCGGCGGATTATGACGCTTGGCGGCAGATGGGCAATGGCGGCTGGGGCTGGGACGATGTGTTGCCCTATTTCCTGAAATCCGAGGATCACCACGGCGGCGCCAGCGATTTACACAGCGCGGGCGGCGAATGGAAAGTGTCTAAGCAACGCCTGAAATGGGATATTCTGGAAGCGGTGCAAGAGGGTGCCAAAGAGTTCGGCATCAACCCACGCGCAGATTTTAATGACGGGGATAATGCGGGCTCCGGTTTTTTTGAGGTGAACCAGAACAACGGCGTGCGCTGGAATACCGCCAGTGGCTTCCTGCGCCCAGCCATGAAACGCCCCAATCTGCGGGTGTTGACCGAGGCCCATACCGAGCGGCTGATCCTGAATGGAAAACAGGTCACCGGCGTGCGCTATCATCATAACGGCAAGGTGGTCAAAGCCTCTGCCACGCGTGAGGTGTTGCTGGCGGCGGGGGCGATCAACTCCCCCAAATTGCTGGAACTTTCGGGGATCGGCCAGCCCGACCGCATTGCCGAACAGGGGATCACCCCCATCCATGAAAGCATCGGTGTGGGGGAAAACCTGCAGGATCATTTGCAAATCCGCACGGTCTATAAGGTGCAAAACACCAAGACCCTGAACACGATGGCCAATTCCCTGTTTGGCAAAGCGCGGATGGGGATGCAGTATTTACTGACCCAAAGCGGGCCTCTGTCCATGGCACCCAGCCAGTTCGGCATGTTCACAAAATCCGATCCAGCGCTGGAAACCCCTGATCTGGAATATCACGTGCAACCCCTGTCCACTGACAGGCTGGGTGATCCGCTGCACCCGTTTCCCGCGATCACTGTATCGGTCTGCAACCTGCGCCCCGAAAGTGTGGGCAGTTGCCATCTGGCCAGCGCCGATTTGCAACAGCAACCCGATATTCGCCTG
The DNA here is from genome assembly GCA_034670045.1 of Amylibacter sp. GTDB lineage: Bacteria > Pseudomonadota > Alphaproteobacteria > Rhodobacterales > Rhodobacteraceae > Amylibacter. The sequence goes on along the minus strand of JAXMOF010000060.1, from coordinate 16,228 downwards.
AACTATCTGTCTGCCGAGCGGGACAAACAGGTGGCCGTGCAATCCCTGCGACAAGCGCGCGAGATCATGACCGCCAAGGCGCTACACCCCTATCTGCCCGAAGAAATCCTGCCCGGACCAAAGTTTCAATCCGATGCGGAGCTGTTGGAGCAGGCAGGCAATATTGCCACGACGATTTTCCATCCCGTTGGCACCTGCAAAATGGGCAGTGATCCTTTGGCGGTTGTGGACACCGATTTGCGGGTTCACGGGTTGAACGGGCTGCGGGTGATTGATGCGTCCATCATGCCAAAGATCGTGTCGGGAAACACGGCGTCGCCTGTTGTGATGATCGCGGAAAAAGCGGCGGATATGATCCTGAAGGCCGCGCGGGGGTAACGCGGTCAACCGGCCTTTGATCTGGCAAGGCGCAGGCCACCGAAATCGGTTATGAAGTCGATCACCGCATCCACACCTTCGCCGTGGCGCAGGGCGCAGAACACAAAGGGGCGCTGGCCGCGCATCCGTTCACTGTCGCGGTGCATCACATCCAGTGACGCGCCCACATGGGGGGCCAGATCGGTCTTGTTGATCACCAGCAGATCGGATTTCGTGATGGCGGGGCCACCTTTGCGGGGGATTTCCTCGCCTGCGGCCACGTCGATCACATAGATCGTCAGATCGGCCAGTTCAGGGCTGAACGTCGCTGACAGATTGTCACCGCCGCTTTCGATCAAAACCACATCCAGATCGGCGTGGCGTTTGCGCAGCTCGTCGATCGCGGCCAGATTGATAGAGGCATCCTCGCGGATCGCCGTATGGGGGCAACCGCCTGTTTCCACACCAATAACCCGATCCTGAGGCAGGATTTGCAGGCGCATCAGCGCCTCGGCGTCTTCTTGGGTGTAAATGTCATTGGTGATCACCCCGATGGACAAACGGGGGTGCAAAACACGGGCAATCGCGGCGGTCAGTGTGGTTTTGCCAGCCCCGACAGGGCCGCCGATTCCAATACGCAAAGGGCCATTCATCTGGGTCATGAGCGGAAAATCCTGTGGTCTAAAGTTTCATGTGTCATCGCTGCGATGTCGGATAGAAAGCAACTGCTTTGCAGGTTGTCCAGCGGCATGTCAGCGGTATCCTTTGCGATCTGTTGGCAAAGCGGGGACAGGGCCGACAGCACCGCCTGACCTTCGGTCTGGCCAAGGGGAACAAGGCGCACAGCGGCGGAAATCAGGGTGCTGGTGAAGGCTTGCAGATACATGGCAGCCGCAAGGGAGGCCGAAACATCCAGCCGTTTCGCGCCATAGCCAACGGCAACGGGGTAGGTCAGTTCGGGCAGGGGCGGGCCGCTGATTGCAGAGGTGGTTTTGCAAAATGCGGCACCTTGCAGGGCGGTTTCGCGCAGGCGTTCGGCGGCGGGCACATTGGCCCGTGCAATGGCATCCACGGCCCGTACGGCGTGATCGGTTTCGCAGGCATAGGCCGCGTGAAACAGGATGCAATCGTTGCGGCCCGATCCAAAGGCCAGCAGATCGCCTAGCCAGTCCTGCACATCTGCGGCGCTTTGGATTGTGCCATATTGGATCGCGGTTTCCAGCCCGTGGGAATAGGCAAATCCCCCCACAGGATAGGCAGGCGACAGCCATTGGGACAGGGTCAGGATCGACAGGTCAGTGGTCATGGGCGGTGGCGCCGTGTTCGTGGGAATGGGTGCGCCCGTGCCCGTAAGCGCCGCCTTCGGGGGTGAAGGGGCCGCTGACTTTGGTCACGGTGGCGCCCAGATGTTCCAGCATATGGCCGATCACAGGATCATCCTGAATCAGCAGATGCCCCGCACCGATCTGGCAGGGCGTGTGGCGGTTGCCAATGTGCCATGCCAGTCGCGTCAGGTTCGCCCCTGTGATCGACAACAGCGCTTCATCGGCTGCAATGATTTCAATCAAACTACCATCCGACAGTTCCAGCGCATCCCCCTGATCCAGCGAGAGCGTTTGGGGAAGGTCCACCAGAAACGCCCGCCCTGCGGTGGTTTCCAGCCGTTTACGGCGCAAAAAACGGCTGGTGTAATCCAGTTTGCACGGCGCGGCAGGGCCGGTCCAATGGCCTTGGCGGTGCAGGGTTTGGGCGACGGGCAATTCGGTCATAGCAGCCTCAGAACATGAAATAGCGTTGTGCCATCGGCAGCACTTCGGCGGGTTGGCAGGTCAGCAATTCCCCGTCGGCGCGCACCTCGTAGGTTTCGGGGTGGACGTCGATCTGCGGGGTGGCATCGTTCAGGATCAGATCTTTCTTGCCGATGCTGCGTGTGTTTTTCACTGCAACCGTCTGCTTCGCCAGACCCAACCGCCCCGCAATATCGCTGGCCTGCGCGGCCTCCGACACAAAGGTGACTGACGATTGTTCCAGCGATCGGCCATAGGCCCCGAACATGGGGCGCGTGTACACTGGCTGCGGTGTCGGGATCGACGCGTTCGGATCGCCCATTTGCGCCACAACAATGGTTCCAGCCATCAACACCATTTCCGGTTTCACCCCGAAAAACGCAGGGTTCCACAGCACCAGATCGGCCCGTTTGCCCACGGCGATACTGCCCAGAACATGGCCCACGCCCTGTGCAATGGCGGGATTGATGGTGTATTTTGCGATGTAACGGCGCACACGGAAATTGTCGTTCTCTCCGGTTTCTTCGGCCAGACGCCCGCGCTGTTTCTTCATCTTGTCAGCGGTTTGCCATGTGCGGATCAGCACTTCTCCGACGCGGCCCATGGCCTGACTGTCGGATGCGATGATGGAAAACGCGCCCATGTCGTGCAGGATATCCTCGGCGGCGATGGTTTCGCGGCGGATGCGGCTTTCAGCGAAGGCGATGTCTTCGGGGATGGATTTGTCCAGATGGTGACAGACCATCAACATATCCAGATGCTCCTCTAGCGTGTTGACGGTGAAGGGGCGTGTCGGGTTGGTGGACGAGGGTAGTACGAACTGTTCGCCGCAGATCTTGATGATGTCAGGGGCGTGGCCGCCGCCAGCACCTTCAGTGTGAAAGGCATGGATGGTGCGGCCTTTCATGGCGGCCAAAGTGTGTTCCACAAAGCCGGATTCATTCAGGGTGTCGGTGTGGATCATCACCTGAACGTCCATGTCATCGGCCACGGAAAGGCAGCAATCAATGGCGGCGGGGGTGGTGCCCCAGTCTTCGTGCAGTTTCAGTGCGCAAGCGCCGCCCTCGACCATTTCCACCAAGGCTTCGGGCTGGCTGGCGTTGCCTTTGCCGGACAGGCCGATGTTCATGGGAATGCCGTCAAACGCCTGCAACATGCGTCCGATATGCCAGGGTCCGGGGGTGCAGGTGGTGGCGAGCGTGCCATGGGCTGGCCCCGTGCCGCCGCCAAAACAGGTGGTGACGCCCGAATGCAGTGAATCTTCCATCTGTTGGGGGCAGATAAAGTGGATGTGGCTGTCCATCCCGCCTGCGGTCAGGATACGCCCCTCGCCTGCGATCACCTCGGTTCCCGGACCAACGATGATATCGACGCCTGATTGGGTGTCGGGGTTGCCCGCTTTGCCGATGGCGTGGATCAGCCCGTCTTTCAGCGCCACATCGGCCTTATAGATACCCGAATGATCCACGATCAGCGCATTGGTGATGACCGTATCCACAGCCCCGCCTGCACGGGTGACCTGGGATTGGCCCATACCGTCGCGGATCACCTTGCCGCCGCCGAATTTCACTTCTTCGCCGTAGGTGGTCAGATCCCGTTCCACCTCGATCACCAGATCGGTGTCCGCAAGGCGCAGGCGGTCGCCTGTGGTGGGGCCGTACATGGCGGCATATTGGCTGCGGGGAATTTGGACGGGCATTACAAGGCTCCCATAATTTTGGCGTTAAACCCGAAGATGCGGCGTGCGCCCCCGATGGGGATCAACTGCACCTCGCGGCGCTGGCCGGGTTCGAACCGCACAGCGGTGCCTGCGGCAATATCCAGCCGCATGCCACGGGCCTGATCGCGGTCGAATTCAAGCGCGGGATTGCTTTCGGCAAAGTGATAATGGCTGCCCACCTGCACGGGCCGGTCGCCCGTATTGGCCACCATCAGGGTGATCGCGGTGGCACCTTCGTTCAGGGTCAGGCTGGTGTCGGCGCAAAACAGTTCTCCGGGGATCATGGCGCTCTCCTATCGGATCGGGTTGTGGACGGTGACCAGTTTGGTCCCGTCGGGAAAGGTGGCTTCGACCTGCACTTCGGGGATCATTTCCGCGATGCCGTCCATACATTGTTCGCGGGTGACCACACGGCCGCCTGCTTCCATCATATCGGCAACGGATCGCCCGTCGCGGGCGCCTTCGACCACGGTGTCGGTGATCAGGGCGATGGCCTCGGGGTGGTTCAGCCTGACCCCGCGGGCGAGCCGCTTTCGGGCGACCTCGGCGGCCATGGCGATCAGCAGTTTGTCTTTTTCACGTGGGGTCAGTTGCATTGCTCAGAGTCTCCATGACGTGGGCAGGGTGTTTTGGGTCAAAAGGTTCAGGATCGGCACCAAAGAGCGGCGCAATTCAAAACTGTCCGTGGCCAGCAGACGCAGGACCAGAATATCGTCGGCGATCATGCTGGCCCCCGCTGACAGGGGCAGCAGGGCGCGGATTTTCGGCAGATAGACAGCGGCATCGGGCGCGACACAAACCAGCGAAGCCATGGCCCCCGCGCCTTTGGCCACAGCGGGGCGGGCCAGATGGGCGCTGGCATCGCCGTGCAGATCAACCCCGTCGTGATAGACTGGCCGCCCGTCGCGGTTGATACGGATGCGGTCCTGAAAAGCGATGTCCTTCAGGGATTCGCCCATGGCCGCGCGTCCGAACACCAAAGGTTCCACCATCAGCAGATGCGCATCCGGCGTAAGGTCGATGGTCAGGCGGCGGTGCAGGGCAGAGTGATCGAACAGGATCATTTCCTGTGGCAGCCAGTTCAGCCGCCCCCCCGCCGCGACCGTTAACGCAGTGGTGACCCGCCCGATTTCACCCGCCTGTGCGCGGTAGGCCCGCTCCGCCGCTTGGGTTGTGATCGTCAGGCAGGCACCTGCGCCCACATCGGCGGTGGTTTTATACTGGTCACCGCCCGTAATTCCGCCTGCGGTGTTGACCAAAATCGCCTCGGCGTCTTTGCGGTGGGTTTGGGGGAAAACCAGCTTGAGCGAGCCTGACTGGCGCAGGTTCACCAGTTGGGTGCGCCCCGCGGTATCCGCACGCACAGACACAGCCGCCGCACCCAAGGCACGCGGTTGCCGGGTGGCCGCATCGGCTGAATTAAGGGGGTAGACCTGGTTGATAACCCGCTCCTGAAACTGGTTCGATTTACTGCGCGGTTTTGATGCGCTGTCATGACCTTCCATCACATTTGGCAGTAAAGCGGCAGTAAATGGCCGTGAAAATCGACAGAAGGTAGCACTTATGACAAAATTTTGTTCACCGCGATAAACTGTGCATAAAATTTAAGCATACCGATAGAAGAACCACTGCGCCTTGGTTCAAAAACTATTAATCCCGCTGCATCGCAGCAATCATTCCCCATCCCTGCATGACGACTCATGTCTGAGTTTGAAACGCCATGCAATTGAAGGGGTGTGTGACGACCGGTCGAATTGGACCTCGGGCCAGCCGCCACACGGAACGCAACACTTGGTTGCGGGGGGAAGGTAATGCGCGGCCCTATGCGGGGCAAGGCACAAACCGACCGCCCCGCCTGGAGATTTATTTATGAAAACCACATCAACCGCCCTTGCAACACTGCTTGCCATGGGTGCTGCCCTGCCCGCATTCGCTGTGGATTGCCCGATCAAAGTCGGCGTCCTGCATTCCCTGTCCGGCACTATGGCCATTTCGGAAACCACGCTGAAAGACACAATGTTGATGCTGATCGACCAGCAAAACGAAAAAGGCGGCGTATTGGGCTGCCAATTGGAAGCTGCCGTTGTTGACCCGGCATCCGACTGGCCGCTGTTTGCGGAAAAAGCCCGCGAATTGCTGACCGTGCAAGACGTAGACGTGATCTTTGGCAACTGGACCAGCGTCAGCCGCAAATCGGTTCTGCCCGTGATCGAGGAACTGAACGGCCTGCTGTTCTATCCGGTTCAGTACGAGGGCGAAGAATCCTCCAAGAACGTGTTTTACACAGGCGCGGCCCCGAACCAGCAAGCCATTCCCGCCACGGATTACTTCCTTGAAGAACTGGGCGTCGAAAAATTCGCGCTGCTGGGCACCGATTATGTTTACCCGCGCACAACAAACAACATTCTGGAATCCTACCTGAAATCCAAAGGCATTCCCGCCGAAGACATCTTTGTGAACTACACACCTTTCGGCCATTCCGACTGGTCCAAAATTGTGGCTGACGTTGTGGCGCTTGGCGCGGATGGCAAAAAAGTCGGCGTGATTTCCACCATCAACGGCGATGCAAACATCGGCTTTTACAAGGAACTGGCGGCGGCGGGCATTTCCGCAGATGACATTCCGGTTGTGGCCTTTTCCGTGGGCGAGGAAGAACTCTCCGGTCTGGATACCAGCAACCTTGTCGGGCATCTGGCCGCTTGGAACTATTTCCAATCCGCTGACACACCTGCAAATGCCGAATGGATCGCCGCATGGAAAGCCCGCATGGGCGAAGAGCGTGTGACCAATGACCCGATGGAGGCCCATTACATCGGCTTCAACATGTGGGTGAATGCGGTGACGGCTGCAAATTCAACCGACGTGGATGCCGTGCGCACAGCCATGTATGGTCAGGAATTCCCGAACCTGACAGGCGGCACAGCGGTTATGTTGCCAAATCACCATTTGGCGAAACCCGTGCTGATCGGTGAAATCACCGAAGACGGCCAGTTCGACATCATCAGCCAGACAGCCGAGGTTCCGGGCGATGCATGGACAGACTTCCTGCCGGAATCAGCCAAGCTGAAATCCGATTGGAAAGATCTGGATTGCGGCATGTACAACACAGAAACCAAAAGCTGCGTACAGATCCTGTCCAACTACTGATTTCTGTCATGCGACAGCCTTGGGGGCGCAGAGTGTTTTGCGCCCCATTTCTCTGGACCCTCCGGAAGATTATCATGAAGTCGATGCTTTTTGCGGTGCTTGCGGCACTGTTCATGACCCCTGCGGCCTTTGCCCAGACTGATCCTGTACAAGAGGTTTTGCAAAGCCACCGTGCGCTGATCGAGCAAAGCTCGCGCCGCACCATCGGCCCTGCGATCGACGGGATTGCCAACAGCGGCTTGCCCCAGATGCAAGCGGTGCTAGAGGCATGGCAGGCCAAGGACATGTGGCAGCGCAACAGCGACGGCTGGTTTTTTGCCGCAACCAAAGCAGGCGACGACAGCTATGCGCTTACCAGTTTTGCCGATGGCACCGTGGTTGGCAGCTATCCCAAAAGTGACCTTTCCCAGATCAAACCCAACAGCGGTATCCGCGCGATGATCGCAACGGCGCTGGTGCAATTCCAACTGTCTGATCCTGATAAAACACGGCGCAGCGATGCGCTCGATTCCATTTCCCGCGACCCGGAAGCCGCTTTGCTGGCACCGCTGCGGGCCTCTATTCCAAATGAAACCGATCCTGACCTTCTGGCCCGCAAAACGCGGATCGAACGGTTGATGACCATGGCGTATGACACAAATTCAGACGCCCGCGTTGCCGCCATTCAGGCGATGGCAGGGGATCTGGGCGTGGATTTTCGCGCCACCATTAATCCGATCCTTGCCACGCGCATCATGGTGCTGGGCGCAGGCGAACCCACGGACGGAAACATCGCCCGCGAGGTGACACCGGGCGGTGATGAACTGACCCGCGCCCAAGCCTATGCGCTGTTGGTAGAAGCAGGCACAGCACAGGTCGAAGTCACAAAGGACGCCCGCGATGCTGCCCTGGAATCCCATATCACTGACGGTCTGGTCGCAGGCACCCGCGTGACGCAGCTTGATACCGAAGCAGCCCGCGACGCCGCTTATAAAACACTGGCCGATCAGGGGCTCGTGCCTGCGCTTGTCACCGCCACAGATGTGGATGCCACCCTGCAATCCCATCGTTTTGTGGCGGTTTATACCGAACCGTCCAAACAGGTTACCGATGCTGCTGCTGCGGCTTTGGCGAAATCGGAAATCCGTGTCCATGTAGGGCAGGCGGTTGATCTGGGGCTGGACGCGCTGTCTTTGGCGTCGATCTATTTTCTGGCGGCCATCGGGCTGGCGATCACCTTTGGCGTGATGGGCGTGATCAATATGGCCCACGGCGAATTCATCATGATGGGCGCTTACACAGGCTATGTGGTGCAGCAAATCATTCCGAACCACACGGCATCCATTATCGTCGCTGTGCCGCTGGCCTTTGCCGTGACCTTTGCTGCGGGTGTTGCGCTGGAACGGCTGGTGATCCGCTGGCTGTATCACCGCCCGCTTGAAACCCTGTTGGCCACTTTCGGTGTGTCCGTGGCCCTGCAACAACTGGCCAAGAATATCTTTGGCACGCAGGCCCGCCCGCTGACCTCGCCCGCCTGGCTGGACGGGGCTTGGGTGATCAACGATGTGGTGGCGATCAGCTATATCCGCATTGCGATCTTTATACTCGCACTGCTGTTTCTGGGCCTGTTCCTGTTCATCATGAAGCGCACACGGCTGGGGCTTGAAACCCGCGCCGTCACCCAAAATCCGCGGATGGCGGCGGGGATGGGCATCAATCCGGGTCGCGTCAATATGCTGACCTTCGGGCTGGGATCGGGGATCGCAGGGATCGCAGGCGTGGCCATCGGGTTGTTCGCCAAAGTCACCTCGGAAATGGGCGGGGATTACATTGTGCAAAGTTTCATGACCGTAGTTGTCGGGGGCGTTGGCAACATCTGGGGCACCCTTGCAGGGGCGGCGATGATCGGCGGCTTCCAGAAAGGTGTTGAATGGCTGAACCCGTCAAACACCCTTGCCGCCCAGACCTATATGATCATCTTCATCATCATTTTCATTCAATTCCGACCTCGGGGCATTATCGCGCTCAAGGGTCGGGCGGCGGGGGATTAACGCCATGAACCGTTCCTTTATCGCGCGCAATCCGTCTGTCTTGATCTTTCTGGCCGTGCTGGCGCTGTTCACCCTTGGTGTGACCGCCCTGTCCGAGGGCTTTGGCGTCGGGATCATTTCCACCAGTTTTGTCAAGACTCTGGGCAAGACCCTGTGCCTGTGCCTGATCGCTGTGGCGATGGATCTGATCTGGGGCTATGCGGGTATTCTGTCCCTTGGCCATTTCGCGTTTTTCGGGCTGGGGGGCTATATGATCGGCATGTGGCTGATGTATGAACGCACCCGCCAGATCGTGGAATCCTCTTTGTCAGAGGGTATCCTGCCGCCAACCCCCGAGGAAATTCAAGCGGGCATCGGCAACCAGATTTTCGGCGTGGTGGGCAGCAGTGAATTCCCCGTGATATGGATGTTCGCCGACAGCCTGGTCCTGCAACTGGCCCTTGTGGTGCTGGTGCCGGGACTGCTGGCACTGGTGTTCGGCTGGCTGGCCTTTCGCAGCCGCGTCACAGGGGTTTACCTGTCGATCCTGACCCAAGCCATGACGCTGGGCCTGTCGCTGTATCTGTTCCAGAACGCCAGCGGCTTGCGGGGCAACAACGGGCTGTCCGGCCTGCAAAACCTGCCCGGCGTGACCGCGCCCCAATCGGCGGTGTCGCTGTGGTTCTTCTGGGCCTCGGCCCTTGCGCTGGGGCTGGGGTATCTGCTGGTGGCTTGGGTGGTGTCGGGCAAATTCGGCTCGGTCATTCGGGGCATCCGCGACAATGAGGCCCGCGTGCGGTTTCTGGGCTATTCGGTGGAATCCTACAAACTGGCGGTCTTTACCCTGACCGCCTGTATTTCGGGCATCGCAGGGGCGCTGTATTACCCCCAAGCGGGCATCATCAACCCGACCGAGGTCGCGCCCATCGCGTCCATTTACCTTGCCGTCTGGGTCGCCATCGGCGGGCGCGGCAGGCTGTATGGTGCTGTGATCGGCACCGCTTTTGTCAGCCTTGTGTCCAGTTGGTTCACAGGTGGGCAAGCCCCTGACATCCCGCTTGGATTTTACACGATCAAATGGGTGGACTGGTGGCTGGTGTTGCTGGGCGTCAGCTTTGTGCTGGTCACGCTTTACGCGCCGCGCGGGATCGGCGGGCTGTTTGATCTGATACCACGTCGAAAATCAGAGGATGCACCATGAGCAGCTTGTTAGAAGTCTCGGGTGTGTCCGTCAGCTTTGACGGGTTTCGCGCCATCAACAACCTGACCTTCCAGATCGGATCAGCCGAACTGCGCGCTGTAATCGGGCCAAACGGGGCGGGCAAAACCACCTTTATGGATATTGTCACGGGCAAGACGAAACCTGACAAAGGCGTGATCTTATGGGGCGAAAAATCCGTGTCCCTGATCGGCATGTCCGAGGCAAAAATCGCGCGGGGCGGCATCGGGCGCAAGTTCCAGAAACCCACCGTGTTTGAAGACCAAAGCGTGCAGGAAAACCTGCTGATGGCCCTGCGCAAAGACCGCAGCCCGCTGGCTGTGCTGTTCTTTAAACCCAGCGCCGCCGATCTGGACCGTGTGGCCGAACTGGCGGCTGACATCGGCCTGTCAGATGCTTTGTTGCGGGTGTCGGGCGAACTTAGCCACGGGCAAAAACAATGGCTGGAAATCGGTATGTTGCTGGCCCAGGAACCCCGCTTGTTGCTGGTGGATGAACCCGCCGCAGGGATGACGCCAGCCGAACGGGAAAAGACCACGGCCATTCTGGTAGAGGCCGCAAAAACCCGTGCGGTGGTGGTTGTTGAACATGACATGGATTTCGTGCGCCGCCTGAATTGCAAGGTGACGGTGCTGCACGAAGGGTCGGTTCTGGCCGAGGGTTCACTGGACCATGTGACAAAAAACCAAGACGTGATCGACGTCTATCTGGGGCGCTAGGATATGTTGAACGTTGAAAATCTGACCCTGCATTACGGCAATTCGCAAATCCTGAACGGGGTATCCATGTCTGCGCAAGCGGGGCAGGTCACCTGTGTGATGGGCACCAACGGCGTGGGCAAAACCAGCCTGCTGCGGGCAATTTCAGGCGCGCATCCGCGATCCGGCGGCGATGTCAGTCTGGACGGCGCAGCACTTGGGGTGCTGCCCGCCCATCAACTGGCCCGCGCGGGCATCGGCTATGTGCCCCAAGGGCGCGATATTTTTCCGCTGCTGACGGTGCGTGAAAACCTGCAAACGGGGTTCGCCTGTCTGCCAAAGGCGGATCATAAAATCCCCGATCATATCTATGATCTGTTTCCGGTCCTGAAAGACATGGATCATCGGCGTGGCGGCGATCTGTCAGGGGGGCAGCAACAACAACTGGCCATTGCCCGTGCGCTGATCACCCGCCCCAAACTGCTGCTGCTTGATGAACCGACCGAGGGCATCCAGCCCAATATCATCCAGCAAATCGGCAAGGTAATCAGCCTGCTGCGTGCGCAGGGCGATATGGCGATTGTTTTGGTCGAACAATACTTTGACTTTGCTTTTGATCTGGCGGACCGCACGGTTGTGCTGCGCCGTGGCGAGGTGATCAAAAACGCCGCCAAATCCGAGATCAAACGAGAGGAACTGCTCTCGCTTGTCTCGGTCTGACCGCGCTTAAAGCGGATAGTGGATCGGCCCGTCCTGTAGTGTTATCCAGCGCAGTTCGGTGAATTCCGCGATCCCCCAATTGCCGCCGAACCGCCCGTAGCCAGAGGCTTTGACACCGCCAAACGGCATTTGTGCCTCATCATGCACAGAGGGCCCGTTGATGTGGCAAATCCCGCTTTCAATCCGCTTGGCCACAGCCAAAGCCGCCATGGTATCGCGTCCGAACACCGAGGCCGCCAAACCGAATTCGCTTTCATTGGCGATGCGCACCGCTTCATCCACCGATCCCGCGCGGATGACTGATACTACAGGTCCAAAGCTTTCCTCGCTATACAAGCGCATTTCAGGGGTCACATGATCCAGCGCCGCAGCGTTCAGGATCGTGCCCGTGCCACCGCCCGCAATCAGCGTGGCGCCCTTATCCACCGCGTCGCCGATCAATTCGCGCACCCGATCTGCGGCGGCCATATTGACCAGTGATCCCAGTGGCGCGGAACCGTCCCGCGGGTCGCCTGCCATCAGGGTTTTGACCTTTTCCGCGAAAGCCGCAACAAAGCGGTCGCCCGCGTCGCCCACGGTGATGATCCGCTCTGTGGACATACAAATCTGGCCCTGGTTCATAAAGGCCGCAAACCCCGCAGCAGCAACAGCGGCGTCAATATCCGCGTCTTCAAGGATGATCATCGGGGCCTTACCACCCAGTTCCAACAGGGCAGGTTTCAAACTGCGTCCCGCCAAGCCACTGATAATGCGGCCCACGCGGGTGGATCCGGTGAAATTGACCCGACGAATGGCGGGATGGACCACCAAAGCCTCAACCACTTGGGGGGCCTCGTCAGGGTCGTTGGAAACAGCGTTCAGTACACCGTTGGGAAAGCCTGCCTCGGCCACCGCTTCGATGATCAGCGCATGGACGCGGGGGCAGAGTTCGGATGTTTTCATCACCACGGTATTGCCACAGGCCAAAGGCGTCGCGATGGAGCGCACGCCAAGGATCACCGGCGCGTTCCAAGGGGCCATGGCCAGCACCACACCTGCGGGCTGGCGCATGGCCATCGCGGTTGATCCGGGCCGGTTTGACGGAATAATTTCGCCCTTGATCTGGGTGGTCAGGGATGCCGCTTCGACCAGCATATCTGCGGCCAGCATCACGTTGAACCGCGCCCAAGCCTCGGTCGCGCCGATTTCATCTTTCATCGCCTGAACGATGTCATCGCCGCGCGCCGTCAGGTTCTGTGCCGCTGCCAAAAGTTTGCGCCGCCGTTCGCCGGGGCTGGTGGAGGACCAGCCTTCGAAGGCCCGCGCGGCGGCGTCTACGGCCTTATCCACATCATTCAAAGAGGCGGCCGCGGCCTCGGTTACCACATCACCGCTGACCGGATTGCTGCGGGTAAACACCCGCCCGCCTTCGGCTGCAACATAGGCACCGTCAATATATAGGTCGATTTTTTCCATGGGGGTCTCCTGTTAGCTGTCCACGGCCAAAGCGCCACCCAGAAAGGCGCGCACTACGGCGGGGTCGGATTTGATTTGGGCGGCGGGGCCTTCGCCAGTGACGCGCCCCACCTCTATTAGATAGGCGTAATCGGCCAACGCCAGTGTCGCCCGCGCGTTCTGTTCGACGATCAAAAGGGTCAGCCCCGTGGCGCGAATGCGCGACAGGGCGGCGAAGACCTCTTTCGCGACAATGGGTGCCAACCCAAGCGAGGGTTCGTCCAGCAGCAACAGATCGGGCTTTGCCATCAACGCGCGGCCAATGGCCACCATCTGCTGTTCCCCGCCAGACATGGTGCCCGCAATCTGCGTGCGCCGTGCAGCCAGTTTGGGGAACAGGTCAAACACCTCGTCCTGACGGGCGGCGGCTCCGTCACGGGCGCGGGCGGGCAGGGCGCCCAGTTTCAGATTATCGCCCACGCTCAGGGCGGGAAAAATTCCGCGTCCTTCAGGGACAAGGGCGACGCCTTCTTCCACCAGACGGTGCGCGGGCAGGTCCAACAGGGATTGCCCGCGAAAGCGAATGTCGCCGGACGCGGGTTTCACCCGCCCACCGATCGCCCCCAAAAGCGAGGATTTCCCCGCTCCGTTCGCCCCCAGAATGGCCACCATCTGGCCGGACTCCACCTTCAAAGACGCCTTATCCAGCGCGATGTGTTTGCCGTAGGCCACGGTCAGATCAGTCATTTCAAGCATCGGTTTCCTCCCCCAGGTAGGCGGCGACAACTGCCGGATCAGACAGCACCCCGTCGGTTGGCCCGTCTGCAATCAACTTGCCAGAATTCATCACCACAACACGGGGGCAAAGCGCGCGCACTGCGTCGATGATGTGTTCCACCATCAGGATTGTCAGACCACCGCCCTGTAACTGGCGGATCAGGGCGACGCCTTCGGCCAGTTCGGTGGGGTTCAGCCCTGCCAGCCATTCGTCCAGAAGCAAAACATCCGGTTCCGCGGCCAAGGCGCGGGCCAGTTCCAGCCGCTTCTGATCAATATAGGTCAGGTCGCTGGCGGGCAGCAAGGCGCGGTCCAGCAGGCCGACTTTGGCCAGCGTATCCTGCGCCACCTGATCCGCCGCCGCGCCCCAATGGGCATTGCGCCCGAATACGGCGGCGATTTTCACATTCTCGGTCAGAGTTAACGAGGGCAGGATGCGCACCAGTTGAAAGGTCCGCGCCACACCCGCCCGTGCAATAAGATCCCGTCGCAGGCCCGTCAGCCGTTGCCCGTTCAGCGATACCACACCGGATGTGGCGGGCAGCGCCCCGGACACCAGATTGATCAGTGTGGTTTTGCCAGACCCGTTCGGCCCCAGCAGCCCCACGGTTTCGCCCCGTTCAAGGGAAAAAGTCACATCATCCACCGCCCGCAGGCCGCCGAATTGTTTGACCGCGTTTTGGATACTTAGAAAGCTCATGACGTGCCTTTCCCTTTGCTGCGGGCGCGCAACCTGTCAATGCCAGCCAGAACGCCGTCGGGCAGAACAAACACAACCCCGATGAACAACAGCCCCAGAAAAATCGGATAGGTGTCGGGGAAATGGACCGACAGCCATTCAAAGGCCAGAAACAGCGGCACCGCGCCAAGGGCCGGCCCCCACAGGCGGTTCGCACCGCCCAGCAAAGCCATGATAACAGCCAGAAAACTGACCGTCGGATTGAACACAATCGCGGGTTCCACATAGACATAACGGGGTGATGTGATCGCCCCTGCCAGCGTCAGGATCACTGCGGACAGCACAAAAGCCACCAGTTTTGCGCGCGCCAGATTGATGCCGGAATGGGCGGCCACGGCCTCGTCATCGCCAATCACCCGCAGGGCCATTCCGATGCGGGCGCGCTGCATCCAGGCGGTCAGCGCGATTGTGGCAGCCCCGAGTGCCAGCATCTGCCAGTAGATGCCCCGTGCGGTCACATCCACAAATATATAGCGCCCCAGCGTGCCGGTCACATTGACCTCATACCAAGTGATCAACTGGCGCACCAACTCGGCCAGACCAAAGCTGAAGATCACGAAATACACCCCTTGCAGGCGCAGCGTGGACAGGCCGACGATCAGGGCCATGACGGCGCCGATCAGACCTGCGCACAGCAGAACCAACCCGTAGGGCAGGGCCTCGTTCAGCACCGCGACCGAATAGGCCCCCGTGCCGTAAAACGCGGCTGTAGCCAGTGAAATATAATGGGTTTGCCCCGAAAACAGCGCCCACCCCGAGGCCAGCGTCACATAGGTGACGGCCCCGATCAGCAGGCCGAGCCCGTATTCCGAAACAAAACCCGGCAAGAAGGCCAGCGCCAAAAGGGCGATCAGCGGTAAGATGAATTTTGTCATTTCAGCGCGCCCCGAACAGGCCCTGAGGCCGCCATAACAGTACAATCAGGAAAATAGCAAAGGTCGCGGCCAGCGTCAGGCCGGGGTCAATGGCGGTGGCGACAAAGGTTTCCAGCAACCCCAGCGCCAGCCCTGCGAACAGCGCACCGCCCACATTTCCAACCCCGCCCATGATCACAATCACCAGCGCCTTCATGGTGTAATCCACTCCGGCCGTGGCCGAAAACGTCTGGTACATGGCAATCGACGCCCCCGCGACCGAGGCCAGCGCGGTCCCGAGCGCAAAGCCCTGACGGGCCACGCGGTTCACATCAATGCCGACCAATGGTGCAGACCCGGGCGTCAGCGCCACAGCCCGCATCACCAGACCCCAGCGGGTCTTGGCCAGCGCCAGCACCAGCGCGCCCCCCGACAACACACAGATACCAAGGGCAATCAGGCGGTTCAGGGCCACAGGCACGCCAAAGATGCTAATCCCTTGATCCAGATAGGAAATAGAGGTGAAGTTCGCGCCGAACGCCAGCAGCAACACCCCTTGGATAACAAAGAGCAACCCGAATGTGGCAAGGATACTGTCCACCTCCAGTCGGCCACCCGCACCAGCGCGTTTGACCAAAGGGCGCATCATGCCCTGATACAGCAGCCAGCCAAAGACATAGCCCGCAGGCGCGATCAACAGCAAGGCCACCAGCGGTGACAGCCCCAGTTGTTGGAACAAAGTGACCAGAACAAAGGCCGCGATCAGG
>JAXMOF010000059.1:0-26592 GCA_034670045.1 Amylibacter sp. | reverse complement strand
CGACGCAATGGAGCCGGAAAACTATGGCCCCGAGCTGTGCCGCCTGATTGCACAGGTGCGCCCCGAGCTGGATGCTTATCTTGTTACGGAACGCTCGGTTGAAGACATCGCAGGTCTGGATTTGGGGATTTGCCGTCGTGTGTTTTATAACCAAGAAGACTTTATGGAATTGCACCTTAATATCCTGCGTGGGGTAGAGGCCCGTAATAAATCGCCGTTCTTTACCGCCTTGGTGAATTATTCCAAACAGCCCACAGGTGTGTTCCACGCCATGCCGATCAGCCGCGGTAAATCCATCAGCCGGTCCCACTGGATTCAGGATATGGGGGCGTTTTACGGGCCGAACATCTTTCTGGCGGAAACCTCGGCCACGTCAGGGGGGCTGGACAGTTTGCTGGAACCCAGCGGCCCGATCAAACAGGCGCAGGAACTGGCCAGCCGCGCCTTTGGGTCAAAACAGACGTTTTTTGCCACCAACGGCACTTCCACCTGTAACAAAATCGTGGTTCAGGCGCTGGTGCGCCCCGGTGACATTGTTCTGGTGGACCGTGATTGCCACAAATCCCACCACTACGGCATGGTGCTGGCCGGGGCCGAGGTGGTCTACCTCGATAGTTATCCGCTGAACGAATATTCCATGTACGGCGCGGTGCCCCTGCGTGAAATCAAGCACCAGCTTCTGGCGCTAAAGGCCGCGGGCAAGCTGGATCGCGTGCGCATGTTGCTGCTGACCAACTGCACATTTGACGGTCTGGTCTACAACGTGGACCGCGTGATGGACGAATGTCTGGCAATCAAGCCCGACCTTGTGTTCCTGTGGGACGAGGCATGGTTCGCCTTTGCCCGTTTCAGCCCCACCTACCGCCAACGCACCGCCATGCGCACGGCGAATAACCTGCGCAAGCGCCTGCGCACGGATGCTCATAAACTGGCCTATGACGCCCAGCAAAAAGCATTGGAAAACGCAAGTGACGAGGTGTTGTTGGACACCCGCCTGATTGCCCCTCCGAACGCGCGGGTCAGGGTCTATGCCACCCAGTCCACCCATAAAACCCTGACCAGCCTGCGACAGGGGTCGATGATCCACGTCAACGATCAGGATTTCAAGGGCGAGGTAGAGCAGAGCTTTCACGAAGCCTATATGACCCACACCTCTACCTCTCCGAACTACCAGATCATTGCGTCCCTTGATGTGGGGCGCAGGCAGGTGGAACTGGAAGGGTTCGAGTTTGTCCAGCGCCAGGTCGAGGCCGCCATGTCCATGCGCCGCGCCATCAGCAGCCATCCCCTGTTGCAGAAATACTTTAAGGTGCTGACAGCGGGGGACATGATCCCAGCCGAGCATCGCCAAAGCGGTGTGACCAGTTATTTCGACAGCGAACAGGGCTGGACAGACCTGTGGGATTGCTGGGAACAGGACGATTTTGTGCTGGATGCCACCCGCGTCACCCTTGCTGTGGGCGGTACGGGCTGGGACGGCGACACGTTCAAGAATGACGTGTTGATGGATAAATACGGTATCCAGATCAATAAAACCTCGCGCAATACGGTGTTGTTTATGACCAACATCGGCACCACGCGATCCTCTGTCGCCTATCTGATCGAGGTTCTGGTGGAAATCGCCAACGAGTTGGACGACCTGCTGGATGATGCGTCAAAAATGGAACGCCTGTCGTTTGACCGGCGGGTGAAAAACCTGACGGAAAACTATCCGCCGCTGCCCGATTTCAGCCGCTTCCACGATGCGTTTCGCCCCGATAACCTGACCCCTGAAGGGGATATTCGCAAAGCCTATTACCTGAGTTATGACGAAAAGAATTGCGACTATATGGAGCTGGACGGATCGCTGAAACAGGCGCTGGATGACGGGGAGGAACTGGTCTCGGCCAGCTTTATCATCCCTTATCCGCCGGGCTTTCCGATCCTTGTCCCCGGGCAAGTGATCAGCCGCGAAATTCTGGCTTTCATGCTGGCGCTGGACGTTAATGAAATCCACGGATACCGGGCCGATCTTGGCCTGCGTGTCTTTACCGCCGAAGCCTTGAGCGCCTTAACCAAGGTCAAAACCATTCAAACTGCAGCCGAATAAAAGAAGGACTATATCATGGCAACCGTGCTAAAAAACATCTCGGAAATACGTCGCTTTTTTCACCGCAACGAAGACCCGATCTATTTCATTTCGGCAACCAACTTCAACCTGCTGGGGCTGGATGAATGGGTGAAAAACTTTAAATATATCTGCTACATTGACTGTTACGGCGGCAAGCACCCGAACGTGTTTTGCCCCTCCGAACAACCCCATGCGGAATTCCAGAGCATCGAGGATATCAACAACTATCTGTTGCAGCACAAAGAGGTCATCGACTTTATCAAACGGCGCGGGGGCAAGCCCAAGTTCGTGTTCCTGATGTTTGACGAGGAAACCGAACGTCTGTCCAAGGAACTGGGCGCGGATGTGTGGTTCCCCAAGGCCAAATTGCGCACGCAGATGGACAATAAGATCGAAACCGTTCGCATCGGCAACAAGGCAGGCGTGCCTTCAGTGCCAAACGTTCTGGCCGAGGTGAAAGACTATGAAGGTCTGCGCAAAACCTGTGAAAAAGCGGGTATCGGCCATGATCTGGTGCTGCAATCCGCCTTTGGCGACAGCGGGCACACCACGTTTTTCATCAAATCCGAGGCCGATTTCCGCCGCCATGAACATGAAATCGTCGGCGAGGGCGAAATCAAGATCATGAAGCGGATTGACTGCCGCGGCTCTGCAATTGAGGGCTGCGCCACCAAAGAGGGCACCATCGTTGGCCCGCTGATGACCGAACTGGTCGGATTTAACGAATTGACGCCGTATCGCGGGGGCTGGTGTGGCAATGAAATCCTGTCCACGGCCTTCCCGCCCAAGGTCCGTGCCAAGGCCCGTGAGCTGACTTTCAAATTCGGGGAACAGTTGCGCAAAGAGGGCTATCGGGGCTATTTCGAGCTGGATTTCCTGATCGACAAGAAAACCGGCGATCTGTGGTTGGGGGAGTTGAACCCGCGGATCACAGGGGCATCGTCGATGACCAACCACGCGGCTTTTGCCCATGCGGATGCGCCCTTGTTCCTGTTCCATCTTCTGGAATTTTCGAAGAAGAAATTCGATCTGGATACAGAAGAGTTGAACAACCGCTGGGCCGATCCTGACATGATCGACAGCTGGTCACAGATGGTGATCAAACACACTGACGACAGTGTGGATATCTGCACCGAAGCGCCTGAAACCGGCATCTATAAAATGCTTGAAGACGGGCGTGTGGTGTTTGACCGTTTCGACTATCACCGCCGCGCGGTGGAAAGCGAAAACGAGGCGTTCTTCCTGCGCATTCTGCGTCCGGGTGATTATCGCTATGAAGGGGCGGATATTGGCATTCTTGTGACGCGGGGCCGGTCCATGACCAAAGGTTTCCAGTTGAACGAGCGGGCTAAAAAGTGGATACACGGCATCAAACAATCGGTATCCGGCAAAGCGCTGCCTGTGGCGAATGCCGGTCCCGCCGTGGCAGATCCCGCCTTTAAAATCATGTAAGGAGTCGCCATGTACTGGCGCGCCCTCAGCGAAGACCAGCCCGGCCCGAAATGGGCTGGGCTTTTCGCAGAATACTGGCCCGACTATAAACGCTGGTGGCTGCGTGAAGGCGATAGTGCGCGCCCGAGCTATCTGGAAAGCCGCCGCGCGCTGGCCACCCATATGCCCGAAATGGTGCCACTTTATGATACACTGTGCGAATTGGCAGGGGGCGGGGATCAGGCCGCACGCTTCCTGAGCTTTTATTGCCCGCCGCCTTATTTGTCGGGCTGTTCCCAAGCGATCTGGACGGGTGAAGAACCGGTTCTGGTGCGCAATTATGATTACAACCCAAATGCCTTTGACAGTCTGGTTCTGCACACCGGCTGGCAGGGCAGGCGGGTGATGGGCACATCGGACGGGGTCTGGGGGCTGGTGGATGGCACCAATGATGCGGGGCTTGCCATATCGCTGACTTTTGGCGGGCGCCGTGTGGTGGGCGCAGGTTTCGGCGTGCCGCTGATCCTGCGCTATGTGCTGCAAACCTGCGAAACCGCTGCGCAAGCAGGTAAGGTTCTGTCCCGCGTTCCCACCCATATGAGCTATAACGTCACCGTTCTGGACGCCAAACGCCGCTATCTGACGGCGATGATGGCACCGGATCGCCCTGCGGTGATCACCCATGCGGCGGTGGCCACCAATCATCAGGAAAACGTTGAATGGGTCAGCCACGCGCGGTTCACCGCCACAGTAGAGCGGGAACGCTTCTTGCTGCAACGCCTGACCCTGCACCGCGATCCACAGGAAAAATTCATCGGCGCGTTTCTGAAGCCGCCGCTTTATTCCACCGCGTTCGAAGCGGGGTTCGGTACGCTCTACACCGCTGTTTACCGACCGAGGTTGCAGCAGATGGAAATCCGCTGGCCCGGCACTGTCTGGGACATGTCGATGAATGATTTTTGCGAGGGGGGTCGTCGGGTGCAAATCCCGGGCGCTGCATAGGAGAACCCAATGTCCCATATTTTTCCGCGTCACACCAAACAGTTGCCGCCAACCGCCGTGCGCGGTGAAGGTTGCTATTTGTATGATTCCACTGGCAAACAATACCTCGACGCCTCCGGAGGGGCGGCGGTGTCCTGTCTGGGGCACGGGGATCAGACCATCATTGACGCGGTCAAGGCGCAGTTGGACCAGCTGGCCTATGCCCATACGGGGTTCTTAACATCCGAGCCTGCTGAAACGCTGGCGGATTTGTTGATCGAACATGCGCCGGGCGATCTGGATCGGGTCTATCTGGTGTCTGGCGGGTCCGAAGCGGTGGAATCCGCGTTGAAACTGGCGCGCCAGTATTTTGTGGAAAAAGGTGAACCCGAAAGGGGCCGTCTGATCGCGCGTAAACAAAGCTATCATGGCAACACCATGGGGGCCTTGTCGGCAGGCGGCAACGCATGGCGACGGGCGCAATTCGGGCCTTTGCTGATCGACATGAGCCACATCGACCCCTGTTATGCCTACCGCCTGCAACAGGACGGGGAAAGCGCCGAGGAGTATGGCCTGCGCGCGGCGAACCTGCTGGAAGAAGAATTGCTGCGGGTCGGGCCTGAAACCGTAATGGCATTCATTGCAGAACCTGTCGTCGGGGCGACAGCAGGCGCGCTGACCGCGGCACCGGGCTATTTCAAACGCATCCGCGAGATTTGTGATCAATACGGCATCTTGCTGATTTTGGACGAGGTGATGTGTGGCATGGGGCGCACGGGCAGCCTGTTCGCCTGCGATCAAGAAGGCGTTGCGCCAGATATTCTGTGTATCGCCAAAGGGTTGGGCGCAGGCTATCAGCCGATTGGCGCGATGCTGTGCAGCCGCCAGATTTATGAAACCATCGAAAACGGCAGCGGGTTTTTTCAGCACGGCCATACCTATCTGGGCCATCCCGCCGCTGCTGCCGCTGGTGTTGCTGTGGTCAAGGCGCTGCTGGATCGTGGTTTGGTCGGGCGGGCCAAATCCCAAGGTGAAAAGCTGATGACAGCGCTTCAGGCCCGCTTCGGACAGCACCCCCATGTGGGGGATATTCGCGGCAGAGGCTTGTTTCAGGGCATCGAACTGGTGGCCGATCGCGACAGCAAAACGCCGTTTGATCCCGCCCGCAAAATTGCGGCGCGGATCAAGACGGCGGCGTTTGAAGCAGGGATGATCTGTTACCCGATGAGCGGTACAATCGACGGTCAGACCGGCGATCACGTTCTACTGGCCCCGCCCTTCATCATCAGTGACGCGCAGATTGATGAAGTGGTCGAAAAGCTGGCAGGGGCGATTGAAACGGCGCTGGATCAGTGATCCCGTAATGTTTCGCTACCCGTGGGCGGGGTGCCAAAGCGTTGCCGCGCATCGGGGTCCGATTTAATTCAATTGCGCAGGCGCTGTTTCAACGGTGCTTGTCGCAGGCGGGTTGGTCAACAGGTTCCGGTCCGAAACATCGTCAGACATATAGGTCAGGGCCAGCATCACGATAATGGCGGCCGCGATGACACCAGTCATGCCCATCAAAGGCGCGAAGTGTCGGTTTTTTTGCTTTTCGATATTGGTCTCAGGAGCAGACATGTGCTTAGCCTTTCTGTTCAGTGGGTTCATCAATTCAACGCGCAGAACAGGAAAAGGTTCCTTTTTGGCGACGGAAACACAAAGGGGCACCCGTATCGGATGCCCCTTTTCATAGATTTCAAACCGTGGTCTATTTTTTCAAATTGGTCCAGATCGTGTCATAAACCGCCTGTGTAGCTTGATCACAAGGCTCGATAAATACGCCGGGGCCAGCGGTTTCAGGGACTTGTGCCTCGGGCAGGGTGGCCAGTTCCGGATCCAGGAACGGTGTCACGCCAGCCACGCCAGCGCCGTAACGGGCATAGTTGGTCACGGCTGCGATATTTTCAGGCACCAGAAGGAAATCCATGAATTTCAGCGCATTGGCACGGTTCGGTGCGTCTTTCAGCAGCACCACATTGTCCATCCAGACCACATAGCCCTGCGTTGGAAAGGCATATTCCACATTGGCCCCTTCTTCGCGGGCTTTGGCGCTGAAGCCGTCATAGATCATGCCAGCGGCCGCATCGCCTGACACCAGAACCTCTTTGGCGGTGTCCGAATTGAACGAGGCCCAGTGCTGTTTGGCGTCTTGTAACATCTCGTTCAGGGCTTTTAGCTGGTCGCGGTCGGTGGAACATTGCAGGATGCCTTGGTGCAGAGCGGCCAGCGCCATGACTTCGCCCTGACTGTCCAGCATGTTGATCTTTCCGTCCAGTTCCGCAGGGGGATTGAACAGAATATCGGTGCTGTTGATCGGGCCGTCAAACACATCGCGGTTGACCGAAAAGCTGGTAGACCCCCATTGATACGGGATCGAATGTTTGCGGCCCTTGTCAAAAATCGGGTCGGCCCATTCCGGCATGATATTGGCTTTATTGGCCAGTTCACCGTCTGCGATTGTATCCAGCAACCCTTCGCCCGCCATGATCGAAACCATGTAATCGCCCGGAACCGCCACGTCATAGGTGCCAATCGCGCCAGCTTTCAGAGAGGCCAAAAGCGCCTCGTTTGAATCAAATGTGTCCATCACCACTTTGATGCCGGTTTCGGCGGTGAATTTATCAATCAAATCCTGTGGCATATATTCGAACCAGTGGTAGACAACCACCTGTTCCTCGGCCAGAGCGATATTGGCTGTCAGCGATAGAGCTAGGGCGGCAGCCCCTGTTTTCATTATATTTTTCATTGTTTTTCCCTTCTGTTGGTTACTTGGTTTTGTCGGTCTTACTGATGAAATAGGACAGGGTGACCATGACCACGGACAGGCCCAAAAGCATGGTGGATATGGCCATGATATTGGGTTTTATCCCCTGTTTTACAGAGCCGAATATGGCGGTGGGCAGGGTTTCGACCCCTGCGCCTTTGACGAAATTGGTGATCAGAAAATCATCCAACGACACAATAAAAGCCAGCAAAAATCCTGATATGATCCCGGGCATCATCAGGGGCAGCAGGATTTTGGTGAAGGCCTGGCGCTTGGTGGCGTACAGGTCCATTGCAGCTTGTTCATAACTGTCTTCGATCCCTTGCATCCGCGCGGCGATGGGCAGATAGGCGAAGGGGATGCAAAAGGCCATATGGGCGATGAGGATGGTCAGATAGCCCCGCGAAAACCCGATTGCGTTAAAGAAGATCAGCGTGGCCACAGCCGTGACGATTTCAGGCACCATCAAGGGCAGGTTGATCAGTCCGAAAGATGCGCCGCGCAGTTTGAACCGCCCGCCGCGTACCATGGCCGTTGCCGACAGGGTGGCGATTGTGGTGGCTGAAATCGCGGCGACTATGGCAATGGAAAAGGAATTCCACGCCGCAATCCTGAACTTTTCGGATTCAGGCCCGACAAAAACATCCACATACCAGCGAAAGCTGATGCCTTCCCAGTTGGTGATCGAATTACTGTCATTCAGCGAATAAACCGTCACCACCAGCAGCGGCGCATAAAGGATGATCAGGCACAGCACCGTGATCGGAAAGAACCCGCCATAGCTTTTGATATCCAGTTTGTTGCGGGCCATGTCAGCGGGTTCCTTTATCGGATTTGGCTTGTTGGCGGGCAAATACCAGCAGCAGGATCAGCACCATAGTCAGCAGGATCATCGACGCAGCAGCCCCGAACGGCCAGTTGCCCGCGTTGCCTTTGAACTGTTCCTCGATCAAAGAGCCGATCATGAAATTCTTGGCCCCGCCCAGCAAATCTGGCGCAAGGAAAGACCCGAGCGAGGGGACAAACACCAGAATACAGCCCGCAATCACACCGGGCTTCACCGCTGGCAGCAGAATGTGGCGCAGGGTGACCCATTTAGAGGCGTAGAGATCGGCGGCGGCCTCTGACAGCGCGAAATTATACCGCTCGACCGACGCATAGATGGGCAGCACCATGAAGGGCAGGTAGGAATAGAACAAGCCCAGTTGCACGGCGAAATTGGTGTTGATGATGTGGATCGGGCTGTCAATCGCACCGATGCCCAGCAGGAAATCATTCAACGGCCCGTTGTCGCGCAACATGAATTTCATGGAAACCGTACGGATCAGCAGGTTCACCCAATAGGGAATGGTGATCAGAAACACCCAGACAGAGCGGGTCTTTTCAGGCCGTGTTGCGATATAATAGGCAGTGGGAAAGCCGATGATCAAAGCCAGAAGCGTGGCAACCCCCGCCTGCCAGATAGAGCGCCAGAAAATACCGATATAGGTCCATTCCAGCGTCGGGGTCGCATCGCCAAACAGGCCGCGATTGAAAAAGAACTGGTCATAGGCAGCGGTGGAAAATTCCCAGATTACACCGCCGCGGAATTCTTTGGTCAGAAAGGAATAGACCAGCATCATCAGAACAGGGGTCAGCACAAAAATGCCAAGGACTGCCCATGCAGGCAATAACAGCCAGACACGGGCCGTTGCATAGGTGTCGGAATTTGCGCTGCCGCCGCTGGCTGCCCCGCCCGCCATTAATCTGCCAACAGACGCGCCGCGCCTGCCTCCATCGTGACAAAAACCGCAGTGCCTGCGTCAAATATCCGTTTGTTGCCGCGATCCGAATTGGATGTGCGCACCATCATGCGCGGGCCATCTGCAAGGTCTACAAGGGTTTGAATGTCGGTGCCTACATAGACGTTGTCACGTACAATCCCTTGCAGGCTGGCCCCGTTTTGGGCCGTTTCAGACAGGATAAGCCGTTCGGGGCGCACCGACAGATGCACCTTATCCCCCGCCGTAATCCCATCCGCCGCACTGGACCCGAGCCGATGTCCTCCGCCCAGAATACAGGTTGCCTGTCCGTTGGTCACACTGTCTACCGTCACATCCAGAAGATTGGTTTCACCAATAAAATCAGCCACAAAGACGTTGTTTGGCCGCTCGTAAATCTCTTTTGCCGCGCCCAGTTGTTGCAATTTGCCTGCGGACATTACGGCAATGCGGTCTGACATGGTCAGGGCTTCTTCCTGATCGTGAGTGACAAAGATAAAGGTGATACCTGTTTCGCGCTGGATTTCTTTCAGCTCGAACCGCATGGCCTGACGCAGTTTCAGATCAAGCGCGGAAAGCGGTTCGTCCAGCAGCAGCACTTTGGGTTGCGGTGCCAGCGCGCGGGCCAAAGCCACCCGCTGTTGCTGCCCGCCTGACAATTGCGAGGGCTTGCGAGTGGCGAATTGTGAAAGCTGCACCAGTTCCAGCATTTCGCCCGCCCGTTTCAGGGCTTCGGCATCTGAACTCCCGCGCATCCGCACCCCGAAAGCCACGTTCTGCGTGATGGTCATATGGGGGAACAGCGCGTAATTCTGGAACACCGTATTCACAGGGCGTTTGTGGGGGGGCAGATCGGCGATACTATCCCCGAACAACATGATTTCCCCTACGCTGACGTCTTCAAATCCGGCGATCATCCGCAGCAGGGTGGTCTTTCCGCAGCCAGAGGGGCCCAAAAGCGTGAAGAATTCATTGTCGTGGATGGACAGGGAAATCTGTTGAAGTGCGGTGAAATCCCCATAGCGTTTGACGGCATTGCGTACATCTACGGCGATTGTGGGCGCATGTGACAAAAGCGAGCTCCTTGATTGGAAAACCATACCCTCGGGCGGGGTTGCAGCTAAGAACGGACTTCCTTAGCCTGTGTTAGACAAAGCCTAATCTGCACCGAACCGCCCGTGGCCCCAGTCCTTGCAGACCGGGTCACTACATTCCATCATGGGGCAGTTCGGATGGATCAATCCAGTGCCAATTGCGTAATTTCACGGCGAAACGGCAGGGCATCGCCTATATTTTCACCATCCAGTTCACGGGCATAACGGTGGCCTGCATAGGTGGACCATGCGATGGGGCCGGGGGCTTCGGCGTCGCCAAACAGTTTGACGGTTTTGATCCCCGCATCGGCCCAGTCAGACTGGCGCGCCAGCAGATCAGTATAGACCCCGTCATTGCCAATGCGCGACCCGACGATCACCACAGCGTCCGCTGCAAAATCGCGGGTACGCCCCGTGTAGGTGCAGTTGCTGGTCACATGATCGACGCCGATTTTGGTCACGCCGCGGTTCAGCACGATGTCCACATCCATTTCCACAAGGCGGGCGTGAATGGTGGCCTGTTCCAGCGTGTTGTTGGTCCAGTCCGACACAAATGCGCTGGGGGTTATCAAGGTTACAGTGGCCCCAGATTTGACCAGTAATTCGGCCAGAACCCCGCCCATGTAATAGTGGTCGTCGTCATAGATCACCACATGGCCTGTGGGCAGATTGCCATCCATCAGGTCATCGGGGGTAAAGACTTTGGCCCCTTGCGCGATGGGCATGGGCACCACATGCTGGCGGGCCACGCCATCGCGCCGCCACTGTGCGCCTGTGGCTATGGCGATGTTTTCAAATCCGAATTCCAAGATGTCTGCCGCGCTTAACCGACTCTCGAAATAGGTTTCAACATTGGCGCGCTGGCCCAGTTGATAGGCGCGGTAGTCTTTGACCCGCCCCCAAGCCGACAGGCCCGGCAGGCGGCATTCCTTAGACACGCGCCCGCCCAGTTCACGCCCTGCCTCGGCGAGGGCTACATCATAACCCCGCCGTGCCAAGGCCCATGCGGCCTCTAGCCCTGCGGGGCCAGCGCCGACCACCAGAACGGTTTGGCTGGGGCCTTTGGGGTTCATCTTTTCGGGATGCCAGCCCTTGCGCCATTCCTCCATGAAGGTGGGGTTTTGGGTGCAGCGGCTGATCGACATGGTCATATCGCCAGTGATGCAGATATTGCAGCCGATACATTCGCGGATGTCTTCGATCCGGCCTTCCTCGATCTTTTTGGGCAGGAAGGGATCGGCAATCGACGGGCGCGCACAGCCGATAAAGTCGAGCACGCCTGAATTGATCTGCTTGATCATCACATCCGGCGAGGTAAACCGCCCGACGCCGACAATCGGTTTGTCGGTCAATTCATGGATGCCTTTGACCAGCTGGTGTTGCGCGGCTTCCTCCTTGAACCGCGACGGGCCAGAGCAATCCTCCCAAGTGCCTTGGGCCAGATCCCAGAGGTCAGGCAGGTCTTTGTTCATCTCGATGAAATCGCGGACTTCTGCGTTGGAAAAACCCAGATCGCCGATGGTTTCATCTAAAGACACCCGCAGGGTCAGCGCCATGCTATCGCCCACCGCATCGCGGATGTCGGCGATCACTTCTTGTGCAAACCTTGCGCGGTTTTCCAGCGATCCGCCGTATTCATCGCTGCGCTGGTTGGTGGCACGGCTGAGGAAATGTTGGAAAATCCCGAACCCGTGGGCACCATACAGACAGATCAGATCAAACCCCGCCAGCTTTGATCGTTTGGCGGCGTTCACAAACCAGCGGCGCAGGTCTTTGATTTCGGTTTTTGACAGGGCGCGGGCCTGCACGGGATCATTGGTAAAGGTGCGGATCGGCAGTGCCGAGGGGGCGAGCGGAACCTCTTTGGTATAAAGGTTAGGCCCGTTGATGCCCGAATAGGCCAGCTGTATCCCCGCCAGCGCACCGTGCCTTTTCATCTGCTCGGCCATTTTGCGCAGTTGGGGGATATCTTTGTCTTCCCACAGGCGCAATTCAATGAACGGTGTGATTTCCGAGGTGTGGTGCATTTCGCATTGCTCGGTAAAGATCACCCCCCAGCCGCCTTCGGCCTTGATACCGCGCATGGCGGCGGCGGCGGACGGGTCGCGGTAGCCGCCGCCATTACAATGAGGCACCTGATAAAAGCGGTTCTTGGCGGTGAGCGGGCCGATTTTCATCGGCTCGAATAGAATGTCGTAACGCGGGTCCCGCACTGGCTTGCTCCGGCTGTTTGGTCAGGGTTTCGTGCCAGCGTTACAGATAAAATTCACAAGTTAAAGACGTGACTGCGAAAGCGGGGCTTAGGGATTGCTTAACCCCCGCATCGCGCGCGTGATTTGCCTGAAAAACGGCAGTGTTGCCTATTCCGGTTTCATTCCCGGAATATGGGCATTGGAAATTTTGCTGTCGCAGTGATCCATAAAGGCTTTGACGGTCAGAACGCTGCCCGCCCCTTCGGCGTTGACCATGCCCAGATACATCGGGCGTACCTTATCCGTCAGCGGTATGAACCGCAGTTTGCTGCCGTCTGGCGCACGGTCGGTTTTGGGGCGGATATTGGCGAAGGAATAGCCAAAGCCGTTGGCCACCAGACTGCGCATCACGGCCATATCGCGGGTTCGCTCGGCAATGTTTGGTTTCAGGCCGCTGTCGTCGAACAGGGACAAGAAATAGTCGGCGCTAAAAGGTAAATCCAGCAGAACCATCGGATATTCGTGTAAATCGCGCACTGACACCGCAGGGCGCTCAGCCAGTGGATGATGCTCTGCCACCAGCGCATAAGGGGGCAATTCGGCCAGCGGTGAAAACGTCAGATCGGGTGGAATGTTCAGATCATAGGTCAGGGCCACGTCGATTTCCGCACGCCGCAACCGCGCAAAAAGTTCCATCTGGTCCAGTTCGAACTGGGTGACCTTAACTTGCGGATAAAGCGTTTCAAAATCGCGGCGCAGGCTGGGCAGAACCAGTTGCGCAAAAGTTAACAAGCAGCCAAGCCGTAAGGGGCCTTTGACGCTGCCGGAAATATCAATGGCCAGACGGTTCAGATCTTCTCCGGCCTTCAGCACAATTTTCGCCTTTTCCAGAAATTGTTGCCCTGCCTGGGTCAGCGACAGGCCTTGGGCATGTTTGCGCACGAACAACTGGTGGCCGAATTCTTCTTCCAGTTGGGACACAGCGGCGGAAATTGACGGTGACGACACGTTCACCTTTTCCGAGGCCAGCGCAATTGACCCCGCATCCCCTACGGCGACAAAATATTCCAACTGGCGAAATGTGAAACGCAGCGGCATTGGCGGGCTTTCCTGCTGGGCGGGTGGCTTTCTGCCCAAGGTTTGAAGCAGTTTTCCGCCAAGGGCAAGATGGGCGCGGTTGTGGCGCGGGTTGTGCAAAGAAATTCATTGCGCTGGCAGGGGGGCTGGTGCCACGATGCGCCAAACAATAATGGAGCCGCCCGCATGTCTGAACTCTGGAAATTATCCGCCACTGAAATCGCCGCCAAAATCCGCGCTAAAGATGTTTCGGCGGTTGAGGTGACACAGGCCCATCTGGACCGTATTGATGCGGTCAATCCTGCGCTGAATGCAGTGGTGCAGCATATGCCCGAAGACGCGCTGGCCGCCGCCGCCGCCATTGATGCCGATCTGGCAGCAGGGCGCGCGCTGGGGCCGATGGCGGGGGTGCCTGTGACTATCAAGGTGAATGTGGATCAAAAGGGATTTGCCACCACCAACGGATTGAAACTGCTGGAACATCTGGTGGCGGAACAGGACAGCCCTGTGGTGGCCAATATGCGCAAGGCTGGTGCGGTGATTGTCGGGCGCACCAACACGCCTGCGTTTTCCCTGCGCTGGTTTACCAAGAACAATCTGCACGGCCAGACCCTGAACCCTCACGGCGCCAGTATTACACCGGGGGGGTCGTCCGGCGGGGCGGGGTCTTCTGTGGCCAGCGGCATGGCGGCGGTGGGGCATGGCACGGATATCGGCGGCTCTATCCGTTATCCCGCCTATGCCTGTGGCATCCACGGCTTGCGGCCCACATTGGGGCGGCTGCCAGCCTATAACCCGTCCGGTGCGGATCGCCATATCGGCGGACAGTTGATGGCCGTTGGGGGGCCGTTGGCGCGCAGCATGGATGACATCGACCTTAGCCTGCGGGCCATGGCAGCCGAGGATTTGCGCGATCCGTGGTGGGTGCCCGCCCCGATAGATCAGGGCGATTTCCCGCGCCGCGCCGCATTATGCGTGCGCCCCGACGGGATGGAGGTTGCCCCCGAAATTGAAACCGCCTTGCGTGCTGCGGCAGATACGCTGGCCGCCGCTGGATGGGACGTGGAAGAGGTGGACACCCCGCCGCTGCAACCTGCGGCGGATATCAACGCACAGCTTTGGCTGGCGGAAATGCGGCAGGGCGTGGACAAGCTGGTTGCACAGGAAGGCGAGCCTGACAGCCAGCATGTCTTTGCAGTGATGCAATCCCTGTCCGCGCCTGTGGATGCGGGCGGGCTGCTGAATGCCTTGCGCGACCGCGTTACCCATCTGCGGGACTGGCAGTTGTTTCTGGCGCAATATTCCGTGCTGATCTGCCCGATTTCAGGTATGCTCCCGTTTGACCAGCAGGCGGATGTGCAATCCGAAGAGGGTTTCAAGGCGATCATGCGCGCGCAACTGACCCAGCTTGGCCTGCCCGCGCTCGGCTTACCAGGGCTGGCAGTGGCCACGGGATCGGCGGCGGGCAAACCCATGGGCGTGCAACTGATCGCACGGCGCTACCGCGAGGATATTCTGATCGCCGCAGGGCGGGATATCGAAGCGGCGCAACCTGCCATTTTACCCGTAGATCCCCGTTGATACGCTACGGCATTTCAGTGGGCCATTGGCGCAAAGGATTTGGGGCGCTAGGTCTGGGGCAACCATAAGTTTTAGGAGACATCAGATGACCACCTACCAACATGTAGCCCTTGCGTCACGCCCGACAGGCTGGCCGACACTTGAAAACTTTCGCTTTGAAGACAAAGAACTGCCCACAGCGGGCGCGGGCGATGTGACCCTGCGCACCATCTGGCTATCGCTTGATCCCTATATGCGCGGGCGGATGAATGATGCGAAATCCTATGCCGACCCTGTGCCGATCGGTGGCACGATGGAGGGGGGCGCAATCTGTGAAGTGATCGCGTCAAACAACGCGGGCTTCGCGGTTGGCGATATTGTTGTGGGGCGCACGGGGTGGGCCTCGCACGGGGTTTCTGACGGTACGGATATTCGCAAGGTGGACCCGAATCTCGCGCCCCTGTCCACCTATCTGGGTGTGCTGGGCATGCCAGGGATGACCGCCTGGATCGGGCTGAATGAAATCGGCAAGATGAAGGCGGGGGAAACGGTTTTGATTTCCGCAGCCACCGGCGCTGTTGGTGGTCTGGCGGGGCAATTGGCCAAGGCGAAAGGCTGTAAAGTCATTGGCGTGGCAGGTGGCGCTGACAAATGTGATTATGCGGTGAAAGAGTTGGGCTTTGACGCCTGCCTTGACCATAAGGCAGCGGCTGACGGGCGTGAACTGGCGGCAAAGATCGCCGAAGCCGCGCCCCAAGGTGTGGATGTGTATTTCGAAAATGTGGGCGGGAAAACCCTTGAAGGTGTTCTGCCCAATATGAACATGTTCGGGCGTATTGCGATTTGCGGCATGATTGCATGGTACAATGGGGACAACGTGGCGGATGCCGCGCCGCTGCCGGCTGTCTGGTCTGCAATCCTGACCAAACGTCTGCATGTGCAGGGCTTTTTGTTCCCGGACCATCAAGACAGCGCAGGCGCGTTCTTCAAAGAAGTGGCACCCTTGGTGGCTGCCGGAAAAATCAACTTCCGTGAAACCGTGGCCGAGGGACTGGAAAATGCGCCAAAAGCGTTTCTGGAGCTGTTGAAGGGCCAGAACTTTGGCAAGCAACTGGTGCGTGTCGGGGCTGATCCGAAGGCCTGAATTGGTTGAATTGTAATGTGGATAGGGGGCTTGATGGCCCCCTATTTTTTTAAGTATTTTTGGAACATTGAAGCCTATACAGCGTCGGGGCCGACGCGGACCATGCGTTTGCCGCGGTTTTCGCCTGCCAGCAGGCCGATCAGGGCGGCTGGGGCGTTTTCAAGGCCATCCACGATGTCTTCGGGCACTTTGATCGCACCGGATTTGACCCAGTTTTGCAAGGCGCGCAGGGCTTTGGCGTCTTCATGGGCGTAATCCATCACGATGAATCCTTCCATGCGCAGGCGTTTGACAACCACAAGGCCCGGCAGGTTGCGCGGGCCGCTGGGGGCGGAGGCGTCATATTGGCTGACCGCACCGCAGCAAACCACGCGGCCCCGTTCGTTCATGCGGAACAAAACAGTTTCAAGGACGCTGCCTCCCACATTGTCAAAATAGATGTCGATGCCTTCGGGGCAGGCGGCTTTCAGGGCTTTGTGCCATGCTGGATCGCGGTAATCGACACAGGCGTCAAAGCCGAGATCATCCACCACCCATTGGCATTTTTCTGCGCCCCCTGCGATGCCCACAACGCGGCAGCCGACGGCCTTGGCGATCTGGCCCACATAGACGCCGACCGATCCTGCGGCGGCAGAGACGACGACGGTTTCTCCGGGCAAGGGACGGCCCACGGACATCAGGCCGTGAAAGGCGGTTTTACCGGCGATGCCAAAGACCGACATCAGGTGGGACAGGCTGTCCACCTTGGGCAGTTTGAGCGCGCCTTTGGCGGGGACCACGGCGTGATCGGCCCAGACGGTTTCAACAGCGATAATATCGCCTTTGGTGAACTTGGGGGCGCGGCTGTCGATCACCTCGGCCAGAGCATAGGTGTGCATCGGATCGCCTGCCAGAATGGCCGCGCGGTAGGTTGCGCCCTGCATCCATGCGCGGTTGGCTGCGTCGATGGACATCAGGATGGTGCGGATCAACAACTCGCCGTCTTGGGGGGCGGGCATGTCTGCGTCTTTCAAAGCGAAGTGGTCTTGCGTCAGTGCGCCTTTGGGCAGCTCTTTGACGATGACTTGGCGGGTTTTCATGGTTATTTTCCTTTAAAAACGGGCGTTTCCTTGTTCAAAAACGCAGCCGAGGCATTGGCGAAATCTTCGGTATGGGTGGTGCGCACCATGCGGTCTGCCTCTTGGGCCATGGTGGTTTTCAGATCCGACACCATGGCGCGATTGTGGTTTTCTTTCATGTAGCGCAGGGCGATGGGTGCGCCTTTGGCGATTTTGGCAGCCGTGGCTTGCGCGGCGGCGCGCAGGTCGGCGTCAGGCACCACGGTGTTGAATACGCCGAGGGACAAAGCCTCGTCCGATTGCATGCGGCGGTTGGTGTAATAAAGTTCCTTTGCGCGGCCCGGGCCGATCAGTTTGGACAGATACCAACTGCCCCCATAATCGCCAGACAGGCCGATGGCGCCAAAGGCGGGCGTGATAAAGGCGCTTTGGGCCGCGATGCGCAGATCACAGGCCAGCGCAAGCGACATGCCCGCGCCCGCAGCCGCACCGGGCAGGGCGGCGAGTGTGGGTTTGGTCAATTCATACAGGCGTAGCGAGCAGCTTTCCTGGGCATGTTGTAAAAAGCGGATTTTTTCATCCACCGTCAGGGTCGAGCCTGCGCCGATCCGTGCGCCCATGCTTGATACATCCCCGCCTGCGCAAAAGCCGTTGCCGGCCCCCGTCAGGACAACCACGCGCACGTCGCTGTCTGCTTCGACCTGCAACAGCATGTCCTGCAAGGCAGGCATCATTTCCGCGCCCATGGCGTTGCGTTTTTCGGGGCGGTTCAGGGTCAGTGTGGCCACGTGATCGGTGACAGAGCACAGCAGTTCGGTGGTGCCGGTGTTGATTTCGCGAGTCATGGTGATGTCCTTAAATGTCGCCCCAGTGGTGCAGGGCGGCCTGTGCGATTGGCGCACCCCATTCTTGCAGGAAATGGCCACCCTGCGGGATTTCCATCGGCTCGGGGCAGTTTTTGATGATGCTGTGCAGCCATTTCATGACGGGTGGTCCAAGGACTGGATCTTGCAGGCCGATGGCCATGAAACTATCGCCAGTCCAGTGGTTTTGCAGGAAATCTATGGCGGATTTGGAGTGGTCTACGCCTTCCATTTCGGGGGATGTCATTACCATGTCGGGGAAACGGCGCACGCCTGCCTTATAGGTGACATCGGGGAAGGGGGCAGCGTAGGCGGCGGCCTCGGCCTTGGTCAGGATCGGGGTAGCGCGGGCCATCAGGGCCGCGATGTTCAGGTCGGGGTTGGCGGCGTTATAGGCCCGCCAGTCTTCAAACCCCTTGCCTGCGGATTGGCCCGCAGCAATGGCGGTGTTCATCACCAGAAGGCGGGTGATCCGCGCGGGCATTTCGTGGGGCAGGGTCAGCCCCAGAACGCCGCCCCAGTCTTGGACCACAAGGGTGATATTCTTTAAATCCAATGCCTTGATAAAGGCGATCATCAAGTTGCGGTGAAAGTTGAAGGTGTAATCCGCGTCATTTACGGGTTTGTCAGAGCGCCCGAACCCCAACCAGTCGGGGGCGATCACCCTTGCGCCACTTTCCAGCAAAGGCGGGATCATTTTGCGGTAGAGGTAAGACCACGTGGGCTGTCCGTGCAGGCAGAGAAAAACCCGATCCGCGTTTTTTGGGCCTTCATCCACATAATGGACCCGCAGGCCGTCATAGCCTGTCAGCGTGTCGATATAACGGGGCGCATAGGGCCAATCGGGCAGGTCGGTGAAATGCTGGTCTGGGGTGCGCAGGCTGTCCATCTTGAACTCCGGTTTGACGGCTGGTTTGTCGACCTGTTTGACGGCAGGTCAGCTTTGTGAAAAGCCTAGGGGCAAGACTTGAAACCTGTCAATCACGGGCCGCCGCGACGTGGCGGAACCGGACCGGAACCCCGAAGGAAACCTATGAGCAAAGAATACCCCCAGCACCGTTTTGTGGTGCCTGACGACGCTGTTGACGTGATCTTTATCCGCCACGGTGAAACCATTCCCGCCCGTGAAGGCGTGTCATTTCCGATGAAAGACGGCCACGGGAATCCGCCGCTGCATCCACGCGGAGAAGCACAGGCCATTGCCGTTGGCGAGCGGTTGCGCCACGAGCATTTCGACGCGCTTTATGTGACGTCATTGCAGCGCACCCATCAGACAATGGCACCTTTGGCGGCCCATCTGGGGATGACACCGATCGAAGAACCCGACCTGCGCGAGATCAGTCTGGGGGATTGGGATGGCGGTCTGTACCGGATCAAATCGGCCGAGGGTGCGCCAGAGTTCTTGCGGGCAAAGGCAGAACATGAATGGGGCCATATTCCGGGAGCGGAAACCACCGCGCAATTGCATGAACGGGTGGAACGCGGCTTGTGGCGCCTGCTGGACAATCACGCGGGGCAAAAGCTGGCGTTTTGTGTGCATGGCGGGGTTGTCGGGGCGATTATGTCCATTGCGACGGGGTGCAAGCCCTTTGCAATGATTGGCGCGTCAAACGGGTCGATCCACCGTGTTGTGCTAACGAAAGACCGCTTTATCGTGCGGGCGTTTAACGATTGCACCCATCTCGGCGAATAGGAGTGCGGGCCTTCAGGCGGCATTAACCTGACGGAAAACAGGGGCAAAGCTTGGTGCTTTGCCCCTGTTTTTTAGCTGTTCTCTGGTCTGTTTCACCAAAGGTATGGCCGTTTTAATCGACGGTCAGAACCACTTTGCCCAGAACCTTGCGTTGTTCCAGCAGGCGCAGCCCGTCGGCGGCCTGTTCCAGCGGGAAGGTCGCTGAAATCTGCGGTTTGATCTGGCCCTTGCCCCACATGTCAAACAGCTCTCGCAGGTTGGCTTGGTGCACGCCCGGCTGCATCTTGGTGAATGCGCCCCAAAAGACACCGATCACTTGGCAGTTCTTCAGCAAGGTCAGGTTCAGTGGCAGTTTCGGAATCCCCGCAGGGAAGCCGACCACCAGAAAGCGGCCTTCCCAGCCAAGGGCCCGCACGGCGGGTTCGGCGTAGTTTCCGCCCACCGCGTCATAGACCACTTGAACACCTTTCGGTCCTGCCAGATCCTTGATTGCGCCTGAAAACGCCTTTTGCGCATCGCGGTCCATGTCACGGGGGTAGATCAGGGTTTCATCCGCGCCGAGCTTTTTGCAAAACGCTGCCTTGTCTTCGGAGGATACCGCCGCAATCACCCGCGCGCCCATAGCTTTGCCCAGCTCGATCGCCGCCGCGCCCACACCGCCAGCGGCCCCAAGGATCAGCAAGGTTTCCCCCGCCTTCAATGCGGCCCGCTGTTTCAGCGCATAATGCGAAGTGCCATAGGTCAGCACAAAACACGCCGCCTGATCATAGGGCATATCATCGGGAATCGGCACCAGTGTCGATTTATCCGCGATCACATGGCTGGCAAAGCCGTTGAATCCGGGAACCGCCAGCACACGGTCGCCAACGGCAAAGCCTTCTACGCCCTCGCCGATGGCTTCAATATCACCGGATACTTCACCGCCCGGCGCAAAGGGGCGCTGGGGTTTGATTTGGTATAAATCACGGATTATCAACGTGTCAGGAAAGTTCACCCCCGCCGCGCGAACGCGGATCACCACCTCGCCTTTTGCAGGGGTTGGTGTGTCCACTTCTGTCAGCTTAAGGCTCTCCGGTCCTCCGGCTTCAGTGCTCATCATAGCGCGCATAGTCTGTCTCCCAAATTCAAATGACGTTACATCACGCCCACGTTCAGGGGCGGGAACAATCTTGTCAACGCACAAGTGAAATGCAATTCTGCATAGCGGAACTTGACGCTGCGTTTGGGAGGATAGCCGTGCCGTTTGATACAACAAATCCAGAGAATTTTCGCGCTGAAATACGCGAATGGCTCTCTAAAAACTGCCCTGCAGAAATGCAAGACGGGGATCGCACCGCAGATTCGATCTGCTGGGGCGGTAAGAATTGGACCTTTCAATCCGATGCGCAAAAACAGTGGCTGGATGTCTGTGCCGCCAACGGGCTGACATGCCCGACCTGGCCCGTCGAATATGGTGGCGCGGGCTTTAACCGCGAACAGGAAAAAATCTGGCTCTCCGAGTTGGATCATCTGGACGCCCGTCTGCCGTTGCAATCTTTTGGTATCTGGATGCTGGGCCCCGCGCTGCTGCATTTTGGCAGTCACGAACAAAAGCTGCACTATCTGCCGCCGATTACACGGGGCGAAGTGCGCTGGTGTCAGGGCTATTCCGAACCGGGCGCCGGGTCTGATCTGGCCAGCGTGCAATCCAAAGGTGAAGATCAAGGCGATCACTGGCTGGTTAACGGCCAGAAGGTCTGGACGTCATACGCAGATAAAGCAGACTGGATTTTTGCACTGATCCGCACGGATAAAGATGCACCGAAGC
Source organism: Amylibacter sp. (assembly GCA_034670045.1). GTDB lineage: Bacteria > Pseudomonadota > Alphaproteobacteria > Rhodobacterales > Rhodobacteraceae > Amylibacter. The sequence continues at coordinate 5,016 of JAXMOF010000059.1, read as the reverse complement.
ACAAGGGCATTTCGTTCCTGTTGTTTGACATGCAATCCCAAGGGGTGAGCACCCGTCCGATCAAACTGATCTCTGGCGCGTCGCCGTTCTGTGAAACTTTCTTTGACAATGTGAAGGTTCCAAAAGACCAGATCGTCGGCACGGAAAACCGTGGTTGGGACGTTGCGAAATATCTACTGACCCACGAGCGGGAAATGATTTCTGGCGGTGGCTCGGGTCGGGGCGGCGCGCGCACGCTGGGCAAGGTGCTGGCCGATGCGGGGCATGATTTATCCGAGGCGAGCCTGCGCTCGGAAGCGATTGCCTGTGACATTGAAGAAATGGCCGTTGGTCTGACGATTGAACGGTACAAGGATCAGGCGGCGGGTGGCAAAGGTGTCGGTGATGCCTCGGCCATGCTGAAATACGCAGGGACAGAGCTGAACAAACGCAAGCATGAATTGTTCATGTCAGTGGGCGGGTCCGAAGCGTTGCAATGGGACGGTGAGACCGGTTCCCTGCCTGCTGACTGGCTGCGGACCAAGGCGAATTCCATCGAAGGGGGCACATCAGAAGTGATGCTTTCCATCATTTCTAAGCGTGTTTTGGGGCTTCCGGGGTAAAATACTATGACAAATCTAACATTGAGCGAAGACGAGGTAATGCTGGTAGACAGCGCGCGGGGCTTTCTGGATGAATCCTCGCCAGTTGGCAAATTCCGTGAACTGCGGGATGCGGGCAAAGCCTATAATCCTGAACTGTGGAAGCAGATGGCCGATCTGGGCTGGACGGGTGTTCTGGTGCCCGAAGATCAGGGCGGCATTGACATGGGTCATGCGGCGGCGAACCTGCTGGCGCTGGAAATGGGCAAGACGCTGGTGTCCTCGCCGTTTATTTCCACTGCCGTAATGGCGGCAACGGCCCTGCGGCAAGTGGCGGATAATCCCCGTGCAGCCGAAGCGCTGGGCAATATTGCCAGCGGTGATCTGACCTATGCGCTGGCACTGGACGAAGGCGTGAAACACGCCCCGAACGCGACGCAGATGCAGGCCAAACGGGTGGGCAACGGATTTGAACTGTCAGGTGAAAAGACCTTTGTGGTGGATGGCGGCAGTGCCGATCGTCTGCTGGTTCTGGCCCGCACGGGCGAAGACGCCGACGCGCTGACATTGTTTGACATCCCTGCCGATCGTGCCGGCATTACCCGTACAGCGCAAAACATGATTGATGCCCGCGATTCAGCGCAGATCAGTTTTGACGGGGTTGAAGCCACAGGCGAAGACGTCGTGGGATCGGTTGATCAGGCGATGACCGTGCTGAAACCCGCACTTCAGGCGGGGCAGGCGGCGCTGGCGGCGGAAATGACAGGTCTCAGTTCAGGCGCCTTCGGGATGACAGTCGGCTATTTGCAGGAGCGCAAGCAGTTCGGCGTGTTGATCGGCCAGTTTCAGGCCCTGCAACATCGCGCGGCCCATATGTGGTCTGATATCGAAATTACCACATCAACGATTGCAAATGCGGGACGGATGTTGGACGAAGAGCCCGAAAATGCTGCGCTGGCGGTCTCGCTGGCCAAGGCGCGGGCCAATCAGACGGCGAAGCTGGCGGTGATGGAAGGCGTGCAAATGCACGGCGGCATCGGCATGACGGATGCGTTTGACATGGGCTTTTTCATGAAACGGGCCCGTGTGGCACAGGAATGGTTGGGCGATTACGGCTATCATGCCGAACAGATTGCTAAAATAAAAGGATACTGAATATGACAATCCGCTTTGATGGAAAAGTTGCCATCGTAACAGGCGCTGGCATCGGTCTGGGGCGCAGTCACGCGCTGGGCCTGGCAGCACGCGGGGCCAAGGTTGTGGTGAACGACCTTGGGGTTGCGGCTGACGGGCAGGGGCGGTCCTCGGCTGCGGCTGAAGCTGTGGCCGCAGAAATCATCGCAGCGGGCGGCGAGGCTTTTGCCCACGGTGCGGATGTGTCCAGTGAATCCGACGTTAAGGACATGGTTCAACAGGCCATGGACAAATGGGGTCGCATCGACATCCTGATCAACAATGCGGGTATCTTGCGGGATAAAACCTTTTCCAAGATGACGCTTGAGGATTTCAAAAAGGTTGTGGATGTGCACCTGACGGGCACCGCGACCGTGACCCACACGGTTTGGCCGATCATGCGCGAACAAGGCTATGGCCGTATCGTGCTGACGGCGTCATCTTCGGGGTTGTATGGCAACTTTGGCCAGTCCAACTACGGCGCGGCCAAGGCGGCGATGATGGGTCTGATGAATGTACTGCATCTGGAAGGCGCTCGCGACAATATCCGCGTCAATACGCTGGCCCCGACGGCCACAACCCGTATGACCGAAGAACTGTTCACCCCTGAAGTGGGCGAATTGCTGCGGCCTGAAACCATCACGCCGGGGGTTTTGTATCTGGTGTCCGAAGACGCGCCATCGCGCGTTATTCTGGGGGCAGGCGGCGGGTCCTTCGCCCAGACACGGGTCTATGAAACCAAAGGCATCACACTGGCTGGCGACGATATCACCCCTGAAAATGTGGCGGCGCAGTGGGAGCAGATCACCGATCCCGAGGGACAGGAAATCCTGACCCAAGCCTTTGAACAAACTGGAAAATACGCCAAGAACGCGGCCGATCTGGCTGGCATTAAACTGGAAAAATAAGGAAATTATCATGCGCGACGCAGTTATTGTATCTACCGCCCGTACCCCGATTGGCAAAGCCTATCGCGGGGCATTCAACGCAACTCTGGGCCAGCAACTGGCAGGCCACGCCATTGAACACGCGGTCAAACGTGCCGGGATCGAGGGCGTTGAAGTGGAAGACGTTGTCATGGGCGCCGCCCTGCAACAAGGGTCAACCAGCACCAACATCGCCCGTCAGGCCGCAATCCGCGCGGGTCTTGGCATCACGGCGCCGGGCATGTCGCTGGACCGCCAGTGCGCCTCTGGGATGATGGCCATCGCAACGGCGGCCAAACAGGTTATCACGGACGGTATGGATGTGGTGATCGGGGGCGGTGTTGAATCCGTTTCCACCGTGCAATTGCCCAATATGTTCATCACGCCGGACCCGTGGTTCAAGGAACACCAGCCTGACATGTACATGTCCATGCTGGAAACCGCCGAAACCGTAGCAGCCCGTTACAACGTATCGCGCGAAGCACAGGACGAATATTCCGCACAGTCCCAGGCCCGCACCCACGCGGCCCAGCAAGCTGGCAAATTCGACGATGAAATCGTGCCTTTGACCACCACCATGAAGGTGATGAACAAGGAAACCAAGGAAGTCACCGAACATGAAGTGACCCTTGAAAAAGATGAGGGCAACCGCCCGGGCACAACGGCCGAATCCCTTGCGGGTTTGCAGCCGGTGTTCAAGGACGGTCTGGTCATCAAAGAGGGTAAATTCATCACGGCCGGCAATGCGTCGCAACTGTCTGACGGGGCCTCTGCTGCTGTTGTGATGGAAGCAAAAACCGCCGAGAAGAAGGGTCTGACGCCGCTGGGGCGCTATGTTGGTGTGATGGCTGCGGGTCTGGCACCGGATGAAATGGGCATTGGCCCGATCTATGCTGTGCCAAAATTGCTCAAAGCCCATGGTTTGAAAATGGACGATATCGGTCTGTGGGAACTGAACGAGGCTTTCGCCGTTCAGGTGATCCATTCCCGCGACGTTCTGGGCATTCCGGACGAATTGCTGAACGTCAACGGCGGCGCGATTTCCATCGGTCACCCCTATGGCATGTCCGGCGCGCGAATGGTTGGCCACGCGCTGATCGAGGGCAAACGTCGCGGCGCGAAATACGTTGTCTGCACCATGTGTGTGGGCGGTGGTATGGGCGCTGCCGGCCTGTTCGAAGTTCTCTGATCCTATAAAAAACGGATTGCGTCCAAAGGTTTGGGCGCAATCCACCCTATTTAACTAACCCGTTAAGGACTGCCGAATTATGACCCGCCCCTGGAATGCCACCCACGCTGACTCCCACCTTCCCAAAGCACTACAAGGTCTGCGTATCCCCGCTGTTGCTTCGCCGCTGTTTATCATTTCGGTGCCTGCATTGGTGATTGCACAGTGTAAGGCTGGCATCGTCGGGTCTTTCCCTGCGCTGAACGCCCGCGAAGGCGCGGGTGAACATCCGTTGCTGGACACATGGCTGACCCAGATCAAAGAGGAACTGGACCGTCACAATCAGGCAAATCCCGACACACCTGCGGCACCTTATGCGGTGAACCAGATTGTGCACCGCTCTAACGCGCGGCTGGAACGGGACATTGAAATCTGCGTCAAACACGAGGTGCCGATCTGGATCACTTCGCTTGGCGCGCGGGTCGAGGTGAACGAGGCGGCCCATTCCTGTGGCGGTATTACCCTGCACGACATCATCAACAACCGCTTTGCCAAAAAAGCGATTGAAAAAGGCGCGGACGGCTTGATTGCCGTTGCGGCTGGCGCTGGTGGCCACGCAGGCCCGCAATCGCCTTTCGCGCTTGTTCAGGAAATTCGCAGCTGGTTCAAAGGCCCGCTGCTGTTGTCAGGGTCTATTGCCACGGGCGACGCGGTTCTGGCGGCGCGGGTAATGGGTGCGGATCTGGGCTATATCGGCTCGCCTTTTATCGCCACAGAAGAAGCAAACGCCATCCCCGAATACAAAGACGCTGTGGTCGAAGGCACCGCGGCGGATATTGTGACATCCAGTCTGTTTACCGGGGTTTCCGGCAACTATTTGCGCCCGTCAATTGCTGCGGCTGGGATGGACCCTGACAATCTGCCTGCGGCGGATGCGTCCTCGATGAACTTTGGCGAAGGATCATCCAAGCCAAAGGCATGGAAGGAAATCTGGGGCGCAGGACAGGGTATTGGTGCGGTGAAAGCCATTCAGCCTGCGGGTGCTTTGGTGGATCGCATCGCCACAGAATACCACGCTGCTGTGGCCCGTCTTGCGGGCGAGGCTGGTTAATTAAAATGGCGGAAATGATCGTTATCCGCCACGGGCAAGCCTCTTTCGGGGCGGATA
>JAXMOF010000058.1:0-26824 GCA_034670045.1 Amylibacter sp. | reverse complement strand
ATCCTCCACGAAATCTTCTAATGCCATGTGGGGCGGGCGGTTTGCCAGCGGTCCCGATGCCATTATGGAGGCAATTAACGCCTCTATCGGATTTGACAAGCGGATGGCCCGACAAGATATCGAAGGGTCGCGGGCCCACGCGGCAATGCTCGCCCAACAGGGCATCATCACTGATAGTGATGCAAAGGCGATCAGGGAAGGCCTGCTCACGGTCTTGTCAGAAATCGAGGGTGGGATTTTTGAATATTCCGCCGCGCTGGAAGACATCCACATGAATGTGGAATCCCGTCTGAAGGAAATCATCGGCGAACCTGCGGGGCGCTTGCACACAGGGCGCAGCCGGAATGATCAGGTTGCGACAGATTTCAAACTTTGGGTGCGGGATCAGCTGGATGCGGCCATCACCGGACTGGACGCGCTGATTGCCGCCCTGCTGGATCAGGCCGAAGCAGGGGCCGATACTGTAATGCCCGGCTTCACCCATTTGCAGGTGGCCCAGCCGGTTACTTGGGGGCATCATATGATGGCCTATGTGGAAATGTTCGCCCGCGACAAAAGCCGGATGATCGACGCACGGGCGCGGATGAACGAATCCCCGCTAGGGGCAGCGGCGCTGGCAGGGACGTCTTTCCCGATTGATCGTCACGCCACGGCAGAGGCATTGGGCTTTGACCGGCCAAGCGCCAACAGTCTGGATGCAGTCAGCGATCGGGATTTCGCGCTGGAATTCCTGTCCTCTGCGTCGATCTGCGCCACCCACCTCAGCCGTTTTGCCGAGGAATTGGTGATCTGGTCTTCTGCCCAGTTCCGCTTTGTGATCCTGTCTGACCGGTTTTCGACGGGGTCCAGCATCATGCCGCAAAAGAAAAACCCCGATGCCGCCGAACTGATCCGCGCCAAAGTGGGCCGTATCAACGGCAGTCTGGTTGGCCTGTTGACGGTGATGAAGGGGCTGCCGCTGGCCTATTCCAAGGACATGCAGGAAGATAAGGAACAGGTGTTTGACGCCGCTGACAGCCTGATGCTGGCGCTGGCGGCGATGGCGGGAATGGTTGCGGATATGCGCCCCAACGCCCCAAGTCTGGAAGTGGCTGCGGCCAGCGGGTTTTCCACCGCAACCGATCTGGCTGACTGGCTGGTGCGTGCGCTTGGCATGCCGTTCCGCGATGCCCACCATGTCACAGGCGCTTTGGTGAAAATGGCCGAAGATCGCGGCTGCGACCTGCCCGATCTGTCGCTGGCCGACATGCAATCGGTGCACGGCGAGATTACACAGGACGTGTTTGGCGTTCTGGGCGTACAAAATTCCGTGGCCAGCCGTGTCAGCTTTGGCGGCACAGCGCCGGATCAAGTGCGCAAACAGATCGCCGTTTGGCGTGAAAGGATCAAATGATGCGGATATTTATTATCTGTCTGGCTTTGACGGCGGGCCTGTCGGCTTGTGGCATCAAGGATGACCCGCTTCCTGTCAGTGAAACCAGCGAATAAGCAGGCTTCGGGCCTGCGGAAATGGATGTAAAATGTCCGCTCTGCGTGTGATCTATCTTGTGTTGGCTGTGGCGGGCACCATCCTGCCCATGCGGTATTTTCTGGCGTGGTTCGGCGAAAACGGCTTTGATCTGATGGGCATGGTGGATGCCTGGCATGCAAATGCGGCCTCTTCGGGTTTGGTCTGGGATCTTACAGTTTCGGCATTGGCGCTGGTGATCTGGATGCTGGCCGAGGTGTATCAGCGCAAGGATTACTGGGTGCTGGCCCTGTGCATACCTGCGACCTTCTGTATTGGCGTAAGCTGCGGGTTGCCGCTGTACCTGTTCTTGCGGGCGCGGCCTGTTTCCTGATCGGCCCGAAGAAGGTATTTATACACAAAAGAAGGGTGGTTCGGCGTCTGGATTCGGTTTAAGCGGGGCAGGCTTTAAGTAAGGACTGCGCTATGGACCATTTTTTGTACCGCGACGGGGTATTGCACGCCGAAGACGTGCCGCTGACGGAAATCGCTGCGGCTGTTGGAACGCCCTTTTACGTCTATTCCAGTGCGACGCTGGCGCGGCATTTCACCGTGTTTGACGAGGCTCTGGCGGGCATGCCCCATCTGGTCTGTTACGCGATGAAGGCCAATTCCAATCTGGCGGTTCTGAAACTGTTGGGCGATATGGGCGCTGGCATGGATGTGGTGTCTGTCGGGGAATATCTGCGGGCCAAGGCCGCGGGCGTTCCGGGTGAGCGGATCGTGTTTTCCGGTGTGGGCAAGACCCGCGCCGAAATGGAAGTGGTTCTGGCGGGCGGTATTCGCCAGTTCAACGTGGAAAGCGAACCAGAACTGCATTTGCTGTCCAAAGTGGCCACTGAAATGGGCGTTGTGGTGCCGATCACCGTTCGGGTGAACCCTGATGTGGATGCGAAAACCCACCCGAAAATCGCCACAGGCATGTCCGAAAACAAGTTCGGAATTCCCATTGCACGGGCGCGGGAGGTCTATGCGCTGGCGGCGCGTTTATCTGGCATCAAGGTTGTCGGCATTGATGTGCATATCGGCAGCCAGTTGGTTGATCTGACGCCCTATCGCGCCGCCTTTCAGAAAGTGGCAGAGCTGACGGAACTTCTGCGCGCGGACGGTCATGACATCTCGCGGCTGGATCTGGGCGGCGGTTTGGGGATTCCCTATGAGCGAAGCAATGCAGCCCCCCCGTTGCCGCTGGATTATGGTCAAGTGGTGCGCGAAACAGTCGGCCATCTGGGCTGTGAGATTGAAATCGAGCCGGGTCGCCTGATTGCGGGCAATGCGGGGTTGATGGTGTCCTCGGTTATCTTCCGTAAATCGGGGGACGGGCGGGATTTCCTGATTGTGGATGCGGCGATGAACGATCTGATCCGCCCTGCCATGTATGACGCCTATCACGATATTGTCCCTGTGAAGGAACCTGCGGCGGGCGCGGAACTTGCGCCAGTTGATATCGTTGGGCCGATTTGCGAATCGGGTGACACATTTACCAAACAGCGGCAGATGCCCCATTTGGACGACGGGGATATGATCGCATTCCGATCTGCCGGTGCCTATGGCGCAGTCATGTCATCCGAGTATAATTCCCGCCCGATGATCCCAGAAGTTCTGGTTCACGGCGATCAATATGCTGTCATTCGGCCGCGTCCGACGTTTGACGAAATGTTAAATCGGGATAAGCTACCAAAGTGGATGCAGGAGTAACCTTGCAGTCCTGAACCGCGAAAGGCGGGTAAAGGCATTGGATGGCTGACTATGAAATCGACGTCAAAAAGCTGACACGCAAGGCGATGCGCGCCTTGACGTGGCGGCTGCGGTTGACCCGCGCTTCGCTTGTGGTTGAGCGGGTGATGACCCGGTTTTGGCTGTTGATAACATGGACGCTGGCGCTTTTCGCTATCGTGCGGCTGGGGCTGTTGATTGAAAGCCACCAGACTGTGGCGATCGTTGTTTTTGCTGTCGGAGCGCTGGTGTGGTTGTGGCTGTTTGCCCGTGGGATACACGGGTTTCGATGGCCGACCATAGACGACGCCAAGGCGCGGCTGGATGCGGATATTCCCGGGCGCCCGTTACAGGCGCTTGATGATTCGCTGGCAATTGGCAGCGGGGATGCGGGTGCGCGGTATCTTTGGGCGCGGCATTTGCAAAAAATGGCCGATCTGGCCCGCGGGTCGCAGGCGGCACGACCCCATGTGCGGCTGGCGCGACGGGACCCTTGGGCCTTGCGCCTGATTGCGTTGTTTGTGTTTGGCGGGGCGGTGCTGTTCGGACGGTCTGATCCTGTGCAGTCTCTCGTGCAAAGCCTGACCGCTGACGGGCCTGTTGTGGCCACGGGGCCAAGCTGGGAAGGCTGGGCCGAACCGCCTGCCTATACCGGAAAGCCGGCGGTTTATTTGAACGACATTGCCAAAGGTGACACGCTGGAATTGCCCGAAGGCACGCGGATCACCCTGCGGATTTACGGCGCGACGGATGGGGCCAGCCTAAGTGAAACCGTCACGGGTGGCGGGAATCGCGGCGGGGATGTCGCCATTGAAGCGGGCGAAAACGGCTTTGGCGAAACCACGCTGGAAGTGGTGAAATCGGGTAGCCTGTCCTTGGTGCCACCGCAGGGGCCTGACGCAGGCTGGGACATCGCGATGATCGCCGATGAAGACCCGCAGGTGGCCCTGACAGGAGAGATCACCCGCACGCTTCAAGGGGCGTTACAAATGCCGTTTGAGGCGCGGGACGATTATGGGGTTACGGGCGGCTCGGTCACGATTGAACTGGCACTGGATGCCGTAGACCGGCGTTACGGGCTGACGGTGGACCCTGAACCACGTGACATGGTCTCGCTGGATTTGCCCCTGCCATTCACCCGAAAAACAGCCGCCTTTGAGGAAACTCTGGTCGAGGATCTGGCGGAACACCCCTGGGCTGGTCTGCCCGTGCGTATTGTCATGACGGTTGTGGATGAATTGGGCCAGACTGGAACGGTTATACCCGAAATCGGCCCGATGCCCGGCAAGCGGTTTTTTGACACGATGGCAGCAGCGGTGGCCGAACAGCGGCGCGATCTTTTGTGGAATCGTGAAAACGCCAAGCGGATCACCATGGTTCTGAAGGCCATCACCTATCAGCCCGAAGTGGCGTTTGAGCGGCGGGGGCAAAAGGCCTATCTGATCATCCGCACGGCTTTGCGACGGATGGAGTATAACGCCGACGCACCCCTAAGCGATACTGTGCGGGATGAAGTGGCCGCGATGCTGTGGAAAGCTGCACTGTTGATCGAAGACGGCGATCTGGCGGATGCGCGGGAACGGTTGAAACGGGCGCAAGAGCGTCTGTCAGAAGCCATGAAAAACGGCGCAACCCAAGATGAAATCCAACAGTTGATGGATGAATTGCGTCAGGCGACCAATGAATACATGCGCCAGTTGGCCGAAGAACAACGCAATGATTCAGACCAACAGCAGGCCGAAAACGGGCAAACCCGTGAAATGTCGCAGGATCAGTTGCAGCAATTGCTGGATCGTATCCAAGAGCTGATGGAACAGGGCCGCATGGATGAGGCCCAAGCCTTGATGGAGCAGCTTCAGCAAATGATGGAGAACATGCGCGTCACCGAAAGCCAGAACGGTCAGGGCGGGCAGAACCAACAAGCCATGGAAGGGCTGGGCGACACGTTGCGCGAACAGCAGGATCTGGCAGATGACACCTACCGCGAGCTGCAAGAGCAGTTTGACCAGAACCGCCAGCAGCAAAATGAAACCCCCGATCCGCAACTGCCCGACGGCAACCAGCAGGGCGAAAATCAGGGAGAAGGCCAGCCGCAGGACCAAAACGGGCAGGGCCAGAGCCAGCAACAGCGCCAGGGTCAGGGGCAAAGCCCCAGTATGACCCCGGGCCAGTTGGCGGATCGTCAGCAGGCTCTGCGGGAAATGCTGGAACAGCAGCGTCAGGGGTTTGATCAAAACGGCATTCAAGGCGGCGAGGAACTGTCCGAAAGCCTGAACGAAGCCGAACGCCAGATGGGCGAGGCCGAGCGCAATTTGCAAGAGGGCAATTCAGCCGATGCGCTGGACAATCAGGCGGATGCCATGGAATCCCTGCGCGAAGGCATGCGCCGTCTGGGCGAGGCACAGCGGCAGGCACAGTCTGACCAAAGCGGCCAGCAAGGCACCCAGCCCGGCCAAGGGGAAGACGACGCCCGCGATCCGTTGGGGCGGCCCTTGTCGGAAACGGGGCGTATTGGTACGAACGAACGTCTGGTCCCGACCGAGGAACAATACCGCCGGTCCCGTGAAGTGATGGATGAAATCCGCAAGCGGTCGGGTGACAGAACCCGCCCGTCACTTGAGCTGGATTACCTCAAACGTTTGTTGGACCGCTTTTAAATTAACGCCTTGAGTGAAGGTTAACTGCCTGTCACCTTGTCAATCAACAGGCGCAGACTGTCGATGGCCGCTGCGTATGGATCAAGCACCACAGCCGCACCTGGCAGGGTGGCGACGATCATCGGCCGCAGCAGATACAGTGCAAAGAGCACGGCAAATACAAAGACCGTCCACACGAAGGCCCGACGGAACCCGCCGGATTTACTGGCGATTTCTTCTTCGTGGGCTTCGCGCATTTCGCGGTCACGGCGGCGGGGATGGTCGGCCTCGCTGCGCAGGGAGGCGTCCAGTTCTTCGACGTCCGGCAGCAGTGATTTGCGTTCCGCCTGCGTTGGTTCTGGCTGGTCTGTATCGTCAAAAGACTTTGGTGCGTCGTCATGCTCTTGATCGAAGTCCGGATCCTGACCACCATCATTTAAACCGAAACCCTGCATGATGCGGGCACGGGGTTGTGTGTTTTTAGCGCGCGGACGGGACATGCCCAATGCGGCAGACACAGTTGCAGCGGTGGCGGCTGCGCTGCTTGTATGGGCGACCTCGTCAGTATCCGGATCGTCGTCTTCCGGATCATCGTCTTGCGATTTTGCCCCATCCGCGCGATAGGCATGGCGTGGGCGTTCGTCGTCTAGATCGTCAAAGTCATCTTCAAAAGTGTCGTCGGCTTCCGATTCATCCGCGCCGCTTTGACTGCGCACCGCTGCAAGCAAGTCTGACGTGTCGTCCAGTTCTGACAAATCCAGATCATCCGTTACACCGTCATCTGTTTCCAGTGAATCCTCTTGGTCGTAGGGATTTTTTTCCGCATCCGACAGGGCGGAAATCGGGTCGTCGGATGGCAGGATCGGGGTGTAATCAATCCCGTCGTCGTCATCTTCTTCACCCTCGGCAGCATCCCGTTCCGCGCCGATACTGTCGAGCTGGCTGCGGATTGCTTCCAAATCCGACAGGGGATCAAACGTGGGTCTGGCGTCAACTTCTTCTTCAAGGTCGTCGTCTTCGACTTCGGGTTCTTCTTCCGGTTCGTCCTCGTTTTCCGTATCGGAATGGGCATCCAAAAAGGCCGTAAGGTCGGCAAAATCCAGATCGCCATCGTCGTTGGCATCGACTTGCGCGCTGTCGTCTTGCGCGCTGTCTTCGATTTCTGCCGCTGCAGGTTCGGCAACTTCGTCGAGTTCTGGTTCTTCAAGGTCAGCCGCTTCGGCTGCGCTCTCAGGCTCTGGACCCTCTGACGGTTCTTCACTGTCTACGGGTTCGGGTTCAGCCTCTGTCTGCTGGCTTTCGGCATGGGCTTTATCGGCAGCCAGTTTGCGTTCTTCCCCGTCGCCGTCGATTGCATTTGCGGCGGCTGCGTCCAATTGTTCGCGCGCGGCAGAGGCAGAGGAAAAGGCCGCTTCGGATCGCAGCACGTTCAAAACATCTTCGTTGACCGGAGTCAGCGGGATGTTTGTTGCGGGCTGATCGTCATCATCTGCATCTTCGTCATCATAAAACGAGTCGATTTCGTCCTCGTCCGATGTGTCGGCCAGCAGATTTTCGACTTCTTCGTCGTCTGATGTTTCAATGGCAGAGGGGCGCGCGGCTGGCGGTTCCGGCGCATTGCTGCGCTTGGAATGGAAATTCACGCTGGATGCGTCATCCAGATCGTCGAATACACTTTTGGTGTCTGCATTGGGACTGATGTCGCCGGCCCGGTCGGGCAGCATTTCAATATAGTCCTGAAACCAAATGTTTTCACAATTCGCGCATTGCACTTCACGCCCCGTGGCCGGGATCGCTGACTCGTCTACTTCATACTGCGCGACGCATCTTGGGCATACTATCCGCATGGCACCCTCGCTGAATTTTTTTTGTGCCGCTCGCCCAGCAGCGAATCAGCGTTTTTACTAGTTTTAGCGGCGGAACCTCGCCTTTCCAAGTATCTGTTCAATTTTGTAAAGATTGCATGTAGATGCGGGATGAGCGAAAACCTACAAAACAAGTTCCTGAACCGCAAGTGAGGCATATAATGATAGAGCTGAAAAACGCTGGTTTTAACTATGGCGGGCGCGATATTCTCAGCGATATGTCCCTGCGGCTGTCTCCGGGCTCGTTCCATTTCCTGACAGGGCCGTCGGGTTCGGGGAAAACCACATTGTTGAATTTGTGCTATCAGGCGCTGATGCCAACAACGGGAATGGTACGGATTTTCGAACAGGATGTCCGTGCAATGACGCGCGATGACGTGGCCCGCGTGCGGCGGCGAATCGGGGTGGTGCATCAGAATTGCCAGTTTCTGGACCACATCAGCGTGCGCGATAACCTGACCCTGCCGCTGGCGGTATCTGGCCGGGATGCAGAGGTGGATCAGGGCAATGTGGATGATCTTTTAAATTGGGTCGGGCTGACCGAGCGGGGGGATGCCCTGCCTGCGGAATTGTCTGGCGGGGAGCGTCAACGGGCCGCGCTGGCCCGCGCCATCATCATGTCGCCGGATCTTATTCTGGCGGATGAACCTACCGGGAATGTGGATTGGGAAATGGCGCAACGGTTGTTGTCCCTGTTGGTTGAGTTGAACAAAATGGGCAAAACAATCCTGATTGCCACCCATGATTTAAACCTGATCCGCGCCACAAAATCCGAAGTCTCGGCGCGGGTTTTGCGGATCAGTAACAGCAAGCTGCAACTTGCAGGGGCGGATTTATAATGGAGCATTTGCGCAGTATTTTTGATGTTTTTAGCGGTGATACCAATGCGGACCGTGTGGTTCCGCCCAGCGGGTTCACGTCTAGACTGACCTCTTTCACGGCGGGGGCAATGGCGTTTCTGACAGTCTTTGCGCTGGCTTTATCTCTGGCAACAGGGCGGCTGGCGGATCGCTGGGATGCGGAACTGGCGCGCACCTCGACCATTCGCATTTCCGCGCCAGAGGGCCAGATGGCCGCCCAGTCCGAAGCGGTTCTTGAAGTGCTGCGCACCACCCCCGGAATTGCCAGCGCGCGGGTGATGTCGGATGCAGAACAACGCAAGTTGCTAGAGCCCTGGTTCGGCCCCGATCTGCCGCTTGATACATTGCCCGTACCGCGGTTGATCGAGGTGTTGGAAGATGGAAAAGGGCCGGATATGGCCGGGTTAAAGCTGCGCCTTAGCGCCGAGGCACCGGGCGCAGTGCTGGATGATCACACCCGTTGGCGGCGTCCCCTGGTGGCTGCAGCGACGCGGTTGCGGATTTTGGGGCTGGTGTCGATCCTGCTGATCGCGGGCTCGACGGCTGCGATGATTACCTTGGCGGCGCAATCTGCTTTGGCGGCCAACGGGCAGGTGATCGGCGTGCTGCGCCTGATCGGTGCGCGGGATGTCTATATCGCCCGTGCTTTCGTGCGCCGCTTTACGTTACGGGCCTTGATCGGGGCGGCTTTGGGCACGGCGATTGCCATGATAGGTGTTGCATTTATGCCCGCCCCAGCCGAAGAAGGAGCTTTCCTAACGGGTCTTGGTTTTGTGGGCTGGCACTGGATTTTGCCACTGGCGATTCCTTTTCTGGCCGCAATGGTCGCGTTTTGGGCCACACGTCTGGCGGCGTTTCGCGCCTTGTCGAGGTTAAGTTGATGTATGCATTTCAATGGCTCCGCTCGCTGCTGTTTATCGGACAGATGTATTTGGCCATGTTTGTGATGGCGTTGTTTTTCATACCGCTGACGCTGATAAAACGGGAAAATTCCTATTGGGCCGTGCGCAGTTATTGCCGCTGGGTGCGGTGGACGGCGGCGTGGATGGTGGGGCTGAAATCCGAGGTGCGCGGGGTGATCCCGTCCGATGAAGTGCTGATCGCGTCCAAACATCAAAGCTTTTTTGACATCATCATGATCGTATCCGTCGTGCCACGCCCGAAATTCATCATGAAGGCGGTTCTGAAATGGGCGCCGATACTGGGCTGGTTCGCACTAAAGATCGGCTGCGTTCCTGTGGAGCGGGGCAAACGGGGCGCTGCGATCAAAAAGATGGTTGCCGATGTGAAATCCGGCGCGCAGTTGCCGGGACAGTTAATTATCTTCCCCCAAGGCACCCGCGTGGCCGCAGGCGCTTACCTGCCATATAAGGTGGGTGCTGCCGTGCTGCACCAGCAGACAGGGCAGGCGGTTGTGCCAGCCGCCACAAATGTGGGCGTGTTTTGGCCGCGCCATGGAATTTACCGCAAACCGGGGCTGGCGGTGGTGGAATTCCTTCCGGTTATCGATCCCGTGAACGTAAACGATCTGGACACAACTGCGTTTACAAAGCACCTGGAGGGGGTGATTGAACCCGCTTCCAACAAGCTTATGACAGAGGCGGGGTTTCAGACAGAGTAGCAGGGCGGATACTTCATGACCATTTTAACAACCATCGAAGAGCTGGAAGCGATTTATGGTCAGCCCGGTGCGGCGGCGCTACGTAAAGTCGTGGATCACATTACCCCTGAATATCGTGCCTGGATACAATCCAGCCCGTTCTGTGCCATTGCTACGGTCGGCCCCGAGGGCGCTGACGCCAGCCCCCGCGGAGATCGCGGCGAGGTGGTTTTCGAACTCGATCCGCGCAGGTTGGCACTGCCCGACAGGCGGGGCAACAATCGCATGGATACGCTGCGCAATATTGTCCGCGACGGTCGTGTTGCGCTGATGTTCCTGACACCGGGGTCGGCAACGGTAACACGGGTCAACGGTACAGCCGAAGTTTCAATCGATCCCGATTTGATCGCCCGTTTTTCGGTAGACGGCAACCCGCCCCGATCCGTCATTATTGTGCATATTACCGAGGTTTACTTTCAATGTGCCCGTGCGGTTATGCGGGCTGGCCTGTGGGACACAAAAACTTGGCCCGAGTTGGCGTCCCTTCCCACCCCGGGTGATATTCTGGCGGCGCAAACCGCAGGTGAAGTGGGTGGCGCGACATACGATCAGGAATGGCCAGAGCGTGCCAAAGCATCCATGTGGTGACTTTTGTTCTGCTGGGGTTGGTTCGTTGCCAGAGCCTTTCTTGAAAAAGACTAGAGCGCAATTCGTTCACATTTCGTAAACAGAAAACAAAAAAAAGCGCCCGCAGGCGCTTCTGAAAAACGTTTGAAAAAAAACGCTCCGATTAACGGTTCGGAAAGAAATTTCGCTGTATCAAAGGCAAATGTAGCGATCTTAACTAAAGGAATTTCCCCATTGCAACGGCCGTATCTGCCATCCGATTGGAAAACCCCCATTCGTTGTCATACCAGCTTAGCACGCGGCCCATGCGGCCCTGCACCTGTGTTTCGGCCGTCGCAACAACGGACGAGCGTGGATCATGGTTCAGGTCGATTGATACCAGCGGCAGGCTTTCAATCCCCAGAACACCAGC
The DNA here is from genome assembly GCA_034670045.1 of Amylibacter sp. Taxonomy (GTDB): domain Bacteria; phylum Pseudomonadota; class Alphaproteobacteria; order Rhodobacterales; family Rhodobacteraceae; genus Amylibacter. The sequence continues at coordinate 15,601 of JAXMOF010000058.1, read as the reverse complement.
CATCGGACCGTTAGCTGCTTCGGTCAGGGCAGCGTTTATAGAGTCGACGCTAAGAGATTTGGTTGTGTTGAATTTGAAGTCAACGCAAGACACGTTCGGCGTTGGAACACGGATGGCAACACCGTCTAGTTTACCGTTCAATTCTGGCAACACCAGCCCCAGCGCCTTGGCAGCGCCTGTTGACGTGGGCACCATAGACAAAGCTGCCGCACGGCCCCGTTCCCAGTTCTTGCTGCCACGATCCAGGGTTGGTTGACTACCGGTATAGGCGTGAACTGTGGTGATCAGGCCGTCCTCGATCCCGAAACTGTCATGCAAAACACGGGCCAGCGGGGCAAGGCAGTTGGTGGTGCATGACCCGTTCGACACGATAATGTCTTCCACAGTCAGTGTGTTGTGGTTCACACCATAGACGATGGTCTTGTCGACATCTTTTCCCGGTGCCGATACCAGCACCCGTTTGGCACCTGCTTGCAGATACATCTGCGCTTTGTCTTTATCCTTGAACAGGCCGGTGCATTCCAACGCGATATCCACATGCCCCCAATCCAGCGCCGACGGATCGCGCTGGGCTGACACGGGAATCGGGCCATAGCCCACGTCGATAGAATTTTCCGTATGGGTCACGGTACCAGCGAAAATTTTGTGAACGCTGTCATATTTGAACAAATAAGCCGAATTATCCACAGGCGTCAGGTCGTTGATCGCCACCACCTGAATGTCACTGCGTCCGCTTTCCACAATAGCCCGCAGAATATTGCGGCCAATTCGACCAAAGCCGTTGATCCCCACTTTGATAGTCATTTGCGTTCTCCGATCCCAAAAGTCTTCGCCCGTTGCGAAGTTTCGTTAGCGATAACGTAAATCGACTAAAGGTTCAACCACCTTTGAAACAGGACAGCTTAAAGTAGCCAGATGATCAGAGAAATAAGGGCGAAAAAGCCAGTCATGGCGATCCAGCTTCGGTTCAAGGCGCGCACCGCATCCAGAATATCTGTACTGTTCAGATCCCGTTTGCCCCGTGAATTCACAAAAAGATCGTCGCTCATTTGGCCACCATAACTGCGTGGACCAGCAAGCGACACATCCAGAACTCCGGCCATGGCAGACTCGGGCCAGCCGGCGTTCGGGGACCGGTGCAGGTCCGCATCCTCAAACACCACATCAAGCGCAGTGCGATCAAAATGGGCAAAGCAGATCAGAACGGCGGTGATGCGGGCGGGCAGCCAGTTCAACAGGTCGTCCAGTTTGGCCGCGGCAAATCCGAATTCGGAGTATTCTTCGTTCTGATAGCCGATCATACTGTCAGCGGTATTGATGATTTTATAAATCAGAATGCCGGGTAACCCGAGGATCAGAAACCAGAAAACCGGCGCGACGACACCGTCAGAGAAATTCTCGGCTGCGCTTTCGGTGGCGGCGCGGGACACGTCCGTTTCGTTCATCGCGCCGGTGTCACGACCGACGATCATGGACACTGCATTGCGGCCCTGTGGCAGCCCGTTTTGCAAGGCGGCTGCTACATCGCGCACGTGATCTATCAGGCTTTTGTGCGCGATCAAAACGGCGGCGATAAGGATTTCAAGCACATTCACCGCGATCCCAAGATAGGCGAAATTATTCAGCGTTTCGAAGATCATCCCGATCAGCAGCGCGACTGTCAGCAATGCTCCGACTGCGACAAATCCTTTGATCCGCCGCGCCGCACCTTTGTTCAGCATCTCATCCAGCCAGTTCACCAGCCGCCCCATCAGGGTTGCAGGATGTGGATAACGGTCCCAGATTTTCTCGGGTTCGCCCAGAAAGAAATCCAGCAAAAGCGCCAGAAGAACCATCAGAAAAATGCTCATAGCTTACTCCAGAACCTGTTGAAGGCGCGCCCAGTCGGCGGCGGGGCCGGGAAGTCCCAGCCGGATCAAAGTTTTTGAATAGGGAAAAATCCGTGAAAGTATACGGGCCTGTGCCAGTTTTTCGAAACAGGCTTGCGCGTCTGCCACATCGTAAAGCCGAAACAACGAGGTGCCGCGCGGGTTGGCGCCAAATTCCCGCGTCACAATCCGGTCCAGACGTGCGGCATCTTCGAAGAGTTGGGCGCGGGTCTTTTCAGCCCAGGCGGTATCGGACAAAGCTGCGCGCCCGATGTGTTGGGCCGGACCGGAAATCGCCCATGGTCCGAGCATTTGCTCCAGAGCCATAATGGTATCAGGTGTCGCCACAGCGAAACCCAGCCTGACGCCCGCCAGCCCCCAAAATTTACCGAGCCCTTTGAGAACAATAAATCCAGGACGTTCGGCAAGGTCGATGTGGCTGTCTTGCGGGCAGATGTCGCAAAAGCTTTCATCTATGATTGTCAGGGTTTTGTGATTTGCCAGTATGGTGTCGCGCGACCAAAGGCGCCCGTCTGGATTGTTGGGATGTACATAGACACTGGCTTGCATCGGGGGCTGTACGGGGGCGTGTGCCGGATGCGTGTTCACGTTCCAGCCGAATGCGGCAAAGCTGGCGGCGTGCTCGTTATAGGTGGGTTGGGCGATCCCGACGGTGGCCGGTTTTGCCAGTCTGGGAAGGGCTGCGATCAGGGCGGAAACGCCGGATGCAGCCGCAATTCCTGCACTGTCGGGGATGGACCAGAACCGCCGTGCGGCTGCTTTTAGGGCCATTTGATCGCCACTATCGGGCAGGTCTTGCCAAAAACGGGCAGGAATCCCGGGCAGGGGGTAGGGCGTTGGATTGATGCCTGTTGAAAGATCAATCCAGTCGTCGCGCAGCCCGCCGAACTGGGCCATGGCAGCGTCCAATCCGCCGCCGTGATCCCGCTTTTGATCAGGCGGGACTTCGGTCATTCGGCGGCGGGTAAAGTGGGAATGCGTGACACGAAATGGCCTTTGACCGCTTGGGGCCATTCGCGGAACGGCACCTGACCCTTTTCACTGGCTGCGTGTTTTTCTGCATAATCAACAATACCTTGCGCAGAGTCGGCATCGGGTTCAAATCGGCCCATAACATAGGTTAACTTGCCCTCGGCTTGAATGGCGATGTTGCAGCCCTGATTGCAGCCCATCAGACAAGAATGGCGGCGCGTCTGCACATCTGTTGCGTTTTTGGCGGCGGCTTCAATCGCCTCGGCCAGCAATTCGCCGTCGGTTTGGGATTGGGTTTCAGCATCCCAGCCTTCGCGTTTGCAGGTATCACAGATGGTAATCGTCGTCGTCATATCGGGCTTCCAGCAAGTTTCCGCTCGTTTCATCACCAAATTGCCGAAAATACAATTGATATCGCAGGGCGGCTGAAAAATTAGTAATTTGTTAATAATTCAGGCAGATTCTTAAAATTGGGTAAATAAGGGTGTGTCATGAAAATTCTGGTGGTCGAATCCGATGCGGAACTTGGGCGATGTTGGTGTCGCCATCTGGAACGACAGGGCGGGAAAACCAGTCTGTGTTTGACCGAAAAACATGCGATCGAGGCGCTGCGCTTCCAGCCTTTTGATGTGCTTGTTCTGGATGTCGGGATGGAAAATACCAGCGTTCTGGCGATCAGCGACTATGCCACTTACAAGAATCCGAAAGTCGCAATTATTGTAGTGACGGCGAACAGCTTTTTTTCGGACGGGTTGATTTTCGAACTGATCCCGAATGCGCGGGGCTATTTGCACACGCCTGTCCAACCTGATGATCTGGCGGCTATGGTCGATCATTACGGCCGCACCCGCGATTTGCGCAGTGCCTGACGACGGGCCCGGTTTTGACACCCTAGTTTTTGATGAATTTCGCGCTGGTGTTTTGACGGTCAGAGCCGACAGAAATGCGGGTGATGGTTTTGGCTGTCTGACGGGGGGCAGCGCGCAGGGCCTGTTTTAAATCGGCAATATTTTCCGGAAGATCCATGCCAAAGGCGACGGTTTCGCCGTGGGCGTTGCGACCGGAGGACACCAGTGAAACGATCCGCGCGCGGTTGCCCTCTTTTACAAAGACAGGTGCGCCAGAGGAGCCGAAGGTCACATCGCAGTTGAACGCGATCAACCCTTTGCCGCGGGCCAGAACATCACATTGTTTCTGCCAGGACAGCATGTCATCGCGGCCTTTGCCGTAGGACACAACGCTGACCATATTGCCGGGTTTTATGCCGGAATGGATGGCAAAAGGCGCAGCGGTGAAGGCTGAAATCGGGGTTTCAAGTTTCAAAAGTGCAACGTCATGGCGGATGTTGGATGTTATCGGCCCAAGCGTTGCCTGATAGTTTTCATGGGCCACCACCTGTTTGACCATGCGGCTTTCTAAAGCGGTTCCGCCCTGAAAACCGGCGGAAAAGGTAAATGTGTCGGCCCCGTAAAGCTGGTTTTTACTTTTGTCGAATACACAATGGGCTGCGGTAAGCACCAGATCATTGGCGATCAACACGCCTGTGCAGTAGCCCTTGCCGCCGATGTCAATTCGTCCCACGGCCTCCCATCCCAGCATATCCGTGCGGTCGGTCAGCGGGATCAATCCGCTTGCGCCAAGGCTTTGCGGGATCAGCAGCAACAGGGTTGCCAGCGTGGTTTTGAAGGAAGCCATTGCCTGTCTCCGATGGGGTCAGAAACAGGCTTGCACCCCAGTGGGGCAAAATTATGACCCGCGATTGTGGGGTTTTAGCCACTCTAGCGTGGGGTTGATCGGGATGATGCGGTGGGGGTTAATATTTTCGTGGCTGTAATGATAGTGGCGCACGATGTGATCCAGATTCACCGTGGGGGCGATTTTATCCCACTGATACAGCTCGCGGGTATAGGCCCAAAGGTTGGGCATATCAATTATCCGGCAGCGATTGCATTTGAAATGCAAATGATAGGCGGAATCGAACCGGACCAGCGTGGGAAACAGCCGCCAGTCAGCCTCGGTTATCCGGTCCCCCATCAGGTAGCGGTTTTTTGACAGGCGGTCTTCAAGCCAGTCGATCGTGTCAAACAGCCTGTGTACCGCGTCGTCATAGGCGGATTGGCTGCTGGCAAAGCCGGATTTATAGACGCCGTTGTTCAGGGTGTTGTAGATGCGGTCGTTCACCGGCTCTATGTCTGCGCGCAATTCGGCAGGCCAGTAATCATCGGTATTGCCGGTAATTCCGTCGAATGCAGAATTGAACATGCGGATGATTTCTGAACTTTCGTTTGAAACGATCCGGTTTTGCGCCTTGTCCCACAGGATCGGCACCGTGACACGGGTTGTGACTGTCGGGTCTGCTTTTTGATAGATTTGATAGGTAAAATCCGAACCGAACAGGCTGTCGCCCTGCGCGGGTCCGCCGTCGGTTTTAAAGGTCCATCCGTTGTCGAGCATGTCCGGATGCACCACATCAACACTGATATGGTCGGTCAGACCTTTAAGGGCGCGAAAAATCAAGGTCCGGTGTGCCCAGGGGCAAGCCATTGAAACATAAAGATGATAGCGCCCGCTTTCCGCTTTGAAGCCACTGTCACCCGTCGGGCCTGCGGCACCGTCTGCGGTGATCCAGTTGCGAAAACTGGCGTCTTGGCGCACAAATTTGCCGCCTGTAGATTTTACGTCGATGCCTTCAACAGACCAGATGCCGTCGATCAATCGTCCCATGCTTTAACCCTCCGAATTGTTACGTCAGCCTAACAAGGGCGGGGCGCAAAGTCAGTGCGCATCTGACGTTTGCTGTGTTGCGGATCACCGAACGGGTATTTCTTTGAAAGCGGCGCGAAACGGGCTAGGTTTCTGGCATAATAACCCAACACGGAGGATAAAATGACTCAGTCTCGCAGAGGTTTCTTAAAGACAGGCGTTGCCGCAACGGGCGTGGTTTTCCTGCCCTATGTGGTTGGCGCTGCTGCCCATGGGGGCGACACGTTTCCGATGAACGGTGGGGAAATGTCGGTGCATCCGGTGGCCCATGCCTCGGTTGTGTTGCAGACCCCGGCGGGGACCATCTATGTGGATCCGGTCGGTGAAGTGGCGCAATATGCCGATCTGCCCCGTCCTGATCTGATCCTGATCACCCACCATCACGGCGACCATTTTAACGTGGATACGCTGAAAGGTCTGGTCGGGGAAAATACGCCCCTGATCACCAATCCCGAAGTTATGGGGATGCTGCCCGATGAACTGAAAGCCAACGCCAGCGAGTTGGCCAATGGCGAATCCAGCGCGTTCAACGGGGTCAGTATTGATGCGATCCCCGCCTATAACACCACAGAGGAACGGGCCCAGTTCCACCCCAAAGGCCGCGACAACGGCTATGTTCTGGGGTTTGACGGCCTGCGGGTCTATCTGTCAGGCGATACCGAGGATATCCCGGATATGCGCGCCCTGAAAGACATCGACGTGGCCTTTGTCTGTATGAACCTGCCGTTCACAATGGATATCGAAGCCGCGGCTTCCGCAGTTGCGGAGTTCAAGCCGAAATATGTCTATCCCTACCACTATCGGGGTCGCGATGATGGCACCCAAGACCCTGCAGAATTCGCCAAACTGGTGGGCGATGCAGCAGAGGTGAAGATGGGCAACTGGTACGGCTAAACCCTTGCCAAACCCTTAACGGCCCGTTGTTTTCCCAGCAAAACAGCGGGCTTTTTGCGGCAGTATCACGCGCATTCAGGCAGGGGTGCCGTTTCCGGCCTGATATACGCCGCGAATCCCGTTGCGTGGTTTGATCTGGCTGTTATACCCTTAGGCAACGATGCCCCACAGGGGCCGGAGAGGTGTCTCGTAACTGGCTGACCCAAATAGGGGGTCGTTTACGAAATCGTTTGTGCGCTACTGCTGTGGCGGCCTTTCCGTTTTGTTAAAGGAAGGGAACAGCAATGCGATTTTCAACTTTTTTAGCAGGCTTGATGGCTGCCTCCGGTGCGAATGCACATGTGGGGCATGTGGGCGAACTGGCTTCCCATGACCATTGGGTTGCGGCGGGCGCGATCGGGGCTGCTGTGGCGATTGCAGGGTGGAACATCCTGAAGGGTCGCAAGAAAGATAAAACAGCCGAGGCTGAAACCGTCGAAGCCGACGAAACGCCACAAGAGGCTTGATTTTATGACCAAAAAAATAGGTGTGATGATTTGCGGCCACGGGTCGCGCAGTCAGGCTGCGGTGGATGAATTTTCCGTTCTGGCGGAAAAACTGCCCCCGTTGTTGCCAGACTGGCAGGTGGAATATGGCTATCTCGAATTTGCCAATCCGGTGATCCGTCTGGGTCTGGACAAGCTGCGCGCGGCAGGCTGCGAGAAAATTCTGGCGGTGCCGGGCATGTTGTTTGCTGCGATGCATTCCAAGAATGATATTCCGACCGTGTTGAACACCTATGCCGCGAAACACGGGATCGAAGTGTCTTACGGGCGCGAATTGGGTGTGGACCCCAAGATGATCGCGGCTGCGGGTGCACGGGTGCAGCAAGCTGTGGATGCGGCCAATGCCGAACATGGTAAGTTGCCGCTGGAAGAGACCGCACTGGTGGTGATCGGTCGCGGGGCATCCGACCCTGACGCCAATTCCAACGTGTCCAAAATCGCGCGGATGTTGTGGGAAGGCATGGGCTTTGGCTGGTGCGAGGTCGGCTATTCCGGCGTGACCTTCCCGCTGGTGGAACCCTGTCTGGATCACGTCAGCCGTCTGGGCTACAAACGCGTCATCGTCTTTCCTTACTTCCTGTTCACAGGCATCCTGATCGACCGCATTTACGGGTTTACCGACAAATGCGCCGCGAAATACCCTGACATCCAGTTCGTGAAAGCGGGCTACCTAAATGACCACCCGCTGGTGCTGGAAACCTTTGCCGAGCGGGTCAAGGAACAATTGGGCAGCACGCCGGTTCCTAACTGTGGTATCTGTCAGTATCGCACGCAGGTTCTGGCGATTGAGGGCGAAGACACCCGTGTGATTTCCCCCGCAGATCGCGCGGCGCTGGCGGCGGCATCCGGCAAGGATCACCCCGCCACCAGTGATATGCCGCCCCCCACCTGTGTGCTGTGTAAATACCGCGCCCAGATCATCGGATTCGAAGCCGAAGTGGGCGCGATTCAGGAAAGCCACCACCACCACGTAGAGGGGCAGGGCGCGCAGGCTCCGGGCTCGAATGTGTCCGATTGCGGACTGTGTGGCGACTGGTGTACGGGCGAATGCCGTCTGGATCTGGACCCTCATCACCATGACCACGGGCATGAACACCACCACGATCATGATCATAGTCACGAGCACGGGCATGACCATTCCCATGACCACGGGCACAACCATGGTCACGGGCACAACCATGGTCACAGTCACGGGCATGATCACAGCCACGGGCATGATCACGCGCACGACCATGTGCACGCGGTTTACCCCCATGCAAAACACCCGCTTGGCCCTGAAAGTGCCCGCCGGAAATGAGCAGTGACCCAAAGCCGACAGGCCATTTGCGCTATGAACGGGTGCCAGCGGATATTTACGCCCAGTCCTTCGCTACTGTACGGGCCGAGGCTAATCTGGACCGTTTCCCCGCCGAAATGCGTCCGATGGTTGTGCGTCTGATCCATTCCTGTGGTATGGTGGAAATCGCGGACCGTCTGGCCTATTCACCGGCCGCTTTCGCTGCCGGGCGCGATGCCTTGCAGCGCGGTGCGCCGGTGTTATGTGATTGCGAAATGGTCGGGGCGGGCATCATCCGCCGCTACTTGCCTGCGGATAATGACGTGATTGTCACGCTGAATGACCCTTCGGTCCCCGCACTGGCGGCAAAGATCGGCAACACCCGATCCGCCGCCGCAGTGGAACTGTGGCGTGATCATATCGAAGGCGCGGTTGTCGCCATCGGCAATGCCCCGACAGCGCTGTTTCACCTGTTGGAACTGCTGGAACAGGGCTGGCCGAAACCCGCTGTGATCCTTGGCTTCCCTGTGGGATTTGTCGGCGCAGCCGAAAGCAAAGCCGAACTGGCTGCGCGGCCACGGGGATGTGATTTTGTCGCCCTGCGCGGACGCAAGGGTGGCTCGGCGATGGCATCATCAGCGGTGAATGCTTTGGCGGCTGGATTGGTAGAGGAAACGCGATGACACCCTGGCTTCATATTGTCGGAATTGGTGAGGACGGTCTGGACGGACTGGTCCCCACCGCCCGCGCCGTGGTCGAAGCGGCCGAGGTGATCATCGGCGGCGATCGGCATCATTCCCTGTCAGACAATGTGACGGCGGAACGGGTGGCGTGGCCCTCGCCTTTTGATGCGCTGATTGACACCTTGCTGGGCTACAAGGGCCGCAGGGTTGTGGTTTTGGCCACGGGTGATCCGTTGTGGTATTCTGTTGGCGCACGGATCGGCCGTTCCATCGCGCCAAGCGAGATTACCTATCATCCGCAATTAAGCGCCTTTCAACTGGCTGCCGCGCGGATGGGCTGGTCAATGCCCGATGTGGAAATGCTGACGGTGCATGGCCGCCCCGTGGAACAGATGATCGCCTTTATCCAGCCCGACCAGCGGCTGTTGATCCTGACAACCGGCGCACAAACCCCTGCGCAGATTGCGAAATTCCTGACAGAACGCGGCTTTGGCAAATCGCTGATGACAGTTCTGGCGGCCATGGGCGGCAAGGACGAACAGCGCTTTGACGGGCTGGCCGAAAGCTGGACCCACGAAGTGCCTGCCTTCAACACTCTGGCTGTGGAATGTGTCGCCGCCGAAGACGCCGCTTTGATGCCCCGTGTACCGGGGCTGGCGGATGACCTGTTCCAGCACGACGGCACCATGACCAAGCAAGAGGTCCGCGCCGTAACATTGGCCAAGCTGATGCCCATGCGGGGCGCTTTGCTGTGGGATGTGGGCTGCGGCTGCGGGTCGGTTGCGGTGGAATGGATGCGGGCGGCGCGGTTCAGCCAGGCCATCGGCATCGAACCCCGCGCCGACAGACGCCTGTTCGCCGCCCAAAACGCTGCAGCTTTGGGCGCACCCAAGCTGGAACTGGTGGACGGCTCGGTGCCGGCTGCGCTGGAGGGACTGAAAGCGCCGGATGCGATTTTTATCGGCGGCGGGCTGTCGCGCGAAACCTTTGACGCCTGTTGGCAGGCGTTGCGTCCGCTCGGGCGGCTGGTGTGCAACGCCGTCACGCTGGAAAGCGAAGGGCTGCTGATTGCACTGCACAAGGAACACGGCGGGCAGTTGGTGAAACTGCAAGTGAACCGCGCAGAACCCGTTGGCGGGCCGCATACCGGCCTGACCGGATGGCGCCCCTTGATGCCTGTGACACAGTGGAGCCTGATAAAACGATGAGCGGAAAACTCTACGGTGTGGGGCTTGGTCCGGGGGATCCCGAACTGATGACCCTGAAGGCTGCACGGTTGATTGCGGCGGCGGATGTGGTGGCTTACCCGACCCTTGAAGGCGGCGACAGTTTTGCCCGTGCCATTGCGGCCGATGTGATCCGCGAAGGGGTTGAGGAAATCGCCATCTCCATCCCCATGTCGGTGAAACGGGAACCCGCCCAAGCCGCCTATGATGCGGGGGCTGCGGCCTTGGCCGAGTGCCTGATTGCAGGCAAAAACGTGGTGGTCCTGTGTGAAGGCGATCCGTTTTTCTACGGCTCTTTCATGTATCTGTTTTCCCGCCTGTCCGACCGGTTCACGGTCGAAGTGATCCCCGGCGTCACCAGCGTCACCGCCTGCGCCGCCGCCCTGCGCGCGCCGCTGTCTGCGCGAAACGAGGTGTTAACCATCATTCCCGGCCCGATGGACGAGGCGGCAATGGAACAGCGTATTGCTGCGGCGCAAGCGGTTGCTGTGATGAAGGTCGGACGCCACCTGCCCAAAATCCGCCGCGTGCTGGATCGGCTCGGGCTGATGGAACATGCAGGCTATGTGGAACGGGCGACATTGCCGGAACAAAAGGCCATGCCTTTGGCCGATGCGCCCGAAAGCGCGCCGTATTTTTCGATGATTTTGGTGACCAAGGGCGAAGACCCCTGGTTGTGAGTTTGATGGCGGGCTGCGGCCCGTCCAGGAAAAGGTTTGATGGATGGTTGATCCAGTAGTCGTATGTTTGTCCCGATCGGGCGAAGAAACCGCCCACCGTGTGGCGAAAATTCTGGGGGCAGTGGTGCATGGCCGTGAAGGCCGCGTGGACCGCGCCGATGCGTTTTTCGCCAATGCGCTGGAACACGTGCGGGTCTTGTTTGCCAGTGGAACCCCCGTTGTGGGGGTCTGCGCGGCGGGTATTCTGGTGCGTGCGGTCGCCCCTTTGGTCAATGACAAAAAAACCGAACCACCGCTGTTGGCCGTGCCTGATGACGGCACAACCGTGATACCGCTTTTGGGCGGGCATCGCGGTGCAAACCGTCTGGCGCGCAAGATTGCCGAGGGTCTGTCGGCCCATGCTGCCGTCACCACAGCAGGCGATGTGGCTATGGGGGTTGCGCTGGATGAACCACCCTTTGGCTGGCGTCTGGCCAATCCCAAGGATGCCAAGGCGGCGATGGCTTTGATGTTGTCAGGGGGCGGCGTCACGGTTGAGGGCGAAAATATCTGGGGCATCGACACGGTTGAAAACGGCGCTGTGACGCTGACCACCAGTGACGGGCCTGCAGAGGGCAGTGAAACGCGACTGGTCTATCACCCGCAACGCTTTGCGCTTGGCCTTGGTTGTGCGCGGGGCTGTGATGTGGACGAGATGTGGGCGCTGGTTCAAAAGACACTGGCAGAAAACGGTATCGCGGCAGGGGCAATTGCCTGCGTCGGCTCGCTTGACCTGAAGGGCGACGAACCTGCGATGATCCAGACCGCCGCCCGTCTGGGTGTGCCCTACCGTGTGTTTACAGCGGCCGAGCTGGAGTCTGAAACGCCCCGTCTGGCTACCCCAAGCGACGTGGTTTTTGCCGAAGTTGGCTGTCACGGGGTATCAGAAGGCGCGGCTTTGGCGCTTGGCGGTGCCGCGGGTGTCCTGACCGTTGAAAAACAAAAAACCGCAAATGCCACCTGCGCTGTGGTGCGCTGCGATACGCCGATTACTGAATTTTCGGGCCGTGCGCGGGGCAAACTGTCAATCATCGGCATTGGCCCCGGACAGCATAGCTGGCGCACACCAGAAGCCAGTGCATTGGTGGCCGAAGCCGAAGAACTGGTAGGCTATGGTCTGTATATCGACCTGCTTGGCGCATTGGCCCATGGTAAGGAACGCTCGGACTTTCCCTTGGGAGGAGAGGAAGACCGCTGCCGCTATGCGCTGGAACAGGCGGGCAAAGGCAAGAATGTTGCGCTGATTTGTTCGGGCGATGCGGGGATTTACGCCATGGGCGCGCTAGTGTTTGAACTGCTGGACCGTGGGCCGGATGAAATGGGTGTGTCCGATGCGGCCCACCGTGTAGAGGTAGTGTCCACGCCAGGTGTCAGTGCGCTGCAAGGCGCTGCGGCCCGAGCGGGTGCGCCGCTGGGCCATGACTTTTGCGCCATTTCCCTGTCAGACCTGCTGACGCCCCGTGAAGATATCATCAAACGTCTGAAAGCGGCGGCAGAGGGGGATTTTGTCATCGCCTTTTACAACCCCGTTTCCCTGCGCCGCCGCACCCTGCTGGCCGAAGCGCGGGATATCCTGTTGAAACACCGCCCCGCCGACACGCCCGTGATGCTGGCCTCCAGCCTTGGGCGGCCGGAAGAATACGTGCGCTATCGCAAGCTGTCCGAACTGGAAGTGGATGAAGTGGATATGCTGACGGTGGTTCTGATCGGGTCGAGCCATTCCAAACTGGCACAATTGGGTGAAGGCCCGCGCATGTACACGCCGCGCGGTTACGCCCGCAAGATTGACGGGGATTTGGCGTCTTAAGCGGCGCAGATAGGAAACGATATGACAGTTTATTTCATAGGTGCTGGGCCGGGCGATCCGGATTTGATCACGGTAAAAGCCAAGACGCGGATCGAAGCCTGTCCGGTGTGTCTATACGCAGGTTCACTGGTGCCAGAGGCGGTTGTGGCCTGCGCGCCCAAGGGTGCAAAGGTGATGGATACGGCGGCGATGACGCTGGATGATACCCACCGCGAAATCAAAGAGGCCCACGAACGCGGCGAAGATGTGGCGCGGGTGCATTCCGGTGATCCGTCGCTGTACGGGGCGATTGCCGAACAAATCCGCCGCCTGCGTGCTGATGATATTCCTTTTGAAATCATCCCCGGTGTCCCCGCCTATGCAGCAATGGCCGCGACCATCGGGCAGGAACTGACCATCCCTGAAATCGCGCAATCCATTGTTTTGACACGGATGTCCATGCAATCCACATCCATGCCCGCAGGAGAAACGCTGGAAAACTTTGGCCGCACAGGGGCCACACTTGCGATCCATCTGGCGGTGCGCAACATGCGTGAAATCGAACGTCAACTGGTGCCCTATTACGGCGCGGATTGCCCTGTGGTTGTGGGCTACCGCGTGGGCTGGCCCGATCAGGAAATCATTCGCGGTACCCTGTCGGATATCCGTATGAAAGTGCGCAAGGCTAAGATTACCCGCACGGCCCTGATTATGGTCGGGCCAGCGCTGGCCGAAAGCCATGATTTCGTGGATAGCGCTTTGTATGATCCCACCAAGCCCCATGTCCTGCGTCCCGTAACCGGCGTGGATCTGGTGGAGCCGAACAACACCTGATTGCCCTGCGCGACAGACACAAAAAGGCCGGTGTTTTCATCAAACACCGGCCTTTTTTATTGTATTGCCCGCCAAAGGGCCGTTGAGGGCTTATTTGCCAGACGGTGTCTGACCTTTGGCACGGCGGGCTTTGTTCTTTTTGCTGTTGGCTTTGCCCACCGCAGGCGCAAGGTTTTTGCCGCCTTTCGGTTTCAGCGCAGTGACCACACCTTCGGGACGGCTGTCCTCGGGGCGGGCGCGTTTGCTGAACTTGGGCTTGCCTTTGTCTTTGGTCGGGGTCGCTTTCGGCTTTTTACGGCGCGGGGTCGGAGCGTCGTTCCAATCCACGGGTTTGCTGGATGTTTTGGGCTGGAACTTGGGTTTCGGACCCCGTTGCGCCGCACTTGGTGCGTCGATCCGTGTGATGGGCGAGTCTTTGTCCAGTTCCGAACGGGGGCCGAGTTTGGCGAGGAAGCCTTCAACGCTGCCTGCGCGGATTTCCACAAGGCTGACATCATGCTGGACGCGGATTGCTCCCACATCGTCTTTGGTGATGCCACCCGCTTTACACAGGCGCGGCAGCAAGCGGCGCACTTCGGCGCCTGCATTCTGGCCACCGGCAATGGAAAACCACACGCTGGGACCAAAGGCGGCTTTGGCGTCACGGGGATCAAAGGGCTGGGCTTCGCCCAATTCCTCGGGCGCAGTTTGACGTGAACGATACAGACGCAGGTAAGCGGCGGCGATTTGCTCAGGGGTGTGCAATTCCATCAGCTTTTGCACACCGTCGGTTTCTTTTTCACTGACTGGTGTGTGCCATGCTTCATCCGCCAACATACGGGCTTCGTCCTGCGCATTAACCGCGTCAGCCGAAGGGGCCGGGCCTTTTTCAGCGGTCAGTTTTGCAGTGCCCAGCAGGCGTTCTGCCTTGCGAACCGCCTTGGGGTTGGCAATCAGGATCGAAACCCCTTTGCGCCCCGCACGCCCTGTACGGCCGGAACGGTGCAGCAGGGTTTCGCTGTTGGACGGAAGATCCGCGTGGATCACCAGATCAAGGTTGGGCAGGTCGATCCCGCGGGCGGCCACATCGGTGGCCACACAGACGCGCGCACGCCCGTCGCGCATGGCTTGCAGCGCATGGGTCCGTTCGTTCTGGGACAGTTCCCCCGACAGGGACACAACCGAAAATCCGCGGTTGGACAGGCGGGTGGTCAGACGGTTCACCGTGGCGCGGGTGTTGCAAAACACCAATGCACCGGGCGATTCATAAAACCGCAGGGCGTTGATGATGGCTTTTTCTTCGTCGCGATTGGCCACGGACATCAGGTGGTATTCGATGTCAGAATGCTGTTCGCGTTCCGCCAAAGTGGACACGCGCACCGCGTTATTCTGGTATTTCTTGGCCAGATTGCCGATGCTGCGCGGCACAGTTGCCGAAAACAGCAAGGTACGGCGGGATTCGGGTGACGCTTCCAGAATGAATTCCAGATCCTCGCGGAAGCCAAGGTCGAGCATTTCATCGGCTTCGTCCAGAACAACCGCGCGGATGCCGGACAGATCAATAGAGCTGCGCATGATATGGTCGCGCAAGCGGCCCGGAGTGGCCACAACAATATGCGCGCCCTTGCCCAAGGCACGGCGTTCATCGCGCATGTCCATCCCGCCAACGCAGGAGGTCACAGAAGCGTTTGTTTTTGCGTAAAGCCACGACAATTCGCGCATTACCTGCATGGCCAGTTCCCGTGTGGGGGCGATCACCAGTGCCAGCGGTTTGCCCGCCGGGCCAAAGGTTTCAGCCTCTCCCAGCAGGGTAGAGCCGAGCGCGAGGCCGAAGCCTACGGTCTTGCCGGACCCCGTTTGGGCCGAAACCAACAGGTCGGATTCGCCAAGTTCAGGGTCCGTAACAGCCGTCTGGACGGGAGTAAGGGTTTCATAACCACGCTCTGAAAGCGCGTCGGATAGGGCTTGTTTCATAGGTCATTTCTTTTCGGGGTAAGCCCCGAAGGCGGTCACGCGCGGCAGGGAGGTTAGATCG
>JAXMOF010000057.1:0-28083 GCA_034670045.1 Amylibacter sp. | reverse complement strand
CCCTCTTTTGCGATCACGCGGGACAGGCCCAGCAACCCGTGTTTGGCGGTGACATAAGCGGATTTCAGCGGCGAGGCTTCTTTGGAGTGGACCGAGCCCATCATGATGATCGACCCAGAGCCGGCTTTATACATATGAGGCAGGCAGGCCTTGGTGGTCAGGAAGGCGCCGTCCAGATGGATCGACAGCATTTTTTTCCATTCGGCGTAGGGGAAGTCTTCCATTTTATGGACGATCTGGATGCCTGCGTTGGACACCAGCACGTCGATTTTGCCCCATTTTTCAATGACTTTTGCGATGCCTGCGTTGACCGCGTCTTCATCGGTGACATCCATGTCGATGCCGATGGCTTCGCCCGGGTATTCTTGGGTCAGTTTGGCGGCGGTGTCTTTGGCGGCGTCAAGGTTCAGGTCTGCGATGACGACTTTTGCGCCGTCTTCCATATAGCGCCGCGCGATAGATTCACCGATGCCTCTGGCCGATCCGGTGATAATGCAGACTTTGTCTTTTAATGTCAGGGTCATGTCCGTTCCTTTCGGGTCTTATGGTTTTTGGATTATTTTGGTTTTGAAGTGTCCTGCGCCAGATCGAATACTTTGACCCGATCTGTGTTGGTGTGGCGGGTTTTCCAATCGGGGTGGGACAGGGTTTTGGTCACATCGGCCTGTCCTGCGGCCCATCGGTCCTGCATGGAATTGCGCGAGAATTCATAGTCTTTCGATCCGCTTTCATATTGGGCCTGACGGTAAATCAGGTGCACAATTGCGATATCGGGTTCGGTTTCATGGCACAATAGCGCGCGGGCATCGGAGTCATCGCGCAGGGCGGCGGGCAGTTTTTCATACAGGCGCTTTGCGGCCTCGCGGGATTGGTGCAGGCGTTGCATCATTTCGGTGTTGAACCGGGTGCGGCTGGAAAAGCGGATGTCTTTTGTGCGAGCTTCTATATCCCAGACGGTTTCGGGCACTTTGCCCCGCGCGTTGAACAGGTCGATTTGAAAGATGCACAGGGGGGTGTTGTCCGATGGATGGTCGAGTACGTATTTCAGCGGGGTGTTGGATACCAAGCCCCCGTCCCAATAAAATTCCCCGTCAATTTCAATAGCGGGAAAGCCCGGCGGCAGGGCGCCGCTGGCCATGATGTGTTCGGGGCGGATGGTTTGGCGGGTGTTGTCAAACCATGTCATATTCCCCGTGGCCACATTGACCGCGCCGATGCTGAGGCGGGTTTTTCCCGAATTCAGCAGGTCGAAATCCACCAGATCCAGCAGGGTTTCGCGCAGTTCCGAGGTGTCATAAAAACTGGCGGCCCCGTCCGACCCCGGCATCAGGAAGGGGGCGGGGGGGAAGCGGGGTTTGAAAAAACCGGGTGCGCCTGTGATGGCGGTGGCTGCGGCGCTGATATTGTTGAAAACCGCATGGGCCAAATTGAACTGCAAGGGTGACAGATAGGCGGTGTTTTCGGTGATCCGTGTCCAGAATTCGCGCAGACGTTCGACGCCCACTTCTGGGGGATTGCCTGCGATAATCGCGGCATTGATTGCGCCGATGGAAATACCTGCGACCCAATCGGGGTGATAGCCCTGCTGGTCGAGAATTTCCACCGCACCAGCCTGATACGACCCCAGCGCGCCGCCGCCTTGCAGCACAAGAACGGTGCGTTCGGGGGTGTTTGGCTGTGGATTTCGGGGTTTTGAGGTTTTGGGTTTTGAGGGTTGGGGGGCAGGCTTTTTAAGGTCTGTTGAGGGTGTCTTGCTCATGATGTGCCTTCTTTCCTTACAGAACAGATAGGTCAGATCAGCGTGATGGTTAAGGTGGGTTACGCCATTGTGATCAGTCCGGTGTGATCGGTCAGGTCACAATGCGCCCTGTTTCAGGTTTTTGCAGCCATAAAAGCCGCCCGCAGGTCGGTTTTTAGCACTTTGCCGTAGCTGTTTTTCGGCAGTTCCGTCAGAAATTCATAGCGTTTGGGTTTTTTGAAGGATGCGATCTGGCGTTTGCACCATTCGTCCAAGGCGGCTGTTTCACAGGATTTTCCGTTGTGAAACACCACGCAGGCCACCACGATTTCGCCCCAGTCCACATCCGGTGCGCCGATGACCGAAACCTCGAATACATCGGGGTGGGTAAGCAGGACTTCTTCCACCTCGCGCGGGTAGATGTTGGTGCCGCCTGAGATGATCACGTCTTTGGAGCGGTCGGTCAGGGTCAAAAACCCGTCTGCGTCAAGCGTGCCCAGATCGCCGGTTTTCAGCCAGCCGTCTACAAGGGTTTCTGCGGTGGCTTCGGGGTTGTCCCAATAGCCTGCCATGACGCTGTCGCCGCGCAGGATGATTTCGCCGACTTCGCCGAAGGGGACGTCGTTCATCTGGGCGTCAACCGTGCGCAGGGTGACGCAGGATTGGGCAAACCCGACAGAGCCGCGACGGGCGTCTGCATCGGGGTGGCTGGTGTCGGCCACCAGATCGCGGGGCAGGGCGGTGATGGTCATCGGGCTTTCGCCCTGACCGTAGATTTGCACGAATTTCGGGCCGAACACCGACAGGGCGGTTTTGATATCGGCCAGATACATCGGACCGCCGCCATAGATGATCGTGCGGATGCCCGTGCCGTCATAGCCTGCGGTTCTGGCGTATTCCACCAGTCGTTTGATCATGGTGGGGGCGGCGAAAAACACCAGATTGCCCAGAGATTTGCCAAGCGTGGCGATTTCCTGAGGGTCAAACCCTTTGGATGCGGGGATCACATGGCAGGCCCCTGCGCGCACGAATTGAAAGTTGTACAGCCCCGCGCCGTGGGACATGGGGGCGGCATAAAGCGAGGTGTCGCTGGCCTGCACGCTGTCCACATCCAGCGCATAGCAACTGGCCATCATGCGGATGTTTTTATGGGTGATAACAACGCCTTTGGGCCGTCCTGTGGTGCCAGATGTATAAAACAGCCATGCGGGGTCATCGTCTGACAGGGGCAGGGGCGGGGAATAGGCCCCGTGGGACAGGGTTGTCAGTTCGGTTGAGCGGATGCCGATTTCGCGGCAGGGCAGCGGGATGGTTTCAGGGTCTGAAAACACGCGGCCTGTGTCTGTGATCACCAGATCGGCCTTGGCGTTGGTGATGATCCAAGCGGCCTCTTGGGGGTGGAGTTTGTGGTTGATCGGGACGATGACCGCGCCGATCCACAAGACGCCGTACAGGATTTCCAGATATTCGGCGCAGTTTTTGGCGAACAGGGCCACGCGGGCGCCTTTGGCGATGCCATGGGTTCGGGCCAGATGGTGGCCTATGGCACAGCTTTGATTTGCAAAGGTGCCATAGGTTGCGTGTAATGCCTCGCCCGATCGAATTGCGGGTTGGTCGGGCCGGATGCGCGACGTTTGGTGCAGCCAATGGGCGAGGTTCATAGGGTCAGGCCTTTACGGTTTCCAAGACAGAGACGTAATTGGCTACAGCCGATCCGCCCATGTTAAAGATCAGGCCCAGTTGTGCGTCGGCTTTCTGGATGCCGCCTGCCTGACCCGTCAACTGGCGAAAGGCCAGTGCGTGCATGGATACGCCGGTTGCGCCAACGGGGTGGCCTTTGGCTTTCAGCCCGCCTGACAGGTTCACGGGCAAAGCGCCGTCGGCATAGACGGTGCCATCGCTGATGGCGTCAGCGCCTTTGCCTTTTTCGGTCAGGCCCATGGCTTCGTAGGTCAGCAGTTCGGCGATGGTGAAACAGTCGTGGACTTCGGCGAAGTCCATGTCTTTCACGGTTGTTCCCGACTGGTCAAACGCCATGTTGAAGGCGCGTTCGGGGCCTTCGAATTTCAGGAAGTCGCGGGATGACATGGGCAGCATATCGCTGACATGCACAGCGGCGCGAAAGCCTGCGACTTTGGGGAAATTGGCTGCGTTTTCAGAGGTTGTCATGATGATCGCAGCCGCGCCGTCCGTCACTAGCGAACAATCGGTCAGGCGCAAGGGCGGTGCGATTTCGGGGTTGCGGTTGGTGATCTGGCTGCAGTCTTCAAAGGTGAAGGGCTTTTGCATCTGCGCCAGCGGGTTGTTCATGGCGTTCATGTGGTTCTTGGATGCGATATGCGCCATGGCATCCAGCGGGTTGGTGTAGCGGTTGCCGTATTCTTTGGCGGCAATGGCAAAAACCTGCGGAAAGCTGAGCGCGGCCTCGGCCGGATCGTTTTGATAGCCCGCACCCGCAAGGGCCGTGGTGATATCGGCGGTGGGGCGGTGGGTCATTTTTTCAGCGCCCACAACCAGCACGGTTTTGGCTTTGCCCGACTGGATCGCGTTCATGCCTGCGTGGATCGCGGCGGAGCCTGATGCACAGGCGTTTTCGGCGCGCATGGCGGGTTTGAAGCGGAATTCGGGGAAGGCTTGCAGGATCAGGGATGATGCAAAGCCGTCGCTGACCATGCCGGAGTTGAAATGCCCCAGAAACAGCGCGTCGATGTCGGCAGGATCAAGGCCGGATTCTTCGATCGCTTCGCGGGTGGCGGCGACGATCAGGTCTTCGAGATTTTGGTCGAGGCGGCCGAACTTTGTGTGGCCGCTGCCGACGATACAGATGTCATTGGTCATGGTTTTCTCCTCTTTGGGCGGAACTATGGCAAGTTGACTGTGTGCTGTCACTGGCAAAAGAGGCCGTTTTTTCCCTTGTGCCGCATGGTTACGAACTGTGTCTGAAGTGTTGCAGCGCCGCCTTTGCAGCCCCCAGCAAAAAGGCCTGATCACTGCCAAGCACAAACAGGTTGGCCCCTGCGGTCTGCCATTTCGGGCTGTCGGCGGGGGTGCCAAGGAACAGGCCTGCTGCGGTTCTGGCGGCGACCCCTGCGGTGATTGTGCGCTGGCACAGGTCGGTGACTTCGGGCGCTGTCGGGTCAGTCAGGCCAAGGGAGACCGTTAGGTCAACAGGGCCAAGCAGCAGGGCGTCAACCCCGTCTACGGCGGCGATTGCGGCGGCGTTTGTCACGGCGGTGCGGTCCTCGATCTGGCAGATCAGAACGGTTTCTTCGGGGGCTTGGGCCAGATGCCCTGCGATGCCCCGTGCGCCGTAATCCGCCCCCGCGGTGGAGGGCGAAAAGCCGCGCCCATCGGGGCCGTAGCGGGTGGATTGAACCAAGGCGCGGGCCATGTCTGCGTCGCGCACTTGGGGGGCCATGATGCCCGCAGCCCCCGCATCCAGAACCGTGGCGATCCAGCCGCCATCGGTTGCAGGGATGCGCACCAGCAGTGGCAGGGCGGCGGCGCGGGCGGCCATGGCCATCCGCGCCACATCCGCGCGATCAAAGGCGGCGTGTTCGGCGTCAAGGATCACAAAGTCAAAACCCGCGTGGCCCAGCAATTCTATCGTGGCCGGATCACTGGATTTGACGAAGCTGCCGACCAGAGTGTCTCTGGCCCGCAGGCGTTTCGCGAATGTGGCGCGCAGGGTCATCACGCTGCTCCGTAGCCACCGCCACCCGGCGTGACCATCATCACTTCGTCGTCGGGCTGCATTTCCTTTTTGCGGGTGTCAGTCACGGCGATGCCGTTGATGTTAAAGCTGCCCGCCTTGCCGTCGGACCCGCCGAGCAGGCCTTCGGGGCCCGATGTCAGGCGGGAGGGGATGGTGTTGAGCAACCACGGGCGATCGGTGCGCATTTTATAGCCGATCCGTTGGCCGTCCCCGCCCGGTTGTTTGCCCGCCCCACCTGTGCCGTGTTCCAATTCCTTGCAGGTAAAGGCGATGGGATAGGACGCTTCGAGCACTTCGACCGGAACCGCCGACACGCCTGTGGGGTAGCAAACGGCGGAAATGCCCGGTTTTGTGGCCCGCGCGCCCATGCCGCCGGAATAGTTGAACATGGAAGATGTGAAGGGTTTGCCATTCGCATCGCGGCCCTGAATTTGCACGGTCCAGACAGCGCCTGACCCTTCGGCGACCACTGCGTCCGGCACCACTTGTGCCAGCGCCTTGAGAATCGGGAAGGGCACATACATGCCGACCACGTGGCGGGCGTTCACTGGCGACGGATATTTCGCGTTGACCACACATTCGTCGGGCAGTTTCAGTTTGATCGGCATCAGCGATCCCGCGTTATTGGGCAGATCGGGGTTCAGCGTAGAGCGCACGGCGAAGGTGGCATAGGCGTGGGTATAGGCGGGGACCACGTTGATGCCCATGGCGCTGGGGCCGGAGGTGCCTTCGAAGTCGATTTCGATTTCACCTTTTTCCGCGTCCACTGTGACAGCGGTTTTCAGCTCGATCACCTCGCCGCCCGGAACGTCGAATTTGGACGATCCGTGGTAGGTGCCAGCGGGCAGTTTGCGGATTGCATCGCGGGTGGCGGTTTCGGATTTGGTGATGATGGCTTCTGACAGGGCGGAAATATCATCGAGTTTATAGCGGTCACACAGGGCGTTCAGCCGTTCTGACGCGATCATGCCCGAAGAGACTTGCGCCCCCAGATCACCCATCAGGGCGTCAGGTGTGCGCACGTTGCGTTTGATGATCTGGAACAGGGTTTCGTTCGGGCGGCCTTCTTCATAAAGCTTCATGGTGGGAATCCACAGGCCCTCTTCGTGGATGTCGCGTGCGCCTGATCCGATGCCATAGCCGCCGATATCGGAATGGTGGATGGTCGAACCAGCATAGGCGATGATGCGTCCGTCGCGGAAAATCGGCGACAGGACGGTGATGTCAAAGAAGTGGCCTGCGGACATCCACGGATCATTGGTGATCAGCACATCGCCGGGTTTCAGGCTGGCGGGATCATAGTCTTTCAGCAGGTCGCCCGCTTCACGCACGATGGGGCTAAAGGCGATGCGTTGCAGGGCGCGGGCCTGTTCGCTGACGATGCCGATCATATTGCTCCAGAGGATTTGCAGTTCTACGCCGTCCATCATTTCTCTCCCGATTTTTCTGCAACGAGGCTTCCGCTCTCGTGGTAAGTGACTGTCCAGCCGTCCAGCACGAAGATGGTGGTTTCCCGTTCTTCGATGATGACAGGGCCCTGGATTTTGTCGTTTGCTGTGATTGCGTCGCGCGACCAGACCGGCACATCTTGGGCCACGCCGCGAATGTGGACGGGGCGGGTGCCTTTGGGACCGGATGTGTCCGTGCCTGCGGATTTCGACGCGTTGCGATCCGGCTGAACGCCCGAAGCGGTGACCAGCCAGTTGACGGTTTCGATCTTCATTCCATCCAGTTTCAGCCCGTACTGGCGCAGGTATTCTGCTTCGAACAGGTCTGTGATCGCGGCGCTGTCGTGGGTTTCGCGCGGGTCGTGATCCAGCGTGATGCGCACTTCGGATTGCTGGCCGAGGTAGCGCATTTCAAGGGCAAATCCGAAGTGGAAGTCGGTTTCGCGGATGCCTGCCTCGGACAGGGCCTCGGCGCCTTCGGCGGTCATGGTGTTCAGCAGGGTATCAACCGCATCCCAGTCGAGGGATTCAAGCGGGGTGACATGGCTGCGCACCAGATCAATTTGTGCAGGTGTGACCAATGTGCCGAATGCCGACAGAACGGAGGCCAGCGGGGGGTAGATTACCTTGGTGCTGGAGGTCAGTTCGGCCACCATACAGGCGTGTACCGGACCCGCGCCGCCAAAGGCCAAAAGCGGCATGCCGCGGTAATCAATGCCCCGTTCGGTGGCATGGGTGCGGGTTGCGGCGGCCATTTGTTCGCAGACCACTTCGAACACGCCCCAAGCGGCTTGGTGGCGGGGCAGGGACAGCGCGTCGCCAAGGCGGTCAAAGGCGGCTTGGGATGCAGACAGGTCCAGCGCCATATCACCGCCAAGGAAATTGTCGGCGTCCAGCACACCGAGCACCAGATCGGCGTCGGTGACACAAGCGTCCGCACCACCGCGCCCGTAACAGGCAGGGCCGGGCATGGAACCCGCACTTTCAGGGCCGATTTTCAGCAGGCCAAGGTCATCCACAGATGCGATGGACCCGCCGCCTGCGCCGATTTCGATCATGTCGATGGACGGCACGGTGATGGGCATGCCAGAGCCCGGTTTAAAGCGGTAGCGGCGGTCTACTTCGAAGGTGCCTGTGACCAGGGGTTCGTGGTTTTGCACCAGACAGGCTTTGGCAGTGGTGCCGCCCATATCAAAGGAAATCAGGTCGGGGATATCAAAGATGCGGCTGAAATAGCAGGCGACCAATGCGCCTGCGGCGGGGCCGCTTTCGATCATGCGCACGGGCATGGTGCTGGCCCGTTCCGCGCCGATCACGCCGCCGTTGGACAGCATGATCAGGGGCTGCTGGTTAAAGCCGCGGGTTTTCAGTTCGGCGATCAGCGCGGTCAGATAGGGGCGGGTGATCGGCACGGTATAGGCGTTGATCGCCACGGTCGAGGCCCGCAGGTATTCGCGCATTTGGGGTGCGATAACCGACGACAGCGACACATAGATGTCCGGGGCCTCTTTCGCAAAGACGCGACGGACGTCTTCTTCATTCGCGCCGTTGCGATAGGAGTTGAGGAAACACACAGCCACCGAAACGATGCCTTTGTCGCGGCACTGGCGGATCACCTCGCGTACGGCATCGGCGTCAACGGGGGTGCCCACAGAGCCGTCCGCGAAGGTGCGTTCTTTCAGGGTGAAGGTGCGTTCGGAGGGGATCAGCGGTTCGGCGAATTCGATCTGCGGATCGTACATATCATAGCGGTGTTCCTCGCGGATATAGAGCACATCGCGGAAGCCTTCGGTCAGGATCAGGGCCACAGGGGGGCCTTTGCGTTCGATCAGGGCGTTGGTCACAACCGTGGTGGCATGGACAACCACATCGTCCACGTCTTTTGGGGTCAGTCCTGCACGGCCCAGCACCAGATCGACGCCTGTAAAGAAGCCGTCCAGCAAATTATCGTGGGTTGTCAGTGTCTTGTCCACATAGCTTTGCCCGTCCGAGGATAGCAGAACAGCATCGGTAAATGTGCCGCCAATGTCGATTGCAAGGGAATGTCGGGTCATACAGGATACTCCAAATAGCCTAGATTGTTTGAAACCTCGCGCGCTGCATTCAGCGCGGCGGTTACGATTGCGGTGTCGGGATCGGGTTCGATATGCTGGACAGAGCCGACCACGGTGATGGTGGCGATAAAGCGGCCTTCATTGTCGAAAACAGGGGCTGCGACAGCATTCACGCCGGGCAGGATTTCCTGGGGTGCGACGGCCCAGCCTTTGGCGCGGGTCTGGGCGATTTCGGTGATCAGCGCGTCGCGGTCGATGCCTGCCAGTGACGGGTCATTGTCCGCCAGCATCTGGTTGAAACGGGCCAGCAGGCTGGTGCTGCCCCAAGCCAGAGCGACCTTGCCCTGTGCTGAGGACTGCAGCGGCAGCAGGGCACCCGGTCGGGTGACGATCTGCACGGGGGTTTCCACGCGCACAATGTCGATCACCCGCATACCGTTGTCTTCGGGGATCGACAGGGTGACGGTCTGTTGCAGCCTGTCGCGCAGGCTGGCCATGATCGGGCGGGCCACCACGGTGAGCTGTGTGCCATCGGCAATGGCCTGTCCCAGATGGAACAGTTTCAGGGTCAAAAGATAGCGTTCGGTGGCGGGGTCCTGACGGACATAGCCCAGTTGCACCAGCGTTTGCAGATAGCGGTGGGTGCGGGCGCGTGGCATCCCCAGATTGGCGGCAATATCGGTGACGCGGGAGGGTTCGCTGTGCTTCGCCATTTCCTCGAGCACGGCAAAAGCGGCCACAGTGGATTGATTGGTGCGATTTGAATCGGTGGTGGGGGGCATCAGTTTCCGCCTAATAGGGTCGGCAAGCCGAGGGTGAGGATTGGGACGAAAGCCACCAGCAACAGAACCAGCAGACACAGACCGATCATTGGCAGGATGGCCAGAGCGACTTTTTCGAGCGGTTCTTTACTGATGGCGGCGACGATGAACAGGCACAGGCCCACGGGCGGGGTGATCATGCCGATCATCAGGTTCAGCACCACCATGACGCCGAATTGTACGGGGTCGATATCCAGCAGGGGGAAGACCTCGTTCAGGATCGGCATGGCCAGCACAAGGGCGGCGAGCGGTTCAAGGAACAGGCCGAGCAGCAGCAGCACTACATTCAGCAGCAGGATCAGTATCCACGGTTGTTCGCTGATGTCGCGCATACCGCTGGCGATGGTGCGCGGGATGTTTTCGATGCCCAGAATGAAAGAGGTCATAGAGGCAACGGCGACAATCAGCATCACCCCTGCGGTCATGGTTGCGGTTTCGTAAAAGGCGTTGGCGATTTTTGACGGGGTTAGCGTGCGGTACAGGAACAGGCCGATCAGCAGGGCATAAAGGGCGGCGACGGCTGCGGCCTCGGTCGGGGTGAAGATACCGCTACGGATGCCGCCGACGATGATGACGGGCAACATCAGGGCGGGCAGGGCGCGGACGGTCAGGCCGAACCGTTCGGTTTTGGCGACGGGGTCGGGCATCGGGTGGTCTTCGACGCGCGCGCGCCAGAGGGTGTAAAGGATCAGCAGTCCGCACAGGGTAAAGGCGGGGACGATGCCAGCCAGAAACAGGCTGGAAATCGAGGTGCTGGTCAGCACGCCATACAGGATCAGCGCAAGGGACGGTGGCACAAGCGGGCCAAGGATGGACCCCGCAGCGGTCAGTGCGGCAGCATATTCGGCGCGGTATCCGTCACGGCGCATGGCGGGGATCATCACCGATCCGATGGCAGAGGCTTCTGCCGTGGCGGCCCCTGACACGCCCGAAAACATCATGGAGGCCAGCACGTTGACCATGGCCAGCCCGCCTTTGACGCGGCCCACCAGCATTTGGGCAAAGCGCACGATCTGGCGGGTCAGATCGGCGGAATTCATCAGGTTGCCTGCAAGGATAAAGAAGGGGATGGTCAGCAGCACAAAGTTGTCGATGCCTGCGATCATCTTTTGGGGAAAGCCGATCATCAGCTGCCATTGGTCATTGACCAGCAGATAGGCAACCGAGGCAAGGCCGAGCGAGAAGGCAACCGGAACGCCGATGACCAGAAAGACGATAAAGGCGAGAAGATAAAGGATCATGGGGCCACCGAAGGGTCTGTGTTGGAAAGGACCTCTGCGAGGCTTTGGCCTGTGGGGATGGCGCGCAGGCACATCAGGATGTCCCCGATCAGGCGCAGGCCGACCAGTGCCATGCCAAGGGGCAGCGCCACATAGACCCAGTAGATAACCGGCGCATCCGGTGCGTTTTCGCCAAACAGGTCTTCTAGGATAAAGCGCAGGGCGGGGATTTTTGAGCTGCCTGCCAGATCTGCGAATTTCAGGCCGTACCAGACCAAAAGGGCGCAAAGGACCAGTGACAGCAGGGCGCAGGCTGCGCCCAGTACCAGCGCGGGAACGCGGGGCAGGGTCAGGGACAGAAAGCTGAGCGCTGCGACTTCGCCCCGTTCATAGGCGCGTGCGATGCCAAGGAAGGACAGCCAGATCAGCATGTAGCGGCACATTTCCTCGGCCCAGAGCAGGGAGGAGTTGAAGCCGTAGCGCATCACGATCTGGGTGGTCATCAGCACCAGAAGCGCGGCGATCAGGGTGATCAGCAGCCAGCGGATCCCGTGGCGCAGGGCGGTCTGGGCAGGCATGAGAAAGGTCATTCCCCGAATCCCTTTTGTGGCGGAGGTTATTTAATATGGCGGGTCTGGATATTGTCGGCTGGCCCGCAGGTGTTTTGGGCCAGCCCGCGTTTTAGGTGAAGTCTGCTTCCTGATAGTCGGTCAGATGCAGGTAATCCGGCCGTGCAGGGGCAAAGACATCAAGGTTCACGGCGGTTTCATCGCCCAATGCTTCGCCACAGTGGACAACATCTGGGGGAATGCGGACAACCTCGCCCGCGCCGACCTCGATCACCTCGTCACCGATTTCAAAGCGCACGCGCCCTGACAGGATATAGGCGAGCTGTTCGAACGGGTGGGAATGGGGTTTCTTTTCCATGCCCGGTTCCAGCCAGTTCATCACCATGATGGCCCCGTCGCCCCGAAAGGCAGTGCGCGATACGCCGGGGCGTACATCTTCGCGGGGCAGTTCGGTCCAGCGGTAGACGTTGGTTGTCATCGGATCAGTTCCCCGCGCGAAAGGCTTCGGTGATTTTGGCGACCAGCGGGTCTTTGGCTGTCCATGTTTCGACCACGGGGGCGGTTTTATCCTGCATGGTTTCCAGATCGGACAGATCGGTGATGGTGACGCCGTGGTCTTTCAGGAAGGCGGTTGTGTCGGCTTCCTGACTGGCGGCAAGGGCGTAGGCCTCGGCTGTGGTTTCACGGCCTGCGGCATCCACGGCGGCTTTTTGATCGTCGCTGAGGCTGTCAAAGGTTTTGCCCGACAGCATGATCACACCCGGCCAGAAGTAGTGGCCTGTCAGGGTAACGTTCTGGGCTGCGTCATACAGGCTTTCGGATTGAACCGAGGACAGGTTGATTTCAACCGCGTCGATTGTGCCGGTTTCCAGTGCGGAATAGACTTCGCCGTAGGCCATGCCGATGGGGTTCACGCCGATGGCTTCCCATGTGGCCTTGTGCAGCGGAATTGGCACGATGCGGGTTTTCAGGCCTGCGAAATCGGCAGTGGAGCCTACAGGGGTTTTGGCCAGGAAGTGGCGCAGGCCAGCTTCGACGAAGCCGACACCTTTGATGGATTTTTCATCCAGTGTGGCCAGCAGTTCATCACCCAGACCGGATGTCAGCACGCCTGACATCTGGTCGTAGCTGGACACCACAAACGGCAGTTGTAGCGCGTCAAAGCCGCCGGTTCCCAGCACCAGAGGCAGGGTGGCGGATGACACCAGCGCGCCGTCGATCAGGCCGATTTGCAGACCTTCGAGCAGTTGTTTGTCATCGCCAAGCTGGCGGTCGCCGTAAACTTCGACCTTGACCGCGCCGTTGGTTTTTTCGGCGACTTTATCGGCAAAGATTTGCAGGCCGTCCTGAAAAATATGTTTGGACGAGGCGGCGTGCCCCATCTTGATTGTGACGTCCTGTGCCACTGCGGACAGGGGCAATGCGCAGGCCAAAGCCGCTGTAAAAATAAAATGCTTCATCGTAGTCCTCCCGTTGTGTTTCGATAAGCGAAACAAGCTATACGATAGTGAGACAGATTCGATTTTCTGTCAAGACGCAGGAGACCGGACGCAGAAAAGCCGCCCTTTCGGGGGCGGCTGGATCGGTTTTGGGTGGGGAAAATTATAAACCTGTCAGCAGGTTAGGGCAGACCGGACCGTGCCCCTGCGGGCGCGGAGGCTGTCGGGGAAAGCGGGGGGAATTTAAAGATGCGGAAATTTTTTTCCGGCGAGTCGGTTTGATTCAGCCGTGGATGCAGGGAAAATGACCCTGCATCCGTGCGTTGAGTGGTTTTGTGTCCAGTGCCTTTAGACGGGACGCGTGGCTGAGAAGCGCAGGGACAGGCAGGACATGCCGCCGTCCAGTTTGGCGCATTCGGAGTTGTCCACTTGCACAACATTAAAGCCTGCCTTGTCCAGCATTTCGGCGGTGCGCGGAAAGCCTGCGGGGCAGATGACAAACTGGTTAAAGCGGATGCTGTTGGCGGCGGCCTCTTCGCCCTCGGCTGTGTGCAATACGCGGTAGCCTTCAAAACAGCCGGATGCGTCCAGCCGTTTGGTGGACAGGATGGTATCCCCGTCCAGCAGCGAGCAATCGGTTTTGAAGTGCAGCACGCCTTCGGGGGTGAAAACCTCGCGCAGGGTATGGCCCCAGTCGGCGACGATTTCGGTCAGTTCGGCGACACCTGCAGCATCGGTGCGGTCGGATCGGCCCACAAGGATTTCGCGCCCCGTGACCAGAATATCGCCACCTTCCACGTGGCCGTCCCCGCTGATTTGGCGCACATCATCGTAAACGCTGCGCAGGGCGGGTTCCATTTCGGGAACTTCGCCCATCCGCGAAGGGGCGCCCGGGCGCATCAGGATCGCGCCTTTTGGCAGGCACAGGGCAGTGTCCTCGACAAAAACGCCATCGGGGAAAGCGTCCAGCGGGGGCAGTTCGATCACAGTCGCGCCGGTTTCTTTCAGGGTGGCGACGTAACGGGCGTGGGCGGCCAGCATTTTATCCAGATCGGGGGTGCCGATGTCCTGCGCCCGCAGCCCGTCGATGATGCTGGCGGCAGGGCGGCGGGTGATGGCGTGGGAGAATTCAAAGGTCGGGTCGGTCATGCGGTTTCCATGTGTAAAGAGTGGGCGTGTTGGATGATGCGGTCACAGGCGCTGTCAAAGGTGGCATCTTCGACGGTCAGGGCGACGCGCACCCAATTTGTAAGGGATGCGCCAAAGGATGCGCCCGGCATCACCGCAACGCCGCCGTGTTCCAGCAGGTGCAGCGCGTAATCAGCACCTGTCATACCTGTTGAAGACACATTGATCAGGGCGAACATGCCCGCGTCGGGTTGATGGACGGTCAGGGCGGTATCCGCGGACAGGCGGCTTTCCAGATGGCGGGCCCGTTTGGCGAAACGTTGGCACATGCCGCGCGCCACGGGCGATCCGTCACGGATGGCCTGTTCGGTCATATCTGCGATGAAGGGCTGGTTGCCGAACAGCATGGTTTCGGCCAGCGGCAACAGCGCGGTGGTAAAGGCCTGCGGGCCGATGCACCAGCCGCTGCGAAACCCCGGTGCGGCGTGGGATTTGGAGATGGACGAGGCCACAATCACCCGATCCGCCAGTTCGGGCAGGGACAGGGGCGATGTAAAGGGTTTGCCGTCGAAGATCAGGTCTTCGTAGACTTCATCCGAGATGATCCACAGATCGTGTTTGATCGCCAGTGCGCCGATGGCTTTGATGTCGTCGGCCGTCAGGATCGACCCCGTTGGGTTGTGCGGTGTGTTCAGGAATATGGCGCGGGAATTTGGCGTGATGCGGCTTTCGATGTCGCTGACCTGCATGCGGAACCCGTGTTCGGAATGCAGGGGGACGCTGACCATTTTCGCCCCTGTGGCGCGGATCACGCCTTCATAGGTGGCATACATCGGGTCGCCTACAAGCACTTCGTCACCGGATTGGACAAGGCCTGTCATCACCGCATAAAGCGATGTTTGGGTGCCTGGAAAACACATCACCTGATCGGGGGTGATCGGGCGGCCTGTGCGCTGTGTGTAGCGGTCGGCCAATGCGGCGCGCAGGCCCGGTTCGCCTTCGCCGCTGGAATAACCTGTGCGGTGGCGGGCCAGTGCATCAATGGCGGCGTCAACCAAGGCCGTGGGGGTTGGCACATCGGGTTCACCGATGGTCAGTTCGATAATGTCGCGGCCCTGCCGCCCCAAGGCGCGGGCCTTGTTGTGGATTTCCCATTTCGCGCCGCCAAGGCCCGCAAGCCGTTCTGTTATTGCTGCATATTTCATAGCTGACCCTTTGTTGGTGTGACCTGTGATGGAGTGGGCAATGGTGTGGTGGCCTGTTCTTGCAAATCCAAGCCGATGATTGCGCCCACGGATGTAAGCCCGATTTGCGCCAGTTCGCCTGTGTCAAATGCCTCGGGCAGGGCGCCGCCTTCCATCCACAGTCCGTCGATCACCGCGTTGCTGGCGATGGCCATCTGGCGCAGGTTTTTGGGGTCGGGCGGTGTTGGGGTGCCGGCTTCGATCAGGGCGTCGCGGATCAGGCATTCCAGACGGTTGCGGAAATCATAATAGGTTTGCTGGTGCATTTTGCGCATGGCATCATCGGTGCGGATGCTGCTGATAAAGCTGGCCCAGAGGGTGACAGAGCGTGTGTCCATCACCGGCGAGGTCAGGCCCGCTGCAATAAAGGTGGTCAGCCGCGTTCTGGCCGAGACATCTGCGTGGGCGGCAGGCGCTGCGGTCAGTTCGGTCATCTGGTTCATGTGCCGTTCATAGGCGGCGCTGATCAGGTCTTCTTTGGTGGTGAAATAGTGCCGGATCAGCCCTTGGGTCACGTCGGCCCGTTTAGCGATTGCCCGCACGGTGGCCCCTGCCACGCCCTGTTCCGAAATCAGCGCCAAGGCGGCTTGAATCAGCGCCTCTTTACGTTGCGTCGCAGGCTCTCTCCTGAATTTGGGGCGGAGGTCGGTCACGGGGTACTCGCTGGATTCGGGTAATTATACGCTTGCATAATTACCCGAATCTGGCATTACTACAAGTCAGGAATTAAGGGGACAAGCAATGAGCTTGGATGTGAACCTGAAGGACGATGCAGAGCAGGGCGTGCCGGATGAGGCCATTCGGATCACCGATCTGCACAAGTCTTTTGGAACACTGGAAGTCCTGAAAGGGGTTTCTTTGACGGCCCGTAAAGGGGATGTCGTTGCAATCATCGGGGGCAGCGGGTCGGGGAAATCCACCTTGTTGCGCTGTATCAACTTTCTGGAAACCCCCACATCGGGGCAGATCACAGTGGGCGGCGAAGACGTTTTGATGCGCCCTGACGGATCGCCTGCGAACCGCCGCCAGCTGGAACGCATCCGCACCCGTCTGGCTATGGTGTTTCAGGCGTTCAATCTGTGGACCCACCGCACGCTGCTGGAAAATGTGATCGAGGTTCCGGTGCATGTTCTGAAAACCCCCAAGGCCGAGGCGATCAAGAACGCCAAGGTTCTGCTGGACCGTGTGGGGCTGGGGGATAAAGCGGATACGTTTCCGTCGTATTTGTCGGGGGGGCAGCAGCAGCGCGCCGCGATTGCGCGGGCTTTGGCGGTTGATCCCAGTGTGATGCTGTTTGACGAACCCACCAGCGCGCTGGACCCTGAACTGGTCGGCGAGGTGTTGACCGTGATCCGCGATCTGGCCGCCGAGGGGCGCACCATGTTGTTGGTCACGCACGAAATGAAATTCGCCCGCGAAGTGGCGACCCATATCATCTATCTGTACGAGGGACGGATCGAGGAACAAGGCCCTCCGGCTGATGTTTTCGGCAATCCGAAATCCCCCCGACTGCAGCAGTTTTTAAAAACCGTAGGCTGGTAAAAACCAGCCAATCCAAAAGGGAGACTACCATGACTATCAAAACACTTATGACTGCGGCATTTACCGCAGCGGTTCTGGGCGCTGGCGCTGCAAGTGCCGATCCGGTGAAAATCGGTATTGCCGCCGAACCTTACCCGCCGTTTGCATCTGTTGATTCCGCAGGCAACTGGAACGGTTGGGAAGTGGACATCATCAATGCGGTTTGTGCCGTTGAAAAGATGGATTGTGTGATCACTCCTGTTGCATGGGACGGCATCATCCCGTCGCTGACAGGCGGCACCATCGACGCGATCATGGCGTCTATGTCGATCACCGAAGACCGGATGAAAACCATTGATTTCAGCGACCCCTATTATGACACACCAACAGTGATCGCGGCGGATAAATCATCTGACATCGAACCAAATGCGGCGTCCTTGAAGGGCAAGATCATCGGGGTTCAGGCGTCTACTGTGCATCAGGCCTATGTGAATGCGCACTTTAGCGATGCGGGCGAAATCCGCGTGTATCAGACACAGGACGAAGCCAATCAGGATCTGGTTGCGGGTCGGATTGACGCGACACAGGCCGACAGCATTGCTTTGGCGGATTTTGTTGCCTCGGACGGCGGGTCTTGCTGTGAAATCAAGGGCTCGGTTCCTGACGACAAGGAAATCCTTGGTCTGGGTGTCGGCGCTGGCGTGCGCAAAGGCGACGATGCGCTGCGCGAGCAGTTGAACGCGGGGATCAAGGCTATTCTGGAAAATGGCACCCACGCGGAAATCACGTCCAAATACTTCAAAACCAGCATCTACAAGAAATAAGACGCAGGTTTGGACTCTCTGATACAGTCGCTCGGTCTGACCGCGAGCTTTGAATTGTTGTCGCTCAGCCCTCCGGGGTGGGGCGGCAACCTTTTGCGCGGGCTGATCAATTCCTTGCAAATCGCCTTTGGGGCGTTTGGTCTGGGCTTGTTGATCGGGCTGTTCGGAGCCTATGGCAAACTTTATGGCGGGGTGGTCGTGCGCGATCTGCTCGCCATTTATACGACTGTTATAAGGGCGGTGCCGGAACTGGTGCTGATCCTG
Organism: Amylibacter sp.; assembly: GCA_034670045.1. Lineage (GTDB taxonomy): Bacteria > Pseudomonadota > Alphaproteobacteria > Rhodobacterales > Rhodobacteraceae > Amylibacter. The sequence continues at coordinate 10,098 of JAXMOF010000057.1, read as the reverse complement.
ATTTTGTATTACGTGGGGACCGATCTGATCAATCAGGCGTCCCAGTTTATGGGCTATGGTCGGGTTGAAATCAGCGGAGTCGTGGCGGGGATTTGGGTTTTGGGCGTTGTTCAGGGCGCCTATTCGACCGAGGTACTGCGCGGTGCGATCCAGGCGGTTCCCAAAGGCCAGATCGAAGCGGCGCGGTCCTACGGGATGCCCGCTTTCATGGTGATGCGGCGGGTGACGATCCCTGCGATGATGTCTTTTGCGGTGCCGGGACTGGCCAATCTGTGGCTGATCGCCACCAAAGACACCGCGCTTCTGGCCATTGTGGGCTTTAGCGAGCTGACGCTTGAAACCAAACAGGCCGCGGCCAGCACGCGGGCCTATTTTACCTTTTTCCTAGCCGCGGCAGGGCTGTATCTGATTGTGACCCTGCTGTCCGGCGTGGTGTTTGCGCGGATTGAAAAATGGGCGCGGCGGGGGCAGCCGTCATTGCGGGCGGGGCAGAGCCGATGACCCTGCGCGCGTTGTTTCAACCCCACCGTATTGTGCTGATGGCGCTGTTTGCGGCTTTTGTGATCTGGTGCGCGCTGTCGCTGCGCTGGGACTGGATTCCGCAATATGCGCCTTTGGCGGTCGAAGGCCTGTGGCGCACCATCTGGATTTTGATTGTCACCACTGTTCTGGGGTTCTTTCTGGCGATCCCGCTGGGGTTGGCGCAGGCCATCGGGCCTTGGTATCTGTCGGCCCCTGCGCGGGTGTTTTGCACGGTGATCCGTGGCACGCCGTTGCTGCTGCAAATCTGGTTGCTGTATTACGGGCTGGGGTCGCTGTTTCCGCAAATTCCGTGGATCAGGGGCAGTGATCTGTGGCCCTATCTGCGCCAAGCCTGGCCCTATGCGGTTCTGGCCCTGACCCTGTCTTACGCAGGCTATGAGGGCGAGGTGATGCGCGGGGCGTTTTCCAGTGTGAACAAAGGCCAGCTAGAGGCGGCGAATGCTTTTGGGATGCCCCGTTTCACCATGTTCCGCCGCATCTGGCTGCCCCAAGCGATCCGCAATGTGTTGCCGACTTTGGGTGGCGAAACGATTTTGCAGTTGAAGGCCACGCCTTTGGTGGCGACGATTACGGTGGTGGAAATCTATTCGGTGTCGTCGCGGGTGCGGTCCGATATGCTGATCGTCTATGAACCGCTGCTGTTGCTGGCGTTGTTCTATCTGATTATCGCGGGCATCATTACCCTGCTATTCCGCCGCTTTGAAAAGGCCGGACCTGCTGCGCGTTAGGCCTTTGGGTTAGGGCGCGAAGATCATGCCGTCCATCAGTTTTCGGGCGGTGCGCAGAACTTCGGTGCGGGTGATTTCACCGTTTTCCAGATGGCCGATCACCGCCATTTGCCCTGTGGGGTGTTCAATGCCAAGGGTCTGGATCGCCCCGTCAGACCGCGCTGCCAGATCATAGGCCACGGTGCCTTTGGTCAGGCAGGCGGTGGCCACGCTGACCGCGCCTAAAACGCCGATGGTTTTATGACAGCGGTGGGGGATAAAGGTGCGGGTGGATATGGCGCCGCCTGCGCGGGGCGGGCTGATCAGGGTCAGTTTGGGGACGGATTTTTCTGTGACATCGCCCAGATTCATCAGCGGCCCTGCCAGCAGGCGGATGGTTTCGAGGCGGGCTTTCAGCGGTTGGTTTGCGTCCAGCTCGGACGGGGATTCCTGCCCTGTGAGGCCCATATCTGCGGCGCGGATCACCACGCAGGGCATTCCGTTGTCGATCAAGGTGACGGGGATGCCGTCTATTGTGTCTGTCGTGTTTGCTGTGGGGAATAGCGCACCGCAGCTTGATCCTGCGGTATCACGAAAGGCCAGCGGGATCGGGGCGGCAGTGTTTGGCACGCCGTCGATTTGTGCTGTGCCTGTGTAATCCACCTTGCGGTTCGGGGTTTTGACCCGCGCGGTGGCGATCTGGCCTGTGTTTTCCATAAAGATCGTCACGGGGGTTTCGCCGTCATGGGCGGTTACAAGGCCCCGTTCAATGGCGAAAGGGGCGATGCCTGCAAGGATATTGCCGCAGTTTTGGGCGTCTGTGACGATGGGTTGATCCACAAACACCTGCAAAAACAGATAGTCCACGTCGATGCCCGCGCGGGTTGATGCCTGCACCACTGCCACCTTTGAGGTCAGCGGATCGGCCCCGCCCATACCGTCGATCTGGCGCGGATCTGGTGATCCCATGACGCCGCGCAAAAAGGCATCCCGTGCGGCGGGGTCTGGGGGCAGGTCGGAGGCGAGGAAATAGCCGCCTTTTGACGTACCGCCCCGCATCCACATCACCCGCACGCCATCAGACATATTTCAGGCCCTTTTCCGCCAGCCTGCCGCGCATGTTATAGATATCCAGCCCCAATTCGCCGCTGGCAAGGCGCAGGCGTTTGGCTTCTTCGGCGTCCAGACGGGTTTGGGCCTTGGCCATGACGGTTTCAGCCGTGTCGCGGGGCACCACGCAGACGCCGTCATCATCGGCGACGATCACATCGCCCGCTTGCACCAATGCCCCTGCGCAGACGATGGGGACATTCACCGCGCCGAGGGTTTCTTTGACGGTGCCTTGGGCGGATATGGCTGTGGACCAGACGTGAAATCCCATCTGGCGCAAGTCGCGGGTGTCGCGCACGCCTGCGTCGATAATCAGCGCCGAACAACCCCGCGCCATGGCAGAGGTGGCCAGAAGATCGCCGAAATAGCCCATGTCACAGGGTGAAGTCGGCGCCAGCACAAGGATATCGCCCGCTTGCAATTGTTCGATTGCCACATGGATCATCCAGTTGTCACCAGGCGGGGCCGAGATGGTGACGGCAGAGCCTGCAATTGCCGCGTCCTGCTGGATGGGACGCATGTTGGCCGCCATCAGACCGCTGCGGCCCTGGGATTCATGCACGCTGGCCACACCCGCCGCGCCAAGCCGTGCGATCAGGGCGGGGTCGGCCCGTTTGATGTTCTGGATAACGCTGCTCATTTCGTTTCCTTTGTGGGCGGGGTGCCGTGGGTGTGGAAGGTGTCAATGGTTTTCAGCCCCCATGCCTGCCCCTTTTTGCGGTCGGTTTCGGTCCAGCAGACCGGCTCCCAATCAGGGGCGAGGATCAGGCGGGCGCCAGCGTTGGCCAGTTCGACGCGGTTGCCTGCGGGTTCCCAGACATAGAGGAAAAACGTGCCTTGGATGGCGTGTTTATGGGGGCCGGTTTCGATGTGGACGCCGTTTTCAAGGAAAATATCGGCGGCGCGCAGGATGTCTTCGCGCTGGTCGGTGGCATAGGTGACGTGGTGCAGGCGGGCATCGGCGTCGCCGTGTTCTTCGGTGCAGGCCAGATCGTAGGTTTTGTTGTTCACGGTGAACCAGCAGCCACCGATCCGTCCGTTGTCCAGTTGGATATATTCGGTGACGCGGCTGCCCAGACAGGTTTGCATAAAGTCGCGAAAGACGCTGACGTCGCTGGCCAGCAGGTTCAAATGGTCGATCCGGCGGGGGGCCGCGCCTGCATAGCGGCTGGCGAGGTTTTTCAGCGCGGGGGTGTCATCGGGGGCAGGGGTGTAGCGGTTGGTGTCCCAGTAGATTTCAAAGATATGGCCGAACGGGTCTTCAAAGCGAAAGGCGCGGCCGTGGCCTTGATCGCCGTCCACCCAGCCGTGGGTTTTATAGCCGCTTTGTTCAATGACTTTGACGCGGCGGGCCAATGCTTCGGGGCTGGCGACGCGGTAGCCGATGTGGCCGACCCCTGTGGTGTGGTGGCGGGTCAGTTTCAGGGAGTGGTATTCATAATCCTCCCACGCCCGCAAATAGGCGCTGGTGCCATCCTGTCCTGACAGTTTCAGCCCGTAAACATCGGTAAAGAACGCTAGGCTGTCTTCAAAACGGTCGGTGTAGATTTCCACATGGCCGAGATGGGCGATATCGTGGCAGTTTTCCAATTGGTGCCCCCCTTTTTCTGTTTACAGTTCGTCTACGGTGCGCGGGAAAACCGACTGGAAGCCTTCGGCGTATTGTGCCGCCCGACCACCTGACATGCCGCCCGAATTGCGGCGGAAATGGTTGCCGCGGTTCTGCGCTACATTGGTGTAATAGTCCCACAGATGCTGCTGGCCTTCCATGGATTCAATGGCGGCGCGTTTGTTCTCCCAGACTTCGGTGATGTCGAGGAAGGTATCGGGTTTCCAGCCCATTTGTTCGGTCTGATGCGGTTCAAACAGATACAACTGCGGCGCGCCGAGTACTTTTTCACCGGGGTTATGACCCCAGGCCTGGGCGATCATGCGGCAGGTCAGGGTGAATTCCATCGTGCGCATATGGTCGGTGTTGTAAGGGTCGTATCGGGAATGGGTCATCATAAACGAGGGCTGCACGGCGCGGATGATATCCACCACACGGTCCTGTGCATCGCGGCCCAGATCCAGCGGGTAATCCCCAAGGTCAAGGAATTGAATGTCATGCACATTCAGGGCTTTGGCGGCGTTTTCGGCCTCGGTGCGGCGGATGGATTTCACCTGATCGAGGCTTTTGCCGTCTTTCCAGAGCCGCGCGGATTCACCCCGTTCGCCATAGGACAGGCAGGCAACGGTGACATCATAGCCCAGTTTTTGATGCAGGGCGATTGCGCCGCCGCAGCGCCACACAAAATCGGCCGCATGGGCGGAGATGATCAGGGCTGTTTTTCGGTCCGACATGGCTGTTTCCTTATGGCGTTTCAGGTTGGATTTGACCCCGTTAACATTTCCTGAGGTCAACGATTACAATGCGTTAAGTGGCCCTTGGCCGATCAAGTGAAACACGAAACGCTATCGATCAAATGTGTTGGGCGCAGGATGACGGGTCGCCTTACGGATTGCCATTTCAATCCCGTAGTCGCAGTATTGGATTTGGGTATAGGAGGGGGAGAGTTATGACTGTGCAAGGGTGCGATATGAACCTTCGCCATTTGCGGGCCTTTGTAGAGGTGTGCAACCATGGTGGGATCTCTGCGGCCTCGGGCGCGGTGCATTTGTCCCAGCCTGCGATCACCCAAGCCATTGCCAAACTGGAAGAAGGTTTCGGCCTGTCGCTGTTCACCCGCAGCAGCAAGGGGATGTTTGCCACCCCTGCGGCCAGAATTTTGCTGCACCGTGCGCAGCGGGCCTTTGATATGTTGCGGGTTGCAGCGCCCAAAGTGCTGGCAAGCGGGCAAAGCCGCGCGGCGGGGGCCTATGTGGACCTTTTGACCAGCACCCAGTTGCGGGCGCTGATTGCGGTGGCGGCGTATGGTAATTTTTCGGTGGCAGCGCGGGTCAACGGGGTGTCGCAGCCGTCCTTGTACCGCACGGCAAAAAGTCTGGAAGCATTGGCAGGGCAGGCTTTCTACATCAAATCCAGCAAGGGTATTGATCTGTCGGCGGCGGCGTTGATTCTGGTGCGGGCGGCGCGGCTGGCTTTTGCCGAGCTGGATCAGGCGATCACCGATATTGCCCATTCCAAAGGGGAAACCACCGGAATTTTGCGTTTGGGCAGCTTGCCCCTGTCCCGTGGGACCATATTGCCGCGGGCGCTGAACCGGCTGGCGCAAAGCTATCCGCGGTTGAATGTGCAGGTCAGTGACGGGTCTTACGACGAGATGCTGCACGGGCTGCGGCATGGCGAGATTGATCTGTTGCTGGGCGCGCTGCGCGATCCTGCACCTGCGCCCGATGTTATTCAGGAGCCGCTGTTCGAGGATCATTTGGGGGTGTTTTGCGGCCCCGATCATCCGCTGGTCGGGCAGCCGGTGCCCAGTCGGGCGGAACTGGCGGGGTATTCCTGGGTGGTGACGCGCGGTGGCAGCCCGACGCGGAATCATTTCGACAGGTTTTTTGCCGATCTGGACCCGTCTGATGAAACCGTGCGCAGGGGGCCGATACTGGAATCAAACGCGCTTATTCTGATCCGCGAACTGTTGCAGGGCAGCGAGCGGCTGGCGATGATATCTGCCAATCAGCTGCGTTCAGAGGTAGCGATAGGCGGATTGCACCAGCTGCCGATTGTGTTGAATGACAATCCGCGCCCGATCGGGGTGACCTATCGCGCCGATTGGCAACCAACCAAAACCCAATCGGAACTGCTGTGCATTTTGCGTGAAACTGCGGTTGCGATGGGCTGAGGATTTTGATCTATACCCAAAACGAATACAGTTATCATCCATCGAATTTACCCGAGATTTAGCGTAATGCTACGATGGACCACTTAGACATTCCCAGGGAGGATTCCATGAACCGGTTTATCAAAACCTCAATGACGGCTTTGGCTTTTGCCAGTGCTGCAACTTTTGCCCACGCCCAAGAGGTTACGATCCGCGTGCATCACTTTATGTCGGCCAAAGCGCCGCTGCATGCCAATTTTCTGGTGCCTTTCGCGGAACGTGTGGCCGAAGCCAGTGACGGGCGGATCAAGATTGTGCCTTATGACAGCATGTCTTTGGGCGGCCGTCCCAGCGATCTGTACGATCAGGCGGCGGATGGCGCGGTTGAGGCTGTGCTGACCTTGCCGGGGTATACTTCGGGCCGGTTCAACCGTTCCGAAGTCTTCGAGCTGCCGTTTATCATGCAAAATTCGGTTGCCACATCGCAGGCCTATTACGATCTGATCGAAAGCGATCTGCAAGAAGGCGAACTGGCGGATACAAAAATCCTGACCGCCTGGGTGCATGGCCCCGGTGTGATCCATTCCGAAGATCCGATCACCAAGCTGGAAGATCTGGCTGGCAAAGAGATGCGCGGCCCGACCCGTTTGGTGACCGATCTGCTGGGTGAATTGGGCGCGACCCCTGTGGGTATGCCTTTGCCGAAAATCCCCGAGAACCTGTCAAAAGGTGTGATCAGCGGCGCGGTTGTGCCTTGGGAAGTGACCCCGTCGATCAAGCTGGCTGAACTGGTGAACAACCACACCGAACTGGGCGGCGACCGTGCGCTTTATACTGCGGTGTTTGTTCTGGCGATGAACTGGGATGTCTATGAAGGCATGCCAGATGATCTGCGCGCCATTCTGGATGCGGAAACAGGCAAGGGCCTGTCCAAATTCGCAGGCGAAGTGATGCGCGATGCGGATGCCTTCGGGCGGTCTAAAGCCGAAGGCAACAACATCATCCAACTGGACGAAGCCGAAGTCGCCCGCTGGATCGACGCGGCACAGCCTGTTTATGACCGCTGGATTGCCCGCGCTGCTGAAGAAGGTTTTGACGGTGCGGCTGCGATTGAACAGGCCAAAGGCCTGATCGCTGCAAACCAATAACCCAACCCTTGTTCGGCCCCCAATCGCGGGGCCGAACATCCCTTTACCGGATATGTCCCATGACAGTTTTTGAACGCATCGAACGCGGGGTGACAAAGCTCGCAGCCGGTTTGGCCTTGCTTGGCGGCATGGGTCTGATCTTTGCAACGCTTGTGACCTGTGTCAGCATCCTGCTGAAACTGGCAGGGCGGGTGATCGGCAACACCAGTGAAAGCCTGACGTGGTTGCGCCCGATCCTTGGGGAAGAGGAACTGGTGACATACGGTGTGGGCTTTGCGCTGTTTGCGGCGCTGCCTTGGGTGATGATCCAGCGCGGTCATATCAAGATCGACGTGTTCGAGCCCACCTTCGGGGTGCGGTTCAACAAGGTTCTCGACCTGATCGGGGACGCCTTGCTGGCAGCGCTGGCCTATCTGATCCTGACCCGCCAGTGGTTCTTGTTGTTTTCCAAAGCGCGCGGATCGAAAGACTCCCTCGGGTCGCTTGTTCTACAGGGTGATTTCGAACAGGTGGCGGACCGGATGCGAACCAGTCAGGAATCGCAAATCCTTGGCCTGCCCCTGTGGCCCACCTATATCGTCGCGGAAATCTGCGTGGCGGTGTTTCTGATTGTTGCCCTGTTTTGCGTGTGGCGGCGCATCAGAGCGTTGTTTTCAACGCAAACTCTGGAAGTGTAAGCCATGCAAGAGCTGATATCCCAATCCTTCACGCCGTTTCAAATCGGCATGTATAGTTTTCCGGTTCTGCTGATCCTGATCGGCCTGCGCATTCCGCTGGCAGCGGCCATGTTTGTGGTCGGACTGGTCGGCACCTATCTGGTGGCAGGCAACATGCGGATGATGGACAACCAGTTGAAAACATTCGCCTATGGCACGCTGACCAACTATTCCCTGTCGATTATCCCGCTGTTCCTGCTGATGAGCGAATTTGCCACCCGCGGGGGGATGTCTTCGTCCCTGTTCAAAGCCGCCGAGGCCTGGCTGGGCCATCGTCGTGGCGGGCTTGCCATGGCGGCGATCGGGGCTTCTGCGGGGTTTGGCGCGGTCTGTGGATCGTCCTTGGCGACGGCTTCGTCCATGGGGCGTGTGGCCCTGCCGGAACTGGACCGCGCGGGCTATAGCGGTGCTTTGGCCACAGGCGCACTGGCGGCAGGTGGCACCCTTGGCATTCTGATCCCGCCGTCGGTTGTGCTGGTGGTCTATGCCATCCTTGCCGAGGAAAACATCGAGAAACTGTTCACCGCCGCGCTGGTTCCCGGCATTCTGGCGATGCTGGGCTATATGCTGACCGTGTCGATCTATACCCGTCTGGTGCCGGGCAGTGGCAACAGCCTGCCACGGATGCCCTATGCTGCGCGGTTCCGCAGCCTGTTTGCAGTCTGGCCTGTTGTGGTGATCTTCGGGCTGGTGATCGGCGGCATCTATACGGGCGCATTTTCCCCCACCGCTGCGGCGGCTGTGGGTGTGGCGGGCACAGCCATTGTGGCCCTGTCCAAACGTGCCCTGTCCTGGGAGATCTTGAAAGAGGCTTTGCTGTCTACGGCGAAAACCTCGGCGATGATCTTTTTCATTATCCTTGCGGCGGGTGTGTTCAACTCTTTCCTGTCTTCGGCGCAGGTGCCCCAGACCCTGGCGAATGTGTTCCTAGAGGCCAGCGTCAGCCCGTGGTTGATCCTGATCGGCATGTTGGTGCTGTATCTGGTGCTGGGCACGGTGATGGATTCACTGGCGATGATCTTTTTGACGGTGCCGATCTTTGTGCCCATCGTGACGCAACTGGATTTCGGCATCCCCGCGTCCGAAGTGGGCATCTGGTTCGGTATTCTGGTGCTGATGTCTGCGGAAATCGGCCTGATCACCCCGCCTGTGGGGATGAACCTGTTTGTCATCAACGCCATGTCGAAAAACGTCAGCATCCGCGAAACCTATCGCGGCTCGCTGCCCTTTGTGACCTCTGATATCGTGCGGATCGCCTTTCTGGTGGCCTTTCCGTCGATTACCATGGTGCTGGTCCGTCTGTTCTACTGACAAGGGCCAAAGCTATATCTGTGGGCGCGGTCGGGAAACCCCCAGCCGCGCCCGCTGCCGTTTACGGAGTATACTACCAACGCCTGACGGCACAAAAAGGGCCGCAATAACGGGGTGAACCACACTCCTATATAGGGGGCTATACGCAGACCCGCGCGGCGTGATCTGAAAACGGGTGGTTTCCAGACATAAAACACAGGCTTTAGGATGCGGCACAAGCGGCGTTGGCAGGGCGGTTCGGGGAACAGTGAACCGCCGCAGCTGTGGTGCTCTGGCGGGCTTCTAGAGGCCGGCGCCGTTCCGTGGTCTGTAAGGCGCGCATATCGTAATAGGACGACGTGGGGTGTTTGCCTGTTCGGGACGTTCTGCGGGTTACCCGATCTTCAGACGCGGGGTGCCATCCGGTTTTGCCTGTTCTGACCGCCCGTTTCCTACGTTCCTGACGACACGCGCGTTTTGATTCCCCTGAATTTGCTGATTTGAAAATATTTTGGGTCATTTCGACGGTTTTTCCGGGAATCGGGGCGTGTGTGAGTCGGTTTTCCTGCCGAGTCGGGGGTGAGTTGTTGGCGAGTCGTGCTGGAATTTGGTGGGATTTGGGGTTTTGGGCGTATTTGGGTTTGAGTTTGGGTGTTTTGTTTGAGAAAGTTTCGGGGTTATGTCCTTTAAAACAAGGGGTTTTGGAAAAGAATGTAACAATTTGGAAAAAAGGGGTTGCGGGTGTTTGTTACTCGGCCTAAACACCGCTTCACCGGAGGCGAGCAGCGCAAGACGCTAGGAACTGAGGGTAACAAGGACT
>JAXMOF010000056.1:0-28856 GCA_034670045.1 Amylibacter sp. | reverse complement strand
AGAACTGGTCGAAGCGAAGAACCAAGCTGAAAGCTTGATTCACAGCACTGAAAAATCGGTAGAAGAGCACGGCGATAAAGTGGATCCATCCACCATCGAAGTGATCGAACTGTCGATCAAAGCGCTGAAAGAAACGCTGGAAACCGAGAATGCCTCCTCTATCCAGGCGCGCGCGCAGGATCTGACCGAAGCAGCCATGAAGCTGGGCGAAGCCATCTATAAGGCGCAAGCCGAAGAGAACGGTTCATCCGGTGATTCAGATGGCGGTTACGGCAACGAAGACGAACCAAAGCCGGTAGATGATGACATTGTCGACGCAGATTTCGAAGATCTGGGTAAAAAAGACCGTTAAATCATAAACCGAAAGCCAAACGTGCGGCTGGGGGCAATCGCCCTCGGCCCTCGTTAACGCGGAGGCGACATGGCAAAGCGTGATTATTACGACCTGCTGGGTGTTTCCAAAGGCGCGTCCGAACAAGAATTGAAGAAGGCCTATCGCAAAAAAGCGATGGAGCTGCACCCGGACCGCAATAAAGACGACCCTAACGCAGAAGCACAATTCAAAGAAGTTAACGAAGCCTACGATGTTCTGAAAGACGGCGATAAGAAAGCCGCTTACGATCGCTACGGCCACGCCGCTTTTGAAGGCGGCATGGGCGCCAGCGCAGGACGCGGCGGCGGATTCCATCCTGGCGGCGGCGCTGATTTCGGCTCGGCCTTTTCCGATGTGTTCGACGATCTTTTCGGCGATTTCATGGGTGGCGGCGGACGCCGCGGCGGCGGACAGCGGGCAACCCGCGGGTCTGACCTGCGCTATAACCTGAATATCTCCTTGGAAGAGGCGTATACGGGCAAGCAGCAAAACGTTTCTGTCACCAGTTCTGTGGCCTGTGACACCTGTGAAGGGTCCGGCGCCGAAGGCGGTGCGGAACCGTCCACCTGCCCGACCTGTTCCGGCATGGGTAAAGTCCGCGCGCAACAAGGGTTCTTTACCGTTGAACGCACCTGCCCGACCTGTTCGGGACGGGGCCAGATCATCACCAACCCGTGTAATTCCTGTTCCGGCTCTGGCCGTCAACAACGGGAACGCTCGCTTGGGGTGAATATTCCGGCTGGTGTAGAAACCGGCACCCGTATTCGTCTGGCCGGCGAAGGCGAGGCCGGGATGCGCGGTGGCCCGACGGGCGATCTGTACATCTTTATCGAAGTATCGGATCATCCGATCTTTGAGCGGGAAGGATCAAACCTGTTCTGTCGCGTCCCCGTCAGCATGACGACCGCGACCTTGGGCGGTGAAATCGAAGTGCCAACCATCGACGGCGGCAAATCGCGGGTCAAAGTGCCTGCGGGATCGCAATCGTCCAAACAGATGCGGCTGAAAGGCAAAGGCATGCCTGCGCTGCGCTCTAACGTGTCGGGCGATCTGTTTTTGGAACTGGCCGTGGAAACACCGGTGAATCTGACCTCGAAACAGAAAGAATTGCTGCGAGAGTTCGAAAAACTGTCCGAAGACAACAGCCCGGAGAGCACTAATTTCTTTGGGAAAGTCAAAACGTTTTGGGACGGAATGAAGGGGTAACCCCTTAATTCAAAACGATAAAATAATATAAAAGCGGTCCAAATCATCCATTTGGGCCGCTTTTTTTGTGCTCTATCGTCGCGCTGAGCATTGCTGCTTGATCAACGGGTCACTGAAGTGCACCACAGAGCCACCAAATCGCCGCCCATTTCCCCTTTTCCTTATTCGCCCCCTTCGGTATCTTCGCCAAAATCGAAATGGGAGAGCATAACCGTGGCAACGGACGCAGGCGCAGTTACGCCGATGATGGCGCAATTTCTAGAGATCAAAGCCGAATATCCCGACGCCCTGCTGTTCTATCGCATGGGCGATTTCTACGAGATGTTTTTCGACGATGCCGTGATGGCATCCGAAGCGCTGGACATTGCCCTGACCAAACGGGGCAAACATCAGGGCCAGGACATTCCCATGTGCGGCGTGCCGGTGCATGCTGCCGAAAGCTATTTGTTAACCCTGATCCGCAAAGGGTTTCGGGTCGGCGTCTGTGAACAGCTTGAAAACCCCGCAGAGGCAAAGAAGCGCGGTAATAAATCCGTTGTGAAACGGGGCGTTGTGCGGCTTGTCACCCCTGGCACCTTGACCGAAGACAGTCTTTTGAACGCGCGCCAGCATAATTTCCTGTGTGCTTTCGCTACAATCCGCGATGCGGCGGCGCTGGCTTGGGTCGATGTTTCAACCGGCGACTTTCATGTGCAAAGCTGCCCGACCGTTGGCCTGCCGCCGCTTTTGGCCCGCCTCGCCCCGCGAGAGGTTCTTGTGGGTGACAGTCCTGACAGTTGGTTGCGTGAAACAATTGAAGAAACCGGTGCTGCGGTGAGCGAACTCTCGCGCGCCAGTTTTGACAGCACCGCTGCGGTGGATCGCCTGCAAACCCTGTTCGCTGTGAAATCACTGGATGCTTTTGGCACCTTCGCCCGCGCCGAACTGGCTTCAATGGGCGCGATTGTCGATTACCTGCACATCACGCAAAAGGGTAAACTGCCCCTGCTGAAACCACCCGTGGCCGAGGCGACGGATACGTCCATGCGGATTGATGCGGCCACACGGCGCAATCTGGAACTGACGCGCACAGTCAGCGGGGATCGGGCGGGTGCCTTGCTGTCGGTGATTGATCGCACCATCACAGGGTCAGGCGCGCGGCTGCTGGAAACGCGGCTGAACAATCCCTCACGGCATCTGGCGACCGTACGCAGACGTCTGGATGCGGTTTCGTATTTCGTTGAAAATCAACAGGTTAAGAATGATCTGCGCAGCACATTGCGCAAAACCCCTGACATGGATCGCGCACTGACACGGCTGTCTCTGGATCGGGCTGGCCCCCGCGATGTGGCCGCCATTCGGGATGGATTGACCGCAGCGCAGGCTATTTTTGCCCTGATCGGCGATGAAAACACCCCTGATCTGGTGGCCGAGGCGCGGGATTCCCTTTCGGGGCATGAGGATACCATCACATTCCTGAACGCGCGTCTGGTCGAAGAACCACCGCTGCTGGCACGGGATGGCGGGTTTACCGCGCAAGGCTATCGCGCTGATCTGGATGAGGCCCGCACCCTGCGCGACGAAGGGCGCAAGGTTGTACTGGGATTGCAGAAAAACTATGCCGATCTGGCAGAGGTTTCGGCGCTAAAGATCAAACATAACAATGTCTTGGGCTATTTTATCGAAACCCCCGCAACCCATGCCGCCAAAATGCTGGCAGCCCCCCTGTCGGACACGTTTATCCACCGTCAAACCACGGCAAATGCAGTGCGGTTTACCACGTTGGAACTGTCGGAACTGGAAACCAAAATCCTGAACGCGGGTGGGCGTGCGCTTGAGATCGAGCAAGAGGTCTATAAGGAACTGTCCAGCCAGATTGTTTCACGTGGCGCAGAAATCGGTCAGGCTGCCAAGGCAATTGCCGAGCTGGACCTGCAATCCGCCCTTGCGGAACTGTCACTGACCGAAGATTGGACCCGCCCCAGTGTGTCTGACGACCGCAGTTTTCGCATTATTGGCGGACGTCACCCTGTTGTGGACGCCGCTCTGCGCAAACAGGCCAGCGGTAGTTTCGTGGCCAATGATTGCGATCTGTCCGACGGAGAGGCCAGCAAGCGGTTGTGGTTGCTGACAGGTCCGAATATGGCGGGTAAATCGACGTTTTTGCGCCAGAACGCGCTGATCGCTATTCTGGCGCAGATGGGCTCTTTTGTGCCCGCAGCAGAGGCACAGATCGGGCTTGTTTCACAGTTGTTTTCCCGTGTCGGTGCGTCGGATGATCTGGCGCGGGGGCGGTCTACGTTTATGGTGGAAATGGTCGAAACTGCGGCGATTTTGAACCAGGCCGATCAGAATGCGCTGGTAATTCTGGATGAAATCGGGCGCGGCACGGCCACTTATGACGGCCTTTCGATTGCCTGGGCCACATTGGAACATCTGCACGAAGGCAACCAATGCCGTGCACTGTTTGCCACGCATTATCATGAACTTACCCAACTGTCTTCAAAGCTGGATCACCTGATGAACGCCACCATTGCGGTGCGTGAATGGGAAGGGGACATCATCTTCCTGCATGAGGTGAAGCAGGGCGCCGCAGATCGCAGCTACGGCGTGCAGGTGGCCCAACTGGCAGGGTTGCCGCCCAGTGTGGTAGAACGGGCCCGCGTGGTGCTAGAGGCGCTTGAGAAGGGCGACAGAGAGGACGGGAATAAGGCCAAAGCCTTGTTCGAGGATTTGCCCCTGTTTGCCGTTACACCGCAAGCCCCGCCGCCCGTCGTGAAACAATCCAAGGTCGAGGATATTCTGGCAGAGGTTCTGCCCGACGATCTCTCGCCGAAAGAAGCGCTTGCGCTGGTTTACCAGCTTAAAGAAACCCTCGGGTCATAGACCCGGGCCATCCGCCCCCGGCTTCAGGTCTTGTGCAAAACACAGACGGTTGCCGTGGGGATCCGACAGTTCCAGTTCCTTACAGCTATAAAAGCTGTCTTCGGGACCGCGCAGAACCTTTACGCCGCGCCCGAGGATTTGATCGGTAAAGGCGTCGATGTCTTCGAGATAGACATAAGCTGCCCATTCATCGCCCGACCCGACCCGATCAGATGCTGTCAGCCCGAGGGTCACGCCCCCAAGCTGAACAATTGCAAAATTCGGTGTGCCGTCGTCGTTTTTCCACTGACCTGCCAGTTCAAATCCCAGCTTGGCTGTGTAAAACACCACTGCTGCCGCCAGATCGCTGGCCGGCAGGATAGGCATCGCGCGCACACCTTGTTTCATGGGATCAGTTCCCGCCGCCAGAAGACACGCCCACCTGTGCAGGACGCAGCAAACGATCGGCAATCATAAAGCCTTCGCTCATGACTTGCAGGATATGGCCCGCTTGCACGTCCGGAAATGGCGCTTCGAACATGGCCTGGTGCAGGTTGGGGTCAAACTTGTCACCCACCGCTGGGGAAATCGGCACGATTTTATGGCTGGCAAAAGCAGACAGCAATTCGCGCTGGGTCAGTTCGATCCCGTCGATCAGGCCTTTGTTGGCCTCACGTTGTTCTTCGGTGATGGTTTCCAGCGCCCGTTTCATATTGTCATTCACTGACAACAAATCCCGCGCCAGCTTTTGCCCGCCGTATTGTTCCGCATCGCGGCGATCCCGTTCGGCACGTTTGCGCATGTTTTCAGTATCCGCAAGCGAGCGCATCAAACGGTCTTTCAATTGCGCAACTTCGGCTTGCAGCAGTTCAATCGGATCAACCTCCTCAGGTTCTTCCGTCAGGTCGATCTCTTCGATTTCTTCTTCGTCGATCTTGTCCAGCGGAAACTCGTCCTCATCAAGGAAGCGATCCAACGATACATTTAAATCTTCGTGTTTTTTACCCATGTTCTTCGCCATTCAGTTTCTGTTCGACATCATGCGGCTTACAAGCTGCGCCGTGTAGTCAACGATAGGGACAATCTTGCCATAATTCAGCCGCGTTGGCCCGATCACACCGACCGCACCAATGACCTTTCGATCAGCGTTCATATAGGGTGAAACAACAAGACTCGACCCCGAAAGTGAAAAAAGTTTGTTCTCCGAGCCAATAAAAATGCGCACACCTTCGCCCTGCTCGGTCAGGTCCAGAAATTGGGCGATATCCTGCTTGCGTTCCAGATCGTCAAACAGGCTTTTGATGCGATCAAGGTCGCCTTCGTTTGATGTATCGCCCAGCAGATTCGAACGGCCCCGCACGATCAGGCGATCCGGCCCGCCGTTGCTTTCGTCAGCCCAAACCGCAACCCCTGCCTGGATCAGCTTTTGCGCCAATGTATCCAGTTCCTGACGGCGGTGGGTGATTTCCTTTTCCACCACAGTTTTCAAATCGCTGACAGTATGGCCAGCCAAAACCGCATTCAGGAAATTCGCCGCCTCGCGCATGGCTGACGGTGTCTGGCCCAGCGGCGGCGTAAAAATGCGGTTTTCCACCTGCCCGTCGGCCATCACCAGAACCACCAAAGCCTTATCAGGTGACAGGGACACGAATTCGATATGTTTGATCGGTGCTTCGGTTTTCGGGGCCAGAACGACACTTGCGCTATGGGTCAGACCCGAAAGCAAAGACCCTGCCCGATCCAGCGCAGTGGTCAAATCCTCGGACTCGCGGTGCATCGAGGCATCAATGGTGCGCCGTTCATCCGTGGACAGATCACCCACTTCCAGCAACCCGTCCACAAACAGACGCAAGCCGACATGGGTCGGAATACGGCCTGCCGACACATGGGGGCTGTTCAACAGACCCAGAAATTCCAGATCCTGCATCACGTTGCGGATCGTCGCAGCAGACACAGGTTCGGCCATGCTGCGGGTCAAGGTGCGCGACCCCACAGGCTCGCCCGTTTCCAGATAGGATTCAACAAGCAAGCGAAACACTTCGCGGCTGCGGGCGTTCAGGATATCAAGCGGGTGCGAAACAGGGTTTGTCACGGTTCAGGTCCAGTTTATCGGAGCAGACTATAGGTAGGAACTCTATCCCGCTTGGTCAATCGGGGTTTGCGCCCTAAGTCTGAAACAGATATTACCGCGCCAAACACAAAAGGACTATAGACATGCGCCCCTCCGGTAGAACCACAGACACAATGCGCGATATCGTCATTGAAACCAACGTCACAAAACACGCCGAAGGCTCTTGCCTGATCAAATGCGGCGACACCCATGTGCTGTGCACGGCATCCCTTGAAGGCCGTGTGCCACCTTGGATCAAAGGTTCCGGCTTGGGCTGGGTCACCGCTGAATACGGCATGCTGCCCCGCGCCACAACCACCCGCAACCGCCGCGAGGCCACCGCGGGCAAACAATCAGGCCGCACACAGGAAATTCAACGTCTGATCGGGCGTTCGTTGCGCGCAGGCGTGGACCGCGTTGCCTTGGGCGAGCGTCAGATCACCATCGACTGCGATGTGATCCAGGCCGACGGCGGCACCCGCTGCGCATCCATCACAGGTGGGTGGATCGCACTGCGTCTGGCTGTGAACAAACTGCTGAAAGCAGGCGACATCAAAGAAGACCCGCTGACAGACCACGTTGCCGCGATTTCCTGTGGCATCTACGCAGGCCAGCCGGTGCTTGATCTGGACTACGCCGAAGACAGCGAAGCAGGCACAGACGCCAATTTCGTGATGACGGGCGCAGGCGGATTGATCGAAATCCAAAGCTCTGCAGAAGGCGCAACCTTCAGCCGTGATGAATTCAATTCCCTGCTGGATCTGGCTGAAAAAGGCGTTGGCGAATTGGTTGCCGCGCAAAAAGCAGCGATTGCCTGACCTGATGCGCAAACTTATTGAAAAGAAAATTGTCCTCGCGTCACACAACGCGGGGAAATTGCGCGAGATCACAGAGATGCTGAAACCCTACGGGATTGAAGTGGTCTCTGCGGGCGATCTGGGTCTGGCGGAACCGGAAGAAACTGAAAACACATTCGCCGGAAATGCACGGATCAAGGCGCATTTCGCAGCCAAAGCAGCGGGCCTGCCTGCCCTGTCCGATGACAGTGGCATTCAGGTGGATGCGCTCGACAAACAACCGGGTGTGTATACGGCGGATTGGGCAGAAACCCCTAATGGCCGCGATTTTCCCATGGCCATGACCAAGGTCTGGACCCTGCTGGAAGAAAAACAAGCCGCAGAACCCCGCACCGCCCGCTTTTGCGCAACGCTGTGCATCGCCTGGCCTGACGGTCACGACGAAGTGGTAGAAGGCACCGTTGAGGGCCGCATTTCATGGCCCATGCGCGGCGATCAGGGCTTCGGGTTTGACCCGATTTTTGTCCCCGATGGCCACACTGAAACTTTTGGCGAAATGGACCCGGCGCAAAAACACGCCATGAGCCACCGCGCCGTAGCTTTTGAAAAGCTGAAAGCAGGATGCCTTGACGGCTGAAGACTGGAAAAATGCCGGCTTCGGCGTCTATGTCCACTGGCCCTTTTGCGCCGCAAAATGCCCCTATTGCGATTTCAATTCCCATGTGCGTCAGGCGGTTGATCAAGCCGCCTGGGCCAGGGCCTTTGTGGCTGAAATTGAAACCACAGCGGCAAGAACCCCGAACCGCGTTGTAGACACTATTTTCTTTGGCGGCGGCACGCCAAGTCTCATGCTGCCTGAAACAGTAGACACTATTTTACAGGCAATTGCGCAAAATTGGACTCTTTCCCAAAATGCAGAGATCACTCTGGAAGCGAACCCCACTTCGGTAGAGGCGGATCGGTTTAAGGGCTTTGCCGATGCGGGCGTCAATCGGATCTCTATGGGGATTCAGGCGATGAACGATACAGACCTGCGCGCCTTGGGCCGGATGCACAGCGTTGCAGAAGCCAGACAAGCGTTTGATATCGCCAAGAAAAACTTTAACAACGTCAGCTTTGATCTGATCTACGCCCGTCAGAACCAAACACTGGACGACTGGCGGGCGGAATTGACCCAAGCCATCGACATGGCCGTCGATCATCTGTCCCTGTACCAACTGACCATCGAACAAGGCACCCGCTTCGGAGACCTTTTTGCCCGCAACCGTTTGCGCGGCTTACCAAGCGATGATCTTTCTGCTGATCTGTATGACCTGACCCAAGATATTTGCGGCCAAAAAGGTTTAAATGCCTATGAGGTTTCAAATCACGCCCGTACCGGTTCGGAATGTAAGCACAATTTGATCTATTGGCGCTACGGCGACTACGCAGGCATTGGGCCGGGTGCCCATGGTCGGCTAACACTGGACGGCAAACGGATTGCAACGGATACCCCGCTGCAACCGGAAAGCTGGCTGGCTGCCGTACAGACGGACAACACCGCCACCCGCGACGCCGAAACCATTTCCCTGTCGGATCAAGCTGCGGAATATGTGATGATGTCCCTGCGTCTGGCAGAAGGCTGTGATCTGAACCGCGCCAGCGCAATTTCAAAGGATCGCGTGGATTTGACCGCAATGGATGGGCTTATAGCGGACGGGTTTTTGACCAAAACAGGGTCAAAGCTACAAACCACCACACGCGGTAAAATGGTTCTTAACGCTATTCTTGGAAAACTTCTCGCGCAAGGACACAAGTAATGCGCAGCCTCTGGTTTGTATTTGGTATCCTAAGCGTGGCCGCGGGGCTTATCGGCGTGGTGCTTCCGCTATTGCCAACGGTTCCGTTCCTGTTGCTGGCAGCCTTCTGTTTTGCCCGCTCATCCGATCGGGCCTACCGCTGGCTGGTAAATCACCCCCGCTTTGGCCCGCCAATCAAGGACTGGCAGGAAAACGGGGCAATTCGAAAACCCGCAAAGATTGCCGCCACCGCCTGCATTCTTGCCAGCCCCGTCGTCACCTACCTGCTGGACGTGCCGACATGGGCATTCGTCAGCCAGATCATCGTGTTAATTTGCGTATTACTATTTATCTGGAGCCGGCCGAGCGCGTAGCTGACAGCATCTGGCACAGAGAATCCAGATCATCAAACGACTTGTATTTGATCGACAGCACACCGCCTTCTGTCCCTGCTTTGTGATCAATACTGACAGCCATCCCGATATTTGCTGTAAGGTCGGCTTCTAACGAAATGGTATCGCTGTCTTTATCAACCTTGGCAGCCCGTGGCTTCGGCGGGTTTTCACCTTTTTTAAGCAGTGCTTCCGTCTGGCGAACGGAAAGTCCTTTTTCAACAACCTGTCGCGCCAAAGCCAAGGCGTTTTCCGCCGGAACCAAGGCCCGTGCATGTCCTGCCGTCAATCGACCATCCACCAACATGTCCTGAACACCGCTTGGCAAATTCAGCAAACGCATAGAGTTCGCCAGATAGCTGCGGCTTTTGCCCAAGGCTTCTGACAGTTTTTCCTGCGTGTGCCCGAATTTTTCCATCAGTTGATGGTAGCCGTAGGCCTCATCCACAGGGTTAAGATCGGCCCGTTGAATATTCTCGATAATGGCGATTTCCAGAACCTCCAGGTCATCCATCTCGCGGATAACCACCGGAACTTCATCAACTTTGGCAGTCTGTGCTGCGCGCCAACGGCGTTCCCCGGCGACGATCTGATATTCCCCATCCAGATTTGGATCGGGACGGACAATCAACGGCTGGATAATGCCCTTGGCCAAAATGGATTTTGCCAGATCCCGCAGCTCTACATGATCAAAAGTACGGCGCGGCTGGTCCGGGTTTGCATGAACTTTGGTAATTGGGACCAAACGTTCGCTGCTGCGCGGCCCCTCCGGCGTGACCTCTTGCGTCGCGGTCGGCTCGTTTATATCCGCCATAAGGGCTGACAGACCGCGGCCCAAACCCCGTTTTTCGTTCTTCTTGACCATATTATCGTCTCCCACCCTTTAAGTCGCTTCTGCAACACGACGGTTTTCCCGCCGCAAAAATTCTGCTGCCAGTTTCTGATAGGCAATACTGCCCCTGCTTTTGTGATCGTATAGGATTGCCGGCATTCCGAAAGACGGCGCTTCGGAAAGGCGCACATTCCGCGGGACAACGGTTTTGTAAACCAAATCGCCCAGATTATCGCGAACGTCCTGTTCAACCTGCAACGACAGATTGTTCCGCCCGTCAAACATGGTCAGAACAATGCCTTCGATTTTCAAGATTGCGTTCAGGCTTTGACGTACTTCGCGAATGGTTAACATTAACTGCGAAAGACCTTCCAACGCAAAAAATTCAGCCTGCAAAGGTACGATCACAGACTGGCTGGCAGCCAAAGCATTCAGCGTCAGCAGGTTCAGCGACGGCGGGCAATCTATTAGAACGTAATCAAATTCGTCCTCGAAGGTGCTCAATTCCTCTAGCGCGCCCCGCAACCGCAAGACGCGGCGCTGATCATCCACCAGTTCAACATCTGCCGAGCTTAGGTCAACAGATGATGGCATCAAAAACAGGTTTGGCACGTTGGTGCGAATAATCGCTTCGTTGATCGGTGTTTGGTCCACCAAAACGTCATACATCGTCATATTGCGCTTGGACGGATCAATTCCCAAACCGGTAGAGGCATTCCCCTGCGGGTCGAGATCCATCAAAAGCACACGTTTTCCGACGGCAGCCAGCGCTGTGCCCAGATTGATTGCAGTGGTCGTTTTACCGACACCGCCTTTTTGATTGGCGATGGAAAGAATTTTTGCTGGCTTTAAACCACTATTATCCGACACGCTCGATATCCCTGACCCGTAAAACTGTTCCGTTTTCGTCGGTTTCGCTGGCGAATTGCTCCGCTTCGAATGTCCAAAACCGACTCGCCTCTGCCAGTTCACTTTGGCAATTTTGTCCTTTTAAATAAAGACATATTCCCCCTTTTTTAAGCAAGGGCGCAGAAAATGACAAAAGCTCGGCCGTGGATGCCAGCGCTCTGGCGGAAATTATATCTGCCTGAAGATCGGTGACGTCTTCGATGCGTTTCGTGTGAACAACGGTGTTTGCCTGTGTTTCACGTGAAACATTTCTCAGGAATGCAGACTTTCGCGCATCACTTTCCACGAAGTGAAACGTTGCTTCTGGATGTTCAATAGACGCGACGATTGCCAGAACCATCCCGGGAAAACCGGCGCCGGATCCAATGTCGATCCATGTGCTAAACTCAGTTCGAAAATTCCATAGCTGCAAGCTGTCTGCAAAATGTCGAACCGGAGAGCTTTTCAGTGAAGACTTGCTCACCAAATTGATCGTTGGATTCCACTTGATCAAAAGTGCTTCGTAAGTCGCCAGTTTTTCTGCTGTTTCACGTGAAACATCAAATCGCTTACAAACTTCGGCCAGATTGGCTTCGGGCGCGATCATGCTGTTTTTACGGAATTATATTGCTTAATCCGCCCCAACAACAACGTCAAAGCAGCCGGCGTCATACCGTCAATGCGACCCGCCTGCCCCAGAGTTTCCGGACGTGTTGCATTCAGTTTGTTTTGCAATTCCTTCGAAAGGCCGGATATCCCTTCGAAGCTGAATTCTACGGGGATTTTCAGATTTTCATCTTTGCGGACTGCGGACACATCTGAAGCCTGTCTCTGAATATAATTCGCGTACATGGCGTCATTTTCCACTTGCTGGGCGATAGCAGGTTCAAACTGGGGTAAATCAGGCCAAAGGTTTGAAAGCGTTGTAAGGGTCACATCTTTATAGGACAGCAGTTCCAAACCGGTTCGGCGCACACCGTCCTGGTTAATTTTAACACCAACTTTCGCAACTTCATTTGGTGTGGCTGTACGCGCTGCCAAGCCGTTTCGGGCGGCAGACAATGCTTCCATCTTTTTATCAAAGGCCGCAGAACGCGCACTGCCGATACATCCGAATTCCCGTCCCTTTTCCGTCAACCGTTGATCAGCGTTATCTGCACGCAAGGAAAGGCGGTATTCCGCACGAGAGGTGAACATCCGGTAGGGTTCCGTCACACCGCGCGTGGTCAGGTCGTCAATCATAACGCCTATATAGCTGTCAGACCGGCTAAACAGAATAGAATCGCCGTCAACAGAGGATCGCGCTGCGTTCAAACCAGCAACCAGCCCTTGTGCGGCGGCTTCTTCATAGCCGGTAGTTCCGTTGATTTGTCCCGCCAGATACAGCCCCGGAACATCACGCAGTTGCAAACTGCTATCAAGCGCGCGGGGATCGACGTAATCATACTCAATCGCATAGCCTGGCTGCAAAATTTTAACGTTCTCGAGACCGGCGATCGAGGTCACATACGCCTCTTGAACATCAACAGGCAGAGAGGTTGAAATCCCGTTCGGGTAAATCGTCGGATCGTCCAAGCCCTCTGGTTCCAGAAAAATCTGGTGGCTGTCTTTTTCACCGAACCGAACGATTTTATCCTCGATAGACGGGCAATAACGCGGTCCGACCCCATCAATGTGACCACCATACATCGCTGATCTGGAAAGGTTTTTCTCAATGATCTCATGTGTGCGGGAATTTGTATGGGTGATACCGCAAGAGACCTGCCGCGCCACAGCACGGTCGGACATAAAGGAAAACAGGCTGGGCACTTCATCAGCGGGCTGGGTTTCCAGCCCCTCCCAATTGATTGTGCGCCCGTCCAGTCGTGGCGGTGTTCCGGTTTTAAGACGGCCCATCGGCAGGCTAAAGCTGTCCATGCGATCTGCCAGCGCGACAGAAGGTTTATCCCCCATCCGTCCGCCGGGTTTGGAAACATCGCCGATATGAATAACGCCGCGCAGAAAGGTGCCAGTGGTCAAGATCACTGCAGCGGCGGAGACTTCCGAACCATCGGACAGGACAACGCCGGAAACCTTATTTCCGTCCATCAGAAAATCGGTCACTTCCGATTCGATCACATTCAACCCGTTGCGGTCGACAAATTCCCGCTGCATGGCTTGGCGATACAACGCCCGATCTGCCTGAGCACGGGGCCCTTGAACAGCGGGGCCTTTACGCCGGTTAAGCAAACGGAATTGAATGCCCGCTTGGTCTGCAACCCGTCCCATCACGCCGTCAAGCGCGTCGATTTCGCGAACCAGATGGCCTTTACCAAGCCCGCCGATTGCTGGGTTGCAGGACATTTCGCCAATTTTATCAAAGCTATGCGTAACCAAGGCGGTACGCGCACCCATGCGCCATGCGGCTTGGGCGGCCTCTGCCCCTGCGTGGCCGCCTCCAATCACTACAACGTCGAAGTCGTTATGTTTCACGTGAAACATTCCTGCTGCTAGCGCCTATTTCCCCAAACAGAAACTGGCGAAAATTTCATCTAATAGGTCTTCTACACCAACGCGGCCAATGATGGAATTCATCGCGTGTAATGCCGCATGCAATTCCATGGCGATCAATTCGCTTTCACCATCGCTTTGGATCAGCTCTTCCGCTGCGTTCATATACCCTGTCGCCGCTTCCATCGCAATACGGTGGCGTTGCCGCACCGCGGATTGTGTAATCGCCACACGGGCACCCAGAACAGTGGTTATATGCTGGATCATTCGATCCATTCCAGCGCCGGTTTTACCCGACACACCGCCAGCCTGCCCCGCATCCGATTTGCCGCGCAGAACCAAATCTTCGTCTTTTATTGCAATACCGAAACCGTCGGTTTGCCCGTCTTCTGTCAGGAAAACACGAATATCGGCAGTGTCAGCCCGTCGCCGTGCAAGATCGACGCCAAGCGCTTCGATGGTATCACTGGTTTCGCGAAGGCCTGCAGTGTCCAGAATTGTAACGGGAATTCCTTCCAGGTTCATACGCACTTCGATCACATCGCGGGTGGTTCCTGCAATTTCCGAGGTAATCGCCGCCTGCCGTCCTGCCAAAGCATTCAGCAAAGTGGACTTGCCGATATTGGGCGGGCCAACGATGGCCACTTCAAATCCGTCGCGCACCCTTTCGGCAACGAAACTGCCTGCGATCTCTTTTTGCAGATCAGCGGAAACCCCTGCGATCAGGTCGGATACTTCGGGTGTCACATCAACGGGGATATCTTCGTCAGCAAAGTCAATTGTCGCCTCGACCAAAGCGGCAGCGCGAATCAGGTCGGCGCGCCATCCTTCGACCTTTTGGGTCAGACCCCCATCCATCAGTGCAAAAGCCTGACGTCTTTGGGCTTCTGTCTCAGCCTCGATCAGATCGCTTAGCCCTTCTACCTGACTAAGGTCCAAACATTCATTTTCCAAAGCGCGGCGGGTGAATTCCCCCGGATCGGCCAAACGCGCCCCTGCTTCGGCCAAGGCGTCATGCACTGCTTCAACAACTGCGGGGCTGCCGTGGCATTGGAATTCAACGACGGCTTCGCCAGTAAAGCTGGCGCCCCGATCAAAGGTTACAACGAAAGCCTGATCCAGCACCACGCCTTCCCTGTTGCGCAACAATCGCAGGCCGCGGCTTGCTGGTAAATCCCGACACACCGCTGCTGCGACGTCAAAGGCGGTGTCGCCAGAAATACGGAAAACAGAAACCCCTGCTTTTCCCCGCGCGGTGGCAAGCGCAAATATTGTGTCTGA
This sequence comes from Amylibacter sp., assembly GCA_034670045.1. GTDB lineage: Bacteria > Pseudomonadota > Alphaproteobacteria > Rhodobacterales > Rhodobacteraceae > Amylibacter. The sequence goes on along the minus strand of JAXMOF010000056.1, from coordinate 13,865 downwards.
CATAGGTAACCCATTGACTGAAAAGGTTAATTGATCCGGTTCATCCCCACTGTATCAAAAAATCCCGCCTTCAACCAGAACAGAGCCGGTTAAGGACGGGATTTCCAAACAGGGCCGTTTTAAACGACGGTCGCAGTGCCTTAGGTGTTCATCGAATCGAAGAATTCCGCATTCGATTTGGTTTGGCGCATTTTGCCAAGCAGGAATTCGATCGCATCCGTGGTCCCCATCGGGTTCAGAATGCGGCGCAGAACAAAGGTTTTTGTAAGGTCGGCTTTTTCCACCAACAGTTCCTCTTTCCGCGTGCCCGATTTCTGAATGTCGATGGCGGGATAAACCCGCTTGTCAGAGATTTTACGATCCAGAACCAATTCGCTGTTGCCGGTGCCTTTGAACTCTTCAAAGATCACCTCATCCATGCGCGACCCTGTGTCGATCAGCGCCGTCGCGATGATGGTCAAAGACCCACCCTCTTCGATGTTACGGGCCGCCCCGAAGAAGCGCTTGGGGCGTTGCAGAGCGTTGGCATCCACACCACCGGTCAGAACCTTACCAGAGGACGGTACAACCGTGTTAAAGGCCCGTCCAAGGCGTGTGATACTATCGAGCAGGATAACAACGTCGCGTTTGTGTTCAACCAGACGTTTTGCCTTTTCAATGACCATTTCAGACACGGCAACGTGGCGTGTGGCAGGTTCGTCAAAAGTCGAAGACACAACCTCACCCTTAACGGAGCGCTGCATGTCGGTAACCTCTTCCGGACGTTCGTCGATCAGCAGGACGATCAGGTAGCATTCTGGATGGTTTTTTTCGATACTTGCAGCAATATTCTGCAAAATCATAGTCTTACCCGTACGCGGTGGCGCCACGATCAGGGAGCGTTGACCCTTACCAATCGGCGCAACCAGATCAATCACCCGCGAGGTTTTGTCTTTGATCGTCGGGTCCGACATTTCCAAATTCAGCCGCTCGTCAGGGTATAGCGGTGTCAGGTTGTCAAAGTGAACCTTGTGTTTTGCGTCTTCAGGGTCGCTAAAGTTGATCGTGCTGACTTTGGTCAACGCGAAGTAGCGTTCTGTTTCATCTGGCGCTTTGATCACGCCTTCGACGGTATCACCCGTGCGCAACGAGTGTTTGCGGATTTGATCGGGGCTGACGTAGATGTCTTCTGGCCCAGGCAGATAGTTGGATTCCGGCGAGCGCAGAAAGCCAAAGCCGTCTTGCATCAGTTCCAGAACACCATCGCCAGAAATTTCGGCGCCATCTTCGGCCATTTCTTTTAGAATGGCGAACATCATGTCGCCTTTACGCATGGTGGATGCGTTTTCAATTTCCAACTCTTCCGCCTGTTTCAGCAGATTGGCCGGGCTCATGGCTTTCAATTCTGCCAGCGAAAGTTTTTCTTCTTCTTCCATCGGAAATATCCTTTTACGCAAGCCGATCCGGCACGCGTCTATTTTTTCAGTCTGTGGGGTTGCAGCCTATCAGCGGTTGGGGAAACCAGGCTGTTTTTCTGCCTTCTAAGCCAAATCCCCTGCCCTGTCAATTTGGCTTAGAACGGGCGCACAACGATCATCGTTACAATTACAATCATCAGCACCGTGGGCAGTTCATTCATCAGCCGGTAAGATCTGGCACTGCGGGTATTTGCATCCGCGGCAAAATCCTTGCGCCGTTTGCCCAGCCAGTGATGATACTGTGTCATTCCCAAAACCATCGCAGCTTTCACCCAAGGATAAAACGAACTCCAATCCACAATTCCGGGGGTAAAGGCCAGCATCAGCCCGAACACCCATGTCGCAATCATCGCGGGGTTCATAATCATCCGCAAAAGCCGAACTTCCATGCCTTTGAAGACTTCACTGGTTTCAGACCCCACCGGCCCGTGTTCCACGTGATTTACAAACAACCGAGGTAAATACAGCAGGCCCGCCATCCAGCTGATTACAGACAGAATATGCAATGTTTTGATCCACGGGTAAAGCGTGGCTAGCAGATCAGACATATTCTTTCCTCAACCGTTTTTTAAGATTTTCTAGGCAAGCTGGTTTTACACACGGGTTCAATACACACTCAATAAATATTAAAGATTAAAAGAAGTTGTTTTCGTAGTAGGTAACCGCAAAACCTGTGGATTATTTTCTTATGAACATATTTGCGTCTTATTTCCGACATATTTGAAACTCTGGCCAAAAACGGTAACAGCATGTGGGTAGCAACCCAGAAACACTGTTTTATATAGGCTAAAGGCAAAATCGGCCTGTGGATAAAACTGTGTACGAAAAACGCACGTGCAGTTCTATTCACAAATTGGACGCGTTCATGTTGTTCTTTTACCCCTGTTCACAACTCGTGTATCTTTGGGGATAAATCCGTGGAATATCCACTGGCGGTGACGTGTTGGGGATAACTGGGGGTAACTTTTACAAACCGAGGATAGTTTAACCCGATTCGCCCACAGGCTCTGGTTCACGGTTATATTCTGCGATAGGCACAGAAATATGACAGTCACTTCGGTAAATTTCTTATGACACAGATTATCCTTGCCTCGGGTTCACAGATTCGCGCGCAGATGTTGCGGGATGCGGGGGTGGATTTCACCGTTCAGATCCCCCGCGTGGATGAACAAACGATTCTCCAGTCCTTATTGGCAGAGGGTGCAAAGCCCGGTGATATTGCCGATACGCTGGCGGAATATAAGGCGCGGCGGATTGCCGATAAAAACCCATCGGCTTTGGTGATTGCAGCGGATCAGGTTCTGACCTGCAATGGCATAGTCTATAGTAAGCCCAATTCCATGGCCGAAGCACGGGACCATCTGAACGGGCTTAAGGGCCAAGGCCACCAGTTGCTGTCTGCGGTGGTTGTCTATGAAAACGCCAAGCCGGTCTGGCGTCACATCGGGCGCGCGCAACTGACCATGCGGGATTTTTCCGAGACGTTTCTAGAGGATTATCTTGCCAAATCGGGTGAATCTATCTTGTCATCAGTAGGCTGCTACCAGTTGGAAAACACCGGCGTGACCCTGTTTTCCCGTGTGCAGGGCGATTATTTCACCATTCTGGGCTTGCCCCTGCTGGATGTTCTTGCCTTTCTGCGCACCAGAGGAGCCATTGCATCATGAAAAACCCCCGCATTCCCTTGGCCGCCGTGATCGGCTGGCCGATTGCCCACAGCAAATCCCCGCGAATTCACGGATATTGGCTGGCACAGCTTGGGATCGCGGGGCAGTATGTGCCGCTTGGCATTCCTGCAGATGATTTCGCGGAAGCGATGGTCCAATTGCCAAAACTGGGGTTTGTCGGGGCGAATGTGACAATTCCCCACAAAGAACAGGCGTTGGAGCTGGCGACAGAAGTAACAGAGCGCGCGCGGATGATTGGCGCGGCCAATACACTGACATTCCTGCCAGAAGGCGGGTTTCGCGCGGATAACACGGATGGTATCGGCTTTATCGACAACCTGCGCCAGAATGCGCCTGACTGGGTGGCAAGTGACGGCCCTGCATTGGTTCTGGGTGCGGGCGGGGCCAGCCGTGCGGTGCTGTGGTCTTTGCTGGATGCAGGGGTGCCGCAAATCCTGCTGGCAAACCGGACCAAAGCCCGTGCCGATCAGTTGGCGCATGAATCCGGTAGCAAAATCAGTGTGATAGACTGGTCGGATATTTCAGGGGCCACCAAACAAGTGTCTACAATCGTCAACACAACCTCGCTTGGGATGGACGGGCAACCGCCGTTGGACATCACGCTGAACTGTGCCGCCGGTACGCTGGTGACCGATCTGGTCTATGTCCCGATGATCACGCCGCTGCTGCAACAGGCTATCGACAAGGGCCTGCCCACAGTGGACGGTCTGGGCATGCTGCTGCATCAGGCTGCACCCGGATTTCAGGCTTGGTTCGGCACCAGCCCTACCGTGGATGACGCCCTGCGGCAGGTGGTGCTGGCATGACAAAACGCCCTTTTATCCTTGGCCTGACCGGTTCTATCGGCATGGGAAAATCCACAACAGCGAAACTGTTTGCAGATCAGGGCATTCCTGTCTGGGATGCGGATGCGACCGTGCATCAGCTTTATTCGGGTGACACCCCCGCCGTGCGCCAGATTGCAGCGATGATCCCAGCGGCGGTGGAAAACAACACCGTAAACCGCGACACGCTAAAGGCGGCAATCGCGGCGGATCAAAGCATTTTGCAAAAGCTGGAACAGATCGTGCAGCCGTTGATTGCCCAAAGCCGTGCGGATTTTGTGGATCAGGCCGCACAGAACGGCGATGACATTGTGATTATCGACCACCCTTTGCTACTGGAAAGCCGGTCGGAGCGTTATTGTGATGCGGTTCTGGTGGTCAGCGTTGATGCCGCCGAACAACGCCGCCGCGTGTTGGAACGGGGCACGATGGATGAAAAAACGCTGGATATCATCCTTGCCAAACAAATGCCCGACGCCGAAAAACGCAAACGGGCGGATTATATTGTCGAAACGACAACGCTGGACGCGGCGCGTGTGCAAGTCCAGACTATAATAGACCAGATTAAGGACAGCTTTCATGCGTGAAATCGTGATGGATACGGAAACCACCGGACTCGACCCTAACACGGGCGACCGGATCGTTGAAATTGGCGGTGTGGAGCTGTGGAACCATCTGCCTACGGGCAAGACCTATCACCAGTATATCAACCCCCAGCGCGACATGCCCCAAGAGGCGTTTGATGTGCACGGGCTGTCCATTGATTTTCTGCGCGACAAACCTGTGTTTGCCAAAATTGCCCAGCAGTTTCTGGATTTTGTCGGGGATGCCAAACTGGTAATCCACAACGCTGCTTTTGATATGAAGTTCCTGAACGCAGAACTGGGCTGGCTCGATATGCCCAAACTGCCCTTTTCCCAAGCGATTGACACGCTGGATATTGCACGGCGCAAATTTCCCGGTGCGCAAAACTCGCTTGATGCGCTGTGCCGTCGTTTTGGCATCACCACGGAACGGGAATTGCACGGCGCTTTGCTGGATAGTGAAATTCTGGCCGAGGTTTATCTGGAACTGATCGGCGGACGCCAACCGGACTTCGCACTGGGTGTTGTGGGCGGGACGGAAGCCGATACCACCAAGCCGGGCAGCAGCTGGACTGTTCCCCAAAGGCCCAAAACGCTTCCGCCCCGGATAACCGAGGCGGAAAAAGACAACCATGATGCGTTTATCAAGACCCTTGGTCCTGATGCGAAATGGCTTAATTCGTAGGCGCTTCTGCGGCTGCGGCCTGTTGGCGGCGCACCAGTTCGGCGCGATAAAGCTGCATGAAATCAATGTTGTCGATGTTCAGCGGCGGGAAACCACCATCCGCAGTCACGTCCCGTGCGATACGACGCACAAAGGGGAACATCATGCGCGGGCATTCGATCATCAGGAACGGATGGATCTGGTCTTCGGGAATATTTTCGATGTGGAACAGACCCGCATAGTCGATTTCCAGCAGGAACACCGCTTGCTCGCCTGATTTTGCACTGACGTTCAGTTTAAGCGCGACTTCATAGCCGTTTTCGCTTTTCTTTGCGGCATCCAGATTAACCTGAACATTCACTTCTGGTTTCAGATCCCCGCCCAGATTTTTCTGTGCTGCGATGTTTTCAAACGAAAGATCGCGAATGTACTGGTTTACAATCTTCATTGCGACGGGCTTTGCTTCTTGTGCCGCGCCGTTGGTTTCTTCGGCCATGCCTTAACTCCCTATTCATAAATCCGGGTGGTGGTAGCAATTCTACCGCCTGACGACAACGGCAATACGCGCCTAATCCGGCTTTGTCCAACCAGAGTTTCCCCGTGTTTCGGGTTCATCTTCGTCCAAAACCACAAAATCCCCTTCTACCGCGTCCGTATCACGGGGGCGGCTGTTTGTGGCATTGGTGAACACGACGGTACTGCTGTTCACAAACCGCGCAGCGCCCCATTGGATCACAACCGCACGCACGGGCGGGATCAACAGCAACAACCCGATGCTGTCGGTGAAAAATCCGGGCGTCAGCAGCAGCATACCCGCCACCAGAATCAGCGCACCATTTACAATCGGGTCCATCGGGCTTTGCCCCGTTTGCAGGTTATTTTGCAGCCGCGCCAAGGCAGCCATCCCCTGCAAACGCAAAAGATAGGTGCCGATCAACGCGGTCAAAACCACAATTAAAAGCGTCGGCCACAACCCGAGCCAGCCGCCGACCTTGGTAAACAGGCCGATTTCGATAATCGGGATGGCAATAAACAGGATTAAAAGCGGCATCTGGCCTCACATTCTCTCTTTTCGCATTCGGTGGACTTGAACACCACTGTGCCCTAAATAAGTGTGGCATGCGGTGAATTCCACCGTCTATGTAAAAATATGAAAGAGGTTCCATGAACTCCGCCCTAATTCAGTTGCTTGTTCTTGCGGCAATCGCCGTTTTCCTCGTGTTGCGATTGCGTAATGTTCTAGGAACACGTGACGGATACGAGCCTCCGTTAGAGCGGACAGGTCCGACCACCCAACCCGCGCGCGACTTTGAGGTGATCGAAGGCGGGCCAGACCCCGACATTGCCGATCACGTTGATCCCGATGGCCGCGCAGGTCAGGCCTTTGCCGCTATGAAACGGATTGAACCGGATTTTTCCGTGTCTGAATTCCAATCCGGCGCACGCCAGGCCTATGAAATGATCCTGATGGCCTTTGAAGGCGATGATCTGGACACATTGAAAAGCTTCCTGTCGCCCGATGTTTATGACAGTTTTGCCGAAGTGGTTGCAGAACGTCAGGCTAAAGGACTGAAAGTACACGCGAATTTTATCGGTGTGCGTGATCTGAAACTGATGGACGCCATGTTTGATCCTGCCAATAGTGAAGCCGAAATCACCATGAAATTTGTCGGTGAAATCACCTCCTGCGTGAAAAATGCGGACGGCGTGGTGATCGAAGGCGATCCAAATGCGATCAAACGTCAAAAAGATGTTTGGACTTTCGGGCGAATTATGGGAAGTGACGATCCGAACTGGCAATTGGTTGCAACCGGAGAGTAACGATAAGACGGACGGCAGAATTTTTACGGGCTGCCGTTCTTGCAATCGGTGCGCTGACACAAACAGCACAGGCAGATACGATGACCGTTAAGGCCGTTTCCTTCGCAGATTTACCAGGCTGGGAAACGGACGACCACGCCGCCGCATTGGCGGTGTTTGTGCAATCCTGCGACAAGATTCGCGAAAATTCCCAGACGCGGGCGCAGGATTGGGCAGAAGTTTGCGCATTTGCGCGCAGGGAATCGTATGCAAAAAACACCCCCAAGGCCACTGCACGAGCGTTTTTCGAGCTGTTTTTCCAGCCCGTCCTGATCGAGGACGGCGCCCCCACCCTGTTTACCGGCTATTATGAACCCGAAATCATCGGTTCGCGGTTCCGCGCGGGCAAGTTTCAATACCCGTTGTACAAACGTCCCCGCGAAATGAAGCTGGGTTCCCCCTGGAAAACCCGTGCCGAAATTGAATCGGGCGCTTTGGCGGGGCGGAATCTGGAACTGGCTTGGCTGGCCGATCCGGTTGAGAATTTTTTCCTGCATGTTCAGGGATCAGGTCGGATCAAACTGAACGAAGGTGGCTCCATGCGGGTGGGGTTTGATGGCAAGAACGGCCAGCCCTATCGCTCTATCGGCAAGGAAATGGTGCGCCTTGGTATTCTGTCTGCCCATAAAGCCTCGGCTGGGCGGATAAAGGCATGGGTGCGTAAAAACCCCAACGACGGGCGGCGGATCTTGCAGCACAACCCGTCATTTGTGTTCTTTCGCGAACTGGCAGGGCTGGACCCCGACGCAGGCCCGCCAGGGGCCATGGGGGTTTCGGTAAGTACAGGGCGCACCATTGCGGTGGATGACGATTATACCCCCCTTGGCGCGCCTGTGTGGATCGACAAAAGGGGCCGCGACCCGATCCGGCGCCTGATGGTGGCGCAAGACGTTGGCTCTGCGATCAAAGGCGCGCAACGGGCGGATGTTTATTACGGCTCTGGCGCAGAAGCAGGCCGTATTGCGGGGCGGATCAAGGACGCGGGACGTATGTATACATTGCTGCCCCACGCCTCGGTCAAACGCCTTTTGCCAGAGGGCTGAGCTATGGCCCGCAAAAGACGCCGCGCCCTGACGGAAGATGAACAATCCCTGTGGAACAAAGTGATTACGCAGGTGGACTCCATAGAGTCCATGCCGCCGCTGAACCTAAGCCCGCAGGCCAAACCGGCAAAGCGGCAGAAGCTGGACTCTTCGTATGAAATCAAACCCTTCAAGCTGGGTGCGAAAGTCAAAGTCAAGCCGACGGCACCGCTCAAACCACCGTCTTTTGTGGATCGGCCGAACCAGACTTCTCCTAATATGGACAAACGGAACTTTCAGCGGTTGCTGAAGGGGCAGTTGGCGATTGATGCCACGCTGGATTTGCACGGTTTGACGGCGGAACAGGCGCGCACGCAGTTGCAAATCTTTGTGCAAAACGCCAACCGGTTGGGAAACCGCCTGATCCTTGTGATTACGGGCAAGGGCAACAAGAAATCGGTGGATGAATTCAACCGGCCGCGCAGTGGTGTGCTGCGCAGCGGGGTTCCGGAATGGCTGAAGACCGGCCCGCTGTCTGATCTGGTGTTGCAAGTGACCCAAGCCCACGTGAAACACGGCGGCGGCGGGGCCTATTACGTCTATCTTAGACGGCAACGGGGGCGGTAATTTCCCCATAGACCCGCGATGTGACGAACCACGTCCAGCCCACCACAGCGAACATATAGACCGCATAGGCGATCATTTGATCGGGGAAGGTAATGCCGTAATCAATGCCCCAGCCAGTGAAGGCAGGCCCGATGGCTGACCCGAACACCATCAGCGCCGTGGCCAGCGCCTTGATCGACCCGATACTGCGGGTGCCATAGATTTCAGGCCATAAGGACGCGCCAACCGTCGCATAAGCGCCGTTGCCCAAGCCGATGATCCCAAAGGCGAAAGCGGCGACGAACAGGCTGTCGCTAACGCCGAGAAGAACAAAGCCCACTGCCATGGGCACAGGGGTGATCGCCAACAGGCGCACGCTTCCCCAACGGTCTACCGCCCAGCCGCCAAACAGCCCTGCGGTAATCAAAGTGGCGGTGAAAATCGGAAATAAGGCGACCAGTTCCACGTGGCTCCAGCCCTTGACCTCGGCCAGATGGACCTGCTGGAAAAACAACGCGGTGCCAAAGGTGCTGGACAATGTGGCGATCGGAACCAAGCCCCAGAACCGCCAGTCGCGCAGAACCTCGGCGCGGGTCCAGTGGCGGCCTGCCATGCCTGTGGCGTGGGACTTTGACGCGGCATCTTTTGGCGTGCGTTCAAAGCGCAGCAGCCAGAGCAATACCGGGATGCACAGCAGCAAAAACACCGCCGCCAGCAGCCATAGGGTCTGCCAGTTATACCGCAACATCAGCGCCACAAACACGACGGGCAAAACCGCCTGCCCCAGTGCAAATCCGATCCCCGCATAAGAAATCGCCTTGCCGCGTGTGCGTACAAACCACCGCGCCATAGCCACAACCGCGATGTGGGACAACATCCCCTGCCCGGTAAAGCGCAGCCCGAACACCAGAAACGGCAGCAACCAGACCGCGGAAATCCGGCTCATTACAACGCTAAGGCAGGCCAGCGTCACAATGACCCCAACCGCCAGCGCACGCACCCTGAAATGATCCGCCGAACTGCCCGCCCAGATCATCAACATCCCCGAGGCCATGGTCCCTAGAAAGTAAATCCCGCCCCAATCCCCGTGGGATAGACCAAAGGTCGCCTGAATTTCCCCCGCAAAAATCGAGATGAAATAGGTTTGGCCGAAACTGGACAAAAAAGTCAGCAAAACACCTGCCGCAAGCCAGCGGATATTGTCGCGTATGAATTGGAATGTGCTCATAACTACGTACTCGTCTAGTATTAGGGGAATGGAAACAACTTTCTGTTTAAAAAGAATCAGTTAACACTTCTGACCTAAATAGGCAGCTGTATTTTCTTGAAATTTCATCTTCCACGTCCCATTATTAGCCTGTCGACGTTGGACTGAGTCCAACCGAAAAGGGGGTTTGTTTCGACAAATCCTCTTTTCTTTTCAGAAAGCTATCGAATATGCGCAACCACTATATTTAGTAGCCATGATGAAAAATCATCTAGTAGATGTGTTATATGGACTCGTTTTGTTCTCAATGATATTATCTATATATCCGAATAATCGGTTAGGGATTTAGTCCAACGTCGACAACTGAAGGCTAGTCCCGCTTAACGCCAAATTTAGGAGAAATCTCTTATGGCTAAAGTAGGTACTACAGCTCGAACTGGGGAAACCTGTCCTGAAAGCGGAGTTTGGACTGCGAAAGCAACGCCAAGTACTACAGCTCCCATTGCAAAAGGCAATCGCATGCCCCCTTACAGAGGGCAGGCAGTTACGTGGGTGCTAACCCAGCTAGCGTAAAGCAGTCAAAAGAACGAACATGGGGCAAAACATTTGCCCCATGTTACTTAAAGCACATACCTGCTGACATCGGCGCTGCGTGACAGTTCGCCCAAGTGGTCTTCGACATAGGCCGCATCAATCACAACCTTGCTGCCCCCTTGATCGGGAGCGGTGAAGCCCAGATCGTCGAACACCCGTTCAATGATCGTGTAAAGCCGCCGCGCGCCGATGTTTTCCAGCGAGGAATTCACCTCGGCAGCGATCCGTGCAATGGCTGCAATGCCGCTTTCGTCAAAGGTGACTTCTACGTTTTCGGTCGCCATCAGGGCGGCGTATTGCAGGGTCAGCGCATTGTCTGTTTCGGTCAGAATCCGCACAAAATCCGCTTCGGTCAGCGGGCGCAGTTCAACACGGATCGGCAAACGGCCTTGTAATTCGGGCAACAGATCGCTGGGTTTGGCGATGTGAAACGCGCCTGAAGCGATGAACAGGATATGGTCGGTTTTCACCGGACCATGTTTGGTGGAAACGGTGGTCCCTTCGATCAAGGGCAGCAGGTCACGCTGTACACCTTCGCGGGATACATCCCCGCCACGGGCATCGGCACGGGCGCAAACCTTGTCGATTTCATCCAGAAACACGATACCGTTTTCTTCCACAGCGGCCACGGCCTCGCGGGTGACGGTTTCCTGATCCACCAGCTTGTCAGCCTCTTCGTCGATCAGCACCTTATAGCTGTCAGATACGGTCATCTTGCGTCGCTGGGTGCGGCCCGAAAAGGCTTTGCCAAAGATATCGCCCAGATTCATCATGCCCATGTTGCCCCCGGGTTGACCCGGAATATCCAGCATTTGCATGGGGTTAGATGTGTCGGCCACATCCAGTTCGATCTCTTTATCGTCAAGGATACCATCGCGCAGTTTCTTGCGGAACAACTCGCGGGTCTGTTCGCGGCTGTCGGTTCCGGTCAGCGCGTCCAGCACCCGTTCTTCGGCTGCGCCATGGGCATTGGCCTTGACCTCTTCGCGCTTCAATTCGCGGATCATCACGATGGCACTGTCCACCAGATCGCGCACAATCTGTTCCACGTCGCGCCCTACATAGCCGACTTCGGTGAACTTCGTCGCTTCAACCTTCAGAAACGGTGCCTTCGCCAGTTTCGCCAGACGACGCGAGATTTCAGTCTTCCCAACGCCGGTGGGGCCGATCATCAGGATGTTCTTCGGATACACCTCGTCGCGCAGATCATCTGACAGGTGTTTGCGCCGCCAGCGGTTGCGCAGCGCCACAGCCACAGCGCGTTTTGCATCTTTCTGCCCGATGATAAACCGGTCCAGTTCGCTTACGATTTCGCGAGGGGTCAAATCAGTCATTTACACGTCACCTTCTTTTATCTGTCTCGGGCTTTAATCTGCCACGGGGGCAATCTGTCCTTGCCCTTGAAATGGGGCAATATGTTCAACAGCCAACAGCGCAATTTTTCCCAATTCGCGCCTAACAGTACCAGCCCCAACCCGATCAGCAGCACAACCAGTCCGAACCCGCCGTCCAGAACGGTAAACACCAGCGCAATCATGTAGCCGATGCCCGAAATCAGGAAAGACCGACGGTCGATAATGATGGCAACAGCCGCCATGAAAACCAGAAACAGGAACAGCAGCGCCATAGAACCGATGCTACCCTGATTATAAAGCGTTAAGGCCACGGAATTGACGATCGCAGGGGCCGCCAGCACGTTCAGCCAGAAGCCGTTGGCGGCACGGCGCGTCACACGGTGCGGGTCGCTCATGTCAAAGCGCAGGGCGATGAAAAAGGCGATCAATCCAAGCGTGATCGTGATCAGGCTTTCGGTAGAACCCGTTGATAACAAAAAGATATCAAAGGGAGACTCGAGAGGAGTTCCGTTGCTTTGGGTAAGGGAAATAGCCGCACCAAAAAAGCCGAGCCCCGCAAGGAACAGGGAAAACGGGATACGGAAGGCATACCAGTAAAAGGCTGTCACAACTGCCGAGGCCCAGCACGCCATAGACAACCCGCCTGATGACTCCAGCCCTAATCCGTTCGCGATGCCATAGCCCATCTGAAAGCCGCCCAAGGCAATGAAAATGCTCAGCAGGATGGAGGGCGCAATCATCCGCCGTTTCACGGTGAAATACATGGTCAAAGGCACGAGAACCGCGATTTGCAGCACAGCCAGCACAACGGCAGCGAAGGACCCGTTATCCGCATCAAAGATGCTTAACCCCGCAACTGTCGTCCAACCGGCATAGAGCACAGACAGGCCCACAACGATGAAGATTTCGTTGAACCCTTTGAACAATTCAAACGGTTCGTCAACTTGCGCCCGTGCCTCGCGATAGCCCTGACGTTCATCCGAAAGCCGCGCGATGGTGGCGGCTTGGGCCTCGGTAATGACGCCAGCGGCAACCGCAGCACGCAGGTCGTCGTCATTCACGCTCATTTGGAAATCTTCTCTACCGTCATGTTTCCATTGGTATAAACACAGATTTCCGCAGCGATTTCCAAAGCCCGCCGTGCGATGTCTTCGGCAGATTTATCACTGTCGGACATGGCCCGCGCCGCAGCCAGCGCGAAATTGCCGCCCGACCCGATGGCCGCCACGTCATGTTCAGGTTCCAGCACATCGCCAGCACCTGTAATCACAAACAAATCCGCACCATCCGTGACAATCAACATGGCCTCCAGATTGCGCAGATATTTGTCCATGCGCCAGTCTTTGGCCAGTTCTACAGAAGCCTTGGCCAACTGCCCGGGAGAGGCCTCCAGCTTCGCCTCGAGCCGTTCCAGCAGGGTAAAGGCATCCGCCGTGGACCCTGCAAAACCGCAGACCACATCGTGGCCACCGGGCGAAATCCGCCGCACCTTGCGCGCTGTACCTTTGATAACCGTCTGACCCAGCGAAACCTGTCCGTCGCCCGCCAGAACAACCTCGTTACCTTTACGCACGCCAACAATTGTTGTGCCGTGCCAGCCTGGAAATCTATCGTCGCTCATCTGTGTCTCCATTCCGCTTTTTGTTTGCTAAATATCCCCGCCGGAGGCATGGAACGCCAGCCAAAACGAAAAAGGGCGCAACTTTCGCGCGCCCTCTTCGAAAATCTTGTCCGGATCAATCCAGTTTGCGTTCGATCTCTTCGGTTTCAAAGATCTCGATCACATCGCCTTCGCGGATGTCTTCGTAGTTCTCGAACGCCATACCGCATTCCTGACCACCCTGAACCTCTTTCACTTCGTCTTTGAAGCGTTTGAGCGTTTTCAGTTTTCCTTCGTGGATCACAACGTTGTCGCGCAGCAGGCGAACCCCTGCGGAGCGGCGTGCAACACCTTCGGTGACTTCACAACCAGCGATTTTGCCGGTGCCGGAAATCTTGAACACC
>JAXMOF010000055.1:0-29259 GCA_034670045.1 Amylibacter sp. | reverse complement strand
GATCGGGCGCATAAAACTGTGGGATATATCTGGGTCACAGCCATGGCGGTCACTGCGCTGACATCGTTTTTTATCTGGGAGTTGCGCATTGTGGGACGGTTTTCCCCGATCCATCTGCTGTCTGTCGTGACGCTGGTCGGGCTGGTGCTGGCGGTCTATCGGATCAAGAGCCGCCAGATTGTTGCCCATAAACGCACCATGTGGCGGCTGTATTCGCAGGCTATGGGAATCGCAGGCCTGTTTTCCTTTCTACCAAATCGAGCGATGAACGAATTGTTCCAAATTGGCACGCCTTGGCTGGTCTTTGCTGTGGCGGCGGTGGGTTTTATCACTGTGGGATTGCTGGTGAAACAGCAGTTCAACCGGCAAGTCTCCCGTGATTTTTCGCATTAATGACCCGCGCGGTTATTTTGCGCTTCACAAGCCGAAATTGCTTGGCTATACGCTGCCTACCTCGCGTGCGGCCGTGGCGGAATTGGTAGACGCGCAGCGTTGAGGTCGCTGTTCCTTAACCGGAGTGGAAGTTCGAGTCTTCTCGGCCGCACCAAAGGTTTCATGTTTCTGCTGTTCTGCCAGAACATTGAATCCCCCGAATTTTTCAGCCTGACACATCCCGACCATCCTGCCAGTTCACAGGTGAGGGGCCTCACTGTCTGTTTCACCTGTAAAGGTTCATTTCTGCCGCAAAACCTGCGGAAATGGCGTATACAGGCGTTACCGCTGGTGTTTCGTGGCGGATTTTGACACTTAGGCTGAAAACGCGCCACCAGATTTTAGGATTACAGAAAATGACTGATAAAAAAGACGAAAAAACACCGCCGAAGAAAACGATGAAGCAGCTTCTCGAAGAAAAGGCACAGCGCCAGCCCCATTATTTGTCTTTGAAAAACAAGGCTAAAGCCCATAAAGGCAGCAATAAAGCCCATCGCCCGATTATCTGATCGGCGCGGGGCGGGCGGCAGGTTGCGTCAGGCAGGATGTCGTCTGGCCCCGATTGTCAGGGCGGCGCCCGCTGCGGCAGGGGCAAGTCCTGCAAGGACCAGCCCTGTTGCATAACCGCCTGTCAGGGTGACCAAAGCCTGCATCAGCAGCGGGCATAAAACATAGCCGCCAAACAGCACAAAAGTTCCACCTGCGGTGATTTCTCCCACGCGCCCTTCGGGGGCGGTTTCTGCAAGACCGGTCAGGAAAACACCGTTCCAGGATACCACTGTGATGCCCGCAAGGGCAGACAATATGACCACCCAAAGCGCGGCGGAGTCAGGTCCGATTGTTGTCAGCAGCAGCATGGTCAGCCCCGAGGCGAAACACAGTCCTGCAAGGGCTCGGATCGGGTCTCCGATCCGGTCGGACAGCCAGCCCATCACCACACGCCCGCCCACGCCCAAGGCTTGCAACACCGCAAAGGCCGCGCCGCTTGCCACAAGCGACCAGCCTGCGTGATCTGACAAAAAGACCGGGAAAAATCCCATTATCACCCCCTGTGCAATGCCCAGACAGAATCCGGCTGCCGTGATCAGCCGCAACTGGCGCGAACGCAAAAGAAGAGCGATCAACCGCACAGGGGCAAGCAGCATTTCGGTGAAAGATATGGCGGGGCGTGTCGTCGGGGCGGCGTCAACCGCGCCTTTCCAAAAGCCGAGCGCAACAGCGGCGGCCAGTGCCAACAGGGCAGCGGTGGTCAGGGCGGCGCCAACCCCGCCCATGTGGGCGGCAATAGCCGGCAGGACCAGCCCCGCCGCCAGACCGCCCAATGGCACGCCCGCCTGTTTGATGGAAAAAATCGTGGCGCGCCTGCGTTTGGGGGTGACCCGCATCAGCAGGTCCGATCCCGCAGGGGCCGACGGGCCATAACCAAGCCCGATCACAAAAGCCGCCAGCAACAAGCCCTGCCAATGGCCCGCCGCGCAAAACAGCATGGCAGCCGCGCTGACCGCACAGCCCAATTGCAACTGACGGATCGACGGCAGGCGGGACAATACCGCAGGCCCCCAAAGGAAAAACAGCATCGAGCCGAGACTGGTGGCAGAGGACAACTGTCCAACCGCTTCAGGCTCCATGCCCGTGGCTTGTGTCAGGGGCATACCAAACAGGGGCAGGGTGCGGCTCATCAGTGCCAAAACCGCCTGGACCAATGTTATGGTGATCACCAATGGCAGCCAGGCGGGGGCGGATTGTTTGCGGGCTTCCATTAGCGGGCAAGCCTTGGTTCTGGCAGGCAGGTTTGTGACATTTGAAGCCTAGTCGCCGGGAGGATCGCTGCCAGCTTTAGCTGATCCACTGCAAGCCGTCGATCTTGATGTCCTGTCCTGTCACAAAGCAGGGTTCGGACATGGCAAGGAAGGCAACCACCTGAGCCACATCCGCAGGGGTTCCGGTGCGCCCCAGACTGATGCCGCGCACCAGTTCATCCTTGCGCGCGCGGATCATGTCGTTGGAACTTTCGGTTTCGATCACCCCAGGGCAGACGGCGTTGATCAACACATGAGGAGCCATTTCCTTTGCCAGTGCTTTGGTCATGCCCAACAACCCCGCCTTTGCGGTGGTGTAAGAGAATTTCGAAATCGCGCTGGTTACCCCGCCGCTGTGGGCATTAAGCGAGGACATCATTACAATGCGTCCTTGCTTGGCTTTCATCATGCCGGGGGCAACTGCATGGGTCCAGTTAAACGCGCCTTTCAGGTTGATGGCGATGGTGCGGTCAAACGAGTCCTCGGTGATTTCGGTGATGCCGTCAGTGTTGGATTTCCCTGCATTGTTCACCAGCACGGCGATCGGGCCGGATTCGGCTTCGACTTCGGTGACGATCTCATGGGCGCGGGCAAAATCGGCCACGTCCGCTACATAGGTGCGGCAACTTGCGCCCATTTCCTCAATCTCGGCTTTGGTGCGGGCCAGATCAGCCGGAATAAGGTCCACAAGGACGATATCGCAACCCTGACGGCAAAGTTCATGGGCGCAGCCACGGCCAATGCCGCGTCCGCCGCCTGTGATGATAGCTGTTTTCTTCATGCTGTTTGTCTTTTCTTGGCAGTTGGAGGAGAGAGTTCGCCTGCAAAGTGGCAGGCAACACTTTGGTCACCGATCTGAACATCGGGGGGATCCAGTTTCTGGCACAGGGGTTGCACATGGGGGCAGCGGCCTTGGAAGCGGCACCCCTGCGGCAATTTGGAGGCATCGGCGGGTTCCCCTTCGAGCCAGAAGTTTTCCGTCACCCGCGGCCCGTTGATCCGCGGGATCGCAGCCAGAAGTGACTGGGTATAGGGGTGTTTGGGGGAATCCATCAGCGCATCAACGGGGCCGATTTCAACGATACGACCCAGATACATCACCGCAACCCGATGGCACATCAGGCGGACCACGGACAGGTCGTGGGAAATGAAAATATAGGTCAGATTAAAGGTGTCGCGCAGATCGTGGAACAGGCGCAGAACGGTGGCTTGAACCGATACATCCAGACCCGCAGTCGGTTCGTCCAGAATGATCACTTCGGGATTAAGCATCAGGATGCGGGCCAGACCAACGCGGCGCTGTTGGCCCCCAGATATTTCATGGGGGAACAGATCGGTATGCCCCGCAGGCAGCCCGACTGCGGTCAGGATCTCGTGGACTTTTTCCAGACGGTCCGCACGGGGCAGATCGGTGTGGATGATCAGCGGTTCTTCAAGGGATTTGCCGATTTTCCAGCGTGGATCAAGCGAGGCACCGGGGTCCTGATAGGCGTATTGCAGGGTGCGGCGCAAATCTTTGGCCTCACGCGGGGTGCGGCCTGCAATTTCCTGACCTTTAAAGGAAATTGACCCGTCGTTCGGGGCCTGAATACCCATCAGGGTCTTGCCCAAAGTGGATTTGCCACAGCCGCTTTCTCCGACCAGTCCAAGGATTTCGCCTTGGGCAAGGTCAAAGCCCACATGGTCCAGCGCTTTGATTTCCCCGAGATTGCGGCCAAAGGCACCGCGGATCGGGAAACGGACAGACAGGTCTGTCACCGTCAGGATCGGGTCGGCAGACTTGGTCACGACAGGGGCGGCAGGAGCAGGGGCGGCAGAGACATAAGTAGCAGAGTCGGGTGCGTCGGTCATCCGTGTGACTCCTTTAGGGCAGGGGCTGGAAGGACCGGAGAGGCGGTATCTTCCAGCGGGTGGAAGCAGCGTACAATGTGGTTCGGGCTGGCAAGATTGCTGGGGGGGCGCATTTGGCAGGCCTCTGTTGCGCGGCTGCATCGGGTCTGGAACCGGCAACCGGAAGGGGGCGCGTAAAAGCTGGGTAATTCGCCGGGAATACCCTTCATCCCGCCGTTCCCTTCCGGCCGGGAGGCCAGCAGTTTTGAGGTATAGGGATGGGACGGGCGGTTGAAGAATTCATCGACTGGCGCGACCTCTACATCCTGACCTGCATACATGACGGTGATCCGGTCACAGATTTCATAGGCCGAACCCAAATCATGGGTTGTCAGCATCACCGCTACGCCGCGATCGGTGGCAAGCCCGCGCAACAGACCTAGGATCTGCGCCTGAATGGTCACATCCAGCGCCGTGGTCGGTTCATCCGCGATGATCAGGTCGGGTTCGGGCAACAGCGCCATGGCAATCATCAACCGTTGCCGCTGCCCGCCCGAGACCTCATGGGGGTATTTCTTCAGCAGTTGATCAGGGCGGGGCAGTTGGACCAGTGACAACATTTCGATGATTTTTTCACGGTCGATCTTGCGCCGTGCGCGGGGGTAGGGCTCCAGCAAAGAGGGCCAGCGCGATTGCCCCAGCGGACGGCGTGGTGATTTCCATTTCATCAGGTCTTCGATCTGCTGGCCGATGGTGAACACCGGATTAAGCGAGGTGAAAGGATCCTGCGGAATAAACGTCACCCGTCGGCCCCGGATGGATTCCTGTTGGGCGTGGCAGGCGGGATCGACCATATCGACCCCGTCAAAGGTGATCGCACCGGATTTGATTTCCAATGCACTGCGCGGCAGCACCCCGAGGATTGCGCTGGCCAGCGTGGTCTTGCCACAGCCGCTTTCCCCCACAAGGCCCATGATCTCGCCTCGGTTCATTTCCAGATTGGCCCCGTCCAGAATATGGGCAAAGCTGGCGCCATTGTGAAACCCGAGGGAAATGGCATCGACTGTCAAAAGTGGGTCGCTCATCTGCTGCCCTTTCTAAGTTTCGGGTCCAGAATATCGCGCAGCCCGTCGCCCAACAGGTTGAACCCCATGACCACAAGGAAAATCGCAAGGCCGGGTGCGGCGGCGTACCACCATGCTTCGGGCAGGTATTCCCGTGCTTCGGAAATGGTGCGGCCCCATTCGGGTGTTGGTGGCGGTGCACCCAGCCCCAGAAAGCCAAGGGCGGCGGCGGTCAGGATAGTGGCGCCCATCCCGATTGAGGTGCGCACGATAATCGCCGAGGCTGTGTTGGGCAGAATATGCAACACCATAACGCGGTAATCCGATGCACCCAGCGCCTTGGCGGCCTCAACAAAGGTTTGCTTTTTCAGGGTGTTGGTTTCCGCATAGACCAGCCGTGCCCAGAAAGGCCAATAGGTCAGGGACAGGGCGAGTATGACATTTTCCACTGATGGCCCGAGGGTTTGTGCAATGGCGATGGCCAGCACAATCTGGGGCACCGCCAGAAATACATCCGAAGTGCGCATCAGGAACCCGCCACCAAACCCACCATAATATCCGGCAACCAGACCGATCGGCACACCGATGGCCACCGAAACGCCCACCGCGATCACGGCGATGGATATGGTGATCCTTGCGCCAAACAGAATGCGCGAGAACACGTCAGCCCCCATGCGGTCGGTGCCAAACAGATGCTCGGCCGAGGGCGGTTGCAACCGGTTTGTCAGGTGGAATGCGGTCACGTCCTCGGGGTAGGGCGCGATCCAGGGCGCAAGGATTGCGATCAGCACAAGGCCAAGGATAATCGCAGCACCAAGACTTGCGGCGCGGTCGGACAGAAGCTGTTTCAGCACTTTCATTGGATTGTCCTTGGGTCGATGAAGGTGTGAACAATGTCGACAAGCAGGTTCACCCCGATGAACACCACGCCGACAACAATGGAAAAGCCAAGGATCGCTTTGGTGTCTGATTGCAGGATCGATTGCACTGCATAGGTGCCAAGGCCCGGCCAGTCGAACACGGCTTCAACCACCACGGCCCCCGAGAACAACGCGCCAAAGATCAGGCCGATCTGGGTGACGGTCGAAATCAGCGCGTTGCGCAGCACGTATTTCCAGATAATCAACGGGGCTGGGAACCCCATAGCCCGTTCATAAAGAACAAAGTTGGAATTGATGACTTCTAAAACACCAGCACGGGTAAAGCGTACAAGCGTGGCCGCAGCAGGCAGTGCCAGTGTGGTTGCAGGCAGCAGCATGTGGATGATGGTATCCCAAAGCGAAGCCCAATCCCCCGCAAGGATGGAATCGATCACGTAAAATCCTGTAATTTCATCAGGCCCCCAGCCGCCGATCCGCCCGTTGAGCGGGGTCCAGCCAAGCTTGGTCGAGAAATACATCTGCAATTCCATCGCCAGCCAGAAACTTGCCACAGCCAGCCCTGAAACCGATAAAACCCGCAGGGTTTGGTCCACCAGAGAATTCCGCTTCACCGCCGAAATAACCCCGAACGGCACACCGATGCCGATAGAAATGATCATCGCAGCAAAGGTCAGTTCCAATGTGGCAGGCAGGCGGTGCAGCAGGTCTTCGGAAATGGCGCGCTGTGTGTACAGGCTTTTGCCCAGATCTCCGGTCGCCAGATCAGCGATGTAACGGGTGAACTGCACATAAAGCGGCTGGTCCAGCCCCATTTCGATCCGCAACTCCTGAACTTGGCTCTCGGTCGCGTTTTCACCCGCAACAATCCGCGCGGGATCTGTGGGGATGACATTGGAAATGAAAAAGACAACGAAGACGAGTCCGAAAAGCGTGGGGATGAACCAGACGAGGCGGGACAGGATGATTTCCAGTCGGCGCATAGGGGGGACCTCCATTTGGTCGGGTGGTCGAAGAATATAAAGAGTGGGGACGCTGCCACAAACGGGTGGGTCGTGGCAGCGTCATCAGCGGGACAGCGTTAATGTTCTAGATAGGCCCAGCGCATATCTTGCCCGTTGCCCACAGGGCAGAAGCGGACATTTTTCACATTGGACGCATAGGGACCAAACCACTTGGTATTGTAAATCCAGATGCCAGCGGCGTCATCGTAGATCTCTTTGGTGGCTTTGCTATATAGCTTTTCCCGTGCATCCTGATCTGTGATCACCAGTGCTTCTTCCAACAAGGCATCCACCTCGTCGTTCAAATAAGACGACACATTGCGCGTCGGGGCATAGCGTTTGGCGTAAAGTTCACCAACCCAGTTGTTGGGGTCCACATAATAGGTGGATTTCCAATAGGGCACCATGTCGGGCATGGTTTCAGGGTTCTGCATGTTGGACGAAATCACCGGCCACGGAGAACTTTCGATTTCCACGTTGATACCCAGTTGGGCAAGACCGTTTTGCATCAAGGCTGCGGTTTGCTCGGTTTCGGAAAATCCGGCCAATGTGCCGATTTTCAGGGTGCGGATGTCGTCGCCGTGTTCCGCTTTATAAGCGTCGAGATATTCTTTGGCTTTTGCAAGGTCAAAGGTATAGCCTGGCACATCGGGTGCGCCCCAAAGATTGCCCGGAACGATTGTGGGATTGCGCGCGACCGTACCTTGCATGATTTCGTTGATGTATCCGTCATAATCAAAGGCATGAACCATAGCCATGCGGAAGTTTTTATCATCCAGCGGCGCACGCCCGTTGTGCATGGCAATGTGATAGACGCGCATGGATTCCTGTTCGATGATCTGCACATCTTCGTCGGACCGCAGACGCGCCACCTGATCCGGTGCTAGATAACCGTCCAGACCTTGGTAATCGCCGCGCATCAAGCCCTGAATGCGGGTGTTGGTTTCAAGAACCGTGCGGAATTCGATCTCGTCGAAGTATTTTTCACCCCAGCCGGCAAAATGTTCGGCGTAGCGTTCGCCGACAAATCCCCGCGCAGGGTCATAGCGTTTTAACGTGTAAGACCCTGTGCCTGCGATGTGGTCGATCATGTATTTCTGACCCATGTCGCCATCGACTTCGTTTTCCTGCACCACTTTGGAATTCACGATCAGGATATTGGGCACCAAAGATGCAAAAATCGCCGAGGGTTCCTTAAGCGTGAAAGCGACGGTTTTATCGTCCAGCGCCACGGTCTGACCAGGGTCGATCATCGGCAACAACAGCGATCCCGCGCCCCGTTTCAGGGCCAACAGACGTTCGGTTGAATAAACCACATCCTGCGCGGTCATCAGGCTGCCATCGTGAAAGGTGACATCGTCGCGCAGGTTAAAAGTCCATGTCAGCCCGTCTTCGGAAACGGTGTGATCCTTGGCCAGCCACGGGATCAGCTTTGGCGGGTTATCGACCCAGCGGTACAGTCCGTCATAAAAGTTCAAACGGGTGGCAACGCGGGCCACGTCAAACACGGTATGGGGATCAAGGGTATCATATCCCGAATTATTGGCATGGACATAGCGGTCTTGCGCCACCCCGAATGTGGGGCTTGCCAGCGCGAGGGCTGAACATAGTGCTAATATGGTCTTCTTCATGGCTTATCCTCTCTGTTGAAAACGTTAGATGTTGCGTGCCTTTTGGCGTTTTTGGCAGCACCGGAACTTCCGGAACGGCAGGGGCCCCGGATGGGGACCAAATGAACGGGGTGTCAGGCGTTGGCCTTCACCCATTCGACGATTTCGGCATGGGTGGCGAACCAGACGTCGCCTTTGTCTTTTGCCAGCCGAACGATGTCTTCAAAGATCCAGATCCGTGACCGATAACCCGTCACATGGGGATGCATGGTCAGTTGGAACAATCCGCCTTCGTCATAGGCGGCTTCGAACTCGCGGCGGAACACGTCGAACACCGCCTCGGGCGGGGTATAGGGGCGCAGGGCAGAAAAGCGGTTCATGTTAAAATAGACCGCATCATCGCGGATCCATTCCACAGGCAGTTCAATGACGCCCGTGTCTTCGCCGTCCAGCAGCAGGTGATAGCAATCCACGTCGCCCATCAGGGAACTGTCATAAATCAGCCCCATATCGCGGGTGATTTCCAGCGTGGACTGGGAAAAATCCCAAGACGGCGTGCGGATACCAACGGGGCGCTTGCCCGAGATTTTCTCAAGCATGTCGGCGGACCGCATTTGCAGATCCCGTTCCACATCCGCCGGCAGGACCGAGTTGCGCTCGTGTATCCAGCCGTGGATGCCGACCTCATGGCCCTCGGCGACGAACATTCGGGTTTCGTCGGGGTAAAGCTGCGCCACCACTGCGGGCACGTAAAAGCTGGCCTTGATGTCATGGCGGCGGATGACGTCCATCACACGGGGAATGCCCTGACGGTTGCCGTATTGGCCACGGCTCATGGCGCTGATTGACTCACCGCCGTCGCGCAATTCGTTGGTTTCATGGTCCACATCAAAGGATAGGGCCACCGCACAGCGCGCGCCGTTTGGCCATGATTTCGGTTTCAGGGTCTGACCTGCGCGAACACGATCCACTTTGCCGCGCCATGTTTCTTCGGGCCATTCCCAAGGGTTATCGGATTGGGTCATGTCATACTCCTAAGGGAAAGGGTGTCCGGTGACGGGCAGCACCTGCCCGGTGATAAGCCCCGCTCTGTCAGAGGCGAGAAAGGCACAGGCGGCGGCGATGTCGCTGGGGTCTCCCAGCCGACGCATGGCGATGTTTGACAACATGCGTTGCTGGCCTTCGGCACCGTAGCCCGCCCATTGGCGTTCATAATCAGGCGAGGTGCGCAGAAACCCCGGTGCCACAGAATTGACGGTGATGCCAAAGGGGCCAAGTTCCAAAGACATCTGGCGGGTCAGGCCGATCAGCCCGTGTTTAGCAGAGCAATAGGACTGGATCCCCGTCAGGCTGGGTTTCAGCCCCGCACCCGAAGAAATCGTGATGATCCGCCCCGATCCCCGTGCCTTCATTGCGGGGATAACCGCACGCATGGTGTGCAGAACGGACATGACGTTGCCGTCGTAAATCGAAAGCCACTCTGCGTCGGTAACTTCGTCCAAAGGTTTTGCAGACTGGCCCCGCACACCGCCTGCGGCAGTGATCACAATATCAGGGGAAAGGCTGCCAAACCGTTCTTTTACGGCGCTAAAATCCCCCAGATCAATCACTTCGGTCTGCAAGCCTGCGTGTGTTTTGGCCAATGCAGCCAGTTCATCCCCAAGGATATCGGCTGCGACAACGGTTGCACCCGCTGCCATAAATTCAGCGGTTATAGCCGCCCCGATACCCCGTGCAGCCCCTGTGACCAGCACAGTCTGCCCTGTATAATCAAAGGTGATCATTCTGCGGCCTCCTGTAAGGTCATTGAACTGGCCAGACCGGGAACGCGGGTTTTGACAGCTTCGATCGCCGCCCAGACTTCGGTGCCATCGCCCCGCAGCTCTGCGTCGGTCAGACCTGCGATCCGTTCAAACACCGCATGTTTGACAAAGTGGCGCCAGTGAACCGGCATCAGGGTCATGGCTTGTGTCAGGGCCGCGTAATTTGCATCGGTCCAGATCGATTCAAAGTCTCGGCGGTTGGCGTTATAGCTGTAGGTTTCGGGGGCCGGTGCCACATGGGCAGCACGCAGAGCCGTTGTGGCTGCGTCATCCAATACCCCATTCAAATCAACCACTACGCCGTAATGTTCCGCCGCTGCCATTGGCGAGACAGCGCCGCGCAAGACATCGCGCACCACCAGATCAACGGGGCGCTCGAACGGGTTGCCAAAACCCGCACCCCCGCCAGAAGTCAGGTTGAAAACATCGCCAGGCCCAAGAGGGACAACATCTGTGTTGCCAAGGTCGAACTGCCCGCCGTCCGGCGTGATATGTGTGAAACGGGACGGTGCACCCGGCATTCCGCCCGAACCACCCCATGCGGCAAAGATCGAACGGTCGCGGTTGCGTGCGGTGACCACGGTGTCAGGGGTGAATACCTCGACCTCCAGTTCGGTCGCCATGCCACCGCGCGCCAGACCTGCGCCCCCTGAATCAGGGACCAACCCGTAGCGGCGGAACTTGATCGGAACTTCGACTTCGTTGATTTCAACAGGGGTGTTTTTAAGAAACGCCGAATTTGCCCCCGACCCATCCGTGCCGTCGCCTTTGGCCGACCCGCCAGCACCCCCTGTTACAGGGTCGATGGAGGCCATGGAAAGTTTTCCCGAGCGCGCATCAAATGTTTTGACGTTGACGATTCCGCCGCCCCCTGCAGCGCCGACAGGCAGGCGATCAGGCGCCGCTGCGTGAAACGCGCCCATCACAACACCTTGCAACCGCCCGCAGGTCAGGGACCGCATGCCAACAGCAGCGGGATGTTGGGGGTTCAGAACCGTGCCTTCAGGCACAATGCAGGTCGCCGCGCGCAGGATTCCTCCGTTCAGCGGGATCGACGGGTCAAGGGTATAAAGGCAGTAATTCAGCCCGACCATCAGCAGAATATGACGCGGATTGCCCCCTGTGGGCATGTTCAGCGCGGATTTCAACTGCGGATCAGAGCCTGTGAAATCCATCACAACACTGTCGCCGCGGATTTTCAGGGTCAGTTCCAGACGCACGGGCACACCGTTCGGGCCGTCTTCGTCCAGATAGTCGACAAAGCGGAAATCGCCGTCTGACAGGTTGGAAATCACCGCGCGGGCGCGGGATTCAGCCACGTCCAGCAAGTCTTCGATGCCGTTTTTCACCACATCGACACCGAATTTGCGGATCATGTCGTGCATCTTGGCTTCGCCGGTGTTTACCGCTGCGATTTGTGCGTTCAGGTCGCCGCGGTTCTGGTCCGGCATGCGCACGTTCAGGGTCATCGTGTCTACAA
Organism: Amylibacter sp.; assembly: GCA_034670045.1. GTDB lineage: Bacteria > Pseudomonadota > Alphaproteobacteria > Rhodobacterales > Rhodobacteraceae > Amylibacter. Next base: position 17,339 of record JAXMOF010000055.1, on the reverse strand, counting down.
GCTGTTGGTTCATCACGCCGCGACTGACCAGTTTCGTTGGTGCAAAACGGATGCCTTCTTGATGGATTTCCGTATTGGCCCGTGACAATGATGCCGGAACAGCGCCGCCCATATCGGTGTTATGGATGTGACCGACCGCAAAGGCGACGATCTCGCCCTCCCAGAAAATCGGCTTCCAGATGTGCATATCGGGCGTATGCGAGCAGACAAACCCCGAGTAGGGATCATTGGTGACGCAAATATCGCCTTCTTCGTAGTCGTCGATCATTTCGATCGCGCCTTTGTAATCCAGCCCGATGAACCACGTAGCCCCCAGATCGCGGGGCGATGCAAAGGTCATGCCCGACGGGGTGGTCAGACCCGTGGTGAAATCTTCGGTTTCTTTAACAAAGGTGGAATGCGCAGTGCGAAACAGCGTATAGGCCATGCTTTCGGCCACAGCCTGCGCGTGGTTTTCGAGCACTTTAAGGGTGACTGGGTCAGTGCGCATTTCGGGTCTCCGTAAGCGTGAGGATCAGGTTGCCATAGGCGTCTACTGTGCCCGTGAACCCTGCGGGGACGATGGTGGTGGTATCGTCTTGCGCGATGACGCAGGGACTGGCGAAACAGGTGCCCGGGGTCAGGTCGGACCGGCTGAACAGGGCGACGTCGCATTGGGCGCCATCCAGATGGGCCGTCATGGTTTTATCTGCACGCAGATCGCGGGGCTGAAGTGTGCCTTTGGGCAGGGTCGGCTTGGCAGAATGGCCTGTCACCACAAGGTTGATCGCAATAATCTGGATCGGAGCTTCTGTATCCGCGTGGCCGTACAGGCGGCGGTGTTCTGCGTGAAATGCCTCGGCAATCGGGGTGATGTCGCGGGACTTCAGCGCGGCGGGATCAATTGGAACCTCGATTTCAAAACTCTGGCCGCGATAGCGCATTTCGCCAGCGGCGTGAAATACGGGCGTGCCTTGGTAATGCTGCTCCTCGACCATCCAGCGGCGGGCTTTTTCGCTAAGGCGGGCCACGGTGTCTGCCATACGCGGCGCATTTGCAGGGTGCAGATCATAATAGGCGGTTTCGGTGAAATCATTGCGCACATCAGCAGTCAGCCCGCCAAGGGCCGATAACACTCCGGGGGACGAGGGGACAATCACACGCTTCATACCAAGGTCGCGTGCCAGAAAACAGGCCATCATCGGGCCGCCGCCGCCAAAGGCCAGCAGGCTGAAATCCTGCACATCAATGCCCCGTCGCGAACAAAGCTTTGTCACCTCGCGGAACATGCCCGACACGGCAATGCCGATGATACCTTCGGCGGTTGCTTCAAGGGTTGATCCCAGTCTGTCCGCAAGGGGCCGGATCACGGAAACGGCCTTGTCGCGGTCCACTGAAACCATGCCGTAGCCAAGGGCAGACAGGTCCAGCAGGCCCAGCGTGACAAAGGCGTCGGTGATTGTTGCTTCGGTTCCGCCGCGCCCGTAGGCTGCCGGACCGGGGGTAGAGCCTGCGCTGTCCGGGCCAACCGTCAACAATCCAGCCGCGTCAATCCGCGCAATAGAGCCGCCGCCTTCGCCGATGGATGTGACGGAAACGGTGGGAACATAGATCGGAAACTCGCCGACAACTTCGTTCATGCCATAGCCGGGCTGGCCGTCGGTGATGATCGCCACATCCGCAGAGGTGCCACCGATGTCAAGGCTCAGGACTTTGTCTTCACCCGCGGCACGGGCTACAAAAGCAGCCCCCATCACCCCTGCGGCAGTACCGGAAAGCAACATTTCAACGCAGGCGGTCTTGCCGATTTCCACCGACATAATGCCGCCGTTGGATTTGGTGATCATCGGTTCGGGGGCGACCCCAATACCGCTTAGCGCGTCTTGCAACGCCCCGAGATATTCTGAAACGCGGGGCTGCACATAGCCGTGGATCACCGCCGTTGAGGAGCGTTCGTATTCGCGGATGATCGGGCGCACCTCATGTGAACAGAAAACATGTAAGTCAGGCGCAATTTCCGCGATCAATTGCTTGGCCAATTGTTCATGGGCAGGGTTGCGATAGGAATGCAGGAACGAAATCACAATGCCTTCGGCGCCACGGGCCTGCGCAGCGGCAACTGCGGCTTTCAGGCTTTCGGGGTCTAGCGGGCTGTCAACCGAGCCATCTGCCAGCATCCGTTCAGCCACACCAAAGACCAGATCGCGGGTGACAAGCGGGTCCGGACGGGCAGACAGCAAGTGGTAGGGGTCCGGCATTTTCAGCCGTGCCAGTTCCAGCACGTCGCAGAAATTCTCGGTGGTAAACATGGCAAGGCGGATGCCTTTGCGCATGATAATCGCGTTAATGCCAACGGTGGTGCCATGGGTGAAATAGGAAATATCCGACGGCGTAATGCCAAAGCGGTCTTCCAGTGCTTTCAACCCGTTAATCACCTCTTGGCCGGGTTGATCGGGGGTGGTCAGAACCTTGACGGTGCCCATCTGCCCCGCAGTTTCGTCGAATGCACAAAAATCGGCAAAGGTGCCGCCGATGTCTACGCCTACGCGGTATGCCATCACGAATTTCCTTGAGTATCGAGCGCGGCTGCACCCTGTGTTTGGTGAACTGATTGCGGGTCTTCGGGGGTGCGATATCCCAACCGCTGGCTGATCCGTTCTGCACCTTCAAGCACGGCGGCCAGCATGTCGTCTTTGCGCAACTGATAGCGTGCGGTGACGGTTGCAATGTCCAGAACCGCCACAACCTCGCCCGCGCCATTGCGGATCGGGGCTGCGATCCCGGCACCGCCAGTCGCATATTCATCGACAATAGTGCCATAGCCATCCGCCCGAATTTTATCGAGCGCTGCGCGGATTTCAGATTCAGAGGTCGGTGTCTTTTCGTTAAAGGCTTTCAGTTCGGTTCTTGCGAAATAGGCGTCGACTTTTTCAGGGGATTGCCATGCCAGCAGGACCCGCCCCATCACCGTGCCATACCCCGGCAGGGAGCTTTGTTCCGAAGCGTCGTAGCGGATCGGCTGGCGGCTGACGGCTTTGGCGATCAGACGGGCATTTTGCTGTTCGGTGCGCACACAAACAAAGACGGTTTCATCCAGCTTGTCGCGGATTTTTTCGACGATGGGAGCGGAAACAGAGGTCAGGAAGCCTTCGAACCCGCCAACCCAGCCGAAACCTTGCCTGAAATTTTCGATCAGCGTGTAACGGTCCGCGCTGTCCTTGGACACATATCCGCGCACAACAAGGGTGGTGATCAATCCGTAAGCGCTGGATTTCGGAATGCCCATAATCGAGACAATTTCGTTCAGCCGCATCGGCTCTGTTCTGCTGGACAGCAGTTCGAGGACATCAAGGACCCTTGCAGCGGACTTTACTATAGTGTTCATATATGTGAACCTTGTTCTCTTATATGCCCAGTAGAGAGAAGAAAATATTCACATGTCAACACTGCGTTTCTGGCAAGGCTCCGGATTTTGCAAAACTATGCCCGCTGTCGACGGCAAAATATCCGGATGGACGTCGAGCGGCGGGCTGGCAAGTGAGTTTTGGAAAATATGTTTTAAAACAACGCTTTAATTAGGGTTTCGATGCGGTGTTTCAAAATCGTTACATGCACCCGCAGGCGCGGATTTCCTGATGCTTGTGGGGCGCTGTAATTTTTTTGGGGGAGCCGAGACTGGTTCGGTCAGGATGCGGAGTGCAGTCAAAGGACTCGAATCAATTCCGGCTACATGGGGCTTTAGCAGCCAGCTTCCAAACCGCATTAGGCGTCGGGAATCACGGCACCTGTGGCGACTTCGCCTTCAAATGGAATATCGGATAAATGGGCACAGTTGCGTTCTAGCAGCATCTGGTTGGGGTGATCTTCGGCGCGCAACTCCGGAGAAATCTGCATCGCGAGATGGATCAGCCGACGACAGGAAAACGGATTGATAAAGAAACTTTGTGTTTGCCCGAAGTGGCGAATGCCAAGGGTGTTTGGCAGCAAATGTTCGCAAAACGCCAGATCCAACTGCCGTTTTCGCGCATTTTCGGGGATTGTATCGGCCCAAGCTTCGTATTCGGGTGCATACCTTGCCATTTCGGCATCTGTGGCCCTGACAATCAGCAGTCGCCGCACACCAAAGGCCGTGTTGACCTCTCCGTCCCGCCAGATTGTGCCGTTGTTCCACTGATTGGCGCGTAGCAGTTCCATCGCATTGCCGCGTAACACTAGATTGCCGGGGGGCAGTGCCAGATGGCTTCCGAGCAGTTTCAGCGTGATGCCACCGTCTGCGTATCCGGTGTTCCGATAGTAGCGCAGCCTTTGCGGTCGCGTTGATTTTACGCTGGGCAGATCCAGAAAAGGGACATCAATCCGCTTTGCAATGGCAGCCCCGATTTCCGTGTCGATCCGCGACATTTTGTGAAATTTAATTGCAAATCCAGCCACCAGTGACTCTGCTGCCGGACCCAGTACGCCCGTCAGGTTTCTGGAATCCCGACCACCCGATATGGGCAAAAGGCAGGATGTATTGGTAACAAGGGCGCGCATGATAGAGGTAAGCCGCTCTGAAATGGCATCCACTTGTTTGCCCAGATCGGCGTCATTGCTGGAAAACTCCGTGTCACTGCGGGGCCAGTGCCGCTTTAGGGTCCATGTTGTCAGGTCTAGATAGTGGTTCGGCAGCATCCGCTGCACCCGCGCATCCGCGGTATGGCCCAGTGAAAAATGAACCCTGCCATCCAGCACGCCTTGGCGGTCAAAATCCTCGTTCCATTCCATCTGACGGGTCAGAGCCAACAAAACGGATGAGGCCACGATGCCGGTTTCAGGGTCCCAAACAACCGAGAAATCGCCGATCGGATCCTGATAAAGCCGTGGTTGATTGTCATTCAAAAGGATCACGGCATAGCGCCCTGCGAGCGCCTCGACCCATTCTTCCACAACTTTGGATGCGTTATCGCTGGTGTCGCACACGGGAACGGTCACAGGGTCGCTTAAATATTGACCGTCACCGTCCACGGCCTCCCCAAGCAGCCAGCCAAGGGGAATTCCCTGGGTGTCATAAAGCCGTTTTGTACGGGCATCGGGCGCACGCCAAAGGTTCATTCCGCCCAGTTTGAAATAGTCCCAGCCGGGCAAATCTAGCGTGCTGTCATAGGAAAGAACGAACTGTTCGGGGTATTCATATTCAAAGTTCAAGCCGATTTGGTTCGTAATTCTGACGGCTTCAATTTGGGACATATGTACAGGTCTAACAGTCATAAACAATTTGTATGCATATATGGGCGATTATACGCATGAAATACAATTGATTTCTGGGAATTTCACCCGAAAGGGCTCCGATCTTCGGATCGGTTTTCGACGGAATACCCGGGTAGCGACATATGCGGGCTGCGCCTTGGGGAGTTGTCCCGCAAACCGCGTTTGGGCTTTGTCACTGCCGTTACCCTGTTTCCCCCAGCAGGTGCCCCATACGGTGCATACACAGATAATACCCCTGAACTCCCATCCCGATGATCGCGGAATCAGCACGTTTTGACACGAAGGACTTATGGCGGAATTCCTCGCGGTGGTGGATGTTGGAAATGTGGATTTCCAGAACCGGCCCGTCAAAGGTGTTCAGCGCATCCAGAATAGCGACCGAGGTGTGGGTGTAAGCGGCGGGGTTAATGATGATCCCCGCCGATGTTTCACGGCATTTCTGGATCATATCAACCAGAACGCCTTCGTGGTTTGATTGCAGCAGTTCGGATCGCAAACCGTATTCCTGTGCCACTTTCGCACAGCCCGCTTCCACATCGGCCAAAGTGTCATGGCCGTAAATTTCGGGCTGGCGCTGGCCCAGAAGGTTCAGGTTAGGGCCGTTCAGCACAGTGATCAGTTTGCTCATTGGGTTTGGTCCGTTTGTCTTGGAACTTTAGTCGGGTTCGCCTGCTGTCATAAACACATTTGGGCGCTGCGCAAAGCACAGTTCGACAGGACATCTGTTCCGTCAGGAACGGATCAACGCAAAACGGCCGCAGGGTAGGCTGCGGCCGTTTGCAATTTTACGGCGGGGTCAGCTTAGTACCTGAACCTCGACCCGACGGTTTTCAGGGGAGCGGGGTTCGTTGGGCAGTTTCAGATGCCCTTCACCCGCGCCAACCGCTTTCAGGCGGGCAGCGTCGATGCCACAGGAAGTGGTCATATAGCGCACCACTTCATCCGCGCGGGCTTGGGACAAGCGCTGGTTGTAGCTGGCTTTGCCTTTGGCGTCTGTATGGCCGATGATCTGGTAGGTGCCCTTGCCGGTATCCGCTTTGATTGCGGCGCACAGGGCTGTCAGTTGGGTTTTCGATTTGGGCTGCAACAAGGCACTGTCGAAATCGAAATAGATCGTCAGATCAATGGTCATCGGAGTGACTGGCTGGTCCAGCGGCGCTGCGGGGGCGGTGGCCAGGGTCGGCATGGATTCATTGCCCTGTGTGGCGGTCACGGACGGCGCACTTTGGGTGCCTGTGGCATCTTGTGTGGCGCTGAGTTGCAACCCTGATGATCCACTGCCGCTGTCGCTGGCCTGTAGCGCCAGACCCGTAGAGCTGACCGACGGCGCGGTGCTGCCTGCGCTTTGGTCTACTGGGTTAGCGGGGGCCATTGTGACGGCGGTTTCCTCGCTGGCTTCACCTGCGGGTTTTGACGCCTCGACAAAGCCAAGGGTGCGGCTGCGCTGCGCCTGAAGCCGTTGCAGGATGTCTTCGGCTGTCATTTCATCGGCCTGCACAGAAGGGGCCAGCAGGGCCAACAGGGTAACGAGTGAGGCAGTTGTTTTGAAAAAGGTCATCGGACGACTCCCGTAAAGGGGTGAATTGAAAATTTATGGGGGTGTTTCCCCGTTTCTAGCCGATTTAGCAGAAAAAGGGAAAACACAATGTTGTAAATGTCACTCTTTGCAAAGATCGCAGCCGGTGCGTCGCGGATTATTCCAGCGTCATCAGATAGCGATAGCTGACCAGCGCACCTTGGTCGGGCAGACCAGCCAAACGACCGTTCAGGGCCTCGATAAAGGCGCTGCTGCTTTCGGCGCGGGGGCGGGTTTGATCAAACAGCGGTGCATCGGTAACCACGGCCAGCAGAATGTTGGCGCCAAGGGGTTCGACCACCTTAAAGCCAAGCTGCTCGATCGAGGCCTGATCCACAGGATATGCCACACGCACGCTGCGGGTGTCACCGTCCACTATGCCGATTTTTTGCAGGTCGTTTTCCTTGCGCGCCTGATGGGGCAGCAAGTGAAACACCTGTTCGCCCAGATCCACAAAAGCCACATTCAAAAAGCCCGTGCGGTCTTTGGGCAATTGGATGTCGATCACAGGGTTTTCGCCGATGCGGAAAATATCCCCGTCAACCGCATCCGCTTTGGTGCCGTAACTATAGGCGATTTTCAGATCGGGTGACAATTGCGCTGGCAGCAGTTTCAGCACAGAGCAGACGCTGGTGTTCAGCACTTCGATGTCCGAAGTCACATCCCGACCGGGCGCGTTCTGGGACAGATAGGCCTGCACCCGCGTCATATCGGCCGCCACGGCCAGCTTGCCAGTGACCGCCAGCGTATCTGTCGCGCCGATCATCCCGTCAGTGCCGCCGGTCAGCGTCAGCGGGCCACAGGTGGACACGCCCTGTAAGCCGGCGTTCAACTCGTCGAATTTTATCGTGGGAACATCTACCTCGATGCGATCAACAATGGTCAGATTTGTGCCTTCGATCGCGTTGCGTGTGGCATTCAGAAGCGCGGTTTTTTCCAGTTCATTCTGGGCTTTGGCGATCAGGATCAGATCCGTACCATTGGCCGATATGGTCCAAGCGTCCAACTGGCCGAACAAAAGTGCGACCTTGACGATTGTTTCGTTCCAGCCGTCAAAAGGTTCGCCCTGCGCGGGGGTGATATCGGTTAACACCGCAAAGGCGTTCAGGCCTTCTTCCAACTGGGTGGTGACGGTGGGGATGCTGTCTTGTGAAGGCAGGTTGCCCAGCACACGCAAGGGATCATCACGCGAGATGCGTTCAATGGTCAGTACAAACGGATCGGCAAGGGGCAGGGCATCTGCCACAACAGGGGGTTGCCCTGTTGTCGGGCTGCCTGTGTCATCGGTGACGGCCAGCGGTGTGTCCAGCGCGGGATCGCTTGGGGATAAAATCCCGCTGAACCAGCCACCGGCACCAAGCGCCACCAGAACCACTGCCACACTGGCATAAAGCCCTGCGCGGGATTTTTTGGCAGGGGGCGTATCGGCTTTGGATGTGGCTATGGCCGCTTTGCCAGTCGACGGACCAGGGGCCGCACGCTGCGCGCCGGAGGATACAATCACGGTCTTTTCATCAGCCTGTGGCGCACCGCTTTTCAGAAAAATCAAAGCGCTTTCAGCAGATTGCAGACGGTCCGCAGGATCGGGTTCCACAAGGCGTGATACAAGGTCGGCCAGCGGGCCGGACATATCGGAAATATCGGGTTTCACCGCCTTGGCGCTGATGATCTGCATCAGGGACGACCCCGCATTGGGGGATTGCCCGCGATAGGCGCCCATCAGGGTCATGCCAAGGGAATAAAGATCAGAACGCGCGTCGCTGCGGCCTTCCATCTGTTCCGGAGAGGCATATTGGTATTTGCCCGCAAACCCGCCGCCCACAACGGTTTTTGCGCCCTCATTCACATCTTTGGCGATACCGAAGTCGATCAAGGTAGCCTGTGCCGGATCCCCGCCGCGCAGCAGGATATTGTCCGGTGACAGATCACGGTGAAAGGCGTTCTTTTCATGGGCCGCTTTCAGCCCCTGCAACACCCGTTCCGCCACATGCAGCAGGGTTGCCTCATCCAGCGGGCCTTTGTCTTTCATTTCATCGGCCAGCGACTGACCTTCGATGAATTCCATCACAATGAACAGGAAACCACCGTGTGAATCGCTTTCCAGCAGGTCGTAATAGCGCACCACCGATGGGTCCACGACCTCATGCAGGACAGAAGCCTCGCGTTTCATCAGGTTGATGAACTGCTCATCCTGTGCAAATTCGGCCTTAAGGATTTTCACCGCAATTTCACGCCCCGACACCCGATTGGTGGCGCGGTATACTTCCCCCGTGCCGCCCGAGGCGATCATGTCGGAAATCACATAAGTATTGTTCAGCACATCGCCCGTGGACAGGATGCCAGTTTCTGAGGAGTCGCTCACGGGATGGGCCTTTTGATGGGGAAACAATGCTTGTTAACGGGTTACATAGCGCAGGAAGGGTTCACCCTGCAAGTTGAGCCAGCGATTCCGCCAGTTTACGAGTGTTTGCGATGGTTTTTTGCAGGTTTGCCAGCCGTTCGGCATCGGTTTGCCCGCCGGGAGTAGTGGTCAGGGCGGCTGTGATCCGGGCTTTGGTGCCTGCATCAAGGTTGTTTTCACCGATGCGGATTTTGGAAACCACAATATCCTGTTGCAGTCGGGCCAGCGCGTTTTGATGGGCTGAAACCTGGCGGCTCAGGGAATTGCGCTCGGCCAGCAGGCGTTGCTGGCGCTGTTGCAGGGCCGCGACTTTTTCTTCGCGCGTTGCAATCCGCGCATCATAGGTACCGTCGGACACATTTTCGATGCCGTTGAAAAAACCGCCATAGGCCGGATCATCCAGATTGCCGCGTTGTGCACAGGCGCTGGTCAGCAGCAGTGTGCATAAAAGGGCAGGGCGGCTCAGGGTGCGGGTAAGGGAACGGTTGGTCATATCAGATCTCCGTAACCAGAGTGGTGGCAATGGATCGCATGGCCGCAATCCGGTCTGCCAAAGCATTATAGCGGTCATTTGCAGGGCCGGCGGCGGCGGCAGTGGCCGCGGTCTGGCCGTCAACAGCCAATAGCGAGCGTGCCTCGCCAAAGACATTCTGGCGCTGGACGGCGGCTTCAATGGCTTTGTTCATGATCGCCAGATTGCCAGAGGCCTGTTCCTGCGCCTGCCGGACAGCCAGCCCGTTGCCAGATGCACGTGCGGCGGCAAGGCGGGCCTGTTGCTGGCCCAAAACCGCGCGCATGGTGGCGATTGCGCTTTCCAGATCGCGGTTGTTGGATTCAAGGTCGGCGGTTAGCTGGTTCAACTGGGCCTCGCGGTTGGCAAAGCCTTCTTGCAGGCCGCGCACATAGGCGCCGGATGCCGCGCCGATGAACCGTCCCAAACGGGCCCCCGCAAAGGCGCCTTGCATGCCGCCTGTCAGACCGCCGATTAGCGCCCCGACGGTAAAGCCAGCCATGCCGCCTTCGCCGACGGTGGCTTGCAATGCCTCGGCTTTATGGCGCAGGGCTTTTTCCTCAACCGTTTCGGGCTGCCAGCTGAACGCCCTTTGTGCGGCTACCGGATCGCCGGGGTTTACCGCACAGGCGGGCAGGCTTAGGGCAATCATCGGCGACAGGGCGGCTGCGATCAGCTTTGGGGCAGAAAGTCGGAAAGCCATTGGTAGGATCCTTGGGTTTCGGCATCGGCTGCCTGATTTACATGTTTAAGGAACAGTTTGGCGCGGCTGGCCAGCTTTTCATCGTCCACGGGAGCGGAGCGTGTGGCGGCAATGCCAATGGTGCGTTCGACCATATAGTCCGAGAAGTTGGCGTTGGCCTGCGCCATCAGATCCTCGTAATAGCCGCGTTCCTGATCCAGTTGGGACAGAACCTCGGTCTGGGCCCGTTCAATGGCAGCAATATCGGTGCGGGCCTGTTCCAGAATCGGCTTGGCACTTTCATCGCCAGCGGCCACCTCTTCCAGTTCGGCATAGGCATCGCGGGCCACCACAAGGGTCTGGTCAATACTGGACAGAGCCGCAATATCCACCTGAATTTGTTTGCCCACATTGCCGCCCAGATACAGCAACAACCGTGACGCATCGGCAAAAAGATTGTCTTCCGTCAGGGCGGCGTTTTTCCCAAGTGACGCGCGGTAAGCGGCGGCGGCGGCTTCGAGATCTTCTATATCGGGGGCGCTGCGGCTTTGCGGCACGAAGCCCAGAATGCCCAGCGCAGCAGAGACGCGGCTAGTATCGCGGGTGACATCCAGTTCGGCGACTTTTAACGGGCTGCCGGTTTCAGGCAGATTGGCAGAATAGCTGAGCCGAGTGATCCGCTGGTTGGCAAAATCCTTGAACATCCCGTTTGGAAAGGCGTCCAGATAGCCCTGATAGGCCTGCGGCGTGGTTTCACCGCTGACCGCGCGCCACATTTCGATGTCGCGTGCAATCATGGCTTCGCGTCCCCCTGAATCCAGCGATGGGTTCATGGCGTGTTCGCCGATCAGGCTTTCTTCAACCCAAGGCACCTGTGCGCCGCGGGTGCGCAGCACCACGTCCTGACGCACACGCCCGAACATCAGGCGCACATCAAGGCCGGGTTCGCTGATGTGCTTCAGCAGGGCGGTGGTGAAAATGGAATTGTCGCCAGTGCCTTCAAAGGCCACGTTGCCGGGGTCTGTCGCATAGGCCACCAAAAGGCCAGTGGCGGATTTGGCCCGTGCCAGACCGACGGCCTTGCCATTCGGGTCCAGCGTCACGGCCAGCGGATTGTCACGGCACGCATCAAGGATCACAATCCCCGCATTGGGTCTGGCGCGGGCAAATGCCTCGCGGACGCGACCAAGGGTGAGGGATGATTTTTTGACTGCTTCGGATGTGGAGCCTTGAAAATCGGTGGCCAGCAGAAAATTCTCGCCCCCCGCCTGACTGCCGTGGCCTGCGTAAAAGAACAGGCCCAGATCCGCGCCTTTGAGCTGTTTTTCAAAAGCGTTCAGCGCACGGTCCATGTCTGCGCTGGAAGCATCCTGTGCAGAAATCACCACAAACCCCAAAGCCCCCAGCTTTTTCGACATGGCGGCCACATCATTGGCGGGATTTTTCAGGGACAGTGCAGAATTGTCATAGCGGCTGTTGCCGATCAACAGGGCAACACGATCTGCCGCCCATGTGGCTTGCGCCATTACAAAAAGCAGCAGCGTCACAAGGCCGGATCGCGAAAGCATGGTTTTCATCATAATCCCCTAGAACTCGTACCCGAAATTAATATTCAACCCTTCCACACCCCGATTGGCGCGGGTGTAGGTCAGGCCGATCCGCACACTATCCCAAGTCACCCCGTTTTTGGACCCGATGGTGCCAAGGGAGAGAGACACATCGGTCCATTCGTCAATATAGGTCGGCGTGCCGCCCACCAGTGTATGCACCACGGAAAACTGCCAGTTGGTGGGCAGCCCGTAAAGTTTATGCTGGAAGGGGCCTGACAGCTCGATCCCGTTCTTGTTGATTGTATTGGTCAGCCCATAGGTCGTGCCGCTGGAATTCAGCGATTTGGAATAGGTCAGCCCGTTGCCGAACACCAGTCCGTAGCCGTTTTTCAGATCCAGCCGATAGTTCGACATCAGCGATGCGTTGGCCAGAACCGCGGTAACTCCCGAATTGCCGTCACGCACCGCGCCGACGCGCAGTTCGGGGGTCAGGGACCAATTGTCGGTGACAGGCATGCGCAGGCCCACACCAACCGAGCCGGACACATAATCCTGACCGTTGATGGTGGTAAAGTTCAGCGGAGCGTTGATTTTCACCGCCCAGCGCGGATCATCCAGCGCAAAAGCATAGCTGAGCGGCAGCGAGGTTACATTGGCCGAAAATCCGGGGCCCGAATACCGCCCGGTTTGCAGGGATATCCCCAGATGGTTGTAGCTGGCCGTACCCCGCGCGCGGCTGCCGCCCGTCAGCGGCGACGGCCCCACATCCGTGCCGTTGCTGAAACTGGCGCTGACCATTTGCGACATCAAAGAGGCCGGATTACCCGCAACCGGATCAGAAGGCGTATGTGCGACCTTTAGTTTCAAGGCGTCGGTGTCTTTGGCGTAGCGGGCGCGCAGAAAGGCCATCAGTTCAGCCTCGCTTGCGGTGCGATCCCCTGCGTTAAACCGTGCAATCAGCGCGCCTGTGTCATCGCGCAGGGCGACAGCGGGGCTGTCGGAGCGATAGCGCAGGGTCAATGTTTCGGACGGGACAGAAAAGGTAAAGGTCGCTCTGGACGATTCGGTATAGCTGGTGTTGATGGATTGATAGGTGGTGGTGCCCAGCGCATTTATGGCGTCATCAATGGTATTAAAGTTGGTGGTGACCACGTTCGCCCCCTGCGCCTGTGCATCAGACACAGCACAAAACGTCCCGGCAAGGGTTAGGAAAACCGCAGTAATCGACTTTAGACACAGAGACATCTGTCAAGTTCCACTAAATTAAATTGATCCGCAATTATGGTTGGATAACTATGCGGCTAAACACAAAGGAAGGCAAGAATAGCTGCCCAATTCCCGAATTTTTAACGACTATTTTGCGCGTATCAGGCCCTGGCGCAGCCATTGATTGATTTTCTCTTTGGAAACCTGAAAGTGCATGCTGTCCTCGCGCCCGAAGCTTGCGCCCCAGTACCAGCCCTCTTTGTTAAAGAAGTCCGCCAGCAGGATCAGACCCAACTGGGTTTTCCCATCCCCAAGCGTGTCCAGTTTGCCGTCGATGTTCAGATCAACCGACAGGCCATAGGCGTGGGTAGACACCGATCCGGGGCGGCCCCGAATATGACGCACACACAACGACCCTGCGGTGTTGATCCGTTCGTATAATTCAGGTTCAAAAATCTTAACATTGCGAAACACCTGACGCAGGGACAGGATCGCGGGTTCGATCATCGTAACACGGATCGGGCCGACGTTTTCGGTTTTCACCAGATCTTTCAGCAGGGGGTTGGTCATGGACTGACACTCCTCGCTGAGATCGGGGCGGGGCAGGCCGAACAGGTCGATCAGATACGATGATCCCGAATTGGACAGGGCTTTGTTCACGTCCCGACGATCGGCGATCAGAACCACTTGGGCAAAACTGTCTGCCAGTGTGTCGGTGGTATCTTCGGCCGGATCGGCAAAGGATTGCACCACGGTTTCGGCGACGCCGGTTTCTTCCAGCAAAGTCACGCGAGAGGCCAAGGCGTTCAAATCAATGGTCAAATCCTTTGATTTTTGCGCCTGTATTGCCAGTTGCGCTTCAAGTTCGGCGATTTTCGGGGAGTCCCCGTTTTGCGACAGGGACTGGGCAAAGTACCAGCCGACAGGGGCTGTCAGAATGGCAAAAACCAGTAACGCGATAACAAGCGCCCATTTCATTTGATATTCCTTGATTTGTAATGCTCAAGCCACGGCCTGTAATATACTCCCTTATAGGAGCCGTGTTGGGGGTTGCCAAGTTGTGAAGGGCTGAGGCGTTGTTATTGTTTGGAAATGCTTTGAAAGTGTCGTGAAAATCACTCTTTTCAGGATTAATTCTTGCGTGGTTCCCTAAAGGCATCTACGGTTTTTATGAGATTACCAAGTACCAAAAAAGCTAAGTTTTCCTTATTATTTTGGCCCCGTTACAGGGCTTACGGGATAGGCTCTAGGTACTATTATAAAGGTGAATTACGTGAGTTTAGATTTGGAAAAATTGCTGGCAGGCTTTGGCGAGGAAGAGCCCTCTGGCCCCGATCTGGAGTATGACGCGCAGTTCTCGGATCTGACGATTGCAGCGACAGCCAAAGGCGAACAGCAGGTCGGTAACAAGGTGATCCTTGCCGAAGATGCGGATTTCGCCGAGATGATAAAACTGGGTGAAGCCCTACTTGAGCAGACCATGGATCTGCGGGTTGCTGTCTATCTGGCCGAGGCCAGTCTGAACCGCACAGGGTTTCCGGGATTTTCCTATGTGCTTGAATACATCAAACAGGCGCTGCGCGATTACTGGGATACTGTACACCCCCAATTGGACGCAGATGACGACAACGACCCGACAGAGCGGGTGAACGCGTTGGTGGGGCTGGTGGATGATGCCACGGTTCTGCGTCAGTTGCGCCGTGCGCCGCTCAGTGACAGTAAAATGATGGGGCGGTTTTCATTGCGCCATGTGGCGGTTGCAAAAGGCGAAATCGTCGCGCCATCCGATATGGACAACCCGCCGGATATGTCAGCTGTGTCCGCTGCGTTCAAAGATACCCCCGAAGAGCAGATGTCCGACATCAGGTTGAGCATTCAAAGCGCGCTGGACAACATTCAGGAAATCGACGCAATCCTGTCTGAAAACGTGCCGGGACAGGGGCCGGATTTCGCTCCGTTGCAAACACTGCTGACCACGGGCCTTACGGTGATTGCGGAATGTCTGGGCGGTGCCGCCCCTGCAGCCTCTGGCGGTGACGCCAGCGATCAAGGCGGTGCAGAAGCGGCTTCAACCGGTGGTGGGGCCACTGGGGGCGGCGGGGCCGTTGGCGGGATTAATTCCACCAATGACGTACACCGCGCCATTGATCTGATGCTGGAATATTACGCCCGCAACGAACCCTCTAGCCCTGTGCCGATCTTTTTGCGCCGTGCCAAAAGACTGGTGTCTGCGGATTTCATGACCATCATGAAAGACATGGCCTCAACCGGAATTGAGGAAGTGGCATCCATTGGCGGGCTGTCACCGGAAGAATACGAATAACCCTTTAACCCACGACTGAAACCAGATGCCGGTCAAAGCGGCACCCATTTTGAAAAACAGAGGAGACGGCTCTCATGGCAGACAGCCAGAAATTTATCGCCCGCAATCGGGCGCCCCGCGTTCAGATCGAATACGATGTAGAGGTTTATGGCGCGGAAAAGAAAATACAACTGCCGTTTGTGATGGGCGTTATGGCCGATCTCTCTGGCAAATCCGAAGAGCCGCTTGCGGCTGTGGCGGATCGCAAGTTTCTGGAAATCGACGTTGATAACTTTGACGACCGGATGAAAAGCATGAAACCACGCGCTGCCTTTACGGTGCCGAACACGCTGACTGGCGAAGGCAATATGGCGGTGGATATCACATTCGAAAGCATGGATGACTTCAGCCCCGCTGCCATTGCCAGCAAGGTTGAACCACTGAAAAAACTGCTGGATGCGCGCACGCAACTGTCCAACCTGATGACCTATATGGACGGGAAAACCGGTGCCGAAGACCTGATGGCGAAAATCATTCAGGATCCGGCCTTGTTGAAAGCACTGAGTGCTGCACCTAAAAAAACCGATGACGCAGGGGAGGAATAAAGATGGCTGAAGCAGAAGCACAAGTCGAAGGCCAAGCCGGCAGTACGGTTTTTGCGAATGATGAATTCGCATCCCTGTTGCAAAAGGAATTCCGCCCGAAATCCGACACGGCCAAAACAGCCGTGGAAGAAGCGGTGAAAACTCTTGCGGAACAAGCGCTTGCAAATACCGGTCTGGTATCGGACGACGCGCTACGCTCCATTGAAGCGATTATTGCGGAGCTGGATAAAACCCTGACGGCGCAGGTAAACGAGATCCTGCACAACGATGAATTTCAAAAGCTGGAAAGCAGCTGGCGCGGTCTGCACTATCTGGTGAATAACACCGAAACAGACGAGATGCTGAAAATCCGCGTCATGAACGTGTCCAAGAAAGATCTGGGCAAGACGCTGAAGAAATTCAAAGGTGCGGCTTGGGATCAGTCTCCGATCTTCAAGAAGCTCTATGAAGAAGAATACGGCCAGTTCGGCGGCGAACCCTATGGCTGCCTGATCGGCGACTATCACTTTGACCACTCGCCACCGGACGTACAATTGCTGGCAGAAATGGCCAAAGTTGCCGCTGCAAGCCACGCGCCGTTCATCACAGGTGCAGAGCCGTCCCTGATGCAAATGGACAGCTGGGGCGAACTGGCCAACCCGCGGGATTTGACCAAGATCTTCTCGACGCCGGAATATGCCGCATGGCGGTCCCTGCGCGAAAGCGAAGACAGCCAGTATCTGGCGCTGGCCATGCCACGGTTCCTGGGACGTCATCCTTATGGTGAAAAAACCGATCCGGTTGAAGAATTCGCCTTTGAGGAAGACACAGCAGGGGCGGATAGCGGGAAATATTCATGGGTCAACGCGGCCTACGGGATGGCAACCAACGTCACCCGCTCCTTTAAGGCCCATGGCTGGTGCACCCGTATTCGCGGGATTGAAAGCGGTGGCGCTGTCGAAGGCCTGCCAACGCATACATTCCCGTCCGATGACGGTGGCGTTGACATGAAATGCCCCACTGAAATCGCAATTTCGGACCGTCGTGAATCAGAGCTGGCCAAAAACGGCCTGATGCCGCTGATCCACCGCAAAAACAGCGATATGGCTGCCTTTATCGGTGCCCAATCCCTGCATAAACCGGCGGAATATGACGATCCAGACGCAACTGCGAATGCCAATCTTGGCGCGCGTTTGCCATACCTATTTTCGACCTGCCGTTTCGCCCATTACCTGAAGTGTATTGTGCGCGATAAAGTCGGGTCGTTCAAAGAACGGGAAGAAATGCAGCATTGGTTGCAA
>JAXMOF010000054.1:0-29464 GCA_034670045.1 Amylibacter sp. | reverse complement strand
TCTTCCGATCTGGTGATACATTGACCGAAGACCTGTGCATTGCCCGTGGCCAGACCCACGAAAAATTCGCGTGGTTCCTGCGCTCACATCTCGCTTAACGGGTTTTTAAGACCCTTTTTGCGACATTTGGCAGAATAGGCGTCAGCCCAATGGCTGTATTTGCCCATCTGCCCCTGCTGCGACACCAGCATTTCTACAAAGGCATGCTGGTGTTTTGGCTTTTTCAGCCCCTTATACAGTGATTTCTGCGTTTTGGTCATCGAACAACCGATGCAGTGGCCTGCGCGTTTGAACTTGCATACATCTATGCAGGGTGATGGGGTTTTAGACATTTTGACACCTGAATTTTGCTGGGCTTCTGGCGCCTTTGGCGCAATCAGACGGCTGGCTTACTTGGTGAGGATCAGTTTTCCCTGACGGGTCAGGCGCAGAATATAGGTTTGGCCGTCCAACAGGATATGCGCCGTGGTGCTGTCGCCCAGCATCTGCCGCGCGTCAAACACGGGCAGTATATCGTCGGTGGGACGGAACTCTGTTGAAAGTAGAGGCGTTGCTTTGCTAGTCATCTGGCTGTCTTTTCCGTCTTTTGGCGTGCATCGTGCGAGCGGACTCGGGTTTTTATCTGATGCCCCAATACTGACTAAATAGGTCGGGATTGTCAATTCCGACTTATTTACTCGCCTAATTAACCCGCTAAAAGGCGGATTTTAGGCCACGTTTTGATAATCTGGATGGATTAACAGGGGCCCATTGCTCATTTTTTCAACAGCGATGGGGGTGGCATAGACATCCGATAGGACACTGGCGCGAAACACTTCGCCTACGGTGCCTGCTTTGGCCACTTGCCCGTCCCGCATCAGGCAGACGGAATCGGCAAAAGCCGCTGCAAGGTTCAAATCGTGCAGCACCACCAGAACGCCTGCGCCCTGTTTGGCCATGGCTTTGGCGGTTTTCATCACTTCGATCTGGTGCAAGATATCCAGACTGGCGGTCGGTTCGTCCAGAAACAGATAGCCCGGACCGAACAGCCTGCGGTTGGCTTTAAGCTGGGCCAGAACACGGGCCAGATGGGCGCGGTGTCTTTGACCGCCCGACAGATTTGGCACAGGGGTATGGGCGAATTCGCTCAGGCCTAGCTGTAAAATTACCGAGGCTGTCAGTTTGTCAGTATCAGCGGGCGGCAGTTCAATCGGGATCGACAGGCGGACCACTTCGGACACGGTAAAGGCGGCGGACAGGCTCGGGGATTGTTCCAGAACAGCCCGTCGGCGTGACAGCTCGGTCGCGGTCAGCTCTGACAGGGTGCGGCTGCCATAGTTCACCGTTCCGCCGGATTTTGGCAGATCGCCCACAAGGGCGGACAGCAGCGTGGATTTGCCAGCGCCGTTGGGGCCACACAGTGCCAGAACCTGTCCGAATGGGACGTCCACATCCACACCGCGCAGCACAGGTTTTTTGCCGAAACTGACCTGAATATTACGTCCCGAGATCATATTTTACGGCTCCGCAGCAAGAGGAACAGGAAGAACGGCCCGCCGATCAGGGAGGTGGCCAACCCGATGGGCAGCTCTTGGGGCGGGGCGATGTTGCGCACGATCAGATCCGCGCCCAGCAGTAAGACCCCGCCGACCAGTGCGGATGCGGGCAGCAGAAAGCGGTGCGATCCGCCGACCAGCATACGGGCGATATGGGGGGCGACTAGGCCGATGAACCCGATGGGGCCGGCGATGGAAACCCCCGCGCCGACGGCCATGGCGCAGATGCCGCAGGCGGTGAATTTGATCTTTGTGACGTTCAGGCCGGAATGAAAGGCTGCCCGTTCGCCCAGTTGAAACAGATCCAGCGCGCGGGTGAACCGCAGCAGGGCGAGGCTGCTGAGCGTCATGATCGCCACGCTGATCACCACTGCCAGCCAGCCCGATTTGGCGAGGCTACCCATGGACCAGAAGGTCAGGTCGCGCAGTTGGGTATCGGTGGAAATATAGGTCAGAAAGCCGATGCCAGCGCCTGCGATGGAATTGATTGCAACACCCACAAGGATCAGGCGGCCCACAGACATTTCACCGTCTTTCTTGGACAGGCCAAGGATCAGGGCTGTGACCAGCAAGGCACCACAAAAGGCGGCGACGGGCAGGATATAGGGGCGCAGCGCGGCGGGAATATCGCCAAGAAACAGATCGCCAAGCACGATCACCACCACCACAGCCGCAGAGGCCCCGCCTGAAATCCCGATCAGCCCCGGGTCCGCCAGCGGATTGCGCAGCAGGCCCTGTAAAACCCCGCCGCAGATGGCCAGTGACAGGCCGATGCCAAGACCCAGAACCATGCGCGGTGCGCGGATTTGGGTAATGATGGCTGTGGGCATCGGGTCGGCCTGACCCATCAGGGTCTGATAGATTTGCGAAAGCGACAGTGGCACTGGACCGATGGCAATCTCGGCCAAAGCGATGGCCACAACGGCGAAAAACAGGCCACAAAAGATGGCCTGCTTTTTTGTCCACGTCCGTGAACTGTGTTGGGATGTTTCGGCAAGGGCCACGGCTTAATCGCCTGTGCCGTGTAGATACCCCATCAGTTCCGCCACAGCGGCAGGGGTTCTGGGGCCAAAGCCCAGCAACATCATCGCGTCCATTTTCACCAGATTGCCCTGTTTCCCTGCCGCGGTTTGCTGCACGTCAGGGCGCTTCATCACTGCATCATCCCCACCGATACTTTCGGCATGTGCGCCCGACATCACGATAAAATCGGGGTTGGCTGCGATCAGGGCTTCGGCGTTCATCGGTTTCCACCCTGAAAAGGCGCCAGCCGCGTTTTCGCCGCCTGCCAGTTCGATGATGTCGTTGGCGGAGGTTTCCCTACCGCCAACGACGGGTGCACCTTCTCGGACCGAGAGGATAAAAATGACTTTGGGGCGGTGATCGAACCCGTCAACCTTGGCTTTGATCGCCGCCATATCCGAATTGTATTGTGCGATCATTTGATCGGCTTTGTCAGACAGGCCAAGGGTTTCCCCAACAAAGCGGATCTTGGTGGGAACGCGATCCGCGCCGTGGCCCAAAGGTGCCAAAGCGATAGGCAGACCTGCGGCCTTGAGGTTGTCGATCACATTTGCGGGGCCTGCATCATCCGCGCCGATCAACAGATCTGGGGACAGGGACAAAACACCTTCGGCAGACAGGGCGCGGACATAGCCGATCTGTTCCTTGTTCTGGGTGTCTTGCGGAAAGCCCGACGTGCTGTCCACCGCAATGATTTTGTCGCCCGCGCCAAGGGCGTAGACGATTTCAGTGATGTCGCCACCCGCAACCGCAATGCGGTTGTAGGTCTGCGCGAGGGATGCACTGGCCGTTGTCAGGCACAGCACAACCGCAAGAGAGATGTTTCGCAGCATTTTACAACCGGCCCAGACCGTCAAGAATGGTACGCCAGCCGTCAAGTTCGGGATTGCCTTCGCCCCGTTCCCCGAACATCAGGAAAAAGCTTTGGCCGTTTTCGTCGAAAGCCTCAAGCGAGGTGACCATGCCGTCTTTGGAAGGTTTGCGAACCACCCATGCGTGGGCCACGTGGTCCTGACGCAGGTGCATGTGGAATTTCTTGTCCATCACGTTGATCCACGGACCCATAGCCTTGATGGTTTCAATTTCGCCTGTGTGAATCTGGATACAGCCGGGGTTGCCGATGAAAATCATGATCGGCAGCTTGGCTTCTGCCGCCCGTTCCAGCGCCCAAGTCACTGCGTCTGTTGGCACTTGCCATGCCATGTCTTCGCCCACCAAACGCAGGGCCTGCATCCGCCCGACCTTGTGTTTTTTCAGCATGCCAAAGAACTGGTGCACATCGGTCATGGCGTCCCAGTCCTTGCGCAGCGCGGCGGCATCCACGTCTGAATCGGGGCCGTCCTGGGCGATCGGATCGGGGGCCTGTGTGATGATTTTTTCAGGCGCGTCAGCGATCCATTCTGCCACCAGCGCGTCGAATTTCGCGCGGTCTGTGTCTTCGGTGGGATAGATTTTATGAACTGCTACACCGGATTTATCAAAGAATTGCAGGGAAATCCGCAGGCCGGAATTCAGTTCTTCTTCGATCACATAGCCAAAGGCCCAGCGGTTCATGAAGATCCGCAGATCAATGGTCCGGTTCAGGACCAGCCCCATGATCTTGCCGATATTAACATTGTCGAATTCGCCGTAGCGTTCGTGGACAGCATGGGCGTTGCGGGTCAGGCACATGACCTCGCCGACGCCAACCAGGCCTTCCAGCAGGCCTTTGAACCCGAATGTGTCGTCCCGGCGCAACCGTTTGGCTGCGCCAGAGACCTGTTTTGCCTCTACAAGTTCTGCTTCGCTGATGCCCAGTTCTTTGGCCGCATCAACCGCGCGCAGAGCGCCCTTTTCTTGAACAAGGGTCTGAAATTTTTCAAAGGTGTCGGTTACAGAATGGTCCAGCATTGCAGTCTCCAGTTTAGAAGGTTTTCGCGAGGGAAAGTTTGAAGTTACGGCCTTTGGCAGCTTGCGACAGGTAGGTTGCAGGCTGGTAAGTCTCGTCGAGCAGGTTATCGACGCCAAAGCGCACTTCCAGGCCATCAAGCGGGCCGTGATCGGGGCGGTAGGTGGCGTAGATGTTGTGCACATTATAGGCGTCAAAGCTGCCGCGCGACTGGGTGCGATCCGCCGCAAAGACACTGTTCACGCCGATTTTCAGCTCTGGCAGGATTTGATAGCCCAGACCCAGTTTGATCGAGTTATTGGCGATTGTATCCAGTTTCGCGCCGTTCGGGCCTTCGCCGTCGATCAGCGTCACACCCGCCGAAGCAGAAAACCGACCGCTGATGTAGCGCCCTTCGGCTTCCAGACCTTTGATGATGGCGGAATCGATATTGTCAAAGCCGATAACCCCGGCCCCGCCGCCTGTGCGGATGATCTTGTCTTTGATATCATTGTAAAAAGCGGTGACTTTGAAGTCCACGGCATCATCGGCGCGGAACACGCTTTGACCTGTGTAAGAAACCCCGACTTCGTAGTTCATGCCTTTTTCAGAACGCAGGTTCAGGTTCGGCAGGCCGCCACTGAAGGCATCAAAGATTTCGTCATCCGTGGGCAAGCGGTTCACGCGGGCCACAGAGCCAAAGACGTTCCAGTTGTCGTTCAAACGGTAGATTGCCGCGATTTGCGGTTCAACTGCGGTTTCGGACGTGCTGGCAGAGGAAGCGGTGAAGGTCGCTTTGGGGGCGATTTTCTGGTGGTCGATGCGCAGGCCTGTCGTGACAGATAAACGGTCGTTAAAGGTCATCTCGCTTTGGGCGTAAATCTCGTAGGTTTTGGTGATCGCTTCGGCATGGGAGGCTGACGCGGGGTTCGCAGAACGGTCCTTGCGCGAGGTGGCCACACCAAAGGTCAGATAATGTTCAAACGCGTCGTTGGACAGGTTTGCAACGTTTTCGACTTTCAGTTTCCACAACTCGTAAGACCGTTCCCCCAGCAGAGAGGCCGCGACGGGTTCTGCAGCAAGGCTGCCTTGTGCCACCTCTTTGGCAGAGTTGGTGTAGGACAATGTGGCGGTCAAATCCCAGAACGGGTTGTCTTCGGGGGCAAAGTTATATTCCAGCTTCGCCACTTGGGATTCCGTTGTGATGTCACCGACGCCCCAGCCTGTGAAGCCCGGGAACTGACCCACTTGCGGGCCGTCCAATTGGTTGAAATCCTGATTTTCGCCGTCTGCATAAAGGTGCTGATAGGAAAATCCGATGGTATGCGCGCCTTCGGTGTAATTGGCTTTGCCAAGGAAGTTGCCGATTTGGGCGTTGGTGCGGATCAGTGTGTTGCCGTCACCGTCCTGACTTTCGCCGATGTCGGAATAGGATACGGCAAACAATGCGTCGAACTTGTTGTTCGGGGCAAAGGCCATGATGGTGGTGGACTGGAACTTGTCTTCGTTGGATTCAAAGGTCAGTTTCTGGCGCACGGCAAATGTATCGCCGTCTTTAAGGAAATCGCTGGCGTCTTTGGTTTCCATCAGGATGACACCGCCCATGGCGCCCGATCCATAAAGCGTAGAGGAGCCGGGGCCGCGCAGGACCTCGACACGTTTCAGCAGTTCGGGTTCTACGAACAACGAGCCTTGGCGGTAGCTTTCGTAATACAGTTCTTCGCCGTCAACCATGGTGATGATAGAGGATTCCGCAGCATCCATACCTGCGCCCACGCCGCGAATGTTGAATGACTGGCCCAGCGGGCTGCTGGAGCCGACGCCCGAAACACCCGGAACCGTATCCAGAATATCGCCGATGGTGGCGGCCTGTGTTTCGTCCAGTTTTTCCTGATTCACCACAGTCACCGACTGGGGCACATCAGAGGCAACCTTGTTTTGACCTGCGTTGATTACAATTGGATCTACTTCGGTAGATTGTTGTGCATACGCACCTTGAGCCGTGATCGCAGCGACCACCGCTAGGATAAACCTATTGGATTTCATAACCCGTTCCCTCTCGCTTTATTGGCTGTTCGCTTCCTAACGCGAGTCGGGTGGCTACTTTCCGCTGTGTATTTGTTTTCTTAGTATTTTTGTCAAGTATTGAATTGGCTAGGGGTTGAAAATCATCGGAATCCGGAAGCTGTGTTTAGAAACAGCCACACCTTTCACAGCTTGCGGCGCACGCACGCCCTTAACCGCTTGCAAAGCCGCACTATCCGCCTTGCCGTTGCCCGATCCTTTCACCACGCGGTAGCTGAGCAGTTGGCCGTTGGCCGCAACAGTCACCTGAACCACCACAGTGGCGCGACGTTTCAAGCCGCGCACCGATCGTTTGCGCCGTTCAATGGCGCGGCGGATTTGGGCGCCCCAGACATCGAGCGCCTTGGCGGCGGATTTTGCGCTGCCCGATTTCACCTGCGCTGCGCCCGCGGTGCCTGCGGTTTTGGATTTACCTGCCCCCGCAGCTTTTTGCTGGCTTTGCCCTGCCTGCGCGGGTTTGGCTTTCTTGGCGGTGTTCTTAACGTCCGGCTTCTTAGCCTTTGGTTTTGGTTTTTCCACCGCTTTGGGTTCGGGTTCGGGATCGGGGCGCGGTTTTGGCCGTACCTTTGGTACGGGGCTCGCTTCCGGTTCCGGCTGGCTTGGCGTCGTGTCAATCACTGGGCGTAAATCTGGCGCCCGTTCGGTGATTTCAGGAATGGTCAAGGCCTGCAACTGAACCGGTGCATGTTGGGCGTCCTGCAGGGCCAGTGCCTGAGGCTGCACAATGGGTTGATCTGCGGCGGGTTGCGCGATGGGGGGGGACGGGTCGACGGATTGAAGCTCTGGCTCTGTGGTCCATTCGGCAATCAGGCTTTCCATCTGGGGCGTCACGCCTTGGATAGACACCAGATATTCGCCCTGCGCGCCGCCGCCCTCTTCGCCTGTTTCGGGGGATGCCACAAATCCTGCGGCATGGACGGAAACGGCGATGGCCCCAAAGACCAGAATTTCGGCATAGACCTTCATTTCTGCACCGCCACGATTTCCACGCTGACGGCCCCTGTGGGGGACAGGCGCTGCATCACTTGCGCCAGTTTGGGCGCGGGCAGGGCCGCATCAACGCGCAGTTTGACCACGGTTTTCGGTTCAATCCGTCCGCCCAAACGCATCCAGGCGGTTTCGCCTGTGAATTCTTCAAACTGCACATCGCCGTCTTTGGACAGATGCAGGGTCAGTTCGGACTCCGCCTCGCCCAGAGTTTCGGCGACGGGCAGGGTAACTTCAAACGGTTCGGGAGGGGTGATCTGGGATGTCATCAGGAAAAAGATCAGCAACAGGAAGACCACATTGATCATCGGGACAATGGAGTCTTCGGTTTTGCGTTTCGGGGGCGGGGTGAAATCCATCGGATTATTCAATCAAGACCACAGCGGTGAAACCCGCCTGTTGCAGGCTGGCCAAAACGTCGATCACCTGTTGGGATTGCGCGCTGTCCTGACCGCGCAAAACCACGGGATCTTCGGGTTTTTCGGACAGGGCTTGCAGGGATTCGGGCAGGTCTGACAGGGCAATCGGGGTGCCGTTCAGCAAAACACCTGCTTGGGTGATGGTGACCAAACGGGGCGGGCCGGAATACCCCTCTGCGCGGTTGCCCGCTGCCAGAGGCAGTTTGATCACCTGATCCAGCCCGAATTGCGAGGCGAGCATAAAAAACACCAGCAGCAGAAAGACCACGTCGATCATAGGCGTCAGGCTGGGTTTGCGCCGTTTGGGGGCAGGGGCGGCAAACTGCATTATTCCGCTGCCAGTGCGGGTGTTTTGACCAGTGTGTCGCGTGGTTGGATCACAAAAACCTGTGTTGCAATATCTTCGAGATCGCGGCGCAGACTGTCCACCACGCTTTCAAACCACGTCAGCGCGAAAGAGGCGGGGATTGCCACGGCCATGCCTGCGGCGGTGGTCAAAAGCGCCTCCCAGATGCCACCTGCCAGAATGGCGGGATCGGCGCGGCTGCCACTGTCTTGCAGGGCCTGAAAGGCGGCGATCATACCCAGAACCGTGCCCAGCAACCCCAGCAAGGGCGCGATGGTGGCGATCAGTTCCAGAACGCGCAGGCCAGCATTGGCATTTGCCAGATGCAGTTTGGCAACGCGGGCGGTTTCGTCTTTGGCATCATTCACGGGCAGAGTGGTTTTGGCGCGGATCGCGGCATTCAGAAAGCGGCTGCGCATGCCGCGCCGTGCGCCGCTCAGGGCCACCGCTTGCTGGGTCTGGCCACTGCGTAGCGCATCAAGGGCAGGGCCAACGCCCCGCGCACTCCATGCGCCCACCAGCGCCAGCCGCCATGTTTTCCACAACACCACGGTCAGGCCCAGAATAGACAATGCGGCAATCGCCCAGATCGACGGTCCGCCATCGACCAGAAAGCCAAGGCCGGCAGAGACATTCGATTGCGTATGTGAAAGGAGGTTTTCCAGCATTACCATCACCAAAGGGTTGGATTCGGGGGGATTGCTGGCAGGGATGGGCGCTGGCTGTTAGGCCCCGTATATTATTACCCGACTGAATAAGTCAATTAAAGAAAACCGATGTGCTGTTCACTTTTACAGAGTCTGAAAAGCTAATGGTGCGGCTTTCGGGGGCCGCATTCCGCGGGATCGGGGCGCCCTTGCCAGGCACCCCGACAGGTGGATTAATGTTTGAATTTGCGGATTTCACCGGATTGCAAACGGGCCGCATAAGACCCGAGTTCGCGTTTGACCAGTTTCATCAGGAAATACAGGGCAAAGATATTCACCACAGCCATGGCAAAGATCGCCGCATCCGAGAAGTCGATGACAGGGCCAAGACTGGCGGCTGCACCGATTACCACAAAGATACAGAAGATGATCTTGAACACCAGTTCGGATGTTTTGCCTTCGCCAAACAGGTAGGTCCATGCTTTCAGCCCGTAGTAGGACCATGAAATCATGGTGGAAAAGGCAAACAGGATCACTGCGATGGCCAGCACATATGGGAACCAGCTTATGCCTGATGCAAAAGCGGCAGAGGTCAGCGCGACACCTGAAACATCGTTGACGGTGGCAACGGATGTCCCTGCCTCGTTCAGCATGTAGTTGCCTGTGGCCGGATCAATGATCATCTGCTGGGAAATGGTGATCACCAAAGCGGTCATCGTACAGATCACAACCGTGTCGATCAGGGGTTCCAGCAGGGACACAAAACCTTCGGTGATCGGTTCTTTGGTGCGCACCGCAGAGTGGGCGATCGCGGCAGAGCCAACACCGGCTTCGTTCGAAAACGCCGCCCGTTTAAAGCCCTGTATCAACGCGCCAACCATACCGCCAGCAACTCCGAGTCCGGTAAAGGCACCGCTAAAAATCTGGCCAAAGGCCCAGCCGATTTTATCGTAGTTGACGATCAGGATGATCAAAGCCGCGCCCACATAAAGGATGCCCATCAAGGGAACCACCTTTTCTGTCACATTGGCGATGGATTTGATGCCGCCCACAATCACCGCAAAGACCACTACGGCAAAGATGACGCCTGTGATCCAGCCGGGATAATCGCCCACAATACCGACGAGTTGGGCATGGGCCTGGTTGGCCTGGAACATATTCCCGCCGCCAAGGGCGCCAAGGATACAGAACACCGAAAACAGAACCGCTAGGAATTTACCGCCCGGCAGTCCCAATTCGCTGAAGCCTTTGGAAATGTAATACATCGGGCCGCCAGACACGGTGCCGTCAGGGTATTCGTTGCGGTATTTCACCCCGAGCGTACATTCGGTGAACTTGGATGCCATGCCCAAAAGACCCGCAAGGATCATCCAGAATGTGGCCCCCGGCCCGCCGATGCCAACGGCAACCGCAACACCTGCGATATTGCCAAGGCCGACTGTGCCGGACAAAGCGGTGGCCAGCGCCTGAAAGTGGCTGACCTCGCCCGCGTCATTCGGATCAGAGTAATCGCCTTTCACCAACTGGACGGCATGTTTGAAAAAGCGGAATTGCACAAAGCCGAAGTAAAGAGTGAAAATCGTGGCCGCAACCACCAGCCACATGACGATCCAGGGAAAGGACGTGCCGGGGAAGGGGGCGAAAATCAGGCTGACGAACGGGCCTGTAAAGGCGGCAAAGGCCTGATTCACCTTTTCATCGAGGCTCATGCTTTCCTGCGCCAATGCCGGATTGGCCAGCGTCGCTGCCATGGCAGCCCCAAGCCAGAGTTTTGTTGAATGTGTCATTGTTCTCTCCTTATCCGACGACCGTGACAGGCATGCTGGCATTCATCACCAGATTGCCCGTAGAGCTGCCAAACAGGCGTTTTGCAAATCCGCCTTCGGATGCACGGCAGACCACAATCTGCTCGGCACCTTTTTCTTCGGCCAATGCGTTCAGGGTTTCTGCAACATCACCATGGCGCACCGCTCCCGTGGCCACATACCCTTCGTCGATCAATTGTTTGACCGCAGGGTCAACGATACGACTGGTTGCAAGCTGCAGTTCCTCCTCGCGGCGCTGGTGCCGTTTGGCGTTTTCTTCGGCTGTCTGAAAAGAAAAAGGGGACCATTCGATCACATAAGCGACCACAAGTTCACAGTCCCCGATAAGTGTGGCTAAACGTTTTGCGTGGCTCAATGCGCGGGTTCCAGACCCTGCACCGTCCAAACCAATCAATATTTTAGTCGGCATTTCGTTCTCCTGTTGTCCCGAAGCACGCGCCTAAAATATGGCGTCCGAAATTTGTGAGGGTTCGTGAATGCTTCAGGTTGATTACTGTCCCCCTCGACTCTCATAGTAGGTATAATCACTAGGAAGTGGCTACATTTTTGTCATAATTTTGGATAACTTCATTGTATAACTAGGTATTTTTAGTCAAAATCACTAAATGCGTAGAGAGTTAGACAAAATTGACCGGCGAATCCTAGACGAATTGCAAGCCGACGGGCGGCTGTCCATTGTGGAGTTGGCGTCGCGGGTCAACCTGACGAACACCCCCTGTTCAGAGCGGGTGAAGCGGTTGGAAAAATCCGGTTTGATCAAGAAATATGGCGCGGTGATTGATCCCGCATTGCTGGGCTACAGTCATTTGTCAGTGGTGCAGGTTTCGCTGGCGGCGACCGCTGACACCCATCTGGATGATTTCAACATCGCCGTACAATCCATCAAAGAGATCGAATCCTGCCTGATGATCGCAGGCTCGTTTGATTATGTTCTGGTGGTGCGCACCCGCGATATCATCCATTTTCGCGAAGTGCTGGGCGAACAGATCAGCAAACTGCCCGGCATCCGCCAGTCCAATTCATTTGCCGTGATGGAAGTGGTCAAAGACGTGCGGGAATTCAGCGTCGACAGCTAGGGTCTTACACCGTGTAGCTGGGCAGCAGTTGAAACGCATCACGCAGGGCATCGCCCCAGCCGTTTGAAATTGCCTGATAGACCGGATCATCCTTATCGACGCGCTTTTCGCGGCTGCTGTCAAAAGAATCCACCCCATAGACCTGCAGGTCAAAGGGCAGGCCGACAGAAAGGTTCGATTTGATGGTGGAATCAAACGATACCAGCAGCAGTTTTACCGCGTCCTGAAAGCTCATCTTGGGGTCATAGGCGCGGACCAGTATCGGCTTGCCGTATTTGGTTTCGCCGATCTGGAAAAACGGGGTGTCGTCGGTGATTTCGATGAAGTTACCTGCGGCATAGATCAGGAAAATCGTCGGTTTGCCGCCCTTGATCTGGCCCCCCACAATGATCGACGCGCCGAACTGGTCTTCGGATGTTTGCCCCGTCGGGGAACTGTCGATGATCACTTCTTTCAGGGTCGCGCCCACAAGGCGGGCCACTTGAAACATGGATTCCTGCTTTAGAATGCTTGGATCGCGATCCTCACTAGAGCGCGAGCGTTCTTCCAGCAGGCTGATCACCGATTGTGTCGTGGCCAGATTGCCCGCTGTCATGATCGTAATCGACAGTTTATCGGGAATGTTCCATGTGAACATTTTCTTGCTTACAGCGAAATTGTCCACACCTGCGCTGGTGCGGGTGTCCGACATGAATACAAGCCCGCAATCAAGCCGCATGCCAATGCAATAAGTCATCTTTTCTACCAGTAGGGGTCTCGGAAATCTTCTTACTGCTGCACTTGCAAAGATACAATTAAAGTCTCGTCCGCGGGGCCGATTCTCAGCCCTTCAACAGGGGAAGCATCGCGGGCATCGCGACCGATGGCAATGCGGGCATAGCGTTCATCGGGGGAATAGCCGTTGGACACATCAAACCCGACCCAGCCAAGGCTTTCGATATGGGCTTCGGCCCAGGCATGGCTGGCGTCCTGATTGACGGTTTCATTCATCATCAGATAGCCGCTGACATAGCGTGCGGGCACATTGGCAGCGCGGGCGGCGGCCACAAAGATTTGTGCATGATCCTGACAGACCCCCAAACCGCCTGCCAGCGCGTCTTCGGCGGTGGTATTGGAATGGGTTGCGCCGGTTTGATAGGGTGCAGCCTTCAGGATTGCGGCAGACAGCGCGTGCAGCCCGTCCAGCGTATCGTTGCTTTGGCTGATCACGTTCGAAATCTCACGGATGGCAGGACCGGGCTGGGTTTGCTGGGTGGGATGTTTGAAATGCCACAGGGGGGCGGTGCCGTAGGTTTTGCCGAAGACGCCGTTGTTGGGCGGCGTCACAATGGTGCCCCGCGCGGTGACCGAGATTTTCTCTACCCCCGGCGTGATACTGACCAGATCCACCTGATTGCCGTAGTGATCGGCGTAACCGGCCTCGAATTTTCCGCCGTCCAGCGTCACTTGCCAGTGCTGGACCTCTTGCAAGGCCGAGGTCGCAGGCCGCAGGCGCAGCTTTTGCAGCGCATAGCCAACAGGCGCGCTATAGGCGTATTCAGTCCGGTGATTGATATGTAGCTGCATTACCCGATAAACCTGTAGTCTTGCTCTATCTGGATCGCAAGAGAGTTGGTGTCCGTGATCACCTGCCCGACAAACGGATGAAGCCCCTCGTCAAAAATTGACGAAATATCCCGGTTTTTCAGCCGTGCCAGCAGGGCATCGGCCATATCGTGGGAGGGCAAGCGGCTGCCGTATTCTTCAGCCAGCAGGGTCAGATTGGCGGCGATTTGTTCCGCGCAGAACAGCAGGCTTCGGGGCATACGGCGATCCAGTATCAGGAACTTGGCGATGGCAGGGGCGGCGAAATCGTCTTCTACCGCCCAGCGAAAAGACCGATGCGCCGAAACAGATCGCAGAATGGTTTCCCACTGCACATTGTCCATGCGACTGCCCACAAAAGACGGGGCAGGCAGCAGGGAATAATATTTCACGTCAATAATGCGGGCGGTGCTGTCTATCCGTTCAATGGCGATGCCAAGGCTGCAAAAATCATAGACGTCGTTGCGCAGCATGGTGCCATGGAGCGCGCCGCGCACCAGCGCAGATTGCTGCCGGATGGTGGCCAGAACTGCGGGCAATTCGGTATCAGGGATCGGATTGCGCAGCAATTTGGTCAGCAACATCCATGTGTCATTGACCGCATACCAGACCTCTGCCGTCAGCGCGGTGCGCACCAGCCGCGCATTGTCCCGCGCGTATTTGATGCCCGATAGAACCGAGCTGGGATTATCCACGTCGCGCAGCAGAAAATCGACCACCTGCGTGCTGTCATAGCCTTGGTGACGCTTTTCATAGGCTTCCTGACTGGCGGATGTGATGATGACCGATTTCCATTCGGCCTCGGCGTCATTGGATCGGGTCAGCGCGATGCGAAACCCTGCTTCGATCAGACGTGCGGTGTTTTCTGCCCGCTCAAGAAAGCGGAACATCCAATAAAGACCCCCTGCGGTTTTTCCAAGCATGTCAGTCTTCCAATACCCAAGTGTCTTTTGTGCCGCCGCCCTGTGACGAATTCACCACAAGCGAGCCTTCTTGCAAGGCGACCCGTGTCAGGCCGCCCGGCGTGATGTTGATGCCCCTTGGCGACACCAGCGCGAAGGGGCGCAAATCCACGTGACGGGGCGACAGGCCAGAGTCGGTAAAAATCGGCACGGTGGACAGCGCCAATGTGGGCTGCGCGATGTAATTTGCCGGTCTGGCTTTCAGTTTCGCCGCAAAATCAGACAGTTCCTTTTTGCTGGCCGCAGGGCCGACCAGCATGCCGTAACCGCCAGAGCCATGCACCTCTTTCACCACAAGATCCGCGAGGTTATCGAGCACATATTGCAATGTGTCAGGTTCGGAACAGCGGTGGGTTAACACGTTCTTAAGTAAGGCCCGCTCTCCGGTGTAGAATTCAACAATATCAGGCATATAGCTGTAAATTGCCTTGTCGTCCGCCACACCTGTTCCCGGCGCGTTGGCAATAGAAATATTACCCGCGCGATAGACATCCATAATGCCCGGAACACCCAACATGGAATTGGGATTAAAGGTAAGCGGATCAAGGTATTCGTCATCCACGCGCCGATAGATCACGTCGATGGTTTTATAGCCTTTGGTGGTGCGCATGGCGATATGGCCGTCGACCACCCGCAGATCATGACCTTCAACCAGTTCCACGCCCATCTGATCCGCCAGAAAGCTGTGTTCGTAATAGGCAGAATTGTGAATGCCGGGGGTCAGAACCACCACACAGGGTCGCCCTTCGCAGGACTTCGGTGCCGATGCTTCGAGCGATCGGCGCAGGTTTTTCGGATAGTCACTGACCGGCTGAACCTTGATGGTGCTGAACAGTTCGGGGAACATCTGCAACATGGTTTCACGGTTTTCCAGCATATAGCTGACCCCCGAAGGTGTGCGGGCGTTGTCTTCGAGAACAAAGAAATCATCCTCTCCAGTGCGCACAATATCGGTGCCGACAATATGGGTATACACGTCCCCCGGCGGGCTGAAATCCATCATCTGTGGCAGGAAGGCATCGTTTTGGGCGATCAGTTCAATCGGAACAATCCCCGCCCGCAGAATTTCCTGACGATTGTAAATATCATGCAGAAAGGCGTTGATGGCATAGACCCGCTGTTCAATCCCTTTGGACAGTTTGCTCCATTCCTTATTGGACAGAATGCGCGGGACCAGATCAAAGGGGATCAGCCGTTCTTCGGCATCGGTTTGGCCGTAGACGTTGAAGGTAATACCGGTGCGCCTGAAAAAAGCTTCGGCTTCGGCTGCTTTTTGGGTCAGCCGGTCGTTATTCTGTCCGGCAAACCAAGTGTCATAAAAGCCGTATGGGCTGCGCGCGCCGTCAGCGCCGCGAAGTTCATCAAAGTAGTTGTTTTGCGATTTCATTCCCTTGACTGTAGGGAGTTAATCTCTGTTAGCAAATGGTTGCCAGAAAGTCGGGGCGGAATCTTTGTTTTTGCTTAAATAGAAGGCAATTCACTGGAGTGCGCGTAAGTTTTCGGCAGTGGGCATGGCGTGGATGGGCTGTTCGGCGGGTAAACACGCAAAAACAGGGCCGTTTTTTAGGCGGCCAGTCACCATTTTCGGTGGGTTGGTCTGGTTGGGATTTCTTCGAAACCCCTGCAAACATGCCGGTTTCTACCGCTGAATGTCAGCCGTCTATATCCTAGATGTCCAGCGCATGCGGCGCTAACAGCACGCAATCACGATCGGCGTAGATCCAGTCCCCCGAGGTGACGGTGATTGCCCCCATGGAAAGCGGCGTGTCCGTGGTAAAGGGGGCGGCGGCCCAACCGCGCCGTGCCGTGGCACCCAGTGCCTTGACCCCGATTTCAAGCGCGTCGATGCCCGTGCTGTCGCGGATTGCCCCGTTGATAACAACGCCGGCCCAACCGTTCCTTGCGCCGATTTCGGCCAATCGGTCACCCATCACCCCGACGCGCAATGAGCCCTGCCCGTCCACCACCAAGACACGACCCGCGCCCTGTGTTTCCAGTATTTTCAGGACCGATGTGTGATCTTCAAACGTGGTTAAGGTCACGCAGGGGCCAGAAAAACACATATGCTGGCCATAGGATTGAAACTGCAATTCGCAGACCTGCACGACTGTGTGATGGGCATCATAGAGATCGGCAGTGGAAAACGCAGGCTGTGTCATGGATCGGGCTTTCGGTTCAGGATGCCTGCTTTGCAAGCTGGTCTTTGTAATGATGGCAGGCAACCGCACGCGGGTCGGACACGGACTGTGTCAGGGGCTGGGTCTCGCTGCACAGCGCGCTCGCAAGGGGGCAGCGTGGGTGATAATAGCAGCCCGAGGGGGGCGACAGCGGAGAGGGAACCTCTCCATCGATGGTTTCGAAATGCACCAGTTCGTCCGCATCCAGCACCAGTTTGGGCACGCTGCCAAACAATGCGGCGGTATAGGGATGGGCGGGCGTACCGAAAACCTGGGATACGGGGCCGAGTTCAACAATGCGCCCCAGATACATCACCGCCACACGGTCGCTGACGTGTTGCACCACGGACAGGTCGTGGCTGATGAACACGCAGGTCAGGTCCAGATCATGGGTCAGTTCCAGAAACAGGTTGATGATCTGGGCCTGAATCGACACATCCAGCGAGGCAACAGGTTCGTCACAAATCAGCACGTCAGGCTGCATGGCCAAGGCACGGGCAATGGCGATGCGTTGTCTTTGGCCACCTGAAAACTGGTGCGGATAGCGATCCACCCAGACCGGATCAAGCCCGACCCGTTCAAACCATTCGGCCACATACTGGCGTGCGCCGGATTTCGATGTCAGCCCATGGGCGATGGGGCCTTCGGCGACGGTATCGCCAACTTTCATGCGTGGATCAAGGCTGGCAAACGGGTCCTGGAACACGGTTTGCACGCGGGTGGTGACCTTGGTGCCATTCACCATCACGGGGTTTCCGTCGATGGTGACCTTGCCTGTGGAGGGCGGCAGGATGCCTGCGATCAGGCGGCCAAGGGTGGATTTTCCGCAACCTGATTCACCGACCAACCCCAGGGTTTCGCCTTTGCGGATCGACAGGGTGACGTCTGAAACCGCGCGGACCGAGCGGGTTTCGACCTTGCCGCCCAGTTTCGCGGCGATTTTTTCGCCGGTGCTGAGGTTGGGGCCAAACACGCGGGAAACATCGTCGATCTTTAGAAATGCGCTCATGCCGAGACCTCTGATTTTTGTCCAACGGGGTGAAAACACCGCCAGCCGCGCGAATTCTGTTGGGTCATTTGCGGATCAGCCTGACACGCCTTGGTGGAAAAGTCACAGCGCGGTGCGAAGGGGCAGCCTTTTGGCAGGGACAACAGCGAGGGTGTTGCGCCGGGGATCTGTGTCAGCGGCGTGCCGGGTTTGGCCATGGCGGGCAGGGACGCAATCAGCCCCGCCGTATAAGGGTGGCGCGGATCGCGCAGCAGGGTGGCGGTCGGCCCCTGTTCCACGATACGGCCCGCA
Organism: Amylibacter sp.; assembly: GCA_034670045.1. Lineage (GTDB taxonomy): Bacteria > Pseudomonadota > Alphaproteobacteria > Rhodobacterales > Rhodobacteraceae > Amylibacter. The sequence continues at coordinate 11,630 of JAXMOF010000054.1, read as the reverse complement.
TACATCACCGCCAGTTTACTGGCGAGACTGGAAACAACAGCCAGATCATGGCTGATCCAGACCATCGCGGTGCCGGTTTCACGGGCCAGATCGCGCATCTGGAACAGGATTTGCGCCTGAATGGATACATCGAGCGCAGTAGTGGGTTCATCGGCCACAATCACCGCAGGACGGTGCAGCAAGGCAATGGCAATGGCCACACGCTGGCGCATGCCGCCTGAAAATTCATGGGGGTAGGCGCGCAACCGCGCTTTGGCGGATGGAATGCCCACTTGGGTCAACAGTTCTGCCGCGCGGGTTTCGGCGGCCCGACTGCTAAGGCGTTCATGGGCATCAAGGGCCATGCGCATTTGCTGTCCGATGGTCAGCATCGGGTTCAAGGTTGCAATCGGGTCTTGAAAGATCATGGAAATTTCCCGGCCACGGCGGCTGCGCAGGTCTTTCGGGGGCAGGGATGTCAACTCGGTCCCGTTCAGTTTGATTGACCCTTCGACAATCCGCCCCGGTGCATCCACAAGCCCCAGCAGGGAAAATCCGGTGACGGTTTTGCCGGATCCGCTTTCCCCGACCAGCCCCATAATCTCGCCTTCGGCCAGATCAAAGGAAATGCCATCTACCGCCTTCACCACGCCTGAGCGGGTAAAGAAGTGGGTTTTCAGGTCTTTAACGCTGAGTACAGGTTCGGTCATTTGCGAAGCCTTGGGTTGAATTGGTCGCGGACCTGATCCCCGACAAGGTTGATCGCCACAATCAGAATGATCAGCGCGATGCCCGGATAGACGGAAATCCAGTAGCGGCCGCTCATCATATAGGGGAAGCCGTTTGAAATAAGCATACCGAGCGAGGGTTCGGTGACGGGCAAGCCCAGCCCCAGAAAGCTGAGGGTTGCCTCTAGCGAGATCGAGTTTGCGATTTGCACCGTGGCCACAACGATCAAAGGCGGGGTACAATTGGGCAGCAGGTGACGCAACACCACCAGACGGCCGCTCATCGGTGTGGCAAGGGCGGCTTCGATGTAATCCTTGCCCCGTTCGGCCTTTGCAGCCCCGTAAGCGGTGCGGGCAAAATAGGCGTATTGTGCGGCGACCAATGCGCCGATCAACTGGGCTTTGCCCTGACCCAGTAGAGCGACAATCACCAGTGCCAGCAGGATTGCAGGGAACGACAGTTGCAGATCAACCAGTCGCATGATCAGCGATTCAACCCGCCCGCCCACATAGGCTGCAAGGATGCCCAGTGCCGTGCCGACACTTAGGGATACAACCCCTGCGGCAAGGCCGATCTGGATGGAAATACGCAGGCCGTAAAAGATGGCGGAGAGCAGGTCCCGGCCCTGTGGATCGGTGCCAAGGATATGGGTATATCCGCCAGAGCCGACAAATCCGGGCGGGCGGCGGCTGTCCATCAGGGACAGGTTCGCCAGATCATAGGGGTTTTGCGGCGATACCACGGCGGCAAAAAGCGCCAGCAGGATCATCAGGATCACTACGATCAGGGCCACAACCGCGACTTTGTTTTCGCGGAACTCTGCCCAGAAACGGCCCAAAGGCGTGCTGGCGTTCTTCATGATGTGACCCCTTGGCGCACGCGTGGATCAATCAGGGCAAAGACCAGATCAATCACGAAATTGATGGTTACAAACAAGAAGGCCACAAGGATCAGGTAAGCCACCATCACAGGGCGATCGAGCACGCCGATACTGTCAATGATCAGCTTGCCCACTCCGGGCCATGAAAAGATGGTTTCGGTCACAACCGCAAAGGCCAGTGTCGACCCCAGTTCCAGACCAAACACCGTGATGATGGGAATAGAGATCAGTTTCAGCAGGTGGCGGCGCAGGATTGTCGATTCAGACAGGCCGGCGGCTCGGGCGAATTTTATGGTGTCGGTCAGCATGATTTCACGGGTGCCCGCGCGGGCCAGCCGGATCATCATCGCCAGTTTGAACAGCGCCAGATTGACCGCTGGCAACACGATATGGGACAGACCGTTCGGCGTGGGGAACGACCAAGCCACGCCCCAGATTTCAACGGTTTCACCGCGTCCGCCCGCGGGCAGCCAGCCAAGGTTGACGGCGAAAAACAGGATCAGGATCAGCCCGACCCAAAACGATGGAACCGAAAACCCCAGCACCGAAACCGCCATGATGGTTTTTGAAATCCAGCTGTCAGGGCGGTATCCCGCATAAATCCCGAGGCTGACGCCGAACACCGTGGCCGAAACCACCGAAATCAGTACCAGTTCCAGCGTGGCAGGCAGGCGCCCGCCAATCAGTTCAAGCACCGGAACATTATACACAAAGGACCGGCCCAAATCGCCCTGAAGCAGGTTCGACATGAAGATGAAATATTGTTTGTACAAAGGGAGATCGAGTCCGAGACGCCGGATTGCCGCCTCGCGGATTTCCTGCGTGGCCTCTGGCGGGATCACGATGTCGATGGGATTGCCGATGGCATAGACACCGCAAAAGACGATGACCGACATGACAGCCATCACCATGACGGCCTGTAAAAAACGTTGGATGATGAAGCCGAGCATTTGCGCCCCTCTGAGCAAAGCAAAGGCCGGGCGGCATTCCTGCTGCCCGGCCTTGTATTATATCACGGAATTAGGACGCAGGTTTGATAAAGAACGCGAGCGTGTCTTCGTCAAAGCGCGGGGTGAATTCAACCGCGCCTGCTTTGGCGCCCCAAACCGACTGAAGCTGCACCAAAGAGATATAGGCTTTGTCGGCCATTACCTTTTCCATTGCTTCTTCGTAGGTTGCGCGACGCTGGTCTGCGTCCATCATGGTTGCACCGGTTTCCAGCAGGCGATCCACATCATCGTTTTTATATTCGATGCGGTTGAAGGCGCCCAGTTTCACGTCAGGGTCGTTGGAATGTGCCAAACCACCTAGCGTGTAGGATGCTTCACCTGTCAGTGTGCCCCAGCCGTTCATGAACATGGAATATTCCAGACGGGCTTGTGCAGGGAAATACACGGTTTTTGAAATAGCATTGACGTTGGTTTTGATACCGACTTGGGTCAACATCTGGCCAAGACCCTGACAGATTGCAGCGTCGCCCGGCAGACGGTCACCTGTGCAGTAAAGGTCAATTTCAAACCCGTCTGGATAGCCTGCATCCGCCAGCAGTTCTTTGGCCTTTGCAGGGTCATAGACTGGCATCGGGATTTTTTCGCTGGACCCGAAGAACCCCGGAGGCATCATTTGGTTGGCAGGTTTGCCCAAACCTTCGAGCACGATATCAACCATGGTTTCGCGGTCGATGGCATGGTCGATGGCCTGACGCACTTTCAGATCGCGCAGCGGGTTTTCCGCCAGTTCAGAACCGTCCTTGGCCCGCACCATCGGTGTTTTTTCCCGTTGATCCAGTTGCAGGTTCATAACGTAAACGCTGTCACCTTTGATCGCATCGACGCTGGAATCCCGTTCCAGAGCAAGATAATCCACCGAGGATACATAGTTGATCACGTCAACCTGACCGGCCTTAAGGGCCGCCAGACGCGAACTGTCATTGGGGATTTCCTTGCGAACCACGGTTTGCCATGCGCCCTTGCCGCGCCAGTAATCGTCGTTGCGTTCCAGAACCAGATCACCTTTGGGTTCCCAGCTTACAAATTTGTAAGGACCGGTCCCGATGGTGGCCGCACCTGAATTAAAGCCGCTGGCGGCAGTTTCCGGTGTGGAATAATCCGCAGCCGCGTCAGAGGATACAATGAACAGGCGGATGAAATCATTTGGCAAAGTTGCCGCCTGACCGTCTGTGTGGATGTGAATGGTGTAAGGGTCGATGATTTCCACATCTGCAACACGGCGCACATAGATCGCCGTAGTTGTCGGGCCGGTTACAACCGGAATGCGCTCGATGGAAAACTTGACGTCCTCGGCATCAAAATCCGAACCATCATGGAATTTCACGCCTTCGCGCAGTTTGAATTCCCATGTGTCTTCGTCCACGGGAGTCCAGCTTGTGGCCAGTCCCGGTTCGATTTGCAGGTCGTCGCCCGACCAGACCAAAGTGTCAAAGATATGCTTGGCCGCCTCAGCGTGTGATCCAAGCGCGGAGAAATGCGGATCCATTGATTCAGGTCCGCCGCGCACACCCATCGTCAGCGTTTGCGCTGATGCGGCGGCAGCCACAGTCAGGCCTAGCGTGACCGCAAGAGGTGCAAGGAACTTCTGGTATTTCATGATTTTCCCTTCCCGTTGTAGGACGGGGCAGCAAACCCCCATCCGTTGTTATTATTTGAAACTGTGTTCCATTTGGAACTTGCAATCTCACAATGTGGCGAGATAATAAGGTAGTCAAGTTCATTTTGGAACTTATTTGGGCGTACGAAGGGATTGGTTAAATTATGTCAGGTCCGCAGGCCACTTCTGATCAAAAATTTGGCAGTCCCGAAACGGCGCAGGATTCAGATATCCTGCCGAACATGCTGGACGCCAAATTATGGCAGAATCCTTGCCCGTTTACCTTTCGGATCAACTACCTTGCGCTGCTTTACAATACGCCGCTTTATGCTTGGGTGCAGGACACCTACGGATTGAAGCGGCACGAATATGTGGTGCTCTACTCACTGGGACTGGCTGATGGTGGTAGCGCGCGGGACGTATCGCGGACCTCGGGTTTTCCCAAAAATACGCTTAGCCGCGCGGTGAAACGGCTTGAACTGATGGGGCTGATCGAACAGCGCACCAAGGCGCCGGGTGGCGGGCGCAGGCAGGCGCTGCACCTGTCGGAAAAAGGCTGGAAACTGTTCAACGACTCCGTTCCCGCATTTGAAGCGCTGGAAAAACAAATGCTGACACCGCTGTCTGATGGCGAGCGGCAGATTTTATTCGAATTGATGTCCAAAGTCGTACTTGGGGCAGAAGACTGGGCAGGCGATCTGCCCCAAACCGCAACTTTAGACCCTGATTTAGACCCTGTGACGGATACCAAAGGAGAGACGCAATGAATGTGGCCGATATGAACTGGCGTGATGTAGAGGCGGCCGCCGCCAGAGACCCACGTTGCATCCTGCCCATCGGCTCGACCGAGCAACACGCCCAACTGTCACTTTGCGTTGATATGATTCTGGCGGAAAAAGTTGCCACCGATGCGGCCGCGCCGCTGAATATCCCTGTTTTTCCGGTCATGCCTTACGGTCTGGCACCCTATTTCAACGCTTACCCCGGTACGATCTGCCTGCGGGTGGAAACCCTGATGGCGGTTGTGCGCGATATTGTGGCTTCGCTGCGGCGGGCGGGCTTTCGTCAAATCCTGATCGTGAACGGGCATGGCGGCAACAACCCCGTTGGCGCGTTGGCGCAGGAATTGCTGGCGGAATACGGGGATATGTCTATCAAATTCCACAATTGGTGGAACGCGCCTGAAACATGGGCGAAAATTCAGGCCACGGATACATCCGGCTCCCATGCGAATTGGATGGAAAACTTTCCATGGACCCGTCTTGAACATGCCGCTGCACCCGAAGGGGAAAAACCCCCTGTAGATATGGCGTTGATGAAAGCCTCGGCTCCCGCACAGGTGCGCGAAATGCTCGGGGACGGGTCTTTTGGCGGGCGCTGGCAGCGGCCTGACGATGAAATGCAGGCGATCTGGGATATCGGCGTGGCCGAAACCCGCGCCGCCCTAGAGGGCCCTTGGGCAGAGAACAGTCATGGCTGAACCGATTCTGATTTGGGGCGCGGGCGCCATTGGTGGCATTCTGGGCGCGTACTGGGCGCGGGCCGGTGTGCCGGTTCTGATGGTGGATATTGTGCCTGACCACGTTACCGCATGCGCCACAACGGGGCTGACGATCGAAGGTCCGGTTGAAACATTCACACAAGTGGTGCCCTGCGTCACGCCGGACCAGTTAAGCGGCACGTACAGCCGCATCGTTCTGGCGGTGAAAGCACAGGCAAGCGAGGCCGCACTGGCCCAGCTTAAGCCGCACCTTGCTGCAGACGGCTATGTTCTATCCGCACAGAACGGGTTGAACGAACATGTGATAGCACGGCACGTCGGACCAGAACGCACCATGGGGGCCTTCGTGAATTACGGCGCCGATTGGGTTGGCGCGGGACGTATTTTATTTGGCAATCGCGGTGCCGTCGTGGTCGGGGAAATCGACAACAGCCTGCGTCCGCGTACGCAGGAAATATTCAAGCTGCTGCAAATCTTTGAACCCGAAGCGGTCCTGACCCAAGACATCTGGGCCTATCTTTGGGGCAAGCTGGGATACGGTGCCATGCTGTTTGCAACCGCGCTGACCCCTGACAGTATGACCACCAATTTTGCCGATCCCGCGCGGGGTCCGGCCTTGATGGGACTGGCCCGCGAGGTGATGCAAACCGCGCTGGCCGAAGGGGTTGATCCCAAACCGTTCAACGGGTTTGATCCTGCGGCTTTTATGCCTGATGCGGGCGATAAGGCGGCTTTGCAAAGCCTTGCCGATCTGGCGGAGTTCAATTCGAAAACCGCCAAAACCCACACGGGCATCTACCGCGATCTGGCCGTGCGCAAACGCAAAACCGAGGTGGACCCGCAAGTGGGCGCTGTGGTGGATATCGCGGCGCGCCACGGTATCGACACCCCTTTGCTGCGCCGTCTGGTAGAGCTGATTCACGATATCGAAGAAGGGCGCCGCGAGATGTCGCAAGACACGTTTCACGAATTGACCAAGGTGCTGGCATGACCGCCCGCATCGCCCTGGTGACAGGAGTTGTCGGCGGGATTGGCGCAGCGATTGCCAGCCGTCTGGCCAGCGACGGCGCGCGTGTTATTGTCAACGATCTGGCAGGCGCGGCCCTTGATAGCGCAGCTGAGCGTTTGGGCCTGCCTGCGGTTGCTGCGGATCTGGGCGATCCCGCTTCCGTGCAGCAGATGGTGCAGCAGATCACCACGGATCACGGTGCCCCTGATATTCTGGTGAATGCCGCAGGGGGCGTGTGCAATCAGGTTGGCACCCCGCTTGAACAGGTGGATCCGGACGCGTGGCACCGCATTTTTGCGGTGAACGTCGATGCCAGCCTGTATCTGTCGCAAGCCCTTGTTCCTGCGATGAAAACTACGGGTTGGGGGCGGATTGTGACCATCAGTTCGGGTGCGGGATTGCGCCCCAGCCTGACGGGTATTCACGCCTATACGGCGGCCAAACACGCGCTGGTGGGGCTGACCAAACAACTGAGTCTTGAACTGGGCCAGCACGGGATCACGGTGAATTCCATCGCGCCCGGTTTCATCCTGTCAAACCCCGCCACCCAACGCCAATGGGAATCCTACGGTCCCGAAGGGCAGGCGCAACTGGTCAACCGTATCCATACCCGCAGGCTCGGCACCGCCGAAGATATTGCCGCTGCCGCCGCCTTTCTGACAGGATCAGAAGCCGGATGGATCAGTGGCCAGATTCTGAGCGTCGATGGCGGCATAACCTGAAGAGAGACCCGATGACTGATCCTGTCGTATCCGATCCTGTCCTGACTTATGCGCTGGGCCAAGAGCCCCGGCTGATTGCGGCTTTGAAAACCCTTGTTGCCTGCCCCTCTGTCGGGGCTGATCCGGCAATGGCGCAGGGAATGGAAGACGCTCGTCTGCTGGTTGAATCCCGCCTGACCGCCATGGGCTTTCAGAACTGCCAGCGCCTGACGCCCCGTGATGGCAGCGGCGAACCTGCGATTTACGGCGAACGTCTGGATGCACCAGGCAAGCCGACGATCCTTGTCTATGCCCATTACGATGTGCAGCCCGCTGATCCGTTGGAAAAATGGGATACCCCGCCGTTTGAAGCGGTTGAACGGGACGGTAGGCTGTATGGACGCGGCATTTCCGATGACAAAGCCCCGATGATGATCGCGCTTGATACGCTTGCAGCCTTTGTTGCGGTTGACGGCAAGCTGCCCGTCAACGTCAAACTGCTGATCGAAGGGGAAGAAGAAACCGGATCGCCCTCTTTGCCAAAGATTCTCGAAACCCATGGCGCCCTGTTGTCGGCCGATGCGGTTTTATCAGCGGACGGGGCGCGCTGGCGGCCTGATCTGGTGGCGCTGAATATCGGTTCTCGTGGCAATGCGGGGTTCGAGGTGCGGGTTCAAACCGCCGCACAAGACCTGCACTCGGGACGGTATGGCGGTATTGTTGCCAATCCGCTGCACGTTCTGTCGGGCCTGATCGCAAGCCTGCATGACGCCCGCGGCCATATTGCCGCTAAAGGGTTCTATGACGGCGTGACCGAGCCGACACAGGCCGAACGGGCCGAAATCGCAGCGATCCCTTTTGATCAGGACGGAACATTTTCCGCAATCGGCGCAACACCTTATGGCGAAGCGGGGTATTCCAGTCTGGAACGGCTGTGGATGCGTCCAACGGTCGAAGTGAACGGCATGTGGGGCGGTTATACAGGTGCGGGGTCCAAAACGGTGATCCCGAATGAAGCCTTTGCCAAACTGACCATGCGGCTGGTTCCGGGGCAAGACCCGCAGCGGGCGAAACAGGCGGTGATGGATCACCTTCAAGCCCAGTTACCCCCCGAAGCCACGCTGGAGTTTTCAGGCCATCGCGGGCAGGGCGGGGCCTATGCGGTGCCTGCGCAGCATCCCTTGTTGGGGGCTGCGGTGGCTGCGCTGGAACAGACCACGGGGGAAACGCCACTGAAGGTGCGTATCGGCGCCTCGCTACCCCTGACCGAGATCGTTTCGCGGGTTCTGGGGCTGGATACGGTGATGTTTTCTTTTGCGCTGTCAGATGAAAATTTTCACGCACCGAACGAGTTCTTTCGCCTGTCCTCGATCCCCGAAGGCCTAAGCGCCTGGGTGCAAATCCTGCGCGAAATCGCCGCTTTGTCCCCCGATGATTTTGCCCCGTATCGGCGCAAGTGATCAGGGACTGACTGGAAAAATTACAGGGTAGATCATTGTGCAAGCAACCATCAACAACAGATATGGCGCCGTGCTTTTGGTGGCGGCCGCAGGGTTGTACACTGCTGATGTGACGGTGCTGCGGTTCTTATCGCCCGAGGTGCCTTTTGCGCAGATCATCTTTTTCCGCTCTGCCTGCCAGTTGCTGATTGTTGCGCTGTGGATCGGTTATAAACGCCCCGCGCTCTATTTTTCCAAGGGCTGGCCAAAGCTGCTGGTGCGCGGGCTGACCAGTCTGGTGTGCTGGTGGCTCTATTATACGAGCTTCCAGAAACTGGACCTTGCGCTGGCTTCAACCCTGACCTTTACGACATCCCTGTTTGTGGTGGCGTTGGCACCGGTTCTGCTGGGCGAAAAGATCGGCACATTGCGCAAAGTGACCACCGCAGTGGGGTTTCTGGGTGTTATTCTTGCCAGCGGGGTTACGGGGTTTGCGGTTGAAACAGGTGTCTTGCTCGGGCTGGGGTCTGCCTGTGCCGCAGCAATTTTGATCTTTCAAAACAGAGTCTTGGCCCGCACCGAACATACCGCAACAATTATGTTCTGGATCGGGCTGGTCGCAACCATCGGCACGCTGCCCGGCGCCGTTGCGGGATGGACCGGGCTAAGCCTTATCGACGGGCTGCTGTTGGCAGCAGCGGGTACATTGGCCACTTTGGGAATGTTGTTCACAGTTGAAGCCTACCGCTATGGCGAGGTTTCAGCACTGGCAACCTTCCCCTATATGCGCTTTTTCTTTGCACTGGCAGTTGGCTATCTGATCTTCGCCGAGGTTCCGACCCTGCGCGAAATGATCGGCGCGGCGATTATCGTGGTCTGCGGGCTAATGGCCCGCGAACACCGCCGCCCCGTGACCCCGTAACGGGCTATATCCCCAACGATTTCCTGTGCGCAGTGTATAGGCAGACATGCAATCGGTGGCTGACGCCGCCGAAAAGCACAGTCCGTCAGGGCAAGCCGAAGCCTATGTCCCACACTGCCTGAACGGCGTCTTATATCAGAGAGTTAAATGGTGCCCGGGGGCGGAATTGAACCACCGACACGAGGATTTTCAATCCACTGCTCTACCCCTGAGCTACCCGGGCACGGGTTCCGAAGGGCGCTTTGCCGTTCGTGGGTCGGGGCGTTTTAGGATAGGCTGCATGGGCTGGCAAGAGGATTCTTTGATGCTAGTGAATTTTTGGTTCAACTTCGTTGGTATCTGACGAAAAACCGTCTTCTTCGTCGGTATTTCCGCCCGGAATTGCGTAGGAGCCCGACAGCCATTTGCCCAAATCAACATCTGCGCAGCGTTTTGAACAGAAGGGGCGGTATTTCGGGTCGGTTTCCTTGTCGCAGATCGGGCAGATACTCATCTGGAGAGAACCTCTTTCAGTGGCAGGCGTTCGCGTTTTCTTTGCAGTTCAAAATGGCCCAAACCTGTCCAGCCGACAAGGGCGGTTTCAATGCCATCTGCGCGGAATCCTGCGCGTAGGGCTTGTTCGACCAGGCGTTGGTCCTTGCGGGGCATCGGGGCGAAATCCACGACGATCTGCCCGCCAAGGCCGCGCAGGCGCAACTGGCGGGGCAGGTCGCGGGCCGCTGCGAGATTGGCCTTCAGGCCTGCCGCAAAGGAGGTGTCAGCGCCCGTGTTCACATCCACCGCAACAAGGGCGCTGGTGGGTTCAATAGCCATCCAGGCGCCCCCTGACAGGCGGGCAGGCGGGGCCAGCAGATCATCGACCGCATCGCGGAAGCCAAGCAATTCCAACCCGCCGTTTTCGCGCATCACATCATCCGGATCGGGATCGACCCAATCACGCCATGCAATGTGATGGGCGCTTTGTGCGGGCAGAATCAGCGCGGGTGCACCGCTTGCCTGTTCCAAGACAGCTTCGGCCGCGCTGCGCATGGCGGAAATATCGTCAAAAATCGCATCGGAATCCACGCCATCAGCCACCGAGCGGATGATCAGCCCGAGACTTTCATCCGCGCCGTCCAATGCGTCATGGGCGACTTCCAGCAGGCGGTCCCGTTCGTCTTCGTCGCGGATTTTGCGGGCGATGTTCAGGCCGGGGGAATCAGGGGTCACAATCGCGTAGCGGCTTTTGAACAGCAGCTTTGGAGACACGGGCGCAGCTTTGCTGCCCTCGGCATGGGTGGAAATCTGAACCAGAAGGGTTTCGCCCGACGGGATGCCCTTGGCCTGACGCAGATAGCCGGTTTGCCCGTTGCCAAGGTCCAGCATGATGCCGCTTTGGCCTTTCATCGGGCGCTGCGTGGTGGCGCGGTAAATCGCCCCCGGACGCGGGCGTTTATCGTCTGTGGGATCAACCAGCAGGTCCATCAGAACACCATCGTCGATCAGCGCCGCGCAGTCGCGCCCGTCGATCTGATCCAGAATAATCAGTCGGCCTTTTCTCATCTTATTCCAAATCCTGATAGCATTGCTGCGGTTTCAGCCAGCGGCAAGCCGACGACGTTCGAGTAGGAGCCGTTGATCGTGGGAATCAGTGCGGCGGCCAGACCCTGAATGCCGTAGCCCCCCGCCTTGCCCTGCCATTCACCACTGTCCAGATAGGCGGTCATTTCTGCGTTGGAAATCCGTTTGAAGCCGACACGGGTCATCACATCGCGGCTGATCAGACGGTCGTTTGACCGCACGGCAACGCCTGTGATCACCTGATGGCGGCGCCCTGACAGCAGGGTCAGAAATTTTTCTGCCTGCGCGCGGTCTTGGGGTTTT
>JAXMOF010000053.1:0-29757 GCA_034670045.1 Amylibacter sp. | reverse complement strand
GACGGCAATGCCGATGATCCCGACTTCTATAAGAATAAACTGATCACGGGGCGCTATTACATGCAGCGCCAATTGCCCGCTACAGGGATGCACCTTGCGCGCATCCAATCCGGAGGGGAAACCGTGATGGGTTTGAACGCCGAGGCGTTTTAAACAACACAACGCACATACGGGTGGCGCAACCGCCACCCGACCTTGATCGGGAGAGAGAGACAATGACCATCACCAGCCTGCCATCCGCATGGATGACCGACGAGCACCGGATGCTCGACGAGATGACAACCCAGTTCATCGACACAGAATGGGCGCCAAAATTCGAAAAATGGCGCAAACAGGGTGAAATGGACCGCGACACATGGCAACAGGCTGGTGAATTGGGCCTGCTCTGCCCGTCGATCCCAGAAGAATACGGCGGGGCGGGCGGCGATTTTGGCCATGAAGCGGTGATCCTGATGTCCGGCTCGCGGCAAAATCTGGCAAGCTGGGGCCACGGCATCCACTCGGGGATCGTAGGTCACTACATCCTGAATTGCGGCACCGAAGAGCAGAAAAAGCGCTGGTTGCCCAAACTGGTATCAGGGGAGCTGGTCGGTGCTTTGGCCATGACCGAACCCTCTGGCGGCTCTGATGTGCAAGCGATCAAGACCAAAGCCATCAAAGACGGCAATAACTATAAAATGTCGGGGCAAAAGACCTTTATCACCAACGGTCAACACGCCAACCTGATCCTTGTAGCGGCCAAAACCGACCCCACCCAAGGGTCCAAGGGTACATCCCTGATGGTTCTGGAAACCGACGGGGCCGAAGGCTTTCAACGGGGGCGCAATCTGGATAAAATCGGCATGAAAGCCGCCGATACGTCCGAATTGTTCTTTGACAACGTGGAAATCCCGCCAGAGAACCTGTTGGGCGGGGATGAAGGCCGCGGCTTTTACCAGATGATGCAACAACTGCCGCAAGAACGCCTGATCATCGGCTGTGGCGCGGTTGGCGCTATGGAAGGTGCCGTGGCACGCACCATTGAATATTGCAAAGAACGTCAGGCCTTTGGCGGCCCGTTGACCCAGTTCCAGAACACCCGTTTCAAACTGGTGGAATGTGTCACCAAAACCCAGGTGGCACGGTCCTATCTGGACACGCTGATCGCCGCCCATCTGAAAGGGGAATTGACCGTGGAACAGGCGGCCATGTCGAAATACTGGCTGACAGACACCCAAGGCGAAGTGCTGGACGAATGTTTGCAATTGCACGGCGGTTACGGCTTTATGATGGAATATGCAGTGGCCGAAATGTACACCGACGCCCGCGTCCAGCGGATTTACGGCGGCACCAACGAGATCATGAAAGAACTCGTCGGCCGGTCTTTATAAGCACACAGGCCGTCCCGGGCATTGCCCCGGGACCGCCCGCACCCTGCAGCCCCGAAACACATTTCGCGGCAATACCACCCCAAAGGACTGAAAACATGGCTGATATGAAACTCTACTGTATGGGCGAAAGCGGAAACGCCTATAAATGCGCCCTCCCGCTGGAATTGTCGGGGCTGAACTGGGAACCGGTTTGGGTCGATTTCTTTAACGGCGAAACCCGCACCCCTGAATTCCGTAGAGACCTGTCCGTCATGGGCGAAGTGCCAATTCTGATCCACGGCGACGAAAAAATCACCCAATCCGGCGTGATCCAATCCTACATCACCGAGCTGACAGGCAAATACGGCGGCGACACCCCTGCCGAAAAGCGCGAGGTTTTACGCTGGGTACTATGGGACAACCACAAACTGTCGTCCCAAGCAGGCATGACCCGATTCCTGATGAACTTTCTGCCCGAAGACAAACGCCCCCAAGAAGTCATCGGCTTCAGCCTTGGCCGTCTAAAGGCCGCTTACGCCGTGCTGGACGCCGCCCTTGAAGGCCGCGACTGGTTGGTGGGCAACGGCCCGACCCACGCAGATTTCTCCTGCTGCGGCTATCTTTTCTACCCTGAACATTTCGGTTTTGACCGCAGTGAATGGGCCAATATCAACCGCTGGCTTGGCAATATCGAAGGTCTTGAGGGCTATAAAGCGCCCTATGATCTGATGCCCCGCGCAGCCGCTTAATTCGAACTCTTAGCAAAAGGGACCCATCCCATGACCCACGACGCCTATATCTACGACACCGCCCGTTCCCCACGGGGCAAAGGCAAGCAAGACGGATCCCTGCACGAAGTATCCGCCGTGCGCCTGTCTTCTGAAGTTTTGAACGAGTTGCAAGCCCGCACCGGATTTGACAGCAAAGACGTGGACGATCTGATCTGGGGCAACGTGACCCAAGTTGGCGAACAGGGCGGCTGTCTGGCCCGCTCTGCCGTGCTGAATTCCAATCTGGACGAAAGCGTTGCCGGCGTATCCGTGAACCGCTTCTGCGCGTCAGGTCTGGAAGCTGTGAACATGGCCGCAGGTCAGGTTATGGGCGGCATGGGCAATGCCTATATCGCGGGGGGCGTTGAATCCATGTCCCGCGTGCCAATGGGATCGGATGGCGGCGCAATCGCGGTTGATCCGACACTGGCCATGAAAGCCTATTTCGTACCGCAAGGCATTTCATCTGACATCATCGCCACAAAATACGGCTTTACCCGTGACATGTGCGATGAATACGCCGTTGAATCCCAAAAACGCGCAGCCCGCTCGCAACAGGAAGGCCGCTTTGACAAATCCGTCATCAGCCTGAAAGACCAGAACGGCATCGAAATCCTTGGCCGTGATGAAATGGTGCGCGGCGAAACCGATATGCAATCCTTGGGCGCGCTCAACCCCTCGTTCAAACAAATGGGCGAAGTGATGCCGGGCTTTGACGCGGTTGCCCTGCTGAAATACCCCGAGTTGGAAAAAATCAACCATGTGCATCACGCGGGCAATTCGTCTGGTATTGCGGATGGCGCTGCGGCGATCTTGATCGGCAACAAAGAGTTCGGCATCCGAAACGGCCTGACACCGCGCGCACGGATCAAGGCAACGGCCAAGATCGGCACCGACCCGACCATCATGCTGACAGGCCCCGTGCCTGTGACAGAACGTATTCTGGAACGCACAGGCATGAACATCGGCGATATCGACCTGTTCGAAGTGAACGAGGCCTTTGCATCGGTTGTTCTGCGCTTCCAGCATTATTTCAACGTGGATCACGCCAAGCTGAACGTAAACGGCGGCGCAATCGCTATGGGGCACCCGCTGGGCGCAACGGGCGCGATGATCCTTGGCACGTTGCTGGATGAACTGGAACGTTCTGACAAGGAAACCGGACTTGCGACCCTGTGCATCGGGTCCGGCATGGGTGCCGCAACCATCATCGAACGCGTGTAATGACGCAAACCCCGCATCCCCTGGCGCAAATCGCGCAACTGGCAGACGCAGACGGAACCTTTCCGTTTGCCCTGCTGGTTGACGCAGCCACCGGGCTGACCCGTCTGACCTGCAAGACCCCGTCCATCTGGGTTCTGCTGAAATCAGAGGACGGATCAATGCGGGATCGTTGGAAACAGGACGAAGGCGCGCAATTTGTGCGCCTGACCGATGCCCAGATCGCCAAAGGGGCCCAGCACAACTGGGATGCCCTGCGGGCTTTGGCCCTGCGTTTGACAGCCTCTACGCCTGCCCATCCGCTTTACGCGATCTATGACCACGCCCGCGCACTCGGGCTTGACACAATCGACGTCTACGCCCCGCCAAACCACGACTACACGGCTTTGGTCTGTTCCAATCCCGAAGTGTTGGTGAAATACAAAGCCGACCCGAATTCCAATATCGACCGCATCACTTTCGGTCATCACAAACGCATGGTTGTGTCGGACCAAGACCTGACGGGCACACCTGCAACCCAACTGCGCAACCTGCAAAACCGCATCGCAGAATTGGGGGACGCACATGCATAACCCCCGCCCCGAATTGAATATCAAGACTCCCCTACATCTCGAATTCGTTACGAATACATTTGAATGGAAGGTCCTGTAATGTCATCAACTTCAACCGCAGTCCCGGCCAAAGACATGTCCGAACTCGCCGCTATGATCGAGTCGGAAATCGCCAATGATGTGGCTTATTTTCACGAACATGGCCATTTTTCCGAAAGCTGCCACACACCCCCGCCTTTGGTCGTTTTTATCGAAGACCAGATCCTGTCATTTGACACATTGGACGCCATCGGCGAGATGTTTCTGGACTTTGGCAAGCGTTTTGCCGCCATGGGCATCCACGAGCTGAGACGCCGTGTGTCCCATGTAGAGGATCGGGGTGGCAACCGCTTCAAAGCCTCGCTTACTTGGGAATTCATCGACGCAAAGGGTGAGGTCAAGAAAATGGCCTCAAACACCGCGTTTGGCCGCGATTTGGGGCCGGATTTCAAGATTGAGATGCTCTATATCCCCAAGCCCGAATTCAGCGCCATGCCCCAGTGGAATGCGGCAGTGGAAAACACCATTGCCCCGTCCAGACCCAAAACCCCGCTCAGCGGCAAACTGGAACTCGACCTCATTCCAGAAGATCACAGCGCCGATTACCCCCCGCCCCACCATGCGGTTACACAAGGGCGCAGCATAAAGCACCTGCATGACGCCGCTGGTTTGAACCAGCTCGATGCAAAAATGGTGACCCTGCAACCGGGCGCAAAATCCGCGCTGATGCATTGGCACGAACATCAGGACGAAATGGTTATCGTCACCACTGGCGTGTGCACATTGATCCATAATGCAGGCGAAATAGATCTGGAAACAGGCGAATGCGCCGCCTTTCCTGCAGGCGTCGACGATGCGCACACCTTTGTGAACCGCACCAATTCTCCCGTCAGCTTTGTGGTCATCGGCCCCGCTGCTGACAGCCAGACCGTCCACTATCCGGACGACGATCTAATGCTTGAAATCGAAGGGGCGGCGAAAGCCTACTCCCGGGTTGACGGCTCGAAACTTTGAATAACCCACCGAAAAAGGGAACACCCTCATGACTGACTTTCACTATAAACTAGACGACGACGGCATTGCCATTATCACGTGGGATTGCCCTGACAAATCCATGAATGTGATGTCCGAACACGGGTTTCAGGAACTGTCTGACGCCATCGATACTGTGCTCGGTGACGACGCCATCAAAGGGGCGGTCCTCACTTCTGCCAAGAAAGATTTTGCAGGCGGCATGGATCTGAACATTCTGGCGGAATGGAAGAAACGCGGCGGCGACAACCCCGCGCCGTCCCTGATGGAAGGCATCATGCAGGGCCACACGGTCATGCGCAAAATTGAACGCGCGGGCATGGATGCCAAAACCAACAAAGGCGGCAAACCCATCGTCGCCGCCCTGCCCGGCATCGCCATGGGCATCGGCTATGAACTGGCCTTGTCCTGCCACCACATCATTGCCGCCGACAATCCCAAAGGCAAAATCGGCCTGCCCGAAATCATGGTCGGCCTGTTTCCGGGTGGCGGCGGCACCACACGTCTGGTCCGCAAACTGGGCGTGATGTCAGCATCAAGCTACCTGCTGGAAGGCAAAACGGTTGAACCCGCCAAAGCCAAAGCAGCCGGCCTGATCGACGATGTCGTGCCTGCGGATCAGCTGATTTCAGCGGCAAAAGACTGGATCAACTCCGCCACAGATGCCGACCTGCTGAAACCCTGGGATGCCAAAGGCTATAAAATGCCGGGCGGCACCCCCTATCACCCCGCCGGCTTTATGACCTTTGTCGGGGCCACAGCCATGGTTCACGGCAAGACCCAAGGTGCCTTTCCTGCCGCCAAAGCCATGCTCGCCGCTGTCTATGAAGGCGCGCTGGTGCCCTTTGATCAGGCCATCAGGATCGAGGCCCGCTGGTTCACCAATATCCTGATGAACCCCTCCTCTGCCGCCATGATCAACAGCCTGTTCATCAACAAGGGCGCGCTGGAAAAAGGCGCTGTGCGCCCCAAAGACGTACCCGACCAATCAGTCAAGAAACTTGGCGTTCTGGGCGCGGGCATGATGGGCGCCGGCATCGCGCTGGTCTCTGCCCTTGCAGGGATCGAGGTTGTTCTGATCGACCAGACCCAAGAAGCCGCCGACAAAGGCAAAGCCTATTCCGAATCTTACGCGGACAAAGGCATCGCCCGCAAAAAATCCACCCCCGAAAAGAAAGCAGCCTTGCTGAACCAGATCACCGCCACAACCGATCTGGACGCGCTGAAAGGCTGTGATCTAATCGTCGAGGCGGTGTTCGAGGATGTGGGCGTCAAAGCCGAGATGACCAAAAAAGTCGAAGCCATCGTGGGGGCAGACTGCATCTTTGCCACCAACACCTCGACCTTGCCGATTTCACAACTGGCCAAAGCCAGCCAGCGCCCTGATCAGTTCATCGGCATCCACTTCTTTTCACCCGTAGATAAAATGCTGCTGGTGGAAATCATCAAAGGCGCTGAAACAGGGGATCGCGCCGTGGCCAAATCGCTGGATTTCGTCCGCCAGATCCGCAAAACGCCGATCGTTGTGAACGACGAACGCTTCTTCTACGCCAACCGCTGCATCATCCCCTACGGTGCCGAGGCCAACCGCATGGTGGCCGAAGGTGTGGAACCGGCGCTGATCGAAAACGCCGCCAAACAACTGGGCTTCCCGCTTGGCCCGCTTCAATTGGGCGATGAAACCTCGATTGATCTGGCCGAAAAGATCATGCGCGCCACCAAAGCCGCATTGGGCAACGCCTACCCCGCGTCCAACGGCGACGATGTGGTGCAAAAGCTGTTCGACATGGGCCGTCTGGGTCGCAAAACCAAATCCGGTTTTTACGAGTATGACGAAAAGGGCAAACGCACGGGTCTGTGGAAAGGGCTCGGCGATTACTTCCCTGTACGCGAAGACCAACCCAGCCTGACCGACGTGCAACACCGTCTGGCCATGGCACAGGTGCTGGAAGCCGTGCGCGCGCTGGAAGAAGGCGTGCTGGAAGACATCCGCGAAGGCGATGTGGGCGCAATCCTTGGCTGGGGCTTCATGCCTTGGTCTGGCGGGCCGTTTTCCTGGCTGGATATTCTGGGGTCCGAAAAAGCGGTGGAAATCTGCGACGAACTGGCCGCAAATTACGGCGAGCGGTTCGAGGCCCCCGCCCTGCTGCGTGAAATGGCTGAAAAAGGCCAAAGCTTCTACGGACGTTTCGGTACAGAGGCCAAAGCCGCCTAACTGCGACCCTATTATGAATAAAAAAGCCCCGCAGTCATCTGCGGGGCTTTTTGGTTTTAATGCCTCCGGCGGGGATATTTTCAGAAAGAAGAAGCGCAAGGGCGTGGCTTGTTTTGAGAATAAATGGCTCCCCTGTAGGGCTATTTCTGCAAGGCGACCCGTTTGCCAGGATTTTCACGCCATAAAACCAGCAACCCGCCGCCAATGATGAACAAGACGCCCGGGAATATTTTGTCAAAAGGCGCTTCGCCAAAGACCAGCCAGCCCATGGTAAAGGCGGAAATCAAGCCGAAGTAGTTGAACGGGGCCAGCAGGCTCGGTTCGGCCATACGTACGGAAATCAGCATACAGATCACGCCGCAGCCGCCCAACAGGGACATGACGGTGATCTGGATGCCGTCGTGCAGGTTTTCGATCCCGTCAAAGCCTGTGGTGGCCAGCACCACAATCACATTCACAACCGCCGCCGATATCGCCGAATAGAGATACAGCAAAGCGTTGGAAACCGAGCGGTCCACCAGCCGGACCGTTACCATAGACAGCGCATAAAACAGCGCCGCACCAAGGGGTAGCAGGGCCATCAGGTTAAAGCTATCCGCCGTGGGGCGCACGATCCAGACTGCGCCGACAAAGCCCATCACCACCGCGATAGAGCGCCAGATGCCGACCCGCTCGCCCAAGAGTGGCACTGACAGGATCACCACAAACAGGGACATGGTATAGCCAAGAGCCGCCACAAGCGCGAATTCGGTTTTGCCCAGCGCCACATACCAGAACAACTGGGCAGCGGTGACCATCAGCCCGCGCCCGAAGGCCAGCTTCCATTGGGGGATCATCAGTTTGCGGGGATTTGTGCGCAGCTCACCGCTCCACATCATCAGCAGGATCGCGGGGATCATGCCGATGACATTGCGGTAGGCTGACAGTTCCAGCGCGCTGTAGCGGGGCAGCAGGGTTTTGATGAACACCGACATTCCGTCCAGAAAGACGATGCCCAGCAACAGCACTAAAAGGGCGCGGACCAGATTAGAGCGGAAGAAGCCGCTCACTGACCTGCGCCTTTTGAGGTCTGATTATTCAAGACCTTTTTCACGGAACAGCGCTCCCAGGTCGGCTTCGGGGCGGGCACCGATGTGGCTGATGATTTCACCCGCAGCGATGCACCCCATGCGGCCACAGGTCAGCATATCGCGTCCGTTGACCAGACCGTGCAGGAAGCCTGCGGCGAACAGATCGCCCGCGCCTGTGACATCTACCACGCTGGTAGCCTCGGCTGGGGCTTCGACGCGGATGCCGTCCTTGACGATGATCGCGCCTTTGGCCCCGACGGTGCAGGCGACGATTTCCACCCGCTCGGCCGCTTGGGCGATGCTTTCGTCCAATGTGTCGGCAGGATACATCGCAGCCATTTCATGTTCGTTGCAGAACAACAGGTCGATGTGATCGCGGATCATGTCACGAAAGGCTTGGTGGTGCCGGTCCACGCAAAACGGATCGCTCAGCGTCACGGACACTTTGCCACCTGTGCTTTTGCAGGCTTCAATCGCCTTGGAAAAAGCCGCATGACTAAGCGCGCCGTCAAAACGGTAGCCTTCAAGGTAGATCCATTCGGCTTCGGCCATCATCGCGGGATCAATGTCATCGGGGCCAAGATGTTCGGACACGCCCAGATAGGTGTTGAGCGAGCGTTCGCTATCTGGCGTCACCAGAACCATACAGCGCCCTGTTTCGTCGACCTCGTCCTTGGGCGAACGGGGGACTTCAAAGTCAGCCCCCTGCGCGCGCATGTCATGAGCGAAGATATCGCCAAGCTGGTCGGCTTTCACTTTGCCAACATAGGCCGTGCGCCCGCCAAGGGCTGCAATGCCTGCAATTGTGTTGGCCGCCGATCCGCCAGAGATTTCTTTGGCTGGCCCCATCATGCCGTAGAGATCCGCGGCGCGCGTGGTGTCGATCAACTGCATGATGCCTTTTTCAACGCCGTTGTCCGACAGAAAGGAGTCATCGCAATTGGCCAGAACATCCACCAGCGCATTGCCGATGCCGACTACTTGGTATTTCTTCGTCACGTGGTTTTCTCCTCAAACGGGCAAAGATCTTCGATGATGCAATTTGTGCATACGGGTTTACGGGCTTTGCAAATATAGCGCCCGTGTAAAATCATCCAGTGATGGGCGTGGCGCTGGAATTCGGCGGGGATGTGATCCTCGACCGCGCGTTCCACTGCGACCACGTCCTTGCCAACAGCGACTCCGGTGCGATTGCCAAAGCGAAAGACATGGGTGTCCACGGCCTGTGTCGGTTGCTTGAACCACATGTTCAGCACCACATTGGCGGTTTTGCGCCCCACGCCGGGCAGGCTTTCCAAAGCGGCGCGGCTGCTGGGCACAACGCCGCCGTAATCATCCACAAGAATCTGGCTCAGTTTCATCACATTCTTGGCCTTCTGGCGGAACAGGCCGATGGTTTTAATGTGTTCCGTGACCCCTTCCAGTCCGAGGGCCAGCATTTTTTCAGGCGTATCCGCCACAGCGAACAGCCCGCGGGTGGCCTTGTTGACCCCAATATCCGTCGCCTGCGCCGACAGGGCTACCGCCACCACCAAAGTATAGGCGTTGGAATGATCCAGTTCGCCCTTCGGTTCCGGTTCGCTGTCGCGGAAGCGGTCGAAAATCTTATAGATCGTGTGATAGTCTAACTGTTTGGCCATGAAACGTGTTTGCCATGACCTTACCGAAATGGGAAGAGCGGAACCCAAGCGGAAATGCAGGCAAATCTTGCCCCGTCATCTCCCTGTCTCGGCGTCGATCACAACTTCGGCAATTTTTTGCAAATTTGTTACATTGCTCTTGAAAGCATTGCTCACATATCTATTTAACCCCCAACTCGAATTGCGCTGGTGCCCTGCCGGTTTAACACCACAGGCGACCGGCTTTATAAAGGAAAAACAGATGTCGGCCCTTACCGCTGTCATACTGACAACTTTGTTGTCTACACCGATTGTGCAGGTCTCGCATGATCGCATTATTGAATCCTCACGGACCTATCAAACGCAGGCCCATAGGCCCAAGTTCTCTGCGATCGAATTTTCCGGTGCCACTGACATCGGCATTGACGATGCCGCGCTGAATGCTTTTGTGGAACAGGCAAACCGTCGGTATCACGGATTTTAAGGTGCGATTATGGTGAAGGCAGTCTTTGAGACAACTTTGAAACTGCTGCTTTCGCCCCTGTTGGTTTGGCAAGGCCTGCGGGTTCGCAAACATGCGCTGATCTTGCCAGAACCCACCGGCCCGCGCTTTGGGGTTGATGGAAGCGGCCCCCCGCTAAGCCTGCTTATTCTGGGCGACAGTTCGGCGGCAGGGGTTGGTGTTCCCGCCCAAGAGCTGGCCCTAACGGGGCAATTACTGAACGAACTTGCACCGTTTTTCACCGTGACATGGGATTTGACCGCCCGCACCGGTGCCACTACAGCCACAACATTGGAACGGTTGAAACGGCTCGATCCCCGTGATTACGACGCGGTTGTTCTGGCGGTTGGCGTTAATGACATCACCCGCTCCGTGCCGCTGAACCGTTGGATATCGGCCCATGGCAAGCTGTTTGACCTGCTGCACAGCAAGTTCAAGGCCAAGCGGATTTACACTTCCGACCTGCCGCCGATGGGGCAATTTCCGGCCCTGCCCCAGCCCCTGCGCGGAATCATCGGGATGACGGCCCGCCGCTATGATGCGGCAATGGCCCGTTTTCAGGCGACCCGCCCAGAAATCACCCGTTTGCAGTTGGACCTGCCCATGGACCCTGCCCTGATGGCAAAGGACGGTTTTCACCCCGGTGCAACTGTCTATACCAAATGGGCGCAGGCGCTTGCCACCCATATCCGCGAGGATTTTGGCACAGCCGGTAATGCGCAAGAAACGGGTGGATAGAATCGCAGCGTAGCGGCATCTTGGGACCATGGAACAAGATACATATCATCACGCCGTTATCGCCCGTGCGATTGCCTTTATCGACAGCACTGTGGGCGAACAGCCGCGACTGGAGCAAGTCGCCGCCGCCGTTGGTCTGTCGCCGATGCATTTCCAGCGGGTGTTTTCCCAATGGGCCGGCGTCTCGCCCAAACGGTATCAGCAATATCTGACGCTGGATCACGCGAAATCCCTGCTGCGCGAACGGTTTACCCTACTCGACACGGCACTTGAAACGGGTCTGTCGGGCACCGGTCGCCTGCACGATCTGTTCCTGACGTGGGAAGCGATGAGTCCCGGCGAATATGCCGCCAGAGGCAAGGGGTTAACCATCACATGGGGTTGGTTTGAAAGCCCTTTTGGCGAGATGATCGTCACCGCCACGCCGCGGGGCATCTGTGGCATGGGCTTCACGGCTGAATTTGGCCGCGACTGGTCTCTGGATGATATGCACGCCCGCTGGCCCGAAGCCACGTTCATTCAAAACGAAACGGCCCTTCAGCCCCAAGTCTCTGCAATTCTTGGCGGGGATGCGGCCAACCTGCATCTGATCGGCGCACCTTTCCAGATCAAAGTATGGGAGGCTTTGCTGAACGTGCCAACCGGCCATGTCACCACCTATTCCGAGATCGCCAAATCCATCGGCACCCCCAAAGCCGTGCGCGCTGTGGGAACTGCCGTGGGGCGCAATCCGATCAGCTGGTTGATCCCCTGTCACCGCGCCTTGCGCAAATCGGGGGCATTGGGAGGCTATCACTGGGGCCTCCCCGTCAAACGCGCTTTGCTGGCATGGGAAGGCGCAAGAGCCGACGCTGCCCCCAAAACACCCGCAATTGCGCAAAAATCCGCCTGATCCCGATACTGTGTATACGCCAAGTCTTGAACTGCGGGCTGTTCTGACCACTTTGTAGCAGGACGATTAACAATGAAAGGCCAGTACAATGGCTCTGACCAAATCCATTCTTGCTGCATCCGCAGCCGTATTCGCACTGACAGCTTGTGACGAGGCGACAAATCCGGACTATCAAAAGACCCGCAACGGGGCTGCGATTGGCGCTGCCGTTGGTGTGGCCAGCCAGATCATCGCAGGCAATTCTAACAGTTCTGTACTGAAAGGCGCTGTTGTTGGCGCGGCTGTTGGCGGTGTATTCGGTGCGATCCTTGACCAGCAAGAAAAAGACCTGCGCCAAAGCATGGCAGGATCGGGCGCGACAATTACCAACACAGGCAACGAGTTGATCGTCACCCTGCCCGAAGCCATCACCTTTGACACTGACAGCACCTATGTGCGGCCTTCCTTGCAAGACGACCTGCGTTCATTGGCGAATAACCTGCAACAATACCCGGACAGTACAATTGACGTGATCGGTCATACCGACAGCGTGGGCGATACCGCCTACAACCAGAACCTGTCCACCCGCCGCGCCCAATCTGTGGCTGCGGTCCTGACAGGCAACGGTGTACAGTCCAACCGTATCCGCGCCTATGGCCGTGGCGAGACCCAGTTTATCGCCAGCAACGACACCGCATCAGGGCGCGCTGCCAACCGCCGCGTCGAAGTGGTGATCCGGCCAACGAGCTGATCCCGATAGAATACGACACCGCGTAACCAACGCCGTCCTGATAATTTTTCAGGGCGGCGTTGTGCGTTTTGATAGGTGGGTCTGCGGGTGGTGTTGCAGGCGGTCTAGGCCAGTTTTTCACCAAAGAAATCTATGGTGCGCTGCCATGCCAAAGCGGCCTGTGCCTCGTCATAGCGGGGGGTGCTGTCATTGTGAAAGCCATGGTTTGCGCCTTCGTAGAAATGCGCGATAAATTCTTTGTTATTGGCCTTTAACGCGGCTTCATATTCGGGCCAGCCCGCATTGACCCTTTCGTCCAAGCCACCGTATTGCAGCATCAGTGGCGCCTGAATTTTTGGCACATCTGCGGCGCTGGCCTGACGGCCATAAAACGGCACAGAAGCGCCCATTTCAGGATAGGCCACCGCCAGCGCATTACACACACCGCCGCCATAACAGAACCCGACCGCACCGACTTTGCCCGTGCTGGCCTCATGGCCCATCAGATGTTCAAACCCCGCAAAAAAGTCATTCATCAACTTGGTGCCATTCACCGTTGCCTGCAGGGCTTTGCCGTCAACATCATTGCCAGGATACCCCCCGACCGAACTGAGCCCGTCCGGTGCAAAAGCCAGAAACCCTGCCTTTGCCACACGGCGCGCCACGTCTTTGATATAAGGGTTCAGCCCGCGGTTTTCATGGATCACCAGCACCGCCGGAATTTTCCCCGTAGCGGCAGTAGGCTTCACCAAATAGCCTTCAATCTCTCCATTCCCGTTGGGCGAGTCGTATTTTTCGTAAGTTGCCAGAATATCAGGGTCGGTAAAGGACACTTGTTCCGCCATGGCGTAATCGGGGCTGAGCATGCTCAACAACATGCTCGCCGTGACGGCACCTGCGGTAAACTTGCCCGCCTTTTCCAGAAATTCCCGCTTCGACATCAGCCCGTGTGCATAGTAATCGTAAAGATCCAGCAATTCCTGATCAAAGTCTTTCGCCGTCATCCGTTCCATTGAAGCCTCCTGTTTGCAGTTAAGTTTACGCCTTTGCCCGAAAGTAAGCACCATAGAGCGAAACTTACCAAATAGTTTTTGCCCGACCCCGTTCACAAATACGCCAGCTGGCCAGATGCGGCGATACCTTGCCGATCCCCGCCCTTAGTCCTTATATTCCCCCAATCACCGATTGGACGCCGCCCATGCCGTTTCAAAAAATCCAGCCCGAACGTATCGCCGATACGGTTGTCCGCCAGATAGAGCAGTTGATCCTGCGCGGCGTGTTGCGTCCGGGGGAAAGACTGCCATCGGAACGGGATCTTGCCGAACGGCTTGGCGTGTCACGCCCCTCGATCCGCGAGGCGATTGCCGATCTGGTGGAACGCGGCCTACTGGCGACGCGGGCGGGGTCGGGCATCTATGTGGCCGATGTGTTGGGGTCTGCGTTTTCCGAA
This sequence comes from Amylibacter sp., assembly GCA_034670045.1. Classification (GTDB taxonomy): domain Bacteria; phylum Pseudomonadota; class Alphaproteobacteria; order Rhodobacterales; family Rhodobacteraceae; genus Amylibacter. The sequence continues at coordinate 15,600 of JAXMOF010000053.1, read as the reverse complement.
CCGCTGATCAAACTGTTTTCCACCCACGAAGAAGCCCTGTTCGACTATATCGCCTTTCGCCGCGACCTAGAAGGCATGGCGGCGGAACGGGCGGCAAAGCTGGGCAGTGATACGGACCATAAGGTGATCACAACCCTGTTCGCCAAAATGGAAAACGCCCACAGCAAACGCAATCCTGCCGAAGAAGCCGCTTTGGACGCGGAATTCCACATGGCCATTGTCGAAGCCAGCCACAACGTGTTCATGCTGCATATGATGCGCTCCATGTTTGAAATGCTGCGCGCAGGGGTGTTTTACAATCGCAAGATCATGTTCAAAGTCCGCACCACGCGCGAATCCTTGCTGGAACAACACCGCCTGATCCACGACGCCATCCTGTCCCGCGATCCCGTTGCGGCCAGACAAGCCGTTGAGGATCATCTGAATTTTGTGGAAACCTGCATGCATCAGGACCGTAAAGCCCAGACCAATGAACAGGTGGCCCTGCTGCGCTTTGCACAGGAACTGGATCGCAAGTGAATTGCGCCAGCCGCCATGACCGCGCCGTAATCCTGTTACCCCGTCCCTGTATAGCCCATATCGAGATTACCGAAAATGCGGGTTTTTAGTTGTAACGGACGGCTTTTTCCTGCATTTGGGCGCAACGTCGATTAACTTTCAGGACCGATTTCATGACCGACACCACAGACTTCGCCGACCGTATGCTTTCACTGGGTTTGGCCCGCGTTTCCGAGGCCGCTGCCATTGCCAGCGCCAAACTGATCGGGCGCGGTGACGAAAAAGCGGCTGATCAGGCCGCTGTGAATGCCATGCGCGAACAGCTTAACATGCTGGATATCGCAGGCGTTGTGGTCATCGGTGAAGGCGAACGGGACGAAGCCCCCATGCTGTTCATCGGTGAAGAAGTCGGCACAGGCAACGGTCCGGGCGTAGACATCGCGCTGGACCCGCTGGAAGGCACAACGCTGACCGCCAAAGACATGCCAAACGCACTGACCGTGATCGCCATGGGACCACGCGGATCCATGTTGCACGCGCCGGATGTTTACATGGATAAACTGGCCATCGGTCCGGGCTATCCTGTGGACACAGTGACCTTTGCCATGTCCCCTGCGGAACGGGTGCGAAACCTTGCCAAAGCCAAGGGCTGCGACGCCAACCAGATCACCGTTTGTGTTCTGGAACGCCCGCGCCACGAAGAAATGATCGCCGAATTGCGCAGCACAGGCTGTGCCATCCGCCTGATCACCGATGGTGATGTTGCAGGCGTGATCCACTGCGCGGAAGCTGCCACAACCGGCATCGACATGTACATGGGGTCTGGTGGTGCGCCCGAGGGTGTTCTGGCCGCAGCAGCGCTGAAATGTATGGGCGGACAGTTCTATGGCCGTCTGACCTTTCGCAATGATGACGAACGGGGCCGCGCCACCCGCGCTGGCATCACAGACTTTGATCGCATCTACACCCGCGACGAACTGGTCACAGCCGATGTGATCTTTGCTGCCACTGGTGTGACCGACGGTTCAATCCTGTCAGGTGCCCATCAGGACGGCGAGTTCATGGAAACCGAGACCATCCTGATGCGATCCAAAACCGGATCCGTGCGGCGGATCAAATACCGCCAGAACAACAACTGACCGGATTGATATGGCGCGTAAAATCGGATTTTCCCAACCGGATACAGAAGCAAAAAAGTCTATTGCCGACAGCTATCTAGACGAATTCCGCCAGCGCCATAATCACGGCCTGAAACCCGATCCCAATGCCTCCGCACCAAAACACAAACGCAACTGGTTTGCGATTGTGTTTTTGGGCATCTGGCTGACCGCCTGGAGCTGTGGCATGCTGATGGTTTCTGGCATACTGCTGACCGGAAACGGCGAACCGTTTCTGTTTATCTGGCTGGCGGCCGCCTCTGTCGGCTGGGTCATAGCGGTCTATGTGCTGTTGCAGCAGATCAAAGGCAAACCCGTTTCCAAAGGTACAAATGGCTGATTTTTTAGGCGTCTCCCGCTCTGCAACTGGTCGCCGCTGGGTGGGGCTGTCCGAAGCCAGCGACCGTCAGGCGCAGGTTATCGCGCAACAGACCGGCCTGCCCGCCACTTTGTGCCGCACACTGGCCCGCCTTGGCGTCTTGCCCGAAGCGGCGACGGCGTATCTGGCCCCTTCCCTACGCGACCTGATGCCGGACCCGTCAATCTTTCGGGATATGGACACAGCCGCCGCGCGGATCAAACAAGCGATTTCCACCCGCCAGCGCATCGCCATTTTCGCCGATTACGACGTGGACGGGGGCAGCTCTGCCGCGCTGTTGATCGACTATTTCCGCCAGATGGGCCTGTCTGCAACCCTATATGTGCCCGACCGCATTGACGAAGGCTACGGCCCCAATGAACCCGCCATGGCCGAGCTGGCGGCAGGGCATGACCTGATCATCTGCGTGGATTGCGGCACTCTGTCCCATGACGCGATCGGCGCGGCCAAAGGCACCGATGTGATCGTGCTGGACCACCACATGGGCGGCGAGACCTTGCCCCCCGCACTGGCGGTGGTGAACCCGAACCGACAGGATGAAGACAACGAATTCGGCAATCTTTGTGCGGCGGGCGTGGTGTTTTTGACCCTTGTGGCCATCAACCGCCTGCTGCGCGCCGACAATCAGACCACACCTGACCTGATGGCGCTGCTGGACCTTGTGGCGCTGGCCACAGTGGCCGACGTGGCCCCGCTGACGGGCTTGAACCGTGCACTGGTCCGTCAGGGGCTGGTGATCATGGGGCGGCGCAACCGCGTCGGGCTGGCGGCCCTGTCGGATGTGGCCCGGCTGACCTCGGCCCCGAACAGCTATCATCTGGGCTTTGCCCTTGGCCCCCGTATCAACGCAGGCGGGCGCATCGGCAAAGCCGACCTTGGCGCACGCCTACTGTCCACAATAGACCCCCATGAAGCATCCTCGCTCGCCGATCATTTGAGCCAGTTGAACGACGACCGCCGCGAAATCGAAATGCAGGTACGCCTGCAAGCCATGGAACAGGCCGAAGCCCGTGGCTTTGACGCCCCGCTTGTTTGGGCCGCCCACGAAGGCTGGCACCCGGGCGTGGTCGGCATCGTCGCGGCCCGCCTGAAAGAGGCCACGAACCGCCCCACAGTGGTCATCGGCTTTGACGGGGGCGAAGGCAAAGGATCAGGGCGTTCGGTCACAGGGATTGATTTGGGCTCCGCCATCGCCACCTGCACCCGCGAAGGGCTGTTGCTGAAAGGCGGCGGGCATAAAATGGCTGCTGGCCTGACGGTAACTGCCGAAAATCTGGAGCCCGCCATGGCACGCCTGTCAGACCTGCTGGAAAAACAGGGCGCAAATGACATCGGGCCGAAAGATCTGATGTTGGACGGTTCTGTCATGCCCAGTGCCATCACCACCGATTTGATCGAACAGCTGGAACAGGCTGGTCCCTTTGGCGCAGGCGCGCCCGCCCCGCGATTCGCCCTGCCCGCCCAGCGCATCACCTTTGCCAAACGCGCTGGCGAGACCCATTTACGCATTACAGCACAGGATGCAGGCGGCGGACGAATCGATGCAATCTGCTTTGGTGCCTATGACAGCCCCCTTGGCCCCCTGATCGACGGGAATCGCGGTAAATTATTCCATCTGGCAGGCCGATTAGAGGTAGATGATTGGGGCGGACGCAAGAAAGCCAAGCTTCGGTTGGAAGACGCGGCACTCGCGGAGTGAAAAAGTGTAAATTAGAGCAAGAAACCTCTTGATACCCCCAAACCTTCCGACTAAAAGCGCCTTCACAGAAGATGCGGTCCCTTCGTCTATCGGTTAGGACGTCAGGTTTTCAACCTGAAAAGAGGGGTTCGATTCCCCTAGGGACTGCCACTTCTGTTGAACCCCTCCTTGATATGATCAGTGTATGTTTTCATTGGCCCTGACCACAGGTGTTTACCTGTCAGGATCACGCTATAGGGGCGCTGCCCCTATGACCCCGGGATATTTTTCCAAAAAGAGAATCAGGGGCCACAGTCCGAAAGTCTTCTTCTTTCCTGAAATATCCCCGCCGGAGGCCGCGCATTCCTCCACGCCCGGGCGTGGAGGATCAGTAGAATCAGCAAGCCTAGCCTTTTGCCTGTGCGATCTGTTCTTCGGCCTTGCGCAGGGCTTTGCGAAAGTTCGGCCCCCCCCGCGTGTTCAACACCGCGCGGGTGTAACGGGCCACCAGATGGGGGCGGTCCAGTTGAACCAGACGGGTCAGCATTTCTTTTTGATAGCGATGATTGTGCAATCGCGCCCGCATCAGCGTGTAAAATTCTGCAGGGGTCAGCGTGTCTGCCACACAACCCAGAATCACTTGTTTCAGCACGCTCATCTGTTGCCAAAGCGAAGCGATCCGGTGCCCCATAAAACGGCATTTGTATTTGCGTACATTTTCGCCCTGAAACAGCGCGGCGTGCATGGCATCAAGGCTGGCTTGCGGATCATAGAACAGATGTACCTGCCGGGCGCTGGCGCTTTGCGTCGGGCCATATCCGTAGCGTGAGGAAAAGTCCCGCGCCCATGCCTTGCGATAGCGGGTTTCCCATGAGGCCACATCCCGCGACAGGGTGGCTTGGGGGGACAACAGGATCACGGTTGCCCCCGGCGCGGCGGCGCTGAACACGCTGGCGGCATAGGCCCCCATGGAAGCGCCGTAAAACAGCACTTTGTCAAAGCGGTCAAAAAAACCTTCATCCCGCAGCCGGTCAAAGAAATCGAACACGGTTTCGTCGCGATACCATGTCCAGCCATGGGCCATCATTCCCAACATCGACCAGCCCTGTGCGGTGACGAAATTATAGCCCCACGGCATTCTGTCTTCTTCGTCTTTGGCCACATCATCCAGATTTTCAAAGGTGACAATCAGCGTCTTGCCGCCTTTGCCCGCGCCTTGAACAAACAATGCGGAATGTTCCGCGCCCAGTGGCTGGAAGAATCCCTTTTCAGCCCCCACAGATTTTAGATGGTTTTGCAGGTCTTTCTGGGTCGGCTTGTTCATAGGGCAAGAACCGTCTGTATTTGTTGGGATTTTACAGCTTCATACATTTCCAGATCAGCCCCGAAGGCCCGCTCGATATTGCGGCGGTCTTTCTTGGTCAGGGTTTGCACCATGTCACTGGCCCCTGTTTTATGCCCCAGCGAGGCGCGGGTATCCTGCAGCATCGGCTTTTTGTGATTGAAGCATTGCAACACAATTTCTTCCAGCGCAGGGTCCAGATCATCGGTGGTGCCAACCACGTCATAATTGATCAAGCCCCAGGAAATTTCCTTGCTTTGCGGTCGCCAGTGGCGATCCACATCCAGTGCCACGGGGTCTTGTGCCAAAAGGTCCAGAAAGGCAGACAGGCTCAGGTCTTCGTCCACAGGACGCCCCAGAATTTCCATCAGTTTGTGTTTCTTGGCCCCGGTCCCCGAAACCTTATCCGCCCATGCACTGACGGTGCGCGATACAGGTTCGCGCACCACAGTGAAGCGGAACACGTCATGGGATTGCAGCGCGTCCAGTGCGCGGGGCAGTTTCAACGCCCGTTTGCCCGCGTGGATCACATCCATGGGGGGCATATGCACATTCTGCATGGAAATATCGCGGCTGTCGCCCATTTCATCCAGCAAATGGGCCATCAGGGTCGCGATCACTGTGGTGCAAGCCGCCTTGTGGTTTTTCATATAGACGAAATTGCGCCCTTTGGGCTGGAAGGCGGGCATATAGACGGTTTGTAGGAAATGCCGTTCGTGCAGATAATTGCCCAGAATTTCGTCTTTGAACGCCATTTTCCACTCCAACACGGGTCTTTTCATCATCGTTTCAAAGGGGATTACAACAAATGGCTGCGTGGTGGAAGTCTGAAAGGAAACAGGGCGATGGGTCGCTGCGGGCTAGTCCGGCAGGTCGGATTCTGTATCATCCTCCATCAAAATCCGCGCGGCGCTGCCCTCGGGGTCGTCGTATTGGGAACTGCGCACTGTCCACAAAAACCCGACCAGACCGATCCCGCCAAGGATCAGGGACACAGGGATCAGAATAACCAGAACGTTCATTTAACCCACCTGATCCGCATAGCATTCAACAGCACCGTTAACGAAGACGCAGACATGGCAAGCGCAGCCAGCAAGGGCGTGGCGAAACCCGCCAGCGCAATCGGGATGGCGATCAGGTTATAGCCTGTCGCAATCGCGAAATTCTGTTTGGACAGGCGGGTTGCGGCTTTGGCCACCGCAATCGCCAGTGGAATATCCGATAAATCCCGCCGCAAGATCACAATATCCGCCGCATTGCGTGACGCATCAAGCGCCGAGGAGGGTGCCATTGACCCATGCGCCCCCGCCAGCGCCGCCGTATCGTTCAACCCGTCCCCCACCATCAAAACGCGGTGGCCAGTGGCCTTGAGCCGATCCAGATGTTCAAGCTTTTCTGCAGCGCAGACGCTGGATTTTACATCTGTGATATCCAAAAGCCGCGCAATCCGATCCGCAGCCGCAGGGCCATCCCCTGTCACAATCTGCACCGGAATCCCTGCATCTTGCAGGGCTGTGACAGCAGCTTTCGCGCCGCTCCGCAGGGTTTCTGACATCACGATCTGGCGGGGTGGCGCATCCCCAATCTGCAAACCGGCTCCCGAAAAACCGGCGCCCAGCCAGTCGGCGCGACCAAGGCGGACGGTCTGTCCACCCCATTGCGCCAGCACGCCGCAGCCGGTTTTTTCCTGAATATCGGACAAAGAGGCCGCAGTCTGGCTGTCCGCCAAAGTGGTGCAAATGGCCTTTGACACAGGATGGTCCGACACTTGTGCCAACCCAAGAAGGACCGACAGCTCCGACTCGGACAGGTCCGTTGCAAAAACATCAAAGCTGGGTTGGGTCAGGGTGCCGGTTTTATCAAAGACAGCGAAATCCACCTCGGCCAGTCGTTCCAAGGCGGTGGCATGGCGTACCAGAAAGCCAGCGCCGAACAGCTTGCCGATTGCACCCGTCGATACTGCAGGCACCGCCAAGCCCAGCGCACACGGGCAGGTTATGATCAGCACAGCCACCGCAATATTCAGCGACAGGCGCACATCGCCGGTCGCAAAAAGCCACCCCAGAAACGCCAGCAGCGCCAGCAGGTGAACGGCAGGGGCGTAAATTTGCGCAGCGCGGGCGGCAAGCGATGTATAGGTGTTGCGGCCTGTTTCGGCCAGTTCCACCATCGCCGCCACGCGGCGCAGGGTGGTATCCTGACCAACCGCCGTGGCCCGCAGGGTGATCGGCGCGCCAAGGTTCACCTCGCCAGCCTGAACGGCCGCACCTGTCGGCAGATCAATCTGTGCCGTCTCTCCTGTCAGAAAAGACCTGTCCATCCGGGCAGATTGCGACAGCAACTGCCCGTCCACAGGCACCCGCGCCCCGCTGGGCACAAGGATTTCATCCCCCACGGACAGGGCTGACACGGGGTGCACTGCCGCTTGCCCGTTGCGGAGCACCGTGGCGGAATGGACCTCCAACGCGGACAGTTCTTTGGCGGCGGAACGGGCCGCGCCACGGGTTTTATGATCCAGAAACTTGCCGATCAGCAAAAAGAACGTCAGCGAGAGTGCCGCGTCGAAATAGGCATGTGCACCGCCGTGCAACGTTTCAAACAGCGACATCCCCACAGCCAGCAGGATCGCCAGCGAAATCGGCACATCCATGTTCAGCCGCTGATGCCGCAAGGCCTGCCATGCGCTGGTGAAAAACGGCTGGGCAGAAAACCCGATCACAGGCACGGCGATGGTGGCAGAAATCAGGTGAAACAGATCCCGCGTGCTGTCCGTTGCGCCCGACCAGACGGCCACGGACAGCAGCATCACATTCATCATGGCAAAGCCGGCCACTGCCAGACGGGTCAGCAGATTGCGCCCCGTCGGGTCTGTGTCAGTGCCCAAAACCTCGGCATCCAACGGGTAGGCAGGAAAACCGAGCCCCGCCAGAAAGGTCACGATCTGGGCGTCATCCACCCAAGGTTCGGACTCTACGCTGACCCGTTTCAGGGACAGATTTACACGGGCTTCCTTGATGCCTGAAACCGATTGCAGACCCCGCTCGATCTTGGCGATACAGGCGGCGCAATGGATGGAAGGGACGGAAAATCGCGCCGTGGCTTTGATCTTTCCAGCCACAGCATCTGCAGTCAGTCGGGCGGGCATACAGCCCGGACACGGGGATGCGCCAAGGGCGGTGGTCATGGCGACACCCGCACCACGATGCGTTGCTGGAACAGCGTGCCATTCGCTGCGCGGGCTTTCAGGCGCAGGTTCCAGTTGCCGGCCCCGGCGTGAACGGGTGCAACAAAGGCATCGCCTGTGTGCAAAAAGGCCAGTTCCTGATCCTGCGCAACGCTGGTGGCCCGCCCGAAGGTCGCTTGTTCGATCACAGGCACCACTGCTGCGCCGTCCTTGTTGATCCGCAGGCGCAGACTGTCCCCTGTGACGGATGCGCTGACAGTCCAGCCCAACGCCACCTGGGCATCCCGATCGGCATCAAAGCTTTGGCTCGCCACGTAGGAATTTTTCACCTCAAGCCCCGGAAAACTGTGCACCGCATTATAGGCGAGGACCAGATTCACCCCGATGATAACGGAAAACGCAGCAGCAAAGCCGCCAAAAACGTGCCATCCTGTAATCTGCTTTACCATCACTTGCCCTTTCCTGTGAATGTGGTTGTCTTTGACGCCCGCTCGCCTGTGGTGCTGTCTTCGACCCACAAGCGCAGATCGGTATGGTCTTGATCTGCAGCCAAATCTTGTGGCCGCGCCGTGATGTAAACCCGCTGCAAATAGGTGCTATTGGCCGGCACAGACACATTTCGGTCCTGACTGTTGCCTTCAAGCTGGATGCGCAGGATGCTTTCGCTGGTCAGGGACAAATGGAACAAACGATCCGAGCCGTTTTTGTTGCGCAGGCGCACGTCATAGATGTTGCGGATGCTGCCATCCGACAGGGTGACATAGGTCGGGTTACGCACGGGAGAGATAGTTAATTCGATGTCAGTACGCAGGAACAGCGCATAAATCAGGCCGATCCCCACAAAAGACCACAGTGCCGTATAGAACAGGGTTCTGGGGCGCAGCACGTGTTTCCAGATCGGGGTGGGCTGCGCGCCTGACCGTTCGGCAGGTTCGTCCGACAGGGCCAGATAGTCGATCAACCCGCGCGGCTTGCCGATTTTGGTCATCACGTCGTCGCAGGCATCAATGCACAGCGCACAGGTGATGCATTCCATCTGCTGGCCGTCGCGGATGTCGATGCCCATGGGGCAGACGTTCACGCAGGCCATACAGTCGATACAATCGCCAAGGGGTTCTACCTCGGCGGCTTTACGGTGTTTGCCACGGGGTTCACCGCGCCAGTCCCGATACGCAACGGTGATGGTGTCAGGGTCCATCATCGCAGCCTGGATACGGGGCCATGGGCACATATAGATGCAGACCTGTTCGCGCAGAAAGCCACCCAGAACAAAGGTCGTCGCCGTCAGCACAGCAATCGTGCCATAGGCAATCGGATGGGCGCTGAAGGTCAGTAAGTCCTTCGCCAGTTCTGGCGCATCGGTGAAATAAAACACCCAAGCCCCGCCTGTGGCCATGGCGATCATCAGCCAGATCAACCATTTGGTCAGCCGCAGCCGCCATTTGTGGAAATCCCATTTGGCCTTCCACAGACGCACCCGCGCGTTGCGGTCGCCTTCAACCCAACGTTCCACCAGAATGAACAGATCGGTCCAGACGGTTTGCGGACAGGTATAGCCGCACCAGACCCGCCCGAGTGCGGATGTGAACAGGAACAGCCCCAGTCCCGCCATCACCAGCAGCCCTGCGACAAAGTAAAATTCGTGGGGCCAGATTTCGATCCAGAAGAAATAGAACCGCCGCCCTGCCATATCCAGCAGCACCGCCTGATCGGGCAGGTTCGGGCCGCGATCCCAGCGTATCCAGGGGGTCAGGTAATAGATACCCAGCGTCACCAGCATGATCCACCATTTCAAACGGCGGAACCGGCCCGAAACTTTACGGGGAAACACGGGCTCTTGCGCCGCATAGAGTGGAGGGGGCATTGTTTGGGTCATGGGTTTATTCCTGTTCGCAACTCCACAATAACGCCAAGCCAGCACGCCCGCCTTGATGTGGATCAATAAGACCCCCGAGGCGGCATGTTTGCGAACAGGGCCACCTCGGAGTACAGGGCTGCGGTGGGCGCAGACCTGATTTCGGTTTACTCGCCGCCGCCCAAGCCGTGAACATAGGCCGATACGGCGCGCACGTCCGCCTCGGACAGGCGCTGGCCCCATGCGGGCATGATGCCAAAACGGGCTTGTGTGACGGTCTGGATCAATGCCTCACGTTCGCCGCCATACAGCCAGATCGCATCCGCCAGATTGGGCGCACCTTGATCCCGATCCCCCAAGCCAGTGGCCCCGTGGCAGGCAGAGCATTGATCGGCGTACAGTTGTTTTCCGGCGTCAACCTTGGCAGGGTCTGCATCCGCATTGGATAGGGAATAGACATATTCCACCACGGCGGCGATTTCGGTTTTTTCCATGAATTCACCGAATGCGGGCATTTGGGAAAAGTGGGCATTGTCGTCGGTATCATTGCGAATTCCGTGGCGCACTGTATAGCCGATTTCATCCATATTGCCTCCCCAAAGCCAGTCGTCATCCAGCAGGTTGGGATAGCCCTTGGCCCCTGCCGCCCCTGATCCGTGACACTGGGAACACTGCGCTTTGAACACCGCACCGCCCCGTGCCACAGCATACCGCAGCAAATCGGGATCTTCGGCCAGACCGTTCATTTCAACCGCCAGAAGCCGATCCACCAGTGCGGCATTTTTCGCGTCATGCTGCTTGATTGCCTCGGCTACATTCGCCCGAGTAGACCAGCCCATCGTGCCTGTGGTGGCACCGTTGATCAACGGCCATGCGGGATAAAAGATGGTATAGCCGATGCCCCAAGCGATAGTGGCGTACAGCGTCCACAGCCACCAGCGGGGCATCGGGTTGTTCAACTCCTGAATGCCGTCCCAACTGTGGCCTGTTGTTTCAACACCCGTGACATCATCGACGTTATTGTTTGTGTGATCAGACATTTTCTTGTCCTTTCGTGCAGTCAGGACAGGTGCCTGAACTTGGGGCCTTTGGCGCTAATTCGCGCAAGGGTATTTGGCTGGCGTCATCGTGCTGGTCACGGCTGCCCGGGCGAAACACCCAGAGGATTGCGCCCACAAAGAAACAGAACATGGCCAGCAAAAACCAACTGTCGGCCAATTCGCGCAGGATTGAATAGGTGTCCATCCCTGCCCCCTATCGGCTGGCGTCGGGGGTGAAGGTTGAAAAATCAACCATAGTCCCCAGAACTTGCAAATAGGCGATCAGCGCGTCCATTTCGGTCAGTTCTTTTTGACCGTCAAAGTTGGACACCGCCGCCCCCGGATACCGCTCGAGCATTTCCTCATAGTCGCCCTCGGGGTCGGCCTGCACGTAGTAATCCGCCACGGCGTTTTCCAACATCTCGTCCGTGTAGGGCACACCGACCATGCGATGGGTTTTCAGCAGCGCCTTGATCTGTGTCGGCTCAATCCGCGTTTCCGCCAGAAAGGCATATTTCGGCATGATCGATTCAGGCACAACCGATTGCGGATCTTTCAGGTGATCCACATGCCAGCTGTCCGAATACCGCCCCCCCACACGGGCCACGTCCGGACCTGTGCGTTTGGACCCCCATTGGAACGGATGGTCGTACATGCTTTCGGCGGCCAGCGAATAATGGCCGTAGCGTTCGACTTCGTCGCGCATGGGGCGGATCATCTGGCTGTGGCAGAGGTAACAGCCTTCGCGCACATAAACATCCCGTCCGGTCAGTTCCAGCGGCGTATACGGGCGCACGCCTTTGACCTTTTCGATGGTGTTTTCCAACCAGAACAGCGGGGCGATTTCGACGATACCGCCGACGGAAACCACCAGTAGGGAAAAGACCAGCAACAAGGTCGGGCTTTTTTCAAGGATCGCGTGTTTGTCCAGGATTGCCATGATCTGCGCTCCTTATTCTGCTGGAATTGCGGTTGAAGTGGCAGAGGCGTCGGATGCACTTGCGGTTTCCTTGCCGCGTATGGTCATCCACATATTCCACACCATGATTAGCGCTCCGGACAGATACATCACCCCGCCCAAGCCGCGCACCACATACATCGGGTATTTGGCGGCAACCGTGTCAGCGAATGAATTCACCAAGAAGCCCTGATCATCCACCTCGCGCCACATCAAACCTTCCATGATGCCGGTGACCCACATAGAGGCGGCGTAAAGAACGATGCCGATTGTGGCCAACCAGAAATGCCAGTTGATCGCGCTGTTTGAATACATCTTGGCGCGGCCCCACAGGCGTGGCGTCAGGAAATAGATACAGGCGAAAGTGATCATCCCGTTCCAACCCAGCGCACCGGAATGCACGTGGCCAATGGTCCAGTCGGTATAGTGGCTCAGGCTGTTGACCGCGCGGATCGACATCATCGGGCCTTCAAACGTGGACATGCCATAAAAACCGAGCGACAGAACGAACATCCGCAGGATCGGATCGGTGCGCAGCTTGTCCCAAGCGCCTTGCAGGGTCATCAGACCGTTGATCATACCGCCCCAGCTTGGCATCCACAGGATGATGGAAAACACCATTCCCAGCGTCGAGGCCCAATCGGGCAACGCTGTGTAATGCAAATGGTGCGGACCGGCCCAGATGTACAAAAAGATCAGTGCCCAGAAGTGAATGATTGACAGTTTATAGCTATAGACCGGACGGCCTGCCTGTTTCGGCACGAAGTAGTACATCATGCCAAGAAAGCCCGCCGTCAGGAAGAACCCCACCGCGTTATGGCCGTACCACCACTGGGTCATGGCATCCTGCACGCCAGCAAAAACCTGTACGGATTTGCTGCCCCAGAGGGACACTGGAATGGACAGGTTGTTGATCACATGCAGCATGGCAACAGTGATGATGAACGCCAGATAGAACCAGTTGGCCACATAGATATGCCGCTCGCGCCGTTTGAAAATCGTGCCCAGGAACACCGCAAGATAGGCCAGCCAGACGATGGTCAGCCAGATGTCTACATACCATTCGGGTTCGGCGTATTCTTTGGACTGGGTTGATCCCAACAGATATCCCGTTGCCGCCAGCACGATGAAAATCTGATAGCCCCAAAAGACAAACCAGGACAGGTTGCCGCCCCACAGCCTTGCAGCACTGGTGCGCTGCACCACATAAAAGGAGGTGGCAATCAAACCATTGCCGCCAAAGGCAAAAATCACCGCAGATGTGTGCAGCGGGCGCAAGCGGCCAAAGTTGGCAAAGGGCTGTGCCCAGTCAAAATTCAGCGACGGAAACGCCAGTTGAAAGGCAATAAACGTGCCCACCAGAAACCCGACGATCCCCCAGAATGCAGTGGCGATTATCCCTGCACGGATCACCCCGTCCTGATAGCCGCTGGTATCAACCGCCTGTTTTTGCGGCTCTCCCATGTGCAGAACCACCCATAAGAACATACCAATGGCGATCAGCATGATCAGCACCGCATGCAATTGATAGGCCGCATCCTGCGCCCAGTTCGCGCCCATAGCCGCCACAAGCGCGACTCCAGCCAATAAGAAAGCCTTGATATAGTCCATCTGACACCTCGAAAAATACGAGCACTGCCAAGGCAGACACTCCTGTTCGCAAGGATAGGCTAGGGCGGAAGGGGGCTGGCTTCTTTGATCTGGGTCAAGTTTGACCGAAAAGGTGGCAGGACCAACTGATTAAAGCGCCGCGGCGTCGCGATCATCGCCCGAAATGGCCCGCAGGGCATCCAGATCCGTCACTCTAAAATGGCGGCGATCGCTGAAGGTCAGAATGCCTTCGGATTTCAGCGCTGACAACTGGCGGCTGACCGTTTCCAGCGTCAGGCCCAGATAATTGGCGATCTCTTCCCGGGTCAGCGTCAGGGCAAGCGTCAGCGCCGGGGTGATCCCGTCGTCCACGCTGTTGCGCTGAACCAGCATTTTAATAAAAGTCGCGATCTTCTCACGGGCGGTTTTGCGCCCCAGCAACAGCATCCAGTCCCGCGCCGCATCCAGTTCATCCAGCGTGATTTCCACCAAGCGCTGCGAAATCCTCGGGGTGGCCAGCAACAGGCGCTCGAAGGGTTGCCGTTCAAAACAGCACAGGGTTACATCCGTCACTGCGGTCACATCGAACTCGATCTCGGAGCGCCCCGGCCTGCCGATAAAATCGGATGGCAGCAGCAAACCGACCATCTGGGTGCGCCCGTCCTCTAGTGTTTTGCCCAGCGTCGCCACGCCGCTGACAATAGAGGCCACATAGTCCATAGGCTCACCACGCCAGAAAACCTGATCGCCCGCATTGAAACTGCGGTACATTTTGATCTGTTCCAACACAGCTAGTTCATCCGTATCGCAACGGGAACAGACCGCGCGGTGGCGGATCGGGCATTCACTGCACTTTACATTAGCCAGAACAGGCGCATTCATCGGGACAGGACCATTCACAGGATAAAAAGAAGCAGGCTCTGTCTATAGGATACAGCAAGAGAAGCGATCCCGCCACATCGCCGCACCTGTGGCGCAAAGTGACACAGGTCCCCCCGCAGACCCCTTGCAAAATTTTGCCCGATAGCGCAGATGCGCAGCACGTTTATCCCTGCGCCAGTCCCCGGAGCCCTCAACATGTCACAGCTTATTCCCGCTTGGATTGACGGCCAGCTTACCCCCGTTGATAAACTGGATGTACACCTGCGCGGCCTGAAGCACCCCGCCATTTCGGTGTTCCTGCTGTCGGGCGGCAAAACCCTGATCCAGCAAAGGGCGGCGCATAAATATCATACGCCGAACCTCTGGGCGAATACGGTCTGTACCCATCCCTTTTTTGATGAACCAAGCCTGACTTGCGCCGCGCGGCGTCTGGACGAAGAACTGGGTATCACTGGCTGCGATCTGACCTTCGGGCAAACCGTAGAATACCGCGCCGATGTGGGCGGCGGCATGGTGGAACATGAAGTGGTTGATATTTTCACGGCCCGCGTATCCGAACCTTTAAGCCACGCCCTGAACCCCGATGAAGTCCAGGCGGTGCGCTGGGTCGATCTCGACACCCTCGCCCATGAGGTTCAGGCCACGCCCGAAGCCTTTACCCCCTGGCTGCGCGTTTACATGCGGGACCATCTGGACTGGATTTCAGCCGCGGGCTGATTGCCGTCCTGAACTCAAAACACAAAAAAACCGCGCCGCGGGCTTCCCCACGGCGCGGCTGATTTCAGGCAACGCTGCTTAGTTCAGTGCAGCGTCCGAAATTTCCAAAGTATAGGCACCTTCCGGTGTTTTGGTGATTACCGGATCAGACCCGGCTGTCAGCAGGCTGTCCACAGTCCGCTGGTAATCCGCAACATCCAGCGCGCCGTTGGATCCGGCAGTCAGTTTTGCAACCTCAGACATCATCCGCTTTTGGTGTTCTTCGGTTTGCGCACCAGTGGAATCATTGTCCAGAACGATCATCGCAGCTTCGTCAGGAT
>JAXMOF010000052.1:0-30507 GCA_034670045.1 Amylibacter sp. | reverse complement strand
ATCCCGCAGCCAACACCCGCAAGCCGGGTTTTTATCGACAAAGGGGACCGACTTCAATTCGTTATTATACCATAAAGACGGCGATGCGAGGATTGCATTTCTGGTTTCGGCAGTATCACGCCACTCCGGGCGCTGTAAAATCCCGTCAGACCCAAGCGGGCGCCACTGCCCCTCGGCCCTCTCGCAGCGCCAGCGCCCGTCAAAGAAACCCGTGTCGGCATCGCTTGAAACCATGGCAGAAACTTCGCGGGTGATTTCAAAACACCCATCCCGCAAAGGCGTCAGCAGACACCCCGACAGGCTGTGCCCCGTGCCGTTCAAAACCTGCGCCAAGGCCTGTTTCAACGCGTTAAGGCGGGGCCGATACGGCCCATCCGACACCCAGCGCAGGCAATGGGCCAACACGCGCAGTTGAATTTCCAAAGGCTGAAGCGCCAAAGCGGCAGTATCCAAGCGGACAGACCCGATGTCGCGCGGCGTGGCAACTGCGTTCAATGCCTCCTGACTTTTAAGCTCTAACGCTGTGCGTGCTGTCTGCATCCGCCCTGCCGTATCGGCCAACACATTCGCATCAAGGCCAATTTCTTCAAGTAAATTCAGTGCTTTGCGCATCTTTACACGATCAAACCGCAGATCCTCATTGCTTGGATCGTCCACCCAGCCAACCTGTCTGCTTCTTAGAAAATCACGCAGGGCAGCGCGCCGGACATCCAGCAAAGGTCGCAGCCAGATTACTCCGGCCTTTTCCACCTGTGCTGCCATGCCTGACAAGCCGTCAACACCGCTGCCCCGTTTCAGGCGCAACAGAAAGGTTTCGGCCTGATCATCCCGCGTGTGTCCCGTGGCCACGGCAGCGATCCCATGCCCGACGGCCCATGCCGCAATCAGGTTTTGTCGCGCCTGCCGCGCATTGTCCTGAAGGTTCCCTGTTTCGGGCCGATCCAGCCAGCGCAGCGTTTCATGGGGCACTCTCAGATCGGCACATAGCGCAGCAACGCCAGCGGCCTCGTCCGCTGATCCGTCACGCAGCCCGTGATCCACAGTGACCACGCGCAGCGCGCGCCCCTGATCCCGCGCCCAATCGACCGCCAGCACCAAAAGCGCAATCGAATCACCGCCGCCTGAAACAGCCAGCCCCAACGGCCCTTGCGGCACCGTATCCATAAATTTTAGAAAAGCAGTATTCATGCCTGTATTTGCAGGCTTAAGAGCACCCAATCGCGGATTGACGGGACTGGGCCTCGCCCACAATAGCCGCGGCGGGATAGCGAACGGAAACCTCGGCCAGCATCAGACAAGCCTCTTCGTGCTGCCCCAATTCGTTCAGCGAAAGCCCCAAACGATAGAGCGCATCCGGGGCTTTTGTCCCCTCGGGCGCACCACTGAAACTTTCAAGGAAACTGCGCGCCGCCCCGTTCCAGTCATTTTGCGCCGCAAGTGACGCCCCTTTCCAGTAATGGGCCTCCCCTGTCAGCGGACCGCCCGGGAAATTGGCAATCAGAGTATCAAACTGGGTGGCAGCATTACTGTAATCCGCAGCTTCATACGCGGCCATTGCCCGTTGAAAGGTGTTTTGTTCCATATTCGTGGTGCTGCCGGACACATCTGTCTGCCCCGTACCACCCGTTGCCAAAGGCATCCGTGGACGGGCAGATACCTTACCGCCAAGCGGGGCTGTGCGATCCAGTTTGGTCACGTCACAGCCGGATTCCAATTCGCACAAACGAAACTCCAGATCGCCGATCCGGTTGGTGCCATCCCCGACAATGCTTTCGATCCAGAACTGTTTTTCCTCGATTTCCCCTGTCAGGCGCCGCATTTCGGCTTCCAAAGCATCAATGCGCTGCAAGGCTGGCGCGTTGCTGCTTTGCTGGGTGGCCGCCCCTGTGGTGGACAATTCACGTTTCAAAGACACGATATCCGAATACAGAAACTCCAGTTCCTGACGAAAATCCGCCAGCGTCTGCCCGTCCTGAGCCTGCGCCTGCGCACCAAACGGAGCAATAACCGCCGCTACCAAAACTGCCCGCAATACCCGCATCTTCAATGTTCTCCAAATACTCATAAACGCGCCGCCTGCACCCCTGTGCAAACGACGCGGTTCTTATAGTGTATTAGCTGGTCAAACCTGTGGCGACCAAAGTCACCGCACGGCGGTTTTTGGACCAGCATTCCTCGTTTGAGCAGATCGCCAAGGGACGTTCCTTACCATAGGTCACAGTGTTGATACGGTTGCCCGCAACACCGCGGCTGACCAGATAGTCCCGTACCGAATTGGCACGACGTGCGCCAAGTGCAAGGTTGTATTCCCGCGTACCTGTTTCATCCGCGTGACCTTCGATGGTGACCGTATAGGTGCCGTATTCCTGCAACCAGTTCGCCTGCGCATCCAGTGTTTGCATGCCCACAGGGGTCAGGGTGTGTTGATCGACCAGAAACAGCACACGGTCCCCGATGGTCTGGTTGAAATAGGCCACCGATGCAGGGTCATTTACCCCGCCGCTGCCAATGCCACCATTCATGCCGCTGCCATTCACACCGTTCATATCATCCCCGGTTTTGGGACGCATGTCACAGGCTGCAAGGGCCGCCACACAGGTCAGCATTAGACCTATCTTGTAAATTTTCATCTGCTCATCCTTTCGCTCTCTAGCGTCTTGGGCGCTTTGGAACCAACAACTGTTGATCCCCTCTATAACAGCTATTTCCCGTTATGGGAAACGGCCTCTCGCTTACTCTAGTATACCTGACCACGCCGGATCAGAGGCATGTGTCGGCGTTGCAATCTTGCGAAGGAACTGGCCCGTCACATCCATGGAATACAACCCGGGCGCCCCTGCTTCCCCCTGCGTTTCACGGAAAAACATGATCACGCGGCCATTGGGTGACCAAGTGGGACCTTCGTCCAGAAACGATCCGGTCAACAGCCTTTCCTGACTGCCATCGGTTCGCATCACGCCAATGTGAAAACGCCCGCCGCTGATATTGGTAAAGGCAATCAGATCACCGCGCGGGGACCAGACGGGCGTGCCATAGCGTCCAGGGCCAAAGCTGATCCGCTTCGCCTCACCGCCTGTGGCTGGCATCACATAGATTTGCTGTCCGCCGCCCCGATCACTTTCAAACACCACTTGCGTTCCGTCAGGGCTGTAACTTGGCGCAGTTTCAATGGCGGGTGAATTGGTCAGTTGGGTCTTGGTCCCTGTCGCAATATCAAACGTATACAGATCCGAATTGCCCCCGTTGCTAAGCGACATAATCACATGACGTCCGTCAGGGCTGAAACGCGGCGCAAAGGTCATGTTCTTATCGGATTCAAGCGCGCGGCGCGATAATGTGTCCACATTCATCAGGAACACCTGCGGCACACCTGTTTCATAGGTGGTATAGATAATTTCGCGCGCATTTGGCGAAAAGCGTGGCGCCAGCACGATGTCTTCGCTGCCCGTCAGATAGCGCACATTGGCCCCGTCATAATCCATCACCGCGACCCGTTTCTTACGGTCGTTCTTTGGGCCTTCTTCAGCGATATAGGCGACGCGACTGTCGAAATACGGGTCTTCACCTGTCAAACGGCTATAGATCACATCCGCCACTTTATGGCTCATCCGGCGCCAGCTTTGACTGCTTGCGGCGAATTGCAGGCCTTCAAGCTGTTCCTGACCAAACACATCAAACAGGCGGAACTTTACTACCATCTGGTTGTTGGCCGCCAGACTGACCGCGCCGGTCACCAAAGCCTGCGCATTAATCGCCTTCCAGTCGGAATACTGTGCGGGGGCATTGAAATTGGTGATCGTCCCGATATGCGCACTTGCAGGAATTGCACGAAACAGGCCCGTGCCCACCAGATCGCTGGTGATGACATCTGTCAACTGCTGGGCGAAAGCCTCGGCCCCTGCATTTTCGGCCACAAAGGACGGAACGGCGATGGGCATCGGTTCGATAATACCCTCTGTGATTTCAATCCGCAAAGGCCCGTCGCTTTGGGCCTGAACGGCCACAGGTCCACTGCCCACAGCCAACGCAATGCAAAGTTTCAAAAGTAGTTTCATTACCTCACCACCATTTTTTGGGGGTTAAAGACGACTTCTATGTGCCGCCACTGTTCGTATTTATCTTTTGGCAGATCGTAAGGCGCACAGCGGATCAACGCCCGACGCCCTGCTTCATAGGCCTGCTGAACCAAACCCTGCGGCGTGCCAGATGGTTCCACAAGTTTCGGATTGCCCACCAATTTTCCGTCCGGCGTTAGTTCCACAGACAGGGTCACCACCAGATCGGCAGCGTCTTGCACGCCAATCGGCGGGGCCCAACATTCCTGAACCGCCAGAACCAATGCGCCTTTTTCACGCCCCGTTAGCGGCGGGCCAACGGATTGCGCAGCTTCGGCAGTTGCGGCTTTCATCGCTGCTTCAATCGCCTTGGCCTGTGCGTCTTTGGCCGCGGCGAGTCTGTCTGCCTCGGCAGTGTCAGATTCCGCTTTATCTGCCGCTGCCTGATCTGATGCTGCCTGCTCGCGCGCTTTGGCAGCCGCATCTTTCGCAGCCTGTGCCCGTGCCACAATATCCGAAGGCCGCCCTTTGGGCCGCGAGGATTTCACCGGCGCCAGTGAATTGGGGTCTTCTTCCGCCTCGGTCACGATTTCAGTTGTGGATTCCTGTGGTGCGACTTCTTCTTTGGTTACTGTCTGTTCCGCAGGTGTTTCGCTAGGCGTGGTGGATTCGACCGTTTCTTTTGAAGTCTCTGCATCGCTGGGCGGTTTGGGGGCAACCTGATCGCTGACGCGGGGCGCAGGGCGCGGTTTGGGCCGCAACAGCGCCAGTTGGTCCGGCGCGACTTGGCCACTGCTGTCTTCCTGGGCCACCTGGGCATCCGGCGACACCAAGGAACTGCCCGTTGCCTCTTGCGCCTGTTCGGCGGTTTCGGGGCTTTCGACAGGAATGTCTGGCGGGCTGTCAGGCTGTGCCGCTTCGGCCAGATCTGTCACATCAGGGGCGCTCTCCTCAACCGCAGGGGTCTGCGGTTCAGGCGCAGGCTGTTCGACCACGGGCTGTTCCACAACGGGGGGCTGCGCGGTTTCGGTCTCTGCTGTGGATTGGGGTTGCTGGGGTTCCTGCAATTCGGGCGCAGGGGCACGCGACATCATGCCGTCAAATTCCGTACTGGTGATGATAGACACCTCGGAAACCTGAATCGCCTTGCTTTCATCGCTGTCAAACAAGGGCCCGCCAAAAGCGGCAAGCCCCAGTATAACGCCATGCAGGCCAATCGATATTTTGGTGCCGGTATCCACGCCCTAGCCTACCTAATTCCCAGAGACATCAGACCCGTCGAGCCGTGGCCCGCCCGCATCTGTCACCAGCCCGATATTGCGAAAGCCGCCCGCATTCAGCGCGCCCATAATTTCCATCACAGTGGAATAGGGAACCGCCCCATCCGCGCGTAAAAACACCTTGTCGTCCTGCCGCTCTGCCGCGATGGCGCGCATTTTGGCAACCAGCGTCGCACGATCGATTTCGGTGTTCTGCAACATCAAAACACCATCCGCCGAAATGGCCAGCGCCAGCGGCTCTTCTTCCTCTGTCGGAAGTGGTTGGGCTGCGGTTTTGGGCAGTTCAATGGGAACGCCCACCGTCAACAGCGGGGCTGCCACCATAAAGATAATCAGCAGCACCAGCATCACATCCACAAAGGGTGTGACGTTGATTTCCGCCATCGGCTTGCTTTTACCATGACTGCGACGGCCTTTACGACCGCCTCCGCCACCTCGGTCTACAACACCAGCGCCCATGATCAGCTATCCAACTGACGGGACAGGATCGTGGCAAATTCATCGGCAAAACTGTCAAACCCGCTGATGATCCGGTCTGAATCCGTGCTCAGCTTATTGTAAAAGATAACCGCAGGGATCGCTGCCACAAGACCCAGCGCCGTGGCCATTAAGGCCTCGGCAATGCCGGGGGCTACAACCGCCAGATTGGTGTTTTGCTGAATGGCGATTTCCTCAAAGGCACTTTTGATGCCCCAGACCGTACCAAACAGCCCCACAAACGGCGCAATCGCCCCGACCGTGGCCAGAAACGTCAGCCCGTTGTTCAGCTTTTCACTTTCCCGATTGATCGCCACATCCATGCTGCGGTCAATCCGGGCCTGTGCGCCTGCAATCAAATTCCCATCACTGCGATGGGAACGCCGCCATTCCACCATCCCCGCCGCAAAAATCCGCTCGGCCGCCCCTGTGGGATCTGCGCCCAGCCTGTCAAACAGCTCATCCAGTGGGTCACCCGACCAGAAGGCCCGATCAAACTGCTCAGCGTCTTTGCGCGCGACGCGGTAGTTGATGAATTTCTGGATGATGATTCCCCAGCTCCATACGCTGGCAAAGATCAAGATCAGCATCACGATCTTCACCACCAAAGTAGCACGAAGGAACAGCGCAAGCATCGAAAAATCGATCTCCTGCACTGCGGCGAGTGTTTCAGTTTCCATGTGTCCGCCCGACTATTTTATGTCTCATTCAAAGACTGCCTGATGCCCCTGTTTGCCAGAGGCCTGATTGTTACAGTGAACATAGCCCTCGGGCGGAGGAAAATCCATGTTTCATTGCAAGATCGGCGGTCAATTGTACGTCAAACAGCCAATTTTGCGCGAATTTCTGCCGGAAGCCGCACAACACGTCCGGCGCCATTCATACAAATCACTGTAATTTTTGAAGAAAACAGCAGTTCATCGCCCCGCAACACATCTTGTTCAAACAACAGTTTCGCACCCGATAATTGTTGCAGTTTTGTAGCAATTGTCAGCGCATCATCCAGTTTTGCAGGCCGCAGATAGGTTGCATCCACATGGCGCACCGCAAAGACCAGCCCCGCACCCTCTTTCAAAGCGCCCTGATCAATCCCTGCCTCGCGCACAAGGGTGGATCGCGCCCGCTCGATGAATTTCAGGTAGTTGGCGTAATAGACAATCCCCGCCAGATCGGTGTCCTCGTAATAGACCCGAACCGGAAATTCATGCACCATCTTCAATGTCCTGCACCAGTTTGCTGGCCCGCGCCGACAGACGCAGTGCATGGCTCGGGTCCTCGGTGGCCGCAGGCATCAGCGGATCGTAAGCGGCGCGCACGATGGCGGCGAATTCAGGTTTCACAACACAGATATTGTTGGATTTGATCACCGCAATGGGCGAGATCTCGGCAAAAGCCCCCTCGCTCCATGTCAGCAAGGACTGAAATGTCTCGCTGGTGCCCAAAGTTTGCAAAGACAGCGCTTCGGTGGCCGCATCCACACGGATCAACACCACACAGAGTTTGATCGACCCGTCCCGATCAAATCCGAAAGACCGATACCGGCTCGCCCCTTGCTCCGTCAGCGCCGCGATAATCCGCTCGAAATTCGGCAACAGCTTGTCCAGATTCGGCACGGCCGCCAAATCCGACCACTCCCGACAGAAAAACCACATGAAATTCGCACCCAACTCCGGGTCCGTTTCAGCCAACACACCGCCGGTAATCCCCACCGCCTGCGCAATCGCGTCTTTCAGATGGGGCAGACTTTCATCCCCCACACCAAAAACAACAGGCGCCAGAGGCCGCCCCCAACGGGCAAACCGATAGGTGGTGTCAGTGGCGGTAAACAATGGGGCGGGGTTTTGTGTGATCGCGTTCATGGGGCCTTTCCTATCGAAAAACAAAACGGGCTGCACCCCTTTAATGTTCCAAAAATACTCAAAGCCGGCCTAGCCGTCAAACATATCACCCTGCGGCCCGCGCCGCGGCGCATCCAGCCCCAAATGGGCCCAAGCCTTTGCCGCCAGCATCCGCCCACGGGGCGTGCGCTGGATCAACCCTTGCTGCAACAGATAGGGCTCGATGACTTCTTCCACCGCGTCCCGCGCCTCGCTCAGCGCCGCACACATGGTTTCCACCCCCACAGGCCCGCCGGCAAAATTCTCGGCAATCATCCGCAAGTACCGCCGATCCGCACTATCAAGCCCCAGATGATCCACCCCAAGCCGCGTCAGCGAGCGATCTGCCAAGACCTGCGTCACCGTCCCGTCACTTTCAACCACAGCGAAATCCACCACACGGCGCAACAAACGCCCCGCAATCCGAGGCGTCCCGCGGGCGCGTTTGGCAATCTCCATCGCCCCCTCTGGCGTGGCATTGGCCCCCATCAACCGCGCCCCGCGCTCTACGATGGAACACAACTCAGGCACGGTATAAAACTCCAACCGCGTCGGAATCCCGAAACGATCGCGCAGCGGCGTGGTCAACAAGCCCAGCCGCGTGGTCGCCCCCACCAGTGTGAAAGGCTGCAAATCAATCCGAACCGTACGCGCCGCTGGGCCTTCGCCAATCACCAAATCCAGCTCGAAATCCTCAAGCGCGGGATAAAGGATTTCCTCGACCACGGGATTCAACCGGTGGATTTCATCAATAAACAAGACATCCCGCGCATCCAGATTGGTCAGGATCGCCGCCAGATCTCCCGCCTTGGCCAGAACCGGCCCGCTGGTCATACGGAAATTCACCCCCAACTCGCGACTGATAATCTGCGCCAGCGTAGTCTTCCCCAATCCGGGCGGTCCATAGAACAACGTATGATCCATCGCCTGCCCGCGCATCTTGGCGCTTTCGATAAAAACCTTCAGATTGGCGCGCGCCTCGGACTGGCCGGTGAATTCATCCAAAGTCTGGGGCCGCAAAGCACGGTCCATATCCTCGGGGCGCACATCCGCACGCAAGGTGGGATCAGGCTCGCTCACAACACCACTCGCAGTTCCATTGCCATCGTTTCCATTTTCCAGAAATATCCCCGCCGGAGGGGTATATCCTTCGTATCAAGCGCTTTCACAAACGCTCTGAGATTTAAATCGTGCTTTAATAAGAGTGCGGTAGCGTCTCAGCGCGGTCCGGAATTCCCCGGGCAGTGCCATCTGCGTTTGTAGATATTTCGGAGGTACACATATGGCAAAATCCAATTTCTTTACAGTCGCACAGTTAAAGTCCCTGCCGCCTGGCAAACATTGCGACGGACAGGGATTATGGTTGTTTAAAAGGAAAGACGGCGGGGCACAATGGACCTTCCGGTTTTCCCTGTTCGGGCGACAGCGCGAGATGGGGCTCGGCTCCTATCCTCTCTTGTCCCTCGTAGAGGCCCGTAGAGCGGCCTATGACATGCGCCGGATCGTGGCCAACGGGGATGATCCAATCAAGATCAAGCAACGCCAGAAAAGCCACGCAAGCGCACAGGAGGGTCGGTTCCATGTACTGGCCTACGCTGCATTTGAAGCCCATCGTTCCACGCTGAAGCATGAAGGGTCGGACGGGATATGGTTCAGCCCGATCAAGAACCATCTTCTGCCGCATCTGGGAATGATGCCGGTCGTCAAGATTGACCAACATGACATCAAGCAAGCACTGTCCCGTGGCTGGGAGACGTCTCCTGTTACAGCAAAGAAGGCTCTTTCCCGACTGAAGGTGATCCTGAGCTACGCCATCGCAGAAGGCTTTGACGTGAACCTCGGCATCATTGACCAGGCACGCATCCTGCTAGGAGCGCCAAGGCACACGGTCACCCATATCGCCGCGCTCGACTGGGCCGAGGCGCCAGCCTTTTACCAATCCCTTGGAGAGCTCGCACCCGCAGAACTGGCGCTCCGCATGCTGATGCTGACAGGTGTGCGCTCGGATGCAATCAACAATATGCGGCTTGAGCAGATCACCGAGGACATCTGGACGGTGCCTGTAGAGCATGTCAAAGGCCGCAAAGGCTTTACCAAGCCTTTGCGTGTGCCTCTGCCCGGCGAAGCCCTGCGCGTGATCGATCTCGCCCGAGCGATTGAGCAGAACGGCTATCTCTTTCCCAACAGTCGTGGCGGACCCCTGAACAAGATGTCCATGCGCAACTACATGGTTGAGCGCGGCCTAGAAGCCCGCCCCCACGGTTTCCGCTCTACATTGCGCACATGGCTGTCCGACCGGACAGAATGCGCCCGGGAGGTGGCTGAGGCCTGCCTCGGGCACTTCGCCGTCAACGATGTGGAGGATGCCTATACCCAAGGACCCATCCAGATCTGTTTTGGTTTCAAGAGGTCAGTCTTTAATTTTCTTGTCCAATACATCGATAATTTTGGGTTCCTTAATCTAGCTATTTTCACCCGTTCACGCCCCCTTAACCCTGCCTAACCACCTGTTTTCCCAGAGGGGTTGCTCTGGGGATAGCGAGCCATGTTTTTGCACTGCAAAAACGCTCGCCTCCCCTCGCGGCGCTCGAGTCGGATGCGGTGCGCGCTGTGCTTGCACCTTGTCTGCCAACTGGTGGAAAATGGATATGGGAACCAAGGGCAAAGGCGGGAGGCCGGCTGTAAAGAACAAGCGGGATCATCAGATCACCGTGCGGTTGACCGAGCGCGAATATCGTAAGCTGCAACAAGCGGCCTCAGGGAGCAGTGTCGCGGCTCTGGTGCGGGATCGGTTGCTTGGCCTAAACAAAGAAACTGCACTGCAGGTTCCTCTGGTGAACCGGCAGGCGTGGATTGATCTCAGCCGGACGGCCTCGAACCTGAACCAGATGAGCTATCACCTGAACAGGGGCGGCTGTCCCGAGGTCGATCGCATTCTGCCCCTTTTGTCTTTGTTGCAACGAAATCTCGAACAGGTCCGCGCCGGGTTGATCGGGGGTGGTCATGGCCATCGGTAACCTGACCAAAGGTGGAAATGCGACTGGGCTCGTTGAGTACCTGCTGGCAGAACACGACCACAAAGGCGAGATCCGACACCGCGCTGATATTGTCGGGGGAACGCTCGGCTTTGAAGAGGACGCCGCCAAGACCCATCTGGACGCTTTCAAGAACCTGCGCCCCAGCCTGAACCGGAACGTAGTCCATCTGTTGATCTCTCTGACGCAAGAAGATCGGAAGTTGACAGATCACGAGTGGGCGCAGATTGGCGACCTCTGGGCCGAACGGATGGGCTTTGAAGGCTATATGACCGTCAGCCACGGGGATCATATCCACATCGCTGCCAGCCGCATCCGGCTCGACGGCAGTGTGGTCAGCGACTCCCATGATTATCGCCGCAGTGAAGCCGTCATCCGTGAGATTGAAGAGCGGTTTGATCTGGTCCGCGTGGACCCGTCCCATCTGCTCGACCCTGACAAGGCGCGGGATCATATCGCAGCACCAACGCGCGGTGAGTTCGAGATGGCCCATCGGAGTGTGATCTCCACCAAGGCCCAGTTGCAAGGTCTGCTGAAGGATCTGACCGCTGCACCGATCACCGCCACCGACTTTGTGGAGGCGCTGGAGGCCTGCGGCGTGGATGTGCGCCCGAATGTCTCCGAGACGACCGGTAGGCTATCCGGCTTCTCCTTCGGACTTGATGGGCATCACATATCAGCTTCCAAGCTCGGCCGCAGTTTCACCTTAAAGAATTTAACAGAAAGAGGATTTTCCTATGAGCCAGACAGAGACTTTCCGGCAGTTGTCACAGCAAAAAAGCGCAGCCTTGGCCGCGCCACTACAGGAGGCATTGGCACAGACCCGCGCGTGGAACACACAGACGCAGGCGCGGATCGCCGAGATGCCGGTGCTGATGGAGCAAGCGATGCACCCGACACTCAAATCACTGCATCAGGTAGAGAAGACCTTCCAAACACAGAGGGAAAGCACGGACCGGATCAGACAGGACATAAAAGCACTGGCGAAACGCCAATCGGAAATACACAAGCAGCTGAAAACCCTCGGCAGTCTGATCCACAATCGGGCAAAGGAAACGCAATCGACTCAGCGCAGGCTGTTGATAGTGCTGGTCACCTTCGGAATACCCCAGCTGGGGATGCTGGGCATGCTCATAGCGTTCTGGATTGGAGCTTTCTAGACGGGGATGGCTGGGAGGCCTTATTCCGGTTTTTCAAGAACTGGAGTCGCAGCATCAAGGCCACGCTGGGTCGTCCGCAGAAACCGCTCCCTGTTCCGCCACCCCTGACGCCTGCAAACAGGCCTCGGTGGCAAACACAGGGCGCTCCAGATCATCGAAAACGGTCTAATGAGAGACCGAAGCATGAGTTCGACCTGCCCGAGCAGGAAGCACCCTCCGCTGATGACGTTAGCGAAGAGGAGGTGATCGACAAGTCAGAAGATCTCTTCGAACCGGAAGAGCCAATGCCCGACGATGAAAATGAAACAGGGCCCGCGTTCGGGCCCTGAGAATAAAGTGTATAGACATGCTGGTTGGGTATGAGTTCTTCTGGAAACGGTTCAGACGAATTGCACTCGTCAGGCATCCTCTCTCGTGTCCAGCCAGCGCTGCAGATCACTCTGCCGCCAACCCACAAGGCGGGCGGTCAGTTTGATCTGGGACGGAAACTCCCCGCTCTGTATCCGGCGGTAAATCGTAGACCGGCTCAGCCCCGTCAGGTGCATAACCTCCCTCTGCCTCAAAATGCGATCAATCGTCATGTATTTTCCTTTCTAAACGATTTGTCACAACCTAGCAGGACATGTTTAAATTCAGGTTCAAGGGTGGGGTTAAGTTCTAAGGAGAGTTCAACAAAAGCGCTGTGCGAGGTCAAAGCTATTGAAATATGCGACGCGGACCGAAACGCTGCTCGTATTAGTTCGCCTGACCGCAATTCTCGACCTAATTCCGCGGTGCAATCACTCTTCACATTATGGCTTTTCCCACCGTAACAAAGCATAGTACTGAGATGGCGAAACCAAAAATACGCAACATGCCAGATCTTTCGGATCTGGCTCGACCCGATGCTGAAATCACAGTTCAAGTGACACCCGGCGCCCGTCAAAACGCGATGACTTATATCGATGGCGTTCTGCGGATCGCCGTTACAACCGTGCCGGAGGGCGGAAAAGCAAATGACGCTATCCGCTCGGTGTTAGCAAGTGCAATGAAAGTCGCCCCGTCGCACCTGACATTGCGGCGAGGACAATCTTCGTGGAACAAAATCTTCGTTTATAACGGGCCGTGAATTACTCGTTTAGGTGTTTTCTGTTGAAAAACTCGATGGTTAGCAAACTGGGGCATTTTGGCAGAACACTGTCCCACATACGTGCAATTCCACGAATATTGTTTGCCACACTCGCATTCACGGAACAGCAGATCTAAGATCAGCCAACGTTTTTCTCGCGCGCGAGTTTTTTCAACAGAAGGGCGGAAACCGGAAATTCGCAGCGTCCCACACCAATGGTAGCTAAGCGCAGTAGTGACCTTTGCAAAGTCACGCGACCGGCCCCATCCGGACCTTCGTAGGGGAGTTGAATGCTGCGACGCAGCTTCCTAAAGCTGACAACGCCAATTGCAAGGTGAAGTTGCTCCTGACCAATTTGAGCTGTAGCGTGACGCGAACATGCAGGAGGCGATCTTGGACGAAGAAATCTCAAGGTTTATGCTCTTGGCTGCCAAGCTGGAGTTCTTTTTGGTGAATCTAACCCACGAATTTGCCCATGTGGATAGTGAGACGCGGGTAGTTAGGGGCGTCAACTGGGACCAGGTTGGACAATCATTGGAAGGAAGCAGCCCTTTCGAAGATTTTGATTTTTCAAAGTCGGGCTTCCAGATCTTCAAAGATACTATCCCTCAGCGTCTGGTGGCCAAAAATGGCGGTGGTTTAAAATGGGATAGTGATGAGATCAAAGTTTCGTCTTGGCAGGTACTATTGGGTCGAAGCTATGCTCAGTTGCGAAATAACGTTGCGCATGGAAATAAGGCCCAGCTTTCAGCACCTTTCACGCACGATCGAACGAAGGATCTTCTCGAAGCGGGGCATTACTTGATCCACTTTATTGCGGGCGAACATTCATCGGATGAATCCTGGAGTTATGCAATCCAGTTCTCGTAACATGATTACCTTGTCAAGCTGGGCGCTCAGGGTATCAAAACGCTAGCCGCCCATACCAGTCATTGGGTATAGTATCTCGATGCTGCGGTGCCGCCCGTCAAAGGGGACATTCATTCAAACTGCTAGACTTGCTGCGCGTCGAGGGCTACTCTATCTACAGTACTCATTGACTTCGAACGCCCAATACGTGCGCTCGTCATGGAACTAGATCATTGGAAAGCGCCGAATGTTCGAACGTACTAAACCTGTTGCCACCGCTATTTGGAAACGGTTCCGAAGCTACCCGCTCTTCGTACAGCTTCTTTTGGTCGTGCCTATCCTAAGCGCCATGACACTCACATTGCTGGTTGGTAACATGGGACTGGCTTTGATGGGCACAGCTGTCGCAATAAATTCGGTTGTAGCAGGTTGGATTGGTGGCGCTCTTGTTGTTGTCTTGGGTAAGGCGGGCATCATTGTCGCCAAAGATCACAAAAAGAAGGGCTGACTGTTCTGTGGGGTAGATCGGCCCATTCCAGACATTCGACCTGCCCCCCAAAAGCTGCGACGGCACCTGAAATAGCAGACATCCATTGCCCGCGGTTCAGAGCGCTGCCTTTGCATGGTCTTGCGTACACAAAATGCAGCGTATCGGTTGCTTTTAATTGCGCTTCACTAGACTCATTACTTGTTACGTGCGCCGCAGCCGCTTATCTTTAAGGTATAGTTATTTAAGGGTGAGATTTGTCAGATCTATTTGATGACGTAAGAGAATTAGATGTCAAATTCGCGGTATCCCCGCGTGTCTTGGGTTCGTTACATGGTGCAAGTGTGGTGGCTCGAGGGACGGCCTCTGAAGTTCAACGACTCAAGATCAGAGCTTTCAAGCAGAGGTCATTGCTCGGCGTCCTTGGAACAAGTGAGGACGGCGCTGACTTTTTGTTCCTGCCTCGAAAAACTACCGCCAGCCTACCCTCTGATAACGTGTTCCTCTGTCCAACAGCTACCGATGTGGACACCTTTTCGAAGCGAGACATTTTTTCCGAACCACGAATGTTGTCCCCTAAGCCGCTCGATCCCAAGACAGATCAGAACGCTATTTCCGAACTCAAAACGAGAATTTCTGAAAGTTGGAAAGATGGCCTTTCCTTGGATGAGGAAAAGGTCGAGGACGGAAAAGTAACGCGTTCAGGATTCAGGCCTCCTCAGGTCGGCGCTTTGCATGCACTCAAGGCCCATTGGACTGTATCAAGCAAAGTAGCGACAGTGGTAATGCCTACGGGAACTGGCAAAACTGAAACCATGATCGCCGCTATGTATATGGAACAAGCAAAATGCGTTCTCGTCGTCGTTCCAAGCGATGCTCTTAGATCTCAGATAGGGCAAGAGTTTTCGAATTTGGGAATGCTGCCAACGGCGAACCTGATCGGTGAGGCAGCGCAGAAGCCAATCGTAACGCTCTTACGCAAGCGCCCCAAAACAATAGACGAAGCGGCTGCTATATTCAGAATGTCGAACGTTGTTGTCACCACGATGAGCATTGCTGCCGGTGTATCTCCCGAAATTCAGAAGACTATGGCTTCGTTCACTTCACACTTGTTCATTGATGAGGCTCACCACGTTGCGGCCAAGACATGGCGTGAGTTTCGCCAGAATTTCGATGATGTGAAAACTGTACAATTTACCGCCACCCCCTTTCGCAATGATGGAATGCGCGTAGATGGCAAGTTCGTCTTCGTTTACCCACTGACCTTGGCCCAAAACCAAGGGTATTTCCGGAAGATAAATTTCGAGCCTATCGAAGGCCTTGATAGGACTGAAATCGATGATCGGATAATCGATAATATAGGCGAATGCTTGAATCGTGACGAAGAACAAGGATTCCGTCATTTGGCCATGGCTCGCGGAAGTAAAAGGGCACGGGCCGAAGAACTGTTTCAGAGGTATCGACGTAAGCTACCCCAATATAACCCAGTGCTACTTCACAGCGGTCTCAGCGATGGCGAGCAATCAGAAGCGCTAAAAGGACTTCGCCAAGGTACGCACCGGATAGTTGTTTGTGTCGATATGCTTGGCGAAGGTTTTGACCTTCCTGAACTCAAAATTGCCGGTCTGCATGATCCAAAGAAGTCTGAGGCGGTCACACTTCAGTTCGTTGGGCGGTTTATCCGCAGTCGTGACGATTTGGGGCATGCTACAGTGGTCGCCGCAGTAACTAAGAACGACGCAACCCCCTTAGCGAGTTTGTTTGCTGAAGACGCGGACTGGAACAAGTTGATAAATCCAATCGGGACGCGCGCGACGGAACGTGCGGTACGTCGAGAAGAAGTATTTGAAGGTTTTGAAGGAATCGATGCGGATGTGCCGCTTGAAACACTGCGACCCACATTGGGTACCGTCGTTTACAAGACCTCTGATAGACCTTGGGACCCGGTGAACGGGATCGAAGATTTTGATCGTCGTCACAACATTGTAGATGGCCCTCATATCAACCGTCATGATGCACTTGCTATCTTTATTACTGCTCGAAATGATCACCCAAAATGGAGCCGTTTCAAAGGAATTTTCGATACGGTCTATGATCTGTACCTCGCCCACTGGGATCAAGATGCTCAACTGCTGTTCATTTCTGCAACCAGCGATGACAGGCTCGATGATCTGGCAAAAAATCTTTGTGGCGATGATGCTGAGCGAGTGAAGGGGGAGATTGTGTTCCGTGCACTCAATCCGCTCAGACGCCCCGTCTTAAATACACTCGGGTTAAGTGAAACTCGTCGTCGAAAAATACGTTATTCTCAGTATCAAGGTAGCGATATAGCTGATGAACTGCGAACCCAATCAGGTAACCGAACGCGCAGCAAAACGAACCTAATGGTCGTCGGTTTTAGCGATGACGGAAAAGTCTCGCTTGGATGTTCACGGAAGGGAAAAATTTGGACGCAAGAGAGGACGAATGACTTTGGCCGCTGGATGGACTGGTGCCATGGGTTGGGGGCGTCCCTCACTGATGAAAAAATTTCCACTAGCGGAATTATTGAAAGGCTTATTCAGCCTGAACTTGTCACCGAAATTCCGAACAAACCAGTCGTCGGAATCGACTGGTACGAAAGCATGTCTGTTATTGATGAGGACAGTTGGAACTTTACAATAAACGGGCAGCAGGCAAGCATTTACAATTGCGAGTTGGAACTCACGACACATGAGACCCATAACGGAATCTTCTTCGCCCTAAACGCTGGCGAAGAGGTTGCCAAATTCAAGATGACAATTAATGAATCCGGTGTCGCCTTTGAGTGTCTTGACCCACAATCATCACTTGCGGAGAAGAACACAGCTCCAGTTGTTATAGAGCGCTGGTTTCACGAATACCCCCCGACTCTTTTCTTTGCTGATGGCGACTCTCTTGTCGCAGATGAGTTTTTTGCTCTGCCGGATTCTGAAGTTCCCTATTTTCCTGAAGATCATTTTGAAATTTGGAACTGGGACCAAACCAATATTCGTGTGGAGTCGTTAGGGGTAGGTCAACGGCAAGACAGCGTGCAGGCGCGGGTTGTGGAAGAAATTAGCTCAAGCACTGGTTGCCACATTATTTTTGATGATGATGGGGCTGGAGAAATCGCCGACGTAGTTGCCTTCGAGCTTGACGGGGATCACGCCACTGTCCGTTTTTATCATTGTAAATATTCAAGTTCGAGCAATCCGGGGGCGAGAGTCGCCGACTTGTACGAGGTTTGTGGGCAGGCGCAGAGATCTGTCCGCCGCTGTGAAAGACCACAACGCATTCTTGACCGCTTGCTCAAACGCGAAGCAGGCCGAATTCGAAATGGAGGCCCGAGTCGTTTTCTGAAAGGAAGCGTGGATGACTTGAGGCAGCTAATCGCAAGAAGACATCAACTGGACTATCAGTTCGAGATTTACGTTGTCCAGCCGGGCTACTCATTTGCCGAACGGAACAGCACTCACTCTCAGGTTCTTGCGTCAACAGAGTCATTTGTCATTGATACCTACGCCCGGAAATTCAGAGTCATCTGCAACGCGTAATATTTCGCAGCGACCAAGGTCCGCTTTCCCGCCAACGTTTTGGTAGCACTGCATCGCGGCGAATTCACACTTTCCGCCCTTGATGTACGGCTACGAGATTAGGCACCGAAATAATTACCGGGGCCGCCAATGCATGACGGAGGCCGTCCGAGACAAGATGTGTATGGATCATCGGCCGCAATGTATAAGAAATTCTTCAACCGCGAAAGGTAAGATAAAATTGTAGATCTTTTTTGTATCTGATGCACTCGGACTAACTAATATTATGCATTATGGCCTTGACGATATGATCGCCGGAGGCACCTGTTTGTCTGAACCACTGCTTTAGCTCTTTGGGGCCAGCAACCGCAATGCGGCTTTGATCAACCCTCCGCTATCCGCTTCTGGCGCATCCCCCGCAGCCTGCGCCACCGCAACCGCGGCGTCGCCGTGACCATATCCCAGATTAACCAGCGCAGACAGCGCATCTGCCTGCGCCCCTGCCGAAGCCGTACCACCAGACGGAGCAGCCGCATGCACCTTGGATACAGGGGCAGCCAGCGGCGCCTCGATCACCATGGAATCATCTGCCTGCACCTGTTCGGCCCCTTGCGCGCCCATGGCTATCACGCTTGCGGCCTTGTCTTTCAATTCGACCACAATGCGCTGCGCCAGTTTCGGCCCAACGCCCGGGGCCGCCTTGATCGCCGCCACATCGCCAAGCGTGATGGCACGGCTGACACCTTCCACGCCCAAAGTCCCTGCGATGGCCAAACCCACTTTGGCCCCGACCCCCTGAACACTGGTCAGTAAGCGGTGCCATTCCTTTTCCGCCAATGTCAGAAACCCGAACAGTTGCAAATTATCTTCGCGCACCAGCAAATCGGTATAAAGCGCAACAATCCCGCCTTTGGGCGGCACCGAGGATAACGTCCGCTCGGAACAATAGACCAGATAACCCACGCCCTGCACGTCCACCAACAGATGGTCGGTGCTGCGGTAATCCACCCGTCCTGTTATTTTACCGATCATGCGGCCCCCTTTTGCGCATCCGCTTTGGCCAATGCGGCGTTCAGCCGTCCTGAAAACTGGGCGTGATGGGCATGGCACAGGGCAATTGCCAAAGCATCCGCTGCATCCGGTCCTGCGGGGACCACCCCGCTTAACTGCATCTTTACCATATGCAGAACCTGCGCCTTATCTGCGTGGCCCACACCGACCACGACCTTTTTAACCGCATTGGGGGCGTATTCCGCCACTTCCAGCCCGTGTTGCGCGGGCACCAGCAAACAAATCCCCCGCGCCTGACCCAACTTCAAGGTCCCCGCGCCGTCTTTGTTCACAAATGTATTCTCAACCGCCGATGTGGTCGGCTTATACTGGCGCAGAACCGCGTCCAGTTGGTCATGCAGGCTAAGCAACCGCTGTGCCAGCGGTCCGCCCGTGGTTGTTTTGCAAATGCCGTTCGCCACATGGGCGATTTTGGCCCCTGCAACATCCACGATTCCCCAGCCCAGATTTCGAAGTCCCGGATCAATGCCGATAACACGCATAGCTGCCCTGCTCTGTTCTTGTTTTTCAAAGCGTAGCACGAAACAAGAACATCCGCCAAGTAGAATACGCACCCCCGCCCGTTGCGGAGCCTGACCAGTGATTCTGGTTAACCGCCTCAAAGGGCCTGATTTGCCGCTCTGGCACCGCTCTGCGCGATTCCGGCGCGCTCTTCGGCCCTAAAAAATGTGGCGCGAAAGCAACAAAAAGGGGGATCAAGCAGCTTTCCGGAGATTTACAAAAACGAAGCAAAAAATTCACAAAAAATCGACTGTTCCAAAAGCGACATTTTCGCTGTGAAAATGCCCGATTTCAGCAGCAAATAATTCAAAAACGACATGGTGAATCAGCTATGCAAAACGGGCACCTCCGCTATGCGTTTTCAGCATTTGAAAGCCTGAAAAACCCCACCTATGTGGGGCCTACAAACAGACACAACACGTCAAACACTAACTTAGGAATTGTATCATGGCCCTGGCTTCGAACACCCGTCTGGCACCTTTTGGGGCCATCGCAACTCACACTGTTGTAACACGCATTGAAGCAGCATTTTTCGCTTTGGTTGAGTGGAACACAAAACGCAAGACCACTAAAATCCTGTCCCAACTGTCCGACCGTGAACTGGCCGACATCGGCCTGATCCGTGGCGATCTGGACAATATCCCGACACGTTTCTAAGCGCGTCACCTATAGGCCGGTGCTTTAACCCTCCCTGTAAAGCGCCGGTTTCCGCGGTCATTGAATCGCACAGAAAAAGACCGCTGTCCTCCCACAGCGGTCTTTTTTATTCTTTGACTTTTGACGGAACCCTTACAGGACTTTGCCCTGCACATAGGTTAACACCGGATCTTTCCACAACAGTTTCGCAGCAACCCGTGATGTATCACTGCCCGCTGCCAGTTGTGCGACTTTCGCGTCATAGCCCTGCTGGCCCAATTCCTGAATCATCACAACTTTTGTCACAGTCATGGTGCCGTAAAACAACGCCATACACAGCGCGGTTTTGGCAAAGGGGATGTGGATCTTGCGGCGCGGCGCACGGCGCCATTTGCGCCAGAGGGTCGGTTTGAAATCCGGATCGACACGCGCCAGACGCTTTTCAAAACTCTTTTTATCCTCGATCTTCATACTAAACCCCAACCACGCGTTACTCTTTAAAAACTCGTGCAGCCTGCACCCCGAGATCACTACACGCCTGTAAATACACACAGGCAAAATACGCAAATCGACAGGAACCGGAGACGCCAGCGTCTCCCCTCGGTGATGCAAACTGCTTAGATAAAATTAGAAACGAATTGGGGCAAAATCTGGGCAGTTTAAGGCTGCATTTGTAAACAAAGCGTTGACCATTCGCCAACAATCAGATGGTCGACCAAGCCGAAACCTTCGGCCACATAAGCGGCTTTCACGTCTTCGGCCTGTTCGTTCAAAAGACCCGACAAAATGACATAACCGTCTTTGGTAACACTTGCGCCCATATCGGGGGCCAGCGAAATCAGCGGGCCTTTCAATATGTTAGCAAGGATCAGATCATAAGGTGCCTTGGCGCGTAGTGTTTCATGATCAAAACCCGCACAGGTGACAATATCCACCCGCCCCGCCAGATCATTGCCTGTTACATTGGCCGCAGCCGTGTCAGTGGCCACTTCGTCGATGTCGCTTGCCAGCACAACGCCCGGCCATATTTTGGCAGCGCCCATAGCCAAAACAGCCGTGCCGCATCCAATATCAACCACATTTTTGCCTTGAAAGCCGCGCATATCCAGATCGTGCAGCGCCTGCAGACACCCCTGCGTCGTGCCGTGGTGTCCGGTGCCAAAGGCCATCGCGGCCTCGATCAACAGGGGCACACAATCTTCCGGCACGGAGTCGGCATCGTGGCTGCCGTATAAAAAGAACCGTCCGGCGCGGATCGGGGCCAATTCGCGGCGCACATGCGCCACCCAATCAGTTTCCGGCAATTCGGACACGGCAAAGGGGCGCGCGTCATTCATGGCAGCCAGCAGGGCCAGTGCGATTTCATCGGGGGCCTCGATAAAATAAACCCCGACTTCGAAGGTGCCAGAGCCGTCCTCTACCTCAAACACGCCGACGCCGGTGGGTTCGGGGATCAGCGACTCGCAGGCCTCGGCAAGAGCTTCGGCTTTGGTTTTGTCTTTCAGGGTGGTCAGGGCGGTAAAAGTTGGCATGTCTGTGGCTCCAATCGTTGTGTTCCGATTAGGTGGACCGACCGCCAGCGTCAAGCGCGGCGATGGCCTGCGCCAGCAATTCGGGCTCCGGGACGGCGCTGTCCAGATGGATCACGGGGCATGGCAACCCCGACAGAAACGCATCATGGTGCTTTCGGTTTCGACCTGCGAAATCGGGATCATCATAAGAAGCGGCCCATTCCATAAATCCCTGATGGGCCGCCGCTTCAAAGCTTGACAAGCGGGAAAGATCCCCCATGCGCTGGCGTTCCCGTTCGCGCAAACGGGCCATGCGGATGTCTGCGTCCAGCGTCAGGAAAATAGCATGTGTCAGGCGCGGGGTGATGCTGTTTCCCCACCCCATGACCGACCCTGCAAAAATCCAGTCGCGACGGGGCAAAAACAGGGTGTCCATCAAGCGCAGACGTTCTGCGACAGTTCGTTTTGTCACGAAGGGCGGGTCGCTTGGACACCAGAAAATATCATCAGCATCAAAAGCTTGGCTGGATAATGCGCTGGCCAAAGCGCGGGCAAGCGAGGAGGTTCCACTCCCGCTTGCGCCGGTAATTAACACACGTATAGGTTCGGCGCTAAGCACCAACACCAATCGGGCAGGTCACGCCTGTGCCCCCGATCCCGCAGTAGCCTGACGGATTTTTGGCCAGATATTGCTGGTGGTAATCCTCGGCGTAATAGAAGGTCGGGGCGGGCAGGATTTCGGTGGTGATCGGCCCATAGCCCTTGTCCCGAAGACGGGGTTGAAAGGCGGCTCTGGTTGATTCAGCCAGTGCTTTCTGGTCATCCGAAAACGTGTAGATTCCGCTGCGATACTGGGTGCCGCGATCATTGCCCTGCGCCATGCCTTGGGTCGGATCGTGGCCTTCCCAGAACACAGTTAACAATTGTTCGTAACTGATCACCGACGGATCATAGATCACGCGCACCACTTCATTGTGGCCGGTTTGGCCTGTGCAGACCTCTTGGTAGGTTGCATTCGGGGTTGATCCGCCCGCATAGCCCACCATGGTCACCCAGACGCCGTCCAACTTCCAGAACATCCGTTCCACGCCCCAAAAACAGCCCATACCAAAGATGGCCTGTTCGAAACCGTCAGGAATTGGGCCTTTAAGCGGGCGTCCGTTGGTAAAATGCATTTCGGCGGTGGGCAGTTCTGTCGCCCGTCCGGGCAAAGCGTCTGCTGGGCTCGGGATGGTCGCTGGTTTGGAAGAAAACAACATTACAAATCTCCTGAAAGGGTCTGCAAAAACATAAGGCTGTGCAGGCGCGTTTACCACCCGCCTGCACAGATCTGTGATGACCGCGCTTATGCGGTTTCAGCGGGCTCCAGTTTATCCTGGGTGCGCAAATCGAAATCAGACGCATCATGGCGTTCGCGCAGTTGCTCTTCCAGCGGGCCAAAGGCACGGTTGACCATCCGGCCACGGATCACGGCGGGACGGGCCGCAATGGCTTTTTGCCAGCGTTGCACGTTTTTGTAGCTTTCTACGTCGAGGAATTCACCCGCGTCATAGATTTTCCCCTGCGCCAGCACACCGTACCACGCCCAGATTGCCATATCCGCGATGGAATATTCATCCCCTGCAAAATACTCGACCTCTGCGAGGCGGCGATCAAGCACGTCCAGTTCGCGCTTCACTTCCATTGCAAAGCGGTTGATCGGGTATTCGAATTTTTCCGGCGCATAGGCATAGAAATGACCGAAACCGCCGCCCAGATAGGGGGCCGAGCCCATTTGCCAGAACAACCAGGACAGCGCCTCGGTACGGGCTGTGGGATCGGTGGGCAGGAAGGCCCCGAATTTTTCAGCCAGATACAACAGGATTGACCCGCTTTCGAACACACGTGTGGGGGTCGGGGTGGAATGATCCATCAGGGCCGGAATTTTCGAATTCGGGTTCACATCGACAAACCCGCTGGAAAACTGGTTGCCTTCGCCGATGTTGATCAGCCAGGCGTCATATTCAGCACCCGTGTGACCCGCAGCCAGCAGTTCTTCGAGCATGATGGTGACTTTGACACCATTTGGCGTTGCCAGTGAATAAAGCTGCAACGGGTGTTTGCCCACTTCCAGTTCTTTATCGTGGGTCGGGCCAGCAATCGGGCGATTGATATTGGCGAATTTACCGCCGCTTTCCGCATCCCAAGTCCAGACTTTCGGCGGTACGTATTCTTCGGACATAGTCCAACTCCTTCAATGTCATGTTGGCGATTAACCTAGTGCGGCTTGTCGGGAAGGGCAAAGATCAAATTTCGCCAAAGGTGTTTCTTTGAAATGTTATCCCCGCGCAGAGGTTTTAAAGCGCTCCGCGCGGGGATATTTGCCCCAAAAAGAGGCGGATTGTAGTGGATTAACTGCCCCCGAGTGGCTGGGCGCGTTCTACGATCCGCGCGAAAACCGAGGCGCCTACGGGGCTGGCTTCGTCATTGAAATCGTATTTGGTGTGGTGCAGGTGGGCGCTGTCGCCATTGCCGATGTAAAAATACGACCCCGGTACTTTTTCCAGCATATACGAGAAATCTTCGGCCCCCATGGTCGCAGCGATTGCGCCGTCTACACGGTTCTCGCCGACCACTTCGGCGGCAACAGTGCAGGCGAATTCGGTTTTCGCGTCGTCGTTGATCGTGGCCGGGTAGCCGTAGTTGTAGATGAATTCGGCGCTGCCGCCCATCATCTCGGCGGTGCCTTTGATGATCGTTTTCATACGATCCACCACCAAGGTTTGCACATCCTTGTCAAAAGTGCGCACGGTCCCCGCCAGCATCGCGGTTTCGGGCACTACGTTATGGGTGGTTCCCGAATGGATTTGTGTCAGGGACAGCACCACAGTTTTCATCGGATCCACGTTGCGGGTCACAATGGATTGCAGGTTGTGATACAGGTTCACCGCGATCATCAGCGGATCAACGGATTCATGGGGGCTGGCCGCATGACCTCCGGCCCCTGTGATGTGGATTTCAAAATCATCGGCGGCGGCCATCAACGGGCCTTTGCAGGTTTCGATATTGCCGACAGGGGATTTTGGCAGGGAATGCTGACCAAAGACCTGGGTGATGTTGAACCGCTCGAATATGCCTTCTTCTGCCATATAGCGTCCGCCACCGGAGCCTTCTTCACCGGGTTGGAAGATCAGGGCGACACGGCCTGTAAAATTGCGGGTTTCCGCCAGATATTTTGCAGCGCCCAG
This sequence comes from Amylibacter sp., assembly GCA_034670045.1. GTDB lineage: Bacteria > Pseudomonadota > Alphaproteobacteria > Rhodobacterales > Rhodobacteraceae > Amylibacter. The sequence goes on along the minus strand of JAXMOF010000052.1, from coordinate 5,700 downwards.
CAACATGGTTGTGTGCCCGTCATGGCCGCAGGCGTGCATCAAGCCGTCAACGGTGCTGGCATAGGGCAGTCCGGTTTCCTCGGGCATGGGCAGGGCATCCATATCGGCGCGCAGGCCGATTGTCGGCCCGTCGCCTTGCCCGTTTATGATCCCGACCACACCACTGATGCCGATCTTTTCGTGGATTTCATCCACCCCGAAGGCCCGCAGCTTTTCCACCACAAAGGCAGCCGTGTTGTGACATTCCATATCCAGTTCCGGATTGGCATGAATATGTTGCCGCCACTCCTTCATCTCTTCAAAATACTCTGCAATGCGGTTGATAACGGCCATGGTTTCTGGTCTCCTTTTGGCTGGACTATCAGGAACCCTGCCCCATGAGTAAAGACCAATCCGCATCACAATCCCTTTGCCTTGATCCAAACGGGGGATTGCCCCGTTTATTGGAAATCATGGCCCGTTTGCGTGACCCCGAAACCGGTTGCCCTTGGGATATCGAACAGGATTATGCCTCGATCGTGCCCTATACGATCGAAGAGGCTTATGAGGTCGCCGATGCCATTGAACAAGGCGACATGACAGAGTTGGAAGGCGAGTTGGGTGATCTGCTGTTGCAGGTTGTCTATTACACGCAGATGGGCGGGGAGGACGGGCATTTTACCTTTGAAACTGTCACCAAAAACATCGCCGACAAGATGATCCACCGTCACCCCCATGTGTTTGGCGCAGAGTCGCGGGACAAATCTGCACAGCAACAAACAGCGGATTGGGAAAAGATCAAAGCGGCCGAGCGGGCCGCCAAAGGCCAGGCCAAGACCCGCACGCTTGACGGGGTTGCGCGCAATCTGCCCGCCCTTACCCGCGCCGTAAAACTGCAAAAGCGTGCCGCGCGGGTGGGATTTGACTGGCCCGAAACCACGCAAGTTCTGGATAAAATCAAGGAAGAAGCGGCTGAGTTGGTCGAAGCAGTAGAGACCCTGCCCCATTCCAAACAAGTCGAAGAATTCGGCGATCTGATGTTTGTCATGGCCAACCTTGGCCGCCATCTGAACATCGACCCCGAAGAAGCCCTGCGCGCGGCCAACCGCAAATTTATCCGCCGCTTTGAATATATCGAAGACGCCCTTGAAGCCCGTGAAAAAACACCTGCCCAATCCGATCTGACAGAAATGGATAGGCTATGGGATCAGGCAAAACTGGCAGAAAAAGCCAGGCTTTGACCCGCGTCTTTAGACCAAAAACGCCTTAAAACAGCTTGGCAAAAAACACCGCGCTCATGGATAGGCCAACCCCGATCACAATGGCGCGCACCGCCGATTTGGGCAGGATGCGGGCCACGGGGGCGCCCGCGTAACCGCCAAGGGTCGCCGCCACCATCATGACCACCGCTTGAGGCCACTCCACCAATCCGCTGACCGCAAATGCCGCCACAGAAACCGCCGACAGTGCGAAGGACAGGCCGTTTTTCAGCCCGTTCATTTCGTGAATGTTGCGCATCCCCCACAGCGAAAACAGCGCCAGCAGGACGATCCCCAAACCGCCATTGAAATAGCCGCCATAGATGCTGACCAGAAACAGCCCGACCGCGCCAAAGGGCGTGACCGCGCGGGCTTTTTGCGCGGCATAGTCGCGGATCGTATCGCCGAACCAAAAGGCCAAAGTAGCCGCCAGCAACAGAAAGGGGACGACGATGGCAAAAGCCTCGTTTGATGACACAACCAGCAGCAAGGCCCCAACCAGTCCGCCTGCCAAAGTGATAAGCGTCAGGCGCACCATTTGGCGGCGGTCAAAGGACTTAAGTTCTGCCCCAAATCCCACAGCCCCCGCCAGATAACCCGGAAAAACCGCAACCGCAGATGTGGCATTGGCCACCACAGGGGGAATGCCTGTGAATACCAGCGCGGGAAAGGTCAGGAACGTGCCCCCGCCAGCAATAGTGTTCAATACGCCAGCCCCGAAGGCGGCCACGATCAAGAGGATATAGTCAGTCATAACCCTCCCTTAGCGGCAATGGCGCAGGCTTGCCATACTCTATTGTGCGCGCTCAATACGCGACAGGTTGCCATTATTCCGAGCTTTTCGCTCACCTATTGACCCGACTAAATTAGTCATATTAAAAAGCGCTACCGAAACTCAGACAGGATTCGTACCTATGAAATTCATCAGCGCCCTTGCAGTTTCTGCTGCGACTTTGGCGAGCGCCCCCGCTTTTGCCGACATCACCGTCTATTCCTATCGCCAGCCAGAACTGGTGTCGCCGCTGTTGGACGCTTTCAGCAAAGAAACCGGAATTGAAACAAATCTGGTCTTCCTGAACAAAGGTATGATCGAAAAACTTCAGGCCGAGGGCGACCGTTCTCCTGCCGATCTGGTGATGACAGTTGATATTTCCCGCTTGCAAGCGCTGGTGGATGCGGGTGTGACCCAGCCTGTGGTGTCTGAAACGCTGAACGCCAATATCCCTGCTGAATTTCGCAATGCAGACGGCCAGTGGTTCGGCCTGACCTCCCGTGCGCGGATTGTGTATGCGTCCAAAGATCGGGTGAAAGACGGAGAAGTCACCACCTACGAGGACCTTGCCTCTGACAAGTGGAAAGGGCGTATTTGTATCCGCTCCGGCACCAATGCCTATAACCTTGCGCTGGTTTCGGCGATGATTGCGCATCACGGGGAAGAGGGTGCAAAAACCTGGCTTGAAGGGTTGAAATCCAACCTTGCGCGCAAACCTTCGGGCAATGATCGCAGTCAGGTCAAAGCGATCCATGCAGGCGAATGTGATATTTCGCTGGGCAACACCTATTACATGAAGAAGATGCTGGAAGACCCCGATCAGGTGGCTTGGGCAGAGTCCGTGCGGATCGTTTTCCCTGAATTCGAAGAAGGTGGAACCCACGTGAACCTGTCAGGCGTTGCGCTGACCAAAGCCGCGCCGAACAAAGAGCAGGCGATCCAGTTGATGGAATGGCTGTCCTCTGAAGAAGCGCAGGAAATCTATGCGCAAGTGAACGGCGAATACCCGTTGAAAGAAGGCACCGAGGCTTCCGATCTGGTTAAGGGCTGGGGCACATTCACACCGGACAACAAGCCGCTGGGTGAAATCGCCAAACTGCGCCCTGCGTCTTTGAAACTGATGGAATCGGTTGATTTCGACGGCTAAGCCCGCGCGAACCATCCTAACTGCTACGGAAAAGCGCCCCGCATACCACGGGGCGCTTTTTCTTTTGCCACTGCTGCGCTAGAGCTTTGCTATGACACGTAAAATCATCATCGACACCGATCCCGGCCAAGACGACGCTGTTGCGATCCTTTTGGCGCTCGCCAGCCCTGAACTGCAGGTTCTGGGCATCACCGCTGTGGCTGGAAATGTGCCGCTGGCGCTGACCGAACTGAACACCCGCAAGGTGCTGGAACTGGCGGGGCGGACTGATATTGCGGTTTATGCGGGCTGTGATGCGCCGATGGACCGCCCGTTGGTCACTGCCGAACACGTGCACGGGCGCACCGGACTGGACGGGCCGGATCTGCCCGATCCCCAAATGGCGCTGCAGGATCAGCACGGCGTCGACTATATAATAGAGACATTGCGAAATACCCCTGATGTGACCCTGTGTCCGCTTGGCCCGCTGACAAATATCGCCACGGCCCTGACCCGCGCGCCCGACATCAAAGCCAACATCCGTGAAATCGTCCTGATGGGGGGCGGTTACTTTGAGGGCGGCAATATTACACCTGCTGCGGAATTCAACATCTATGTGGACCCAACGGCGGCGGATATTGTGCTGCGTTCGGGCGTTCCGGTCACGATGATCCCGCTTGATTGCACCCATCAGGCCCTGACCACTGCACCGCGGGTCGCGGCATTTCGCGCTATGGCCAACCGCGTTGGGCCCGCTGTGGCCGAACTGACCGATTTTTTTGAACGCTTTGACAAGGAAAAATACGGTTCCGACGGGGCCCCGCTTCATGATCCCTGTGTCATCGCCTATCTGCTGCGCCCCGACCTGTTCCACAGCCGCCTGATCAACGTCGAGGTGGAAACCCAATCGCCCCTGACGCTGGGGGCCACGGTTGCGGATTGGTGGCGGGTGACAGACCGCACCCCGAATGTCACCTTTGTGCGCAGTCTGGATGCGGACGGGTTCTTTGATCTGCTGATCGAACGGATTGCCACACTCTGATCCTGTGGCACCGTTCTATCGGTGCTATCGGGGTATTAGCGTGGCAGAGCCTTCGCACTTGGCTTGTGGTTGATCAGCACGATCCCCGCGCTGACCAGAACCAATGCGCCAATGATCCAGATGGTGATGTCTTCGCCCAGCATCAACCAGCCCAGCAGCACGCCGAACAGCGGGGCAAGAAAGCCGAAACTGGCCATTTCAGAGGCGGGGTATTTCGACAGAACCCAGAACCATGTGGAAAAGCCGAAGCCCACCACGACAATTGCCTGAAACAGCAATATGCCCCAATGGATCGGTTGCAGGTCGCGAATTTGATCGCCAATCAGATAGGCGGCAGGGATCAGCACAATGGCAGACACCACCAACTGGTACAGCAACTGCATTTCCGGCACCGCCCGTTTCATCGGGGTAACGCGGGCCACAAGCCCGACCGCCGCCCATAACATCGCACCTGCAATACAATAGATGTCGCCCAGCAATTCATTCTGGCCGCCGTCCCGCCCCCACATGGCCACAACAACCCCGCCAACGGCGAGTATCAGACCAGTGATTTTGTTGCGGGTCAGGCGCTCTGCTGGAATTAGGAAATGCGCGCCCAGCGTCATCCAGACCGGCATGGTGTAAAACAGCACCGAAACACGGGCGACGGATGAATAATCTATGGCCAGAAACAGCATCAGGAATTCGACCGCGAACAAAACGCCTGCAAAAATGCCCCAGCCCAGACTGCCGTCACGGATGGTCAGTTTGCGTTTGAACAAAAGCGCCAGAATCAAAACCGGCAACACGGCAAAAGCGCTGCGCAATCCGGCTTGCAAGGCCGGGTGCATTCCTGTGGCGACGATTTTGACCAGGACCTGATTCAACCCTAACAGCAAAGATACTGTAACAAGCAAGCTGGCCCCAAGGGCATCAACCCGATCTTTCTGTTCCATGTGTCCACGCCCCCCGTTTGTGGCGCACCACATCACGCAATGACTCGCTTGGCAATTCGCAAATCACCTTTGTTCCGAATCCGAATTCTGGCGAATAGTGATTCATATGCTGAACGCCATGTGATCACAAAAACCCTGATTTGTGATCACGAAACCGCGACCCCAAGCACGACCTGATGAATCTGCAGGCAAAACCCCCGAATTCAGCCTTCAAAAACAGCGCTATATGCACAAAACCGCTTATTTCCACCCAAAGTGACTTTCCATTTATGCATACCCCCTTTGCGCAGAGAAGCGTTGTAACCAGCTAGGATCATTCATATTGTTGCATTGCAGCAAGAAATTCTGCGCTGCAGCATAAAAGAGGAAAGTCGAAAATGTCGATCACAACCACACAAAACATCACAGCCCTCGGCGATCTGAAGCACAAAATCGCCTCTGCGTTGAACGCAACGACCCAGAGCCTGTCCACGTACAAACGCAAACGCCGTGTGTACAACACAACTTTCACCGAGCTTGCAGGTCTGACGACCCGCGAACTTGCAGACCTCGGCTTTTGCCGCGGTGACATCCGACGCATAGCCCGT
>JAXMOF010000051.1:0-31493 GCA_034670045.1 Amylibacter sp. | reverse complement strand
TTGGGCCGCAGCTACGCGGTTGAGGGCTGTGTGTAAAGGTCGTTTTAAGCAAGGCAGGGTTGCAAAATAGTGCATGGAAACGAATTGTCTCCATAAATTTCATTGAAAATACATAATAGTTTGCCAGACTATCGGTAACCTTGGGAGGATTCTTATGGACGTTCACATGTCAGCCGAAGTGCTGGAAGGGCTGCGTCGCGCCCGAAATCAGGACTTGAAACGCACCGCACGGCTGCGGGTTGTGGTGGGGGATGATGTGTTTCCTGTGCTGCGCAGCTGGGATGGCGGCTTTGCCCTATCAGCGGATGCACCCCACTTGCGCGGGACCGTCGAATTTTGTGACGGTTCCAAGTTGCTGCATGAATGTCTGATTGTTTGTTCTTCCGAAGATGGGCCTGAAATGGTCTATGAATACAAGCGTTTATCCCGTGTCAGCGATGGGCGGGTGCTGGATTTCGAACAGGCGGATGATGCGCCTGTAGCCTATCTTTCGGGGCCGTCGGGATAGGATTCACCCCGCTCCGCTTGGGGGATATTTTCAGAAAGAAGAAGCGACGGGCGGCTGTTTTGGGCCGCCTTTTGGTGTTTTGGAGGGGGCCTGTTAAAACAGGGGTTCTTCGTAGATTTTTGTGCCGTCGATTGTCAGGCCTTTGATCATGGCACTGCCGTCTTTGGCAACGGACAGGATCACCCCGAGTTTGCGGTCCGATTGCAGGTTTTGCAGTTCTATGGCGCGGTTTTTGGCGGCGAAAAAACGGTCAAAGGGGAAATCTATTTGCAAAGATTCGCCGTTGTTACTGCTTATGAACTGCGCCTGGCCCTTTAAAACGGGTCCGGTTGGGTCTGTAGGATAGCTGCTGTGCAGGCTGACGGGGCGGGCAAACGGCCCAGAGGTATCGAGCGCTACATAGACCGGATCACCCCAATTGAACTTGCCGTTGATGGTCACTTCTGAGCGTTGCAAATTGCTGATCAGAAGGTTCAGAGTTGTGTAATGGCCCCGAAACAGGTCTCGCGGGTCGATAAAACCGGATTCCAGCAGAACCTCTTGGCCTGCGTTCAGGGCAGCCGCGCGATCGGTGATGATTTTCGCCAACACGCCAGTTTGAAAGACTGCGGCCAGCACAGTGCCAAGGATCAGGATGCGCGGGGTCATTGTTTGGCTCCTTTCGTGCGGGTCAGGCGGGGAACGATAAAAACGCCGCCCAATAAGATCACCCCTGCCACCAGATAGAACATGCTGGTTCCCAGAAGTGTGCCGACGGTTTCAAAATAGATCAGCAGCATGGCGCTGCCAAAGGCTGCAAAACCCAAGATGGCGATGGGGCGGTTTTCCAACCGCCACCCCATGCGGATCAGCCAGATCGACCCGATCAGCATCAAGGACTCGGTCGCGACGGGCAGGTCGGGTGCCAAGAGGATGGTGCCAAAGGTCAGGGCTGCAAACAGCGGTGTGACCACAAGATCATAGGTGTTCGGGTGGGATTTGCGATAGGCGAGAACTGCCAGTGTGACACAGGCTGCGATGCCGATCAGCGCCGGAAAGCTGAAGGATTTCACGATATCAGGAGTGTCGGCCATGCGCCATTCATAGCGCACCAAAACATGCCACGCGAAGATCATCACGGCGAGGTATCCCGTGGTGTAAAGGATCAGTGCGGGTTCAAAACCGCGCAGCAGGGCCTGTTTGCGGTCTGAAAATAACGCGGCAGACAGCAGGGCGAATGCGGCGGCGAAAGTTATGGCAAGCAAGGTTAAAGACTGGTCGTTGGCGAGGTTGTTCGCTGTGCAACCGGCCCAGATATAGGTGGTCAGCGTGATCAGATGCGCGGCGAAACGGCTGCGCATCCAATAGGCCAAAAGGGCGCAGGCGATCATATAAAGTGGGAAATCCAGTTGCACGAAAGGGGTGCGGCTGTAGAGATTGGGGGAGACGAACAGCCAGATCAGTAACAAGGCAATGGTCAGGCATAAGGCGGGGATGGAACGGGTCAGAGCGGCGGCGATTAATGTGCCGATGGCCCACAGCCATGTGGCGTCTTTGGGGCTGCCCTGAATGTGGTAGATCTGGCTGATCAGCATGATCCCTGCACCGAACATGGCACAGGCCCCCAATGTAAAAACCTGTGCGAACCAGCGGTGATTGCGCAGGTTCAACAGCACCGAGCCGCCCCAAAATCCCCACATGGTCGTGAAGATCAGGCCAACACGGGTGAGTCGGGTCATGTCCTGCCAATTGGCGGCGATGAATGTCATGGCGGCAAAGCCAAGACAGATCACCGCCAGAAGGATCAGAATGTTGCGAAAGGCAAATCGGGTGCCGTTGGCCTGTATATCGGCGCTGAGTGTTGCGGCAGTGCTGTCTGTGATCAACCCACGGGACTGCCAATCGGTGATAGCGTCGGTGAGTACCGCGTTACGAGACCAGATGACCATAAAGTGCCCTTTCTGTTTCGCAACAGATTAACATGAACGATGTTCATGTAAAGCACTTTATGGAATGGGCCCGACCGTCAGGCCGGGCGGCATCTTTCAGCGGCGCGACCGGACCATACCCACGATATCGTAGGTTTTGTCGAGGATAGGTTCCGCAATTGCAGCGGCACGGTCGGCCCCGTTGCCAAGAATCCGGTCGATTTCGGCAGGATCGGACATAAGCCGGTTCATTTCCTGCGTGATCGGTGCCAGATGATCCACGGCAAGATCGGCAAGCGCGGGTTTGAACTGGCCAAACTGTTGTCCGGCAAATTCGGTAATGACGCTTTCGGCGGTCCGGCCCGACAGGGCGGCGTAGATATTGACCAGATTGCGCGCCTCGGGACGGCCTTCCAATTCCTTCAGGGTTTCGGGCAGCGGTTCCGCATCGGTTTTGGCCTTGCGGATTTTCTTGGCGATTGTGTCGGCATCGTCGCGCAGGGTGATGCGGCTTTGATCCGACGGGTCGGATTTCGACATTTTCTTGGTGCCATCGCGCAGGGACATCACGCGGGTGGCCTCGCCCTCGATCAGGGGTTCGGGCGCGGGGAAGAAATCCGTGTCGTAATCGTGGTTGAACTTGGCAGCGATGTCGCGGGCCAGTTCGAGATGCTGTTTCTGGTCTTCGCCCACAGGTACATGGGTCGCCTGATAGACCAGAATATCCGCTGCCATCAATGCGGGATAGGCCAGCAACCCGAGCGAGGATTTTTCAGCGTTCTTGCCCGCCTTATCCTTGAACTGGGTCATGCGGTTCATCCAGCCGATGCGCGCGACGCAGTTGAAGATCCACGCCAGTTGCGCGTGGGCGGGCACTTGGGACTGGTTGAACAGAATGGATTTCGCCGGATCCAGACCGCAAGCGATATAGGCTGCCGCCACTTCGCGGGTGTTGTGGCGCAGGTCGGCCGGGTCTTGCCAGACGGTAATGGCGTGCATGTCGACCATGCAGTAAACGGTTTCGATGCCGGATTCCTGCATCTCGACAAAGCGTTTCAGCGCGCCAAGATAGTTTCCAAGCGTCAGATTTCCCGATGGCTGGATGCCGGAAAAGACGCGCGGTGTGTGTATTGTCTCGCCCATTGCGAAAACTCCGTCTGGTGTTGCTTGGGGGGTTATCGCTATATGGGCGGGTATCGTCAAGCGATGGAGCCTTTTGATGTATGATGCCGATGGGGACAGCGCCCCGATTAACCCTCTGCCGCCTGTTGTGGTCATTCTGGTGGTTCTGATCGCCGCTGTTGAGGCGATCTTTCAGTTGGGCGAGGCCGGGATCATTGGCGGGGCCACCGGACCTGCGTGGCGAATCCTGATTGCCGATCAGTTCGGTTTTGCCAATGCGGCTGTATATTTGATGTGGGACACAGGGCAATATCCGGCGGATCTGCTGGTGCGGTTTGTAAGCTATATGTTCATCCATACCGGTTTTGTCGCTGCCCTTTTCAGCGTGGTTTTCATACTGGCGCTGGGCAAATTTGTCGGCGAGCGGGTGCATTGGCTGGTGTTTCTGCTGATCTTTTTCGGCAGCGGCATTCTGGCTGCTTTGGCGCAGGCGATTGTGATGGGGCCGACCATGGCGATGCTGGGGGCGGGGGCGGCCTCTTACGGATTGATCGGTGCGCTCAGCTGGATACTGTTTACCGAGCAGCGGGCGGCAGGGCAAAACGGCTTGCGGGCGTTTCGGCTGATTGCAGCGCTGGGGATTTTGCTGGCTGTGTTTTCGGTGATGTTTGGCGGTCACGACTGGTTTGAACGGGTGGCGGGTTTTGCCATCGGGTTTGTGATCTGCGCAGTGTTGCGTCCGGCTGAGGGCGCGGGCCTGTTGTATTGGCGTGATCGGCTGCGGCGGGGAAATTCCTGACGCGCAGCGCTTTTGGCTGCGTCAGGAATTGGATATTTTCCCCAAAAAGAGCAGTAAGTCCGCTTATCTGCGCACGAAGTTGCGCAGGCCTTGTTTGGTAAAGGCGCCAAGGCCGAGGCAGGCGGCGAAATAGATGCCTGTGCCGCCGCAGACCAGAATGGCGAGCGCGAGATACCGCAACCCGGATGTGGCGAGCCAGTCTTTGAGCAGCAGTTCAAGGCCGTAGGTGCAAATCCCCATGATCACGCTGGCAATCAACATGCGCGGAATGGCGTGTTTCAAACGGTCATCAAAGGCAGCGGCAAGCCCCATGCGCCGCGTGCCGAAATACAGCAGCACAGCCAGCGCGACAGAAGATAATGTGGTGCCGATGGCCGCCGCCAGATAGCCGAAATGGGCGGCCAGTCCGATGGCAAGCCCCGCGTTCAGCACCATAGAGACGATGGCGAAATAAAACGGGGTTTTTGTGTCTTCGCGGGCGAAATACAGTGGCTGGAATACTTTTTGCAGCACAAAGGCGGGCAGGCCGATGGCATAGATGGACAGGGCGGCGGCGGTGTTATGGGCATCCGCTGCGGTGAAAGCACCCCGCTCAAACAGTACGGACACGACGGCTTGGGGCACCACCAACAGGCCGACGGCGGCAGGCAGGGTCAGGGCAAGTGCAAATTCTGCTGCGCGGTTGAATGCATAGCGGCCGCCGTCTTCATCGCCTGACTGCAACTTGCGTGACAGATCAGGCAGCAGCACCACGCCGATGGCAATGCCCACAACCCCGAGAGGCAGTTGGTACAGGCGGTCAGCCACAGCCAGCCACTGTATAGCGCCGTCGAAATAGCTGGCCACCTGACGCCCCACCAGCAGGTTGACCTGCACCACGCCACCCGCAAGGGCCGCGGGGGCGGCGATCATGGCCAGCCGGCGCATTTCAGGGGTAAAGCGGGGCAATTGGGGCAATAGCCGAATGCCCGCGCGGGAGGCCGCGATCCAGACCAGACCAAGCTGGGCAATGCCAGCCGCCGGAACCCCCCAGGCAAGGGCAAGGGCTACGTTCCCATCCAGTGCCCAAGTCAGGGCCATGGCGGCAATGAGGATGATATTCAGCACCACAGGGGCAGCGGCGGCGGCGGCAAACCGTCCCATGGAATTCAAAACGCCCGACAGCAATGCCGCCAGCGAGATAAACAGGATGTATGGAAAGCAGATGCGGGCGAAATCAATCGAGAGCTCGAACCTTTCGTCCCCTGCAAAACCGCTGGCCATGGCCAGTACGAACCACGGCATGAACACTTGCGCGATCAGGGTCAGGGCGATCAACAGACTGGCCAGCCCCGCCATAGCGTTTTGGGCGAACTGGCGGGCGTCCTCGCCTGATTCCAGTTTTTTGGAAAACATCGGCACGAAGGCCATGTTGAACGCGCCTTCGGCAAAGAATCGACGGAACATGTTGGGCAGGGCAAAGGCGACCTGAAATGCCTCGGCTACGGGGCCTGCGCCGAAAAAGGCGGCGATCATGATGTCGCGCACAAAACCCATGATGCGGCTGGCAAGGGTCCAGCTGCTGACGGTGAAGAAACTGGCAAGCAGGCGTATGTTCCGCGGCTTGGTCGCGGTTGTCAAAGCAGAGCTCCGGCAGCGCTTTTTTCGATGGCGGCGCGCAGGGCGTCGCCGATCTTTTTGCGTTTGGCCTCGCCGTGCAGTTTCAACCCGAACATATCTTTCACGTAGAACACATCCACCGCCTGTTCGCCGTATGTGGCGATCACGGCACTGGCGATGTAAATATTGTTGTTGGACAGGGTTCTGGTCAGATCATACAGCAAGCCCGGGCGGTCGCGGGTGTCCACCTCGATGATTGTGTAGATGTCCGAACCCTTGGTGTCGAAAGAGATCACCGTCGGCACCACAAAATCCCGTTCGCGCTTTTTGATCTTGTCGCGGGATTTCAGACCATCCTGCGCGCTGACCTCACCCTTGAGGGTTTTGGTGATCATCGAGCGCAGGCGGGTCAGGCGGGATTTTTCGTATTGTTTGCCATTGGCGTCCTGAATCCAGAACACAGCCGTGGCATAGCCATCAGACGAGGTATAAGTCCGTGCATCCACCACATTGGCCCCGACCAGTGCCAGCGCCCCCGCAAGACGAGAGAAAATGCCGGGGTGGTCTTGCAACACAAAACACGCCCGTGTTGCGTCATGGTCTTTGTCGGGTTTGATGTCTGTCTGAATTTCCGAGGTCGAGGCTTTTTGCATCAACTTGGCGAAAATCTTATGGGTTTCTGTGTCCAGACCCTGCCAGTAAGACGGATAATGCCGTTCTATTTCCAGTTCCAGCGCCTTGCGGCCCATTTTGGGCAGGGCGGCGCGCAGGGCGTCCTGTGCCTCGCTGGAGGATTGCAGTTCGAGAACTTTGTCGAACCCTTCCTGCAGGGCCAGTTTGGTGAAGCGGTACAGATCGCGGATCAGTTGGGCTTTCCAGTTGTTCCACGTGCCCGGCCCGACGCCGCGAATGTCGCAGACCGTCAGCACGGTCAACAGGTTCAGCCGCGCGGTGGTTTTCACCACTTTGGCAAATTCGCGCACGGTTTTCGGGTCTGACAGATCCCGTTTTTGGGCCACATCGGACAGCAGCAAGTGGTGGCGTACCAGCCAGACGACAGTGTCGGTTTCACCCTCTGACAGGCCAAGTTGCGGGCAGATGACACGGGCCAGCCGCGCCCCCGCGATAGAGTGGTCTTCTGGCAGGCCCTTGCCGATGTCATGCAGCAGCATCGCCACATACAGCACCTTGCGATCCACCCCGTCTTTCAGAATGCCCGAGGCCACAGGCAGGCTTTCCTTCAGCTCGCCTTTTTCGATTTTGGCCAGATGGGAAATACATTGGATGGTGTGTTCGTCCACCGTGTAATGGTGGTACATATTGAACTGCATCAGGCAGACAATACGCTGGAATTCAGGGATAAACGCACCCAGAACCCCCAGTTCGTTCATCCGCCGCAAGGCCCGTTCAGGATTGCCGTAATCCAGCAGCAGCGACAGGAACAGGTCTTGGGCTTTGGGGTTGGTGCGCAGTTTGTTGGTGATCAGTTCCAGATTGGCCACGATCAAACGCATGGCATCGGGGTGGATCAGAATGTCTGAATCCAGCCCCTGTTCAAAGATACGCAGAAAGTTGATCGGATCGGTAAGGAAGTCTTCCTCGTCTTCAATCGCCAGTCTGCCGTGCACGATTTTATAGCCTTCAGGGGCAACAACCGAATCGCTGCGCCACGGCATGGCTTTCAGGAAACGTGCCCCGAAGGACGGCTGTTGTTTGACGTGTTGGGCTTCAAGTGCGGTCAGGAAAATACGGGTCAGATCGCCCACATGGGTGGCGTGGGTAAAGTATTCCTGCATAAACGCCTCAACCGCGCGCAGGCCTTTGGTGTCTTTATAGCCTAGGGCTGCGGCGATGGCGACTTGGTTGTCAAAGGTCAGCTGCTCTGCGGCGCGGCCCACCACCAGATGCAGGTGACAGCGCACGGTCCACAGGAAATTTTCTGCCTGATCGAAATTGGCGTATTCGGTTGTGGTGAAATATCCCTGATAGATCATTTCAGACGGCAGCTTTGCGCCGCTGAGGTATTTGGTGATCCAATACAGGGTCTGCAGATCGCGTAGGCCGCCTTTACCCTCTTTTACATTGGGTTCCAGCAGGAAACGGGTGGCACCCTGTTTCTTGTGGCGGGCTTCCCGTTCTTCCAGTTTCTGGGCGACAAATTCAGGACCTGTGGATTTGAACAACTGCTTCCACAGTTGCGTGTCCAGCGTTTCGGCCAGCTCCGCATCCCCTGACAGAAACCGCGCCTCTAACAGGGCGGTGCGGATGGTCAGATCTCCGCGTCCCAGTCGGATACATTCCTCAACCGTGCGGGTGGCGTGGCCGACTTTCAGTTTCAAATCCCACAGCACATAGAGCGTGCTTTCAACGACGCTTTCGCCCCAAGGGGTCAATTTATAGGGTGTCAGAAACAGCAGATCCACATCGGAAAACGGCGCCATTTCCCCGCGTCCGTAACCGCCCACAGCCACGATAGAAATCTTCTCCGCGCTGGTCGGATTGGGCAGCGGGTGCAAATAGGTCTGCACCATTTCCATGGCGGTTTTCACCAGTTGGTCGGTCAAAAACGTATAAGACCGAATGGTGCGGCTGGTTTTGAACGGGGTCTTTAGATAGGCCGCTTTGATGATCTCGCGGGACTCTTTGTTCACGCGGTCCAGAACGGTCCCGATCACGGTCCGTTTTGCGAAATTATCTGTGCAGGAAGCGATTTCGGTTGCGATTTCGGCGCGGATGCTAGGCGCGTCAAACAGCAAACCCGACGCACAAATCAGCGCGCCGGGAGTGCCCGAACCGGTTTGTCTGCTTTTAAGTTTACGAGCCGGCGCCACCAAAGCTCCTCGGTGCTGGATCAAGGACAACAACCTGCCCTTCGCGGAAGGTTGCAACGGCCAGCGCACGCTGGTTTGTCCCGTCAGGTCGCAGGCGGAATACACCGTTTGCACCGCTAAAGCCAGCGGGTCTTGTGAGTTTGTTGCGGGATAATGCGTCGCTGGAACCGGACTGCAACAATGTGCCCACCGCGCGCATGGCATCATAGGCTTTGCCTGCCAGCAAATGGGGGCCAACCCCGTTGGCGGCACCGTAACGCTGGTTGAATGCACTGGTTGCGCTTGTGTCGTTCAGCGCAAACAGCGATCCTTGCATCCCGGGGTTTGCCCGCACCGTATCGGCGGTTTTATCCCAGCGGGTCAGGCCGATGAACTGGGTGTTGGCAGCACTGATACCGTTTTCAGGCAGCAATTGCGCAAAGACCGGCAAAGCCCCTGCCGCGTCTGCATCCATCACCAGCGCGGTTGCTCCGGTTTGCTGGATCAGCGATTTGGCGGCGGTGACAGCAGCAACAGCGCTTTCTGTGGTCAGCTCGTAGCGTGCAACACCCGCAAAGCTGGCCCCGTTGTTTTGCGCAGCGGCTTTGACGGCTGCGGCGGCGACTTCACCGGCGGCATCGGATTTGACCAATGCGGCAATGGAACGGCGCCCCTGCCGTGCAGCATAGCCGACCACGCGGTCGGCGGTGTTGGCGAAAGTATCTCCCAGAATAAAGACGTTGCCCCCTGCAATGTCAGGGTTGTTGGAAAAGCTCAATACGTTGATTCCCTGGGATGCAACCGCTGCCCCTGCCGCATTGGCGGCCTGTGCAAACAACGGCCCAACCAGAATTTTCGCCCCGTCTTTCGCGGCTTGCTGCGCGGCTGCGGCGGCGCGATTCGGATCACCAGCGGTGGAATAGACCCGCAAATCAATCTGAACATCATTCATTTCTGCAACAGCCAGCTTGGCTGCGGCCACCAGACTGCCTGCCAAAGCCTCTTGCTGCTGGACGCCGGATCCCGAGGGTACCAGAATGCCGACAACAACAGGTTTACTGGTGTTCACACGGGGACCTTGCGATCCGCCGCCTGTTTCCGTACAGCCCAAAAGCACAGTGGCAACCGCGACTGCGCCCGCCGCTTTGATCCCGAAATTTTTGATCCGTTGAAACACGACAGTCCCCCTTAGTGACTTGACTGGTCATAACAGACCATTATGTGCAAAAAGTTATGTGGTAGCCACGTGGAAATCAACGCCTGTTGAACAAAGAAATGGAATTAAGCAAATGCACGCTGGAAAAATAGCTGCTGGCCTGCATTTGGTGGCAACGCCTATCGGGGCAGCGCGCGATATTACGTTACGGGCACTGGATATTCTGACCCACGCGGATGTGCTGGCGGCCGAGGATACCCGCAACACCCGCCGCTTGCTGGATATTCACGGGGTTAAACTCGGGGATCGCCGACTGCTGGCCTATCACGATCACAACGGCGCCCAAATGCGCCCGCAATTGCTGGCCGCTTTGAAAGAGGGCGCCTCGGTGGCCTATGTCTCGGATGCGGGTACGCCCATGGTGGCGGACCCGGGGTTCGATCTGTCACGGGCGGTGATTGCCGCGGAATTGCCCGTCTTTGCCGCACCCGGTGCGTCAGCCCTGCTGGCCGCTTTATGTGTGGCAGGACAGCCCACGGATCGTTTCTTTTTTGCAGGCTTCGCCCCCAATAAATCCGCCGCCCGCAAACGTTTTTTCAAGGAATTTGCCCAGATAGAGGCCACTTTGGTGTTTTACGAATCACCCAAACGCGCCGGGGCCAGCCTGAAAGACATGTGCGATGTGTTCGGCGCCGATCGCTCCGCCTCATTTTGTCGGGAACTGACCAAGAAATTCGAGGAAACGGTGCGTGGCACTTTGGCAGAAGTCGCCACAGAAATTGCTGCACGCCCGTCGATAAAAGGCGAGGTGGTGGTCGTATTGGGCCCACCCCCGCCAAAAACCGTCTCGGAAGAGGATGTCGATGCAGCTTTGATCGAGGCGCTTGGCCGCCTGCGCGTGAAAGATGCCGCAGCCGAGGTTTCATTGCGGTTCGGTTTGCCAAGAAAAGACGTGTATGGCCGTGCCCTAAGTCTAAAAGACAATTCACACTAGTTTAACGTTTTCCCTATACTGTTGGTCCAACACTCAAAACGGGAATGTCCATGGATCGCGCCACAAACGGAAGACTGTCTTATCTGAAAGGTCAGGCTGCGGAAAACCAGATTGCTTTGGCTTATGAACGCAATGGGTTTGAAATTGTGGATCGCCGTTGGAAATCCAAAGACGGCGAAATTGATCTTGTCGCACGCCATGATCAGAAACTTTATTTCATCGAAGTGAAAAGCAGTAAAACCTTCGATAGTGCCGTTCAGCAGATAACCCCTCGGCAGCAAAAGCGAATCCATGATTGCGCGCTGCAATATCTGGCCGAAAAAGCTGGCCGAATTGATGTGGATTGTCGCTTCGATGCGGCTCTTGTGGATGGCACAGGGCGGATCAAGGTTCTGCCGGGGGCATTGCTTGCGGCCTGATTTTCCTTAATTCGGGGCATCAAAATTACATTTCTTTGTGGATAGATTTATGCGGGGTCATTGAAACCCGCGCTGCACTGCGTCATGTATTTATAAACGCAATTTGTGCAGCAAGGCTGCTCTCTAGAAAGAACCAACCGTTATGAGCTTGAAGGTCGCCTTCCAAATGGACCCGATCGGGGACGTTGATATTAACGCAGACAGCAGTTTCCGCATCGCCGAAGAGGCACAGGCCCGTGGGCATGAGCTGTTTTACTACACGCCCGACAAACTTGCCTTTGAAGAAGGGCGTGTGACTGCGCGCGGGCATCGCATGGAGCTTCGCCGTGTGAAAGGTGATCACGTGACCCTGCAGCCCGAGGAAAAAATCGATCTGGCGGATTGGGATGTGGTCTGGCTGCGTCAGGACCCGCCGTTTGACATGGGCTATATCACAACCACGCATATTCTGGATATGATTCACCCCAAAACCCTGGTGGTGAATGATCCTGAATGGGTGCGCAATTACCCCGAAAAGCTGTTGGTCCTGCAATTCCCCGATCTGACCCCGCCTACCACAATTGCGCGGGATTTGAACACCTTGAAGGAATTCAAGGACCGCCACGGCGATATCATTCTCAAGCCGTTATATGGCAACGGGGGCGCTGGCGTATTCCGTCTGGAACCGGGCGATCGCAACCTGAATTCCCTGCACGAATTGTTTTGCGGCATCAACCGGGAGCCTTTGATTGCGCAAAAGTTCCTGCCCGATGTTGCTGCCGGCGATAAACGGGTAATTCTGGTGGACGGGGAACCTGTGGGGGCTATCAACCGCGTTCCTGCAAAAGGCGAGACACGGTCCAACATGCATGTGGGCGGGCGTCCCGAAAAAGTGGAACTGACCGACCGCGATCGGGGAATCTGCGCTGCGATTGGCCCGTTGTTGCGGGAAAAAGGGCAGATTTTTGTCGGAATTGACGTGATCGGTGGTAACCTAACAGAAATCAACGTCACGTCCCCCACAGGGATTCAAGAGCTGGAACGGTTTGACGGTATCAATGTGGCCGAAATGATCTGGCAAGCGATCGAGAGGCGAATCGAAAAATGAACTCCCTGCGTCTCTGTCTGTACAGTGTTTTCACCCGGCTTGTGATCAAGCCTTGGGTGGCGCGCGTTCAAAATCCGGCAGAGGCGCGTCAGGCCTTCGAAAATCACGCAAAACGAATGCATGTGCACCCGGCTTCTGCGGATTACCGCAATGGCACTGTTTCGGGTGTACCCGTGACCTGGGTGTCTCGCGGGGCAATTGAACGCGACGAAGTCCTGCTTTACGTTCATGGCGGTGGTTTTATTGTGGGCAGCCCTGACACGCATAAACATATGGTAGCGGAAATTGCGGGTGATCTGGGGATTGAGGCCGTGATGCCGCGGTATCGTTTGGCGCCCGAGCATCCCTTTCCGTCAGGGTTTGACGACGTTGTGACCACATATAACGGGTTAATTGACCGTGGCCTGCGTGCGGACCAGATCATTCTTGGCGGTGACAGCGCAGGGGGAAATCTGGTTCTGGCCTTGCTGGCTTATCTGTCTGATACCAACGCGGATCTGCCCCAATCTGCCTTTGTTATCAGCCCTGTCGTTGATATGTCGGGCGGATTTGGCAGCTTGAAATCAAACGCAAAAAGCGAAGTTTTGCTTTGTGCTGACAGATTTGACGAACTGGGAGCGATGTATCTGGGGGATCAGGATCTCAAACAGCCCTATGCCTCGCCGTTTTACGCCGAATTTGACCGATGTCCGCCGATCCTGTTCCATCACAGCGACGGCGAGATGTTGCGCGATGACACGTTGGAAATGCAAAGCAAACTGGTGTCGCAGGGGCATGTTGTTCTGGTGCGAAGCTGGCCGAATGCCTTTCACGTGTTCCAGATTATGACCGGCCACTTCCCTGAAGCCCGCGCCGCAATTAAGGATATTGTGGCGTTTATCAAGGCGCGCCGGAAACCAGACGATAGCTGATTGCTTCGGCAACATGGGGCAGGCGGATCCTGTCTGATCCTGCCAAATCCGCGATCGTACGGGCAACGCGCAGGATACGGTGATAGCCCCGTGCCGAAATTTTGAACCGATCAGCCGCCTTTTCCAACATGGCGGCCCCTTCGGGATCGGGTGTCGCTATTTCTTGCAGGATGGCGCCCTCGGCATCCGCATTCTGGCGCAATTCCGTGTGATCCTGAAACCGAAGCCGCTGTATTTTCCGCGCGGCGGCAACCCTTTGGGCAATGGTAAAGGACGCGTCTCCTGTGTCGGGGAGGGTTAGATCGGTCATCGACACGGGCGGCACATCAACCCGCAAATCGAAGCGGTCCATCAAAGGGCCGGATATTTTTCCCAGATAATCCTGCCCGCACAATGGGACGCGGGCGCAGGCGCGCGCGGCATCCGCCAGATACCCGCATCGACAGGGATTCGCGGCGGATATCAGCATGAACCGGCAGGGATAGGTCACATGGTTGTTGGCGCGGGCAACCATCACGGTTCCGGTTTCCAAAGGTTGGCGCAGGGTTTCCAGCACTTGGCGAGAGAACTCCGGCAGTTCGTCCAGAAACAGCACGCCGTTATGGGCCAGCGAGATTTCCCCCGGTTTCGCGCCGCGCCCGCCCCCGACAATCGCCGCTTTGGATGCGGTGTGATGGGGGTCGCGAAAGGGTCGGGTTTTGGAAATCCCGCCAGAGGATATAAGCCCCGCGAGCGAGTGGATCATCGACGTTTCGAGCGCCTCTTCCGGTTCCAGCGGGGGCAAAAGGCCGGGGACACGTGCCGCCATCATGGATTTCCCTGAGCCGGGTGCACCGACAAAAAACAGGTGATGTCGCCCTGCCGCCGCGATTTCCAAGGCGCGTTTGGCCCGTTCCTGGCCTTTCACATCCCGCAGGTCGCGGGTTTGGGGATCTGCAAGCACTTCCCCGGGCTGGGCGGGGGATAAAATATGGCGGCCGCGAAAGTGGTTCATACATTCCAACAAGGACGCAGGCGCAATAACTTGCACCGCCCCGACCCAAGCCGCCTCTGCGCCGCAATCCGCAGGGCAGATGAGGTTACAATCCGCCTGTGCCGCAGCAAGGGCCGCAGGCAATGTGCCGATCACAGGGATGAGTTTTCCATCCAGCGACAGCTCTCCCAAAGCCACTTGCCGTTCCACGTCTTCGGCGGGGATCACATTCATTGCGGCCATCAATGCCAGTGCGATGGGCAGGTCGAAATGGGACCCTTCTTTGGGTAAATCCGCAGGCGACAGGTTGATGGTGATCCGTTTTGAGGGCAGCGCCAGCGCAAGGCTGCTCATGGCCGCGCGCACTCTTTCCTTTGCCTCGGACACGGCTTTGTCGGGCAGGCCGACGATCTGAAAGGACGGCAATCCCGCAGAGAGGGAACATTGGACTTCGACAAGGCGGGCCTCGACCCCGTGAAACGCAACTGTATAGGCGCGCGCGACCATTGATTCCCCGATCCCGTTAAGATTGGTTAACGATACAGGGGCGATGGTTTATTTTTGGTAAATTTGTATAAACTGGTCCCAAGCTGCCGCATCCGCCACGGTTTTGTCGCGGCAGAATGTATTGCAAAAACCAAAGATGCGCCCGTCGAGTTCCAGAAAATCCGTGACCGGTTTGCCGGAATAGGGGCAGGTTTCGTTTTCGGACGGGCCCGCGTCAACCGCGCGGGCGGGCAGGGGGGCAGGACCGGGCCAGTTGCCTTCGGGCAGGTCTTTGTCATAGCCGTCCTGAATGTAATTTTGCGCAAGTCCCATCGCGCGCCAGCGGCGAAATACTGGATCGGCGAGGTGCGCGGCAATATAGGCGTCGGCGGCGTCGCTGCGGGGCAGGTTATAGGTGGCAAACCGTGTGGCGGCAGGGGCGTAGAAGGCATCGGCGATGGTGTATTGGCCGAAAAGCCACGGGCCGTCCTGCCCGAATTCTGTGCGGCACATATCCCAGAGGTCCATCATGCGCTGTGTATCAGCCAGCACGGCGTCCGAGGGTTTGTAATCCGGATAATGACGCCGCAGATTCATCGTGCAATCGTTGCGCAAAGCCCCGAAAGACGCATGCATTTCTGCCGTTACAGAGCGCGCCATGGCACGGGCGGCGGGGTCGGCGGGCCACATGTTTTTATCCGGATTCTGCTCGGCCAGTGTTTCGGCCATGGCGATGGTTTCCTGCACTACCACCCCGTCGAATTTCATCGCGGGTACCAGTCGGGCGGGTTTGAACTGTTCCAGCATCTGGTGGAATTCCGGCAAATACATCCGCGCAGTGTGTTGCTTGAACGGGATGTTGAACCGTTCAAACAACAGCCAGCCACGCAGGGACCAGCTGGAATAGGTTTTATCGGCTATGGCGAGAGCATATTTCATAGCCCGAGTATTACGCCCCACCTGAAAAACGCAAATCGTCTTTTGTGATCTGTTGCGTCACGGATTGTGATTGACCCCCAGCACGCGCCAGGCCTTGCCCATATGTTCAATGCGGGTGACGGACAGGTTGTCAATTTTGAACGAAAGCGCGGATTTCGCAGGCATCCGCGCAGCCCGTTGCACCTGTGTCAGGATCGCGCCGAAATGGGCAACGACGATGATATCTGTGTCAGGATGACTGGTTAACAGACGGTCCACGCCGCGGCTGACCCGCTGGCCCGCAGCATCCCAGCTTTCGCCGTTTGGCGGTGCATGGGGGCCTGGGTCGGACCAATAGGCGCGGGACAGATCGGCGTCGGTTTCAGATACCTGACGAAAGGTTTTATCCTCCCAGTCGCCGAAATGCAGTTCGCGCAGGTCGGGGTCGTGGGGCAGGCGGGTGCGGCCCGTAGACAGGGTGTCTGCGGTGGCGACGCAGCGAATCAGGTCCGAAGAAATCACCACGGCTTGTTGCGGCAGATAGGCGTTCAGCCGATCCAGTGCGGGTTGGTCGGACAGGTCGGCGGGCGCATCTGTCCAGCCGATCAACCCGTCGCGGTGGGTCGGGCCGTGGCGGACAAACCAGAAACGACTCATGTCAAACCCTCGGGCAATTGGCCTTTCAACACGTGGGGCAGACCTGCTGTGACCATCACAACCAGATCGGCCTGTTGGGCGATTCTGGCGTTCAGACGGCCTTGCTCCCGCTGGAACCGACGGCCAAGGGATGATTCTGGAATGATGCTGTGCCCGACCTCATTTGAAACTGTAACAATTGGGAAATTGCATGCGCTTGCAGCGGCCAAAAACAGCGCTGCGGGGTCTTCTGGGCCGTTTTCCGCCAAAATTAAATTTGTCAGCCAAAGAGTCAGGCAATCCACCAGCGTGATTTGATTTTCCGGCAGGGCGCGCAATGTATCGGGCAGGGCAATCGGGGCCTCTATTGTTGTCCAGTCAGTTCCGCGATCCCTTTGATGTTGTTCGATTTTTTCGCGCATTTCAGCATCGAAGGGTTGGGCCGTGGCAATATAGCTGCGGGGGTGTCCGTGGTGGGTCACCAGCCGTTCGGCAAACCGCGATTTGCCAGAGGCGGCCCCCCCCAGAATTAGTGTCAATTTAGGGAAAGTTAAAATAAGTGCACTCCATTGTGATCGGACTATCGCGTTCCTACGTAGTATATTGTGAGCAAAGCTTACTAAAGCTCAAGCACAGATTGGATTAGGAGATCTCAATATGCCTCTTGATGACATCACAAATCACGACTTCCGCCGTCAGGCGATGAAAGCCGAATTACTGGATGCAGAAACCGAAATCGCTTTGGCGCGCGCTTGGCGCGATGATCGCGATGAAAAGGCGCTGCACCGCTTAATTAACGCCTATATGCGACTGGCCATTTCCATGGCATCGAAATTCCGCCGCTACGGGGCCAATACACAAGACCTGATTCAGGAAGCCGGCGTTGGCCTGATGAAGGCTGCGGATAAGTTCGACCCCGAACGGGGCGTGCGGTTTTCGACCTATGCGCAATGGTGGATCAAAGCCGCTATTCAGGACTATGTCATGCGCAACTGGTCGATGGTGCGCACCGGGTCGACCAGCAGCCAGAAGGCGCTGTTTTTCAACCTCAAACGGGTGCAAGCTACGTTGGAGCGTGAGGCGACTTCGGCAGGTGTAGAACTGGACGGGCATCAACTGTCCGAAATGATTGCGCAGGAAATCGGCGTGCCGTTGCGGGATGTGGAAATGATGCAGGGGCGGCTGTCTGGCTCTGATTTCTCGTTGAATGCACAGCAATCCGCCGAGGATGAAGGCCGCGAATGGCAAGATACGCTGGCGGATGAAGGCCCGCAGGCGGCAGAGGTTGTGGAACGCAACCACGATCTGGGCCAGTTGCGCAACTGGTTGAACACAGCCATGGAAGGTCTGAATGACCGTGAACGCTATATTCTGGCACAGCGGTTGCTGATCGAAGACCCCCGCACGCTCGGCTCTATTGGCGAGGAACTTGGCCTGTCCAAGGAACGCATCCGTCAGGTAGAAGCCGCAGCACTTGGCAAGTTGAAGAAACTGCTGGAGAAAAACACTGGGAATTCGGCAGAGTTGATGGCTGAATTGATGTGATACCATCCGGCGCTGGCGTCGGAATTGGATATTTGACCCAAAAAGAGGGCGGTTTCAGGTTTTGCTGGAACCGCCCTTTGCTTTGCGGGTGAAGCTGGCTAAGTCTGGTGCAAGAGCTATCTGGAGTTTGCCATGTTGAACGGGCGCAAGGTGTTATTGGTAATCGGGGGCGGGATTGCGGCGTATAAGAGCCTCGATCTGATCCGGCGGTTGCAGGATCGGGGGGCCAAGGTGGTTCCGGTGATGACCAAAGCGGCAGAGGAGTTTGTAACCCCTTTGTCGGTGGCGGCTTTGTCGGGGTCCAAAGTGTTTCAGGAGCTGTTTGATCTGACGGATGAGGCCGAGATGGGGCACATCCAGTTGTCCCGATCGGCCGATCTGGTGGTGGTTGCCCCTGCAACGGCAGATTTGATGGCGAAGATGGCCCACGGGATTGCGGGAGATCTGGCCAGCACCCTGTTGATGGCAACAGACAAGCGGGTGCTGATTGCGCCTGCGATGAATGTGCGCATGTGGGATCATGCGGCGACCCAGCGGAATTTGGCAACATTGACAGGCGACGGTGTGTTGGTGGTGGGACCGGACAGCGGCAATATGGCGTGTGGCGAATACGGACCGGGGCGCATGGCTGAGGTTCCACAGATTGTGGCGGCTGTTGAAGATGCGCTGTTGAACGGGCCGTTGCGGGGCAAGCATGTTTTGGTGACCAGCGGGCCGACCCATGAACCGATTGATCCGGTGCGCTATATCGCGAACCGCTCCAGCGGGGCGCAGGGCACGGCGATTGCGCAGGCTTTGGCGGGATTGGGCGCGCGGGTGACCTTTGTGTCCGGACCTGCGGATCATCCGATGCCCGAAGGTGTTGACGTGGTGCGGGTTCAGACTGCGGCGGAAATGTTGGCGGCTGTTCAGTCGGGTCTGCCCGCGGATGCGGCAGTTTTTGCAGCGGCGGTGGCGGACTGGCGGGTGGCCAGTGCCTCGGGCAGCAAGATCAAGAAAGACGGCAGCGGGGCTTTGCCGGTTTTGGAATTCGCCGAAAACCCCGATATTCTGGCGACAGTAAGCCAGTTGGCGCAGGGGCGCCCGCCTTTGGTGGTTGGCTTTGCGGCTGAAACCGATGACGTGATGTCCCACGCCACGGCCAAGCGGCTGCGCAAGGGCTGTGACTGGATTGTGGCCAATGATGTGTCACCTGAAACGGGGATTATGGGCGGGTCTGAAAATGCTGTGACCCTGATTTCCGAAGACGGGTCCGAGCCCTGGCCCCGAATGGGTAAACAGGCGGTTGCGGATCGTTTGGCGGCAAAGATAGCGGAGGTGATCGGTGGCTGATCTGGCGGTAAAGATAGTTTATCTGGACGGGGCGGACCGCGATATTCCGCTGCCCGCCTATGAAACCAGTGGTGCGGCAGGCATGGATTTGCGGGCAAATCTGGCGGATCGCGGCGGTGTTGAAATTGCGCCAAACGCACGGGCGCTGGTGGCCACGGGGCTGGCGCTGGAAATCCCGCGCGGATTTGAGGCACAGGTGCGGCCCCGTTCCGGTTTG
The DNA here is from genome assembly GCA_034670045.1 of Amylibacter sp. Classification (GTDB taxonomy): domain Bacteria; phylum Pseudomonadota; class Alphaproteobacteria; order Rhodobacterales; family Rhodobacteraceae; genus Amylibacter. The sequence goes on along the minus strand of JAXMOF010000051.1, from coordinate 12,074 downwards.
GCGCTGAAACATGGTATCACAGTGGCCAATGCGCCCGGTACAATCGACAGCGATTATCGCGGACCTTTGGGCGTGATCCTGATCAATCTGGGGGAAGCGCCCTTTGTGGTGAACCACGGTGACCGGATCGCGCAGATCGTCTTTGCGCCGGTCATGCAGGTGGGGTGGGATTTGAACCATCCGCTGGGGGAAACCGAGCGGGGCGCGGGTGGTTTTGGATCGACTGGTCAGGGCTGATGGTCTTTAGCCTGATTATCATCTGCGCGGCGGCTTTCGGGCTGCGGCTTATGGGCGGCTCTCGGGGGGCGCAGGGGGCGATTGTGGCCCTTGGGCTGGCTTTTGTGCTGTTGGTGCAGGTGACCTTACCTGCCGGGAATAGTTTGCGGATTGCGACGGGTGGATCTGTGTCGAACTGGTTGATTCTACTGGCAGTTTTCGCGGTTGTCGGGGGATACGCCTTTGGCATCAAAAAGCTGAAAGCGCGGGCTGGCGGTGCCGAAAAGATCGCCGTGAAATCCGACAAGCTGTCTGACACCGAACTGGACCGCTATGCCCGCCATATTGTGCTGCGTGAAATCGGCGGACCGGGGCAGCGCAAGCTGCGCAATGCGCGGGTTTTGGTGGTGGGCGCAGGCGGATTAGGCGCGCCTGTGCTGCAATATCTGGCAGCGGCAGGGGTAGGGACCATTGGGGTGATTGACGATGATGTGGTCAGCCTGTCGAACCTGCAACGTCAGGTTCTGTTCCGCGAGGATGATCTGGACAAGCCCAAGGTGTTTGCCGCCCAAGCGGCATTGAAGGGGCTTAATCCATTTGTAGAGGTTCTGCCCTACAATCGCAAATTCACCGCCGAACAGGGCGCTGATCTGGTGGCAGAGTTTGATTTGGTGCTGGATGGCACCGACACATTTGCCACCCGCGCGCTTGTAAACAAGGCCTGTGTGGTGGCTGGTAAACCGCTGGTGTCTGGCGCCATCGGCCAGTGGGAGGGGCAGGTCACCGTGTTTGATCCCGCGCAGAACGATCCCTGTTATGCCTGTCTGTTCCCCGAAGAACCTGCCGACGGTCTGGCCCCAAGCTGCGCCGAAGCGGGGGTGGTCGGGGCGTTGCCCGGAATCATCGGGTCGATGATGGCGGCAGAGGCGATCAAGGAAATCACTGGCGCCGGGCAGGTTTTGCGCGGGTCCATGTTGATTTTTGATGCGCTTTATGGCGAAAGCCGCAAGATACAAATTGAACGACGCGCGGAGTGCGCTGTCTGTGGAGGACTTTGACATGGCTCATGCAACTCTTGCGGAATGTGACGCGGCACTGGCGCATATTCTGGCGGCCCCGAAAGAAGCGGCGATCGAAACCCTGTGCCACCGTCCTGATTTCGGCCAGCGGGATTTCCGTGATGCGCTGGAGTTGCGTGTGGCCACGGGCATCGAAAACGAACGCTGGATGAAACATCCGTGGATGAAGCTGGAAGACGGCTCTCCCGATCCGCGCATTCAGGTGTCTATTCTGCAACGGCGGGTGCTTGATCTGTGCTGGCGGGATCGCGACAGCGTGGTTTACCCCGGTGATACGATGATTGCGGATATGGATCTGGGCGAGGAAAACCTGCCCGCAGGCACGCGCTTACAAGCGGGGACTGCGATTCTAGAAGTGTCGGATGTGTTCAACACCGCCTGCGCCAAATGGAAAGTCCGTCACGGGCGTGAAAGTTTTGACTGGATCAACAGGCCGGAAAATGTGCAGCACCGTCTGCGCGGGGCGCTGTGTAGTATCGTGCAGGATGGCGTCGTACGCAAAGGCGATGTGCTGACCAAAATCTAGGTCAGCACCTTGATATCATTTATTTTTTTCGCGGGCGTTTGGCTGTAATCCGCGTCGCTTACATGTTCCAGCCAATCGGCCACGCTACCGTTCAGGGCCTCTTGCATGGCGATGTGGATCATTGCGGTATCTGCTGCGGCACCGTGCCAGTGTTCTTCATTCGGGGCGAAGAAAACCGTGTCCCCTGCGCGGATCACTTCGGGGGATTTACCCCGTAGCCCGACCAGCCCTGTGCCTGAAACCACAAATAATGTCTGTCCCAACGGGTGGGTGTGCCATGCGGTGCGCGCACCCGGTGCAAAATGGACCTTCAAGGCGCGCAGGCGGGCGGGCTCTGGGGCCTCGACAATCGGGTCTTGCCAGACATCGCCTGTGAACCAGTCGGCGCTGGCCTTTTTTGTGGGCCTGCTGCCGCTGCGTTTGATGTCCATTTTGGGTATCCTTAAAAAAGGGGTTTTGTGTGGCGGCGCGCTTACAGCATGCTTGGAACAACCTGATCCGGCGGGCGGTGACCATCGGCAAAGGTCTTGATGTTGATGATAACTTTCTCACCCATTTCCACCCGCGCTTCTTCGGTCGCCGAGGCCATATGGGGCAGCAGCATCACGTTATCCAGCCCGCGCAGACGGGGGTTGATTTCATTGCCGTGTTCAAACACATCCAGACCCGCACCCGCCAGTTCGCCAGCCCGCAACATACGGGTCAGGGCGTTTTCATCCACCACTTCCCCGCGGGAAGTGTTGATGACAAAGGCGCTGGGTTTCATCAGCTTCAAGCGGCGGGCATTCAGCAGGTGAAAGGTGCTTGGCGTATGGGGGCAGTTGATTGAAATCACATCCATCCGCGCCAGCATCTGGTCGAAACTTTCGCAATAGGTGGCCCCAAGGGCGGCTTCCACGTCTTTGTGAACCCGTTTGCGGTTGTGGTAAAACACCTGCATCCCAAAGGCATTGGCGCGGCGGGCAACGGCTGTGCCCACTTGCCCCATGCCCAGAATGCCCAGCCGTTTGCCACCCAGACGCGCGCCCAGAAACGCGGATGGTGACCAACCTTGCCAGTCTCCGGATTGCAAATGGCCCGAGCCTTCGCGGAAGCGGCGCATCACTGCCAGCATCAAAGCCATGGTCATATCAGCCGTGTCATCCGCCAGCACACCGGGTGTGTTGGATACCAGAATACCACGCTGGCGGGCGGTGGCCACGTCGATGTGATCCACCCCTGACCCGTAGTTAGAGATCAGACGCAAATTCGCGCCTGCCTGTGCCAGCATTCCCGCGTCGATTGTATCGGTCAGGGTCGGAACCAGCACATCCGCAGTGCGCAGGGCAGCCGCCAATTGCTCGCGGGTCATGGGGGTGTCTGTCTCGTTCAATTTTACGTCAAACAGTTCTGACAGGCGCTTCTCGACTGTGGCAGGTAACCGTCGCGTAACAACAACACTTAATTTACTTGAGGGCATTTGATATAACCAACTCTGGATTTGTTTTCTCTATTCTGCCAAGGATTCACCCAATGGGGCAAGGTTAAAGACCCCGACTGAGGCAAAAGATTACAACGGCGGGTCAAGATGGCACGGGCAGCGTTCATATTACTGGTTTTCGGCTTTCTCTTTGCGGTTGCAGGGGGCGGTGGCGTGGCTATGGCCTCGGGCAAGCGCGGTCCGGTGACCAATCTGCCGATGCCCCGTTTTGTTTCGATGAAATCCGAAGAAGGCAATGTGCGGCGCGGTCCATCCCTGACGCACCGTGTGGACTGGGTGTTCAAACATGCCAACCTGCCCTTGCAGATCGTCGCGGAATACGGCCATTGGCGGCGGGTTCAGGACGCCGAGGGGCAGGGTGGATGGATGCATTACTCGCTGCTGTCAGGCTCTCGCTATGTCATTGTTCAGGAAGACAAAGTCAGCCTGTACCTGACCCCGAATGATGCGGCGGCAACGCGGGCCTACGCCGAGCGGGGCGCTTTGGCGAGATTGGGGTCTTGTGAACTGAATTTCTGCGAAATCAGTGCGCAAGGCGCTAAGGGCTGGGCCAAAAAGACCGATCTTTGGGGCGTATTCCCGGAAGAAATTCGCGACTGATCTTGTGATCGGCCGCGAATATTGCCCCGCTTAAAGGGTAATCACCACTGACCCCATTTTGTCTGCGCTTTCCACCAGTTCATGGGCCTCTGCCACATGATCCAGCGCGTAAGTGGCGGCCACAGAATGGGTCATGCGCTCTGTAGCAAGCAGTTGTGACAGGCCGTCAACGGCAAAGCGCCGTGCCTCGGGTGTCAGGATATAAATCAGCACCATGCGCAGGGTCAGGTCCTTGAACATCATCGGCATAAACGGGATTTGCGGGGTTGGATTTGCAGCAGAGCCATAGGCGGCAATGGTCCCGTTCGGGCGCATCACTTCGGCCAGCAGATTTACGTTAACACCGAATTCCAGTTCCACCGCGCGGTGGACCCCGCCTGTCAGATCAAGAATCTGCTCGGCGGCATTTGCATCGCGGTAATTCACCACGTGATCGGCACCCGCCGCCCGCACATAGGCGGCTTTTTCTTCAGAGGACACTGTAGTGATGACCTCTGCCCCGCCCATTTTTGCCATTTGAATGGCGTAACGGGCCACGGTTCCTGCGCCACCGGACACCAGAACCTTGTCCCCCTCAACAGGGCCATCTGCAAACATGCACCGAAAGGCGGTCAGGGCGGGAATTCCCAGACAGGCGCCTTCGTCAAACGACGTGCCTTCGTCCAGATCAACGGCCTGTTCCGACGGGATCGCGATGTATTCCGCGCAGGTGCCAAAAGGGCGCTGCCACTGGCCGTTCCAGATCCAGACCCGCTGGCCGATACGGGCGGTGTCGATGCCCGCGCCCACAGCTTCGATCACGCCAGCCCCATCAGAATGGGGGATGATCAGCGGCACCGCCATAGGGCGTGACCCCGCGCGGGATTTCACGTCTGACGGATTGGCACCGGAACTGGCAAGCCGCACAAGGACTTCGCCTGCTTGGGGTGTCGGGGTTGGCAGTTCACCGATTTGCAAAACATCTTCGGCATGGCCTTGGGTCGTGTAAAAGGCGGCTTTCATATGGGTGTTCCTTGGAATGAAGTCAAAAGGCCCGCCCCGTTTGGCGGGCCAGAGTTGGGGATCAGGCGGCTGTGTCCAGCCCGCGACCTTTCAGCAAGGCGTCTACTTTGGGCATGCTGCCACGGAAGGCCTGATAAAGCTCCGCGCCCTCGGCACTGCCCCCTGCGGAATAGATATGATCGTGCAGTTTGGTCGCCAGTTCCGGATTGAACGGATCGCCGGTTTCTTCAAAGGCGGCGAAAGCGTCGGCGTCCATCACCTCGGACCACATGTAGCTGTAATAGCCGGATGAATAGCCGTCGCCAGAAAACACATGGGCGAAATGGGGGGTGGCATGGCGCATGCGGATGGCTGCTGGCATGCCCAGTCCAGCCAGAAGTTCCGCCTGCCGCGCCAAAGGATCGGCGGGTGGCGGGCCGGAATGGAAGGCCAGATCAACCAGTGCGGATGCCGTATATTCCACCGTCGAAAACCCCATGTCAAAGTTTTCAGCCGCCAGCAATTTATCCAGCAAGGCCTTTGGCATTGGCGCGCCGGTTTCTGCGTGACGGGCATATTTTTCCAGAACCTCGGGAACCGACAGCCAGTGTTCGTACAACTGGCTGGGCAGTTCAACAAAGTCCCGTGCGACCGAAGTGCCTGAAATCATGGCATAGTTCACATCAGACAGCATGGAATGTAGTGCATGGCCGAATTCGTGGAACAGGGTGCGGGCATCGTCAAAGGTCAACAGATTGGGCTGGCCTGCGGGGGCTTTGGCAAAATTGCAGACGTTCACGGTGATGGGGCGAATTTGCGTGCGAAGGTTGGATTGCGCGCGGAACCGCGAACACCATGCCCCCGAGCGTTTTGAGGAGCGCGCAAAATAATCGCCGATGAAAACCGCCATGTGACGGTCGCCCTTGCGCACTTCCCATGCGCGGGCGTCTTTGTGGTACAGCGGCACATCAAGGGGGTGAAAGGTCAGTCCGAACAGACGGTTGGCACAGTCAAAGGCGGCCTCGATCATCTGGTCCAACTGGAAATAGGGCTTCAACTCTGCCTCATCCAGATCATAGTCCGCAGCGCGCAGTTTTTCTGCGTAATAGCGCCAGTCCCAAGGCTCCAGATCGCCGTTTACCCCGTCCTCGTGCATCATTTCCGTCAAACGCGCTGCATCCTTGTTGGCAGCGGCTTTGGCAGGCTCCCATACCGCCATTAGCAATTCGCGCACCGCTTCAGGTGTTTTGGCCATTTCGGGTTCCAGCTTGAAATCTGCGAATGTGTCATAGCCCAACAGATTGGCCCGTTCCTGCCGCAACTTCAAAGTCTCGCGCACTATGTCGATATTGTCGGTTTTGCCGCCGTTTTCACCGCGCTTGCCCCATGCGGTATAGGCTTTTTCCCGCAGGTCGCGGCGTGCGGAGAACTGCAGGAACGGCACGATCAGGGAACGGGACAGGGTGATTGCATAGCCATCCAGATCCCGTTCTTCAGCGGCGGACCGCGCGGCCGATTTCAGGAACTCCGGCAGGCCGTCCAGATCGGCCGCGCCCAGTTCCATGAACCAGTCCCGTTCATCCGCCAGCAGGTTTTGCGAAAACGCAGTGCCCAGTTCCGCCAGCCGCTCGGTCACGGCAGGCAGACGGGTTTTCGCCGTCCCCGTCAGTTGCGCACCGGCGCGCACAAACATGCGATGATAAAGCTCCAGCACGCGGGATTGTTCGGGGCTTAGCCCCAAACTGTCGCGGGTCTCAAACAGCGAATCCACACGGGCAAAAAGCGCGGTATTCATCATGGTTTCCGAACTAAACGCCGCAAAACGCGGGGCAAGGTCCCGTTGCAGGGACTCGCGCGCGGGATTGCTGTCCGATCCTGACAGGTTGAAGAACACCCCTGCAACCTTGTCCATCAGCGCATCCGCCTGTTCCAGCGCGTCAATGGTATTGGCAAAGCTGGCAGGTGCCGGGTTATCCGCAATTGCGTTGATGGCGGTACGGGATTGGGTAAAGGCTGCCTCAAACGCGGGGGCAAAATCGGCATCGGTGATCTGATCGAACGGCGGCAGGGCAAAGGGGCCTGACCAATCGGAAAGAAACGGGTTTGTCGCGGACATGAATAGGGCTCCAAAAGGGGTTTCGCCCAGCTTAGGCGCTGGCGCTGCGGGTTTCCATAGCTTGCACACAATCTGTCCCGCCCAAGCGCCCCGTCAACCGGATTTCGCGCAGGAATTTGTGTCCTGCAGGCCGCAGGTTTTTCTGTAGCGCCCCTGTTGCTGTCACAGTTTGGCCCATTTCCGCCCGTATCCCGAAGCCAACTTTTGGATCGGGCAGACATGATGAACAAACAATTCGCGGCGGGAATCGTCGGTGCGGGCATGGCCTTGGGCGTTGGGGGCTATTTGCTGGCGGGCTCTTTTACGGATTACGAACTGAACGCGGCGGCAGATCAGGCAGCAGATCCTGCCGCGCAATTGGTCTATAAGATCGGGGATGAGGAAATCGAAATGGCCAAGGATGCCATCCCCGAAGCCTCGGCCAAAAATCTGTTGGGTGTGCTGCTGAGTGGTGGGGCGGAAATTGCGAAAAAAGACAGCCGCAAACCCGCTGAAAGCGCCTTCAGGAAAGTTGGCAGTTTCAGGTCCGACTGCACGGCAGACGCGGGTGCCAAGAAATGCAGCGTCTTTGAATAGGCGAAGGATCGGATTTGGATATTTGACCCAAAAAGAGCGGCTTAGGGTCGTAAATGCCCCGTTCAGGCTCTTTTTGGTCTAAATATCCATATCACTCCCGTGCCACGTGACCTGTTGCACATGGGGGTTCGCATCCGCCAACACACGTATAGCGCAGTGAAAAGGCCACAGCCGCAGGGTAAGCTGGGCCTGTCCTTGGGCATTCAGTTCAAAAGCCAACCATGCCAGTGGGGAATTCTGCGTGGCTGATTTCCCCGCTTCTTCCATCGCTTGTGTGATCCGTGTTTGAACTGTGTCGGGCATATATTGCCAAGCGATGGAGTGCATTAACACGCGGGTTTGGCCAGTATCTGGCGGCGCCGCACATAGGGATTCAACCCAATCGGCCGCATCTGCGGCGGCCAGTTCGGGCGGGTGGCTTTGTGCCAATGCAATTGCAGCGCGGGTGCGGGTCAGGCGGTCTGGCTGATCGGGCCAGATGTAGGACAGAAGTCGGGTGGCCTGCGCCGGATCACAGACGTCGATCGGGTTCAGGTCACATCCGCTGCGCGCGATAATGTCCGGTGGTGTGGTTGGCGCGTTGCCCTGCCAGTTCGGAGTCAGGCGCAAGGGAGAGGCCGGATCGCCCAGATGGGTGCCGCCCAACTGGTGGGAAAAACGGTCAAGGTTCAGGTTCAGCCCGCCCGAGGCGCCGATTTCAAAAACCGCCAGCGGCAGGTCGGTTTCTGCGGCAATCACACAAAGCCCTGCCATCAACAGGCTGGCGCGGGCAACTTCGTTGGTTTGCGGGGCGAATTGCAAAAAGGCGCAAATCTGATCATCGCAGCCTTCAACGGTGGCTTTGACTGCGGCGTCAAGCTGTTCCCTCGGCGGCATCGGGGTGGGCGGGTAGAGCGCGGCGAGTTGCGGGCTTTGCCCTGACAGGACCATCGCGTGCAGTGCGCCGCTCAGGCGCAGGGGCACCACGTCTTTCAGCGGTCCTGCCGCGCCGGGCCAGTGGATCACCTTGCGGCCCGTTGCGGTATTGCCATCCAGCGTTGCCACCAGCGCGTCCAGAACCGCGGCGGTGAAATCCGATCCCAACTGGCGGCACCATGCGGCCTGTTGCTCAAAAGCGCTGCGATCCAGTGGCATTGTCCCCTCCATGTCGTTTTCGCCCCAGCCACCGTCGATTGACAGTGGATTGGATGCGGATTTTTTGGCTATTTGGCTGCAACATATCCTCAATAGAAGAGTCGTGCTATGAAATCCCACGTAAAAGCCTGTGTTGTCGGCGGCGGCGCTGTCGGGGCATCGATTGCCTATCATCTGGCCAAAGCCGGTTGGAAAGACGTTGTCCTGCTGGAACGGGACGAGCTGACCTCAGGGTCTACGTGGCATGCGGCGGGGTTGCTGCCCTTGTTCAACATGTCTTATGCGACCACCCATATTCACGACTATTCGGTAAAATTCTACAAAACCCTTGAAGAAGAAACCGGCCTGAATGCCGGATTTTCCGTGGTGGGCAATCTGCGGATGGCCCAGACCAAGGACCGTATGGACGAATATATGCTGTACGGCGCAACGGCGGAATCTGTGGGCGTTCCGTTTGAAAGCCTGACCCCTGCGCAGATCAAAGAGCGTTGGCCGTTGATCCGCACCGAAGATCTGAAGGGGGCGATTTATCACCCGACCGACGGCTATATCAATCCTGCGGATGTGACCATGGCCATGGCCAAAGGCGCGCGTCAGCGGGGCGTGGAAATCATCCGCAAACGGCAGGTGGACAGCTATGAATGGACCGGAAGCGAATGGATCGTGCGCGGAACTGTGATGGTCGAAGTGGGCGGCAATCTGGTGCCCTCCGAGGAAACCTTTGAGATCCACGCCGAACATGTGGTCACAGCCACGGGCAACCACGCACAGCGCACAGCCAAGCTGCTGGGGATCAAGATCCCCGCAATCCCTGTGGAACACCAGTTTATCGTCACCGATGCTGACCCTGCGCTGCAAGCCTACCGCGCGGCAGGTCATGCGGAACACCCCGTGATCCGCGATGCGGATGCGCAATCCTATGTGCGGGAAGAACGGGGCGGCTGGATTCTGGGGGTCTATGAAAAAAACGCTCCGGCGCGGTTTGAATATGGCGTGCCTGACAGTTTCCGCGCCGATCTGTTCCAGCTCGATCTGGAGCGGATCGAAGAGCAGTATATGGCGATGATCCACCGGATTCCGTCCTGCGAAAACTCTGGTCTGAAAGATGATTTCAACGGCCCGATCTGTTACACGCCGGACGGCAATCCGCTGGTCGGTCCTGCCCCTGGTCTGCGCAATATGTGGCTGGCCGAGGGCTTTTCCTTCGGGATCACTGCGGCGGGTGGTACGGGCTATTATATGGCGCAGATGATGGTCGAGGGCGAGGCCGAGATCGACATGGCATCGCTCGATCCCAAACGCTATGGCTCCTGGATGACAACCGAGTTCGCCGCCCGCAAGAACGAGGAATGTTACGATCACGTTTACATCCTGCACCACCCCGACGAGGAACGCCCCGCCGCACGTCCGCTGCGCACGGCCCCTGCCTATGATCGCCAAAAGGCGCTGGGCGCACAGTTCGGTTTTGTGAACGGTTGGGAACGTCCGAATTATTATGGTCCTCTGGATGCGCCGGATAATTTTGACCATGACGGGCGGTCTTTCCGCCGTGGAACGTGGTGGAAATACGCAGTAGAAGAAGCCAAAGCCATCCGTGGAGGGGTTGGCTTGGTGGATGCCACAGCCTTTACCAAACATGTGGTCAAAGGACCGGGCGCGACCGCATTTCTGGACTGGTTCACCTGTAACAAACTGCCCAAGATCGGCCGTATCAACCTGACCTATGCGCTGACCGATGCAGGCACCACCCGCACCGAATACACCATCGTGCGCAACGGTGAGGATTCCTATTATCTGGTCTCCGCAGGTGCCTGGACGGATTACGACGCGGATTTCCTGCGCAAGGCTGCTGAAGATAAGGCCGCAGAGTTCGGCTATATCGAAATCCAGAATGTCACCAACCAATGGGGTGTCTTTGCCATTGCCGGTCCGAAATCCCGCGATGTTCTGAAAAAGATCATCAAGGACGCCGATCCTGATACCGCCCTGTCCAACAAACGGTTCCCTTGGCTGTCTGCACAGCAGATCGAACTGGGCATGTGCCCTGTGAATGCGATCCGTGTGGCCTATACAGGCGAATTGGGCTGGGAATTGCACCATCCGATCGAAATGCAGAACTACCTTTGGGATCTGATCCTTGAAGCAGGCAAGGAACACGGGCTGAAGCTGGTGGGCGCACGGGCGCAAAACTGGCTGCGGCAGGAAAAATCCTACCGCGCATTCGGGAATGAATTGGGCCGCGACGCCACCCCCGCCGAGGCCGATTTGCCCCGCTTTATCGACCTGAGTAAGGAGTTCAACGGCAAGGCCGCGATGGAGGCCAAGGGCATCCGCGCCAAATGTGTCACGCTGCTGATTGACGGACCAAACGATGCCGACCCGTGGGGCCGCGAGGCGCTGGTGCTGGATGGCAAAAAAGTCGGGCGGCTGACGTCGGGCGGCTATTCGGTGCATTTCGAAAAGCAGATCGGCATGGGCTATGTCCCGCCGGAACTGGCGGTTGTCGGGCAAAAGCTGCAGGTGCGGATGCTGGGGGATTTATGGCCGGCTGAAGTTGTCGAAGACAGCCCCTATGACCCCACAAACGCCAATATCCGTGTAACGGGCTAGGCATTGCCCCGATTTCCTTAGACAACAGCATCGCCGTGTGTGCGGCGGTGCTGAGATAAACCTGAAGTATTCATTTTGCGGTTTTGACTCGGGGTCACTCGAACTTTCCCGAAATTCCCTAGATTTTTGTGGGCCGAAAGGTCATTACTGTGACTTCGTCCACAGTATTAGGACCAGCATGCTTCCATAGATTTTGGGTGCATCATTGAACCAAAAGGGAATTACCATGGAACTGAAATATAACGGCGGCGACACTGATTTTTTTAGCGCCCCATTCGACGAAGCCGGCGGGTTTTCGTTGATTAAAACCAAAAAAGTTATCTATTCGACAAGCGGAACAACAACGATCATTCAAGGCTCCGGATTTTCTGCCGGAGCGGGGGGATTGCCTGGCACCACAGGAACAGTGGAGTCCATTACTTACAAACAGGGCGGCAAGGTTATCGGAAAATTCACCGATCTGGGGTGGGCCATGTCGGCCCTGCTGCCCGCTTTGATTGCGCTGGATTCTGATAATTACGCGCAGGCCAACGCCTTGCTGTCCAGTGATGTGCTGACGATCAAAGCACTGGCTGCAACAGATGGATTCGTTCTGCCATCGGCGCTGGAACTGGATGGCGGTGTCACTTTGACGGGGTCAAAGTTCAGCGATGTTGTGGCCACGGGCAGTGGCGCGGACAAGCTGGTTGGGCGCGGCGGTGCAGATACACTGGATGGTGGCGCTGGCAACGACTTGGTTGATGGCGGCGGTGGCAG
>JAXMOF010000050.1:0-31782 GCA_034670045.1 Amylibacter sp. | reverse complement strand
AGTAGCCGTTGAGCTGGGGTAGCTCATCATCCGTGAAGAAGTTGCGTTTAATCTCGCGATAGACAGTTGCGCAATGACGATTGATCCGCCGCGCAATCTCAGTCACATTGACCTTTCGATGCAATAGCTCTTCGATTGCACGCCGTTCGGCTAGATTTAACTCTGTACGTTTCATAAACTGTTCTCCTGACTTTCCAGTAGGATAGAGAAAAAGTCGCTTCCCAGTATAGAATGTACCCCCGTGTGGCAACCGTTCCGCATAATCTATCTTATGTTAACTATTTGTATAATTGCCATTGCACATAAGGCGATTGGCCTGCCTTACACTTGCAGAACTCAAATGAATTCGTAGAGTGTTGGTATAAATTCCTGCAATCGTTTTGGGCAGGATCAAATTTAGTTTTACCAAGAGGGACACATGACAACCTTAACGATTCCGGGAACCCGAGTAGATTTTTCAGATGGCGAACCTTCGGCCGTAATGTCCGGTGCGGGTTCGATTATTGTTCCCAACGCATCCGCTGCAAATTTTACCTACACGATTACCGGCCGCTCTGACGACGGCATCGCCATCATCGACCTGACCGATAAAATTTCGCAGGTGTTGTTTGACGGTCGTGATCTGGAAAACGAACCCTCGGTGCAGTCCTCTGAAATGCTTATCGCCAACGTAACATGGTCCGCCGGAACAAGCGTTGTTTTGATTGCCAGCTTTGAAACCGGCAGCGATACCGACACAGAATATTACTTTGTTTTGGACGGTCCAGCCCTGCCAGATGTGACAACACCGGCGCAATGGAAAGCATTTGATAACACGATTACAGGCATTGGCGATCCCACAGGTGCCTTTGGAGTAGGAAGCACCATTTCCTTTTTGTCCGTAGATGGCACGACCACAAGCGAAGAAGACGAGTTTGTCGGCACGCCCGGTCGTGACCGCTACAACGGCGGGAAAGGCGATGATTACTTCATCAGCTCTGACGGCAAAGACGTCTATAATGGCGGTAAAGGGGTTGATCAGGTCACATTCAACCAAGACCCTGGCGGGGCCACTGCCAACCTTAAGTCAGGCAAGGCGACGGATGGTTGGGGCAACACCGACACTCTGAAAAGCATCGAAATGCTGCGCGGATCGGCATATGACGACACTTTCACCGGCAACGGTGGTCGCAACATCATGCGAGGTTTGGAGGGCAACGACACGCTGAACGGCGCTGGCGGACGGGACGAGGTCCGGTATGATCGTGACGACCGCTACGGCGGGACAGACGGCGTTACGGTCAATTTGGCCAAGGGCTTTGCAATTGACGGCTTTGGCGATCGTGACAAGCTGAAAAATTTCGAAGACGTGCGCGGGTCTGAATCCGCAGATAAGTTAATCGGCAACGGCGGTGGCAACGAACTGGAAGGTGAAGGCGGAAACGATGTTCTGCTGGGGCAAAACGGCAAGGATGATCTTTATGGTGGTCTGGGCCGTGACCGGTTGGACGGCGGAAACGGCGATGATGTTCTGAATGGGGGCGGCGGCGCCGACCGCTTTGTCTTTAAAGGCAATTTCGGCGACGATACGATCACCGATTTCATGACTGCCGGAAAGCAGGAAAAGATAGACCTGTCAGCAATCAATGAAATCAAGAACTTCCGCGATCTGAAGAACAATCATCTTTCCGAAAACAGTGACGGTGATGCAGTTGTCACGGATAACGATGACAATACCATTACACTGGAAGACATCTCGATTTCCGATCTGTCGGCAAACGATTTTATCTTCTAATGCAGTAAAACATTGCGCGGGCCGATTGATGGCCCGCGCTTTCCGGCTGCCTGCCCCGCGCCTTACGCGGGATACAGCTCAAACGGGTCCAGCCCCAGAAATGAAAGCGCGATTTGGCCGTCTGCCGTGCCATCTGCGGCATCATATTCTGTCAATGCATCGCCCCCGCCATAAATCACATAGCTTTTGCCGCCGTTGGTGGAACCGCCTGCGGCGCCAATCAGAATGTCATCGACGCCGTCTCCATTCACATCACCGGACATAGAAACCGCACTTCCCGAATGGTCGTATGCGACCCCCCCCTTGAAGACAAATCCGTTTGTTCCGTCCAGCTCAGCGAGGTTAACGTTTTCTGTAAATCCGCCAGCCTTGCCAAAGACCAGAAAGGACTCACCTGCATAGGTGATCCCGTCAGGGCTGAACTTGTTTGCGCTGATCAGCAGATCGTCAATTCCGTCGTTGTTAACGTCTCCGGAGGTGACAGCGGAATAGCTGATTTTTTTCCCTCCTCCGCTGTAATGGACAGTGACCTTCTCGGTGATATCAAGCTGGTTAAGGTTCACGCGGGCGTCAAACGGATCTGTGCTGCCGTATACCACATAAGCCAGCCCCGACACTGTTGTCCCACTCACCGAACTCCGTGCATCCACAACCAGCAGATCGCCAATTCCGTCCCCGTTCATATCCCCCGCATCGGACACAGCCCATCCCGATCGCGAATAAGACCCGCCAAAATGGGTCAGTACAAATCCGTTGGTTCCGTCAAGGCTGTCCACATCCAACGTGGCCGTGCGGGCCGACTCTGTCCCAAAAACCACATAGCTTTTACCCACATAGGAAAGGTCGTCCACGTGGGACTGGCTCGCCCCTACGATGAAATCATCAACCCCGTCGCCGTTCACATCCCCCGCCGAAGACACCGAAGCGCCCATCAGATCCGCATCCGCGGAGGCAAACAAGGCAAAGCCGTTGGTGCCGTCCAATGCGCCAAGATTAAGATTGGCATCAAAACCCGTATCCGACCCATAGACCACATAGGCCTTTTTGCCAGACCCGCTTGTCGGGGCACCGATCAGCATATCGCTGATCCCGTCGCCGTTCACATCCCCCGCCGAAGACACCGCAAGTCCCGAGCTGTTCTTATAGCCGGCGCCCTCTAGCCCGAAGCCGTTCGTGCCATCCAGAGCTTCAATATCCAGATGGGCCGCAAAGCCGGTAGCGCTGCCAAAAATCACATAGGTTTTTCCGGCGTCGCTTTGGCGCCCCACATCAACCCCATTAGCCCCGATCAAAAGGTCATCAATTCCGTCGCCGTTCACATCCCCCGCCGAAGACACAGAAACACCAAAGGAATCACCTTCGGCTGTACCATTCATGGAAAACCCGTTGGTGCCGTCCAACGCCGCCAGATCAACAGGTGCCGCGCGGTCGTCCCTGGTTCCAAAGACCACATAGGTTGTCCCTGCAGAATTTTTACCATCGGGGTCGGCATTCCGTGCACCGACCAGAATATCGTCGATCCCGTCCCCGTTTATGTCCCCTGCAGATGCCACCGACGTTCCGACCCCGTCGCTCACGCCCGCGCTATCCAGTCTGAACCCGAAAAGTTTTGGCTGAACCAGATCGGCGCGCCCTTCCACGCGGAAGGTGACGTTGCCCGCTGTTTCCCTGCCGTGACTGTCCCTAACGGCTATTGTGACCTCAACCTCTCGGGTTTCACCTGGCCCAAGGTCCTGAAAATCCGTCCCCGGATCAAAGCGCAGCATGGTTCCGTCAATGGTTACACTGCCTTCCGACGGGGTGTTCGCAAGCGCGTAGGTAAGTGTTGTACCGTCGTCGTCGCTGTCAACATCATCGCCAAACGCCGTCAGATCAAGAGTCACAACAGGCCCGTCTTCCACAGCATCGAACGTGCTGTGTTCAAACGTCGGATAGTCATTATTTCCATTGATTTCAACAGTTAAGGTGGTTGTGGCTTTGCCGTTTGGGGTCCACAGAGTATAGGTTAGCGTATCAAATGCAACGGCCCCACCCGCAAGGGTCTGCGACGCAAGCAAGGTATAATCGCCCGTAAAGTTATAGCTGCCGTCCTTTTCGATCTGGAACACACCATAATCTGTTTCAATGGCGGTTCCGACCAATGTTTTCTGCCCCCCAACAGCCAGCACCTTCAGCGGATCAAGTGCATCTGCCGCCCTGTCATTGTCCAGCACGTTCCCCGAAGCGGCATTGCCCGTCGTGATCGCAACATGGTCCGGCGCGGCTGTCAGCGTATCTGCGGCCACAACGAAATTGGCTTTTTCAATGCCAGCAAGTGTCAGGCCAAGGGCTTCGAACGTAAAGACTGCGTCTGCGTTCCCAAGCGCCAACTGCCTTTGGTACAGTTTCATTCCCACTTGAAATGCAGTGGTCTCAGCCAGTTCCGCATCCACAAAAAAGCGGACCGTGTCATATCCTTCGCCGCCGTAATAGCTGCCCCCCTCCAGAACACCGTCAGAGGACCAGATCAACAGATCGTCGCCCGCACCACCAAAAACAACGTCCAGCCCGTTACCCCCGAGCAGCCCGTCGGCACCGTCGCCGCCGTACAAAGTGTCATTTCCTGCGCCAGCCCACAGCCTGTCATTGCCCTCGCCGCCATCAATCAGATCAGCGCCGCTGCCGCCATCCAGGCGATCCTTGCCCGCGTGACCCCTCAGCGTATCCGCCCCTGCCCCGCCAAGAATCGTGTCCTGGCCGCCATTGCCTTCGATCGAGTCGGAACCCGCCCCGCCACTGATAGTGTCTGACCCGACACCGCCAAAAATCTTATCACTGCCGCCGCCGCCAAACAGGGCATCATTGCCATTGGCCCCCGTCAGCGTGTCCTTGCCTGCGCCGCCCAGCAAACGGTCTTTGCCAGCGCCGCCGTTCAATATGTCCGTTCCGCCGCCCCCTGTCAGCGCGTCTTTGCCCGCGCCGCCATCGACGGTGTCCCGCCCTGCGCCACCAAACATCTTGTCATTTCCACTGCCACCAAACAGTTGGTCACTGCCCCCCTGGCCCACCAGCTGGTCACCGCCGCCGTTGCCCCAAAGACTGTCACTGCCATTCCCGCCCTGGATAATGTCACCGCCCCCGTCACCCGAGATACTGTCCGCACCGCCCTTCCCCGACAAGCGGTCAGCCCCTGCGCCTCCGGATATTGTATCATCACCGCCGCGACCATTAATACGGTCGTCGCCTTTGCCTGTCAGGATCAGATCCCCCTTACCCGATCCCGAAATGACCTTGTCATCGATACCGTCATAGATTTTGACTTTGCCAGAATATTGGCCCAGCTCGATTTCATAGGCACCATATTCACTGTCGACAGAGGCTTCGACCGCGACAAACATCGCTTCGGTTGCATCGGCTTTGTAGATCAGGAAATCACGCCGCGGGGTCATCCGCAGCCCGCCTGTATCCAGATAAAGGCTTAGATCAAGGGCTGACAGATCGTCGGACAGGGATTTCGCCGTGATGACATATGTAAACCCTTCGACAACGCCTCCGTCGATCCTGTACCAGTCTTCTTCGCCAAACTGGTTGATGCGGCTTTCCGGATCAGGTTTTTCGATCTCACCGGCTTCCTTGCCAGGTCGCCCGATAACATCCGGCGTCAGGGCGTTGCCCCCGCGATCATCCGCAGGGGTCACCCAGACCGTATAAGCACCAGTATCGCGCTGCCCCGTTTTCGGATCAACCGCCCCTTGGACAGTGATTGCAGCGTCAACCTGCTGACCCGGGGTCCAGTTGCCCTGCCAGTCCAGCGAAACCCCTGCCGTGGCGACGCCGCCTTTGGTGGAATTGCCCAGCAATTCAAAATGACCCGAGCTCAGCCACAGTCCGCTTGCAAGGTTCACATCCACGTCGATGAAATCAAGCGGGTCATCCAGAACAGTGCCATCCGCAGTGGCCACATGGATGTCGTAAGTAAAGCCAGCCCGCAACGTGATGTTGAATACATCCTTATCGTCGGGCACTTCGATCACGCCGGATTTGACCTGATCCGGTGATGTCAGTGACGCGGAAAGTTCCTTTTCAAACTGTCCGCCGTTGGCAACATCATTGCCCCAGTCATCAACGATAAAATCGGTGCCATCCCCTTGGACGACGGAAACCTGATAGGTATAGGTTTTATCTTCATCAATGGTATTGGCCCCGTAATAAGGCTCGAACGCCCAAACAGGGGCGACATACCACCCTGACAGTTCCGAGGGGCTGTAAATGGTGTTCAGCAGGCTGTCCTTACCCGCTGTTTCCAGCGTGACCCGCGTGTAATAATCCGCATAAACATTGTCATAAGCGGCGATCTGAACCGCCCCTTTGCCCGCATAGGTATCGGCCCCCGTCGGCCAGCTTACCCCGATCGGTGCAAATGACGTGGACTCTACATCCAACGATCCAAGCGCCGTTGAAAGGGTTTCATCCGTGGTTGTGACAATGATGGTATAAACTGAATCGTAATCGGCCCAGAAGGAAAACCACCCGCCAAGATCCGCGCCTGTCGACGTAACGGTATAGGTGGTGCCAACGTTTAATACAGTCGGCGAGGAGGGATTGTCTGCTAAATCGTACATAATATGCGCGTCCGTTTTTACTTTTAGCGGGGCGTCCGGCAACGTTACCACCGGAAATCACCTAGCTAAATAAACGCATACAGACCAACACCTTTGCGCATTATTACAATCACATACAGGTTTATTGTCAATAACATCCGTCAAATTTTTCGCGTCCTTCAGACGCGCACCGGGGCAGCCCTGCAAAACCAGAGCATGCCAATTGCCAGCACTACGATAGCGATTGAGGCTACGGCAACCACCGCCCATCCTAGCCCCGTGACAACCAGTCCGGCTGCGAAGGCGCACACCGTTGAGACAAGCGCAATGACAGTGTCATTCACCCCTTGAACCGCGGATTTCTCGGCATCCGTGACCGCAGCGGCCAACAGGCTTGTGGCGCCGATAAAGCTAAAGTTCCAGCCAACCCCAAGCAAGATCAGCGAGGCATAGAAATGCGCGGAAGACAGGCCAGTTGCCGCAATGATTGCAGCGATCCCCAAGATCACCAGCCCTGTCACGGCAATAGGCTCTGTGCCAAACCATTTGATTAAAAACCCTGTCACAAAGCTTGGCGCGAACATTGCAACCACATGCCAGCGGATAACATCCCCTGCGGCGGTTTCGGTAAATCCACAGCCCAACATCGCCACGGGTGTCGGGATCATCATGAAAATCATCACCCCTTGGGAAATCGCTGCAATCCCGACGGCGCGGCGCACCGGACTGCGCCGCAAAACGGCAAAGGCCGCAAACCGGCTGGCTGCTGCGCTGGTTTTCGTCACATTCGGCTTTGGTATGCGCACAAGTGCCAGCGGTATCATCCCCACAACGATCACAGCTGCCAGCGCCACATAGGCCCCCGCCAAAGGGATAGGCGCAAGTGCATCTTTGGCCATGATGAAAATCTGCGGCCCGCCGATTGCCGCCACAAGGCCCGATGTCAGCATCAACGAAATCGCAACCGGCTGCCATTCGGTGCTGACCGACTCGGCGGCAGCAAAGCGGAAATATTGAAACGACGATAAAGCCGCCCCAAGAATAAAATGCCCCAAACACAACAACGCGAAACTGCCGCTGATCAGCGCGGATGCCCCAACCCCTGCCCCGACAAGCGCCAGTATTCCGCCCGCCGCAAAGCCGGTCCTGCGACCAAGCCGCCCCATCAGAACCGAAAACGGCGCAGCCGCCAGCAATCCGGCAAGGGTTTGAACAGACGCAGGCAGTGTGACCAGCGCCGTATCCGGTGCCAGAAGCAATCCGGTCAAGCCCCCCAGAATGAGCAGCATCGGCATCGCGAACCCGAGAATCGTATTGGCCAGAAGCAGCCCGATAAAGGTCCCGTTTCGGAAAAATAACGTGGCTGGCATCTGTGGGAGTCCTGTTTGTTGCGGTTGACAGAGTCACCTATAGGTCGGAAAGGTTATGTCTGAAATGACAATTGAGTATCAAAAATGGACAATCGCCCTAGCATCCGAAAAATTGATGTCCTGCTCTTTGACGGGGTAAACATGTTAGACGTGGCAGGACCGGTACAGGCTTTTGAAGCCACGGCGCTTGGGGGGCACAGCAGATATAAAATCCGGTTCGTATCCCTTGACGGACAGCCCGTGCGGGCAAGTTGCGGCTTGCAACTGGTCGCGGAATCCAGACTGGCCCCTGCGGCCAAAGGGGCTGACCTTTTGATCCCCGGAGGCACGGGCGTTGATCTGCTGAGCACCAATCGCAACCTGCTTGAAATCATCCGTAAACGCGCAAAAACCGAGGGCCGGATGATCTCTGTCTGCTCTGGCGCATTGGTACTGGCAGCGGCAGGTGTTCTGGACGGGATCAGTGCCACAACACATTGGTCGCGCGCGCAAGACACCCGTAAGTATCTCGATGTGTTGTGGGATTTGGACCGTATCAGCATCACCCATGGCAAGATTTATACATCTGCCGGTGTGACCACGGGCATTGATCTGGCCCTTGCCCTTATTCAGGCCGATTGCGGGCCCAGCGTGGCCCTTTCGGTTGCACGCGAACTTGTTGTTCAACTGCGTCGCACAGGGGGGCAAAGCCAATATGCGTTTCATCTGGCCGGACAATTTGCGAAAGGTGAAACCCTGACCCGTTTGATTGAAAAGGTTGTCGCAGCCCCGCATCTGGACTGGACGCTTGATGCTTTGGCAGATGCGGCAGGGATGAATGCCCGCACCTTGACCCGACGGTTCAAACGCGACACCAATGAAACCCCCGCCCAGTTTGTGGAAAAAGTGCGCGTCGATCACGCCCGCAACCTGTTGTCGGGAAATACGCCCTTAAAGAAAGTGGCCGTCGACAGCGGCTTTGGCGACCTGCAGCGTATGCGGCGGGCGTTCCAACGGCGGTTCGGCGTTCACGTAAGCGACTACCGCAATATGTTCGGCTGACCCTGCCCCGCATGCCAATCAGGTCAGGATAGATAATGCGGATTTCAAATCGGAGGTTTGCGATAACCCTCCCGTCTTTGGTGATCGAGTGAGTTTCAAACGGTTTTTCCTAGATTTTCCGTTCTGGAACCAGACGTGATTAACGCAATAAGATAAATTATGATCGACACGTTAGTATAAAATATGTACAACGTAATAAGATAAAAAGTGATCAGCCTGAAACCATAAGAATTGAACCCGTCATGGCACCAACATCAGAAAAGCTCGCAGAGGCCCTAGAAGCCCTTAACGCGCTGCAGGACAGCGGACATATCGCCATCCGTTCGGCTGACCTATCACGCACACATCGCGAACGGCTGATGAAATCGGGGTTTCTGAAGGAAGTGATAAAAGGATGGTACATTCCATCCCGCCCCGATGAACGGGTGGGGGAAAGCACGGCTTGGTACACCTCGTTCTGGGGGTTTTGCGCACAGTATCTGACGGAAAGGTTCGGGGACGACTGGTCACTCTCCCCCGAACACTCTTTGCTGCTGCACGCGGGCGACACAACTGTACCCCGCCAACTGCTGGTGCGCGCCCTAAGGGCTGGCAACAAGAACACGGATTTCCCGCATAACACATCCATATTTGAAAGCCGCACGACGATTGCACAGGGCGACGGGCTGACCCAGAAGGACGGGCTGCGTCTGTTTTCTCTGGAAGAGGCTTTGATCAGTGTTCCGGAGGCCTTTTTCAAGAACAACGCAACAGAAGCCCGCACGGTACTGGCGATTATTCCGGATGCTTCAACCCTTCTGGCCAAGCTTCTGGACGGGGGGCACACCCGCGCTGCAGGGCGGCTTTCAGGCGCATTTCGCAGTATTGGCAGCCCCAAGATTGCAGATGAAATCCTGTCGGCGATGAAAGCCGCGGATCATGATGTACGCGAGATCAACCCCTTCGCGCAATCAATCAAGGTTGCCAATGCAGGGCGGATTACATCGCCCCATGTGCATCGTATCCGCTTGAAATGGGACAAGATGCGCACACAGATCATTGCGCTTATGCCTGCGGCCCGACCCGTTACAAATGATCCGGACGCCTATCTGAAAGCGATGGACGATATCTATGTGACCGACGCCTATCATTCCTTGTCGATCGAAGGGTATCGGGTTTCGCCAGAGTTGATTGAAAAGGTACGCCAGGGCAATTGGAACCCCGACGATGACCCCGAAGACCGCGCCTTAAGGGACGCATTGGCCGCGCGGGGCTATTGGGAAGCGTTTCAACGGGTGCGTGAAACTGTGCGCGCGGTTTTGCAAGGCAAGGTCGCGGGCGAGGTTGCCGAAGCAGACCTAAGCGACTGGTATCGCGCTTTATTCGCACCATCGGTAACGGCGGGCATTTTGAAAGCCTCTCATCTGGCAGGGTATCGCAATTCCCCTGTCTACATCCGCCAGTCCCAGCATGTGCCAATGGGCGTCGAAGCGGTCCGCGAATGTATGCCGGTATTCTTTGACCTGCTGCGCGAAGAACAGGACGCCAATGTTCGGGTGGTGCTGGGCCATTTCATTTTTGTTTTCATCCATCCCTATATTGACGGAAACGGGCGCATGGCCCGTTTCCTGATGAACGTCATGATGGCTGCAGCGGGGCGGCCATGGACAGTGATCCAGGTTGACCACCGCGACGCCTATATGGCCAGTCTGGAAACCGCCAGCGTTGACGGAAATATCGCGCCCTTCGTGGCATTCATCACAAAAGCAATGGCACGGGATACGGGCTAGTCCCGAACGGGTGCAAGCCGAAGGGAACTGGCCGCGCAACGCCGCTGCCCGCAGGACTGAAAGGTTGCGGAATTTACCTTTCGCGCAGCCCAAACATCAGGCGTGGCTGGCGTGCAGGCCAACCTCTTCATATCCGCCCCCCGCTTCATCAGGCCAGGACACGGCTTTGATAAAGGCAGGCCGTTTGCTGATACGATCATACCAGTCGTCCACATGGGGGCGGCGTCCCGACGACAGGAAACGGGTGCTGTCAAGCGCGGACAATCTGAACAGATAGGGCGCCACAGCAATATCCGCGAGCGAGAACTCCCCGATCAGCCAAGGTCCGTTTTGCGCAAGCATCGACTCCTTGGCATCCAGCAGATGCTCAAGCTGCACATAAGCGGCCTCCAATTCTTCGGGTTCCACAGCCCCCTTAAGACCCCGTTCATGCAGGGAACGCAGGAACTTTGCAGGCCGCAGCTTGGCCTGGCCTTGCAAAATATTTTCATCCCAGCGGTTGCGCAGTTTGGGCAGGATATATTTCACCAATGTCGGCAAAGCCACAGCGGGCAGACCATCGTCGCACCGGCGGATGAATTCACGCATCCGCGCCCGATCCAGCGCGGTGGCAGGCTGCAAGGCCGGTCCGTCAAAAGCCTCGTCGATGTATTCGTTAATCACGGAAGATTCCCGAACGGGCACACCGTTATGCACCAGCGTTGGCACTACCCCGTCAGGGTTCAACGCAAGATAATCCGGTTCCATCTGCTGAAAGCTGAACAAATCCACATAGCGGCTTTGCCAGGCGCAATTCTTTTCCTCAAGGCACATACGCACCTTGACCGAGCAGACCGAGCTCCAGAAATGATAAAGTTCAATCATCGTAAATCCCCCTGCTTAAAGGTTGAACAGTCGATGCGCATTGTCGCGCCCGATCTTTTTGCGATCCGCCTCGGAGATCGAGCAACTGTCGAACCAATGCGCGGCGTGGTCGATGTTTTCAAAAGGCCAATCCGTGGAAAACAGAATGCGGTCGGACCCGATTTCCATCATTGCATCAATCAGGGTCTGGGTTCTGAAATTGCCCGAGGTGGTCAGATAGAAATTGTTGCGGAAATAATCCCCCAAAGGGCGCTTTGCGGGGTAGCCCGTGGGTTCCTCCATCCAGGCGTTGCGATGATCAACGCGCCAGATCGCATAGGGCAGACCCTCGCCCAGATGCCCCAAAACGATTTGAAGATCGCTGTGACGGTCAAACAATCCGGAAGCCATCAACCGCAGCGCATGCACAGCCGTTTCCTGTGCAAAAGCCCATGTGGGGCCCATCAGCCAGGGGTGGCCGTCGTAGATGCGGGAATCCTGTGGCAAAGGATTGCGCGGATGCAGGTAAAACGGCACCTTCAGCGCTGTGGCTTCTTCCCAGAAACCGGCATATTGAGGCAGGTCGTAATAGGTGGCATTGCTCGCATCCCCGATCTGGCTGAACCCGTTGACCAGCGCCCCGCGAAACCCAAGCTCTTTGACGCACCGGGTATATTCTCGGGCCGCCGCGTCAGGGTCTTGCATCGGCAGGGCCGCCAACCCCTGAAACCGCGTCGGATTACGTGCCACTTCTTCGGCAAGCTGGTCATTGGCCCGACGTGCCAGATCAATAGCAAGGGATGGATCAGGGATGGATTGAACCGCAGGGGCATTCAGCGACAAAAGCGTCATTTCGATCCCGTTGGCATCCATTTCACGCAGCCTGCGGTCTTGAATATCAAGAAGACGGGATTTCAGCTCGGTCCAGACACGAGCGGAAAAAAAGGCTTTGCTGTCGTCAAGGGTTTCTTCAATTGCGAAATGTTCTTCTAAAGCAATTTTACCGTTCATTTATAGATCCTTTCCAGAAGAGACCGCATGGGGAAAGACATCGAAAAGCCGATCCAGCAGGCTGCGTAAATCAGTTGGGTTTTGCGATGTGCCAAAGACATAGCGGTCCGGTCGCACCACGGCTGCGGCGCAGTTCCGGGCTTCAAACCAGTGGGAATATTTCGCACCCATACCGCTAAGCTGCGGGTTTGCGGCAGTATCGGACAGGTCAATAACCGCCCCGCCAAGCCCGTTCAGGGCCTGTCGGTCCGACGGCGTCAGGGCCGCTGACAGGGCCGGATCGTTCAGTACGATCCACCAGCCTGCCCCTGCAATGTCATCAAAACGGATGTCTTGCCCGCCGTTTGTTGTCACGGCCTGTGGGAAATAGCTGCCGTCACTGTCGATAAAACCTGCCGTCAGCCCCGGAAGGGCGATCTTGTCAGGCGTTTGCTGTCTGCGTCTTTGGTCAAACATTCGGGCGTCCCGTTCACGCGCGGCAATCGGGTCTCGCAGGGTCTGAACGCGGCCAAGTTCGATTGCCTTTTCGGTGATGAACCGCACATGGGGCTCCCGTTCGGCCTGATAGCTGTCCAGAAGGCCGGAACCGGACACCCCGCGCAGCACCGCATCCAGTTTCCAGGCAAGGTTTTGCGCATCCCGAATACCAGAGCACATGCCCTGCCCCAGAAAAGGCGGCATTTCATGGGCCGCATCCCCTGCCAGAAAAATACGCCCCTTGTGCCAGTTCTGCGCGATCCGCGAGCGGAATACATAATTTGCAACGCGGATCAACTCGGCGTCATCCGGACCGATATGTTCTGCAACGCGGGACCATGCGCTATCTGTATTTGTGGCCTCATCTGCCGATACGCCCGGGTCCAGCATGAATGAAAAACGGTGATGGTCGGGTCCGATCCGCACGATAGAGCGGGGCTGCGACGGGTCGCAGACCTGACGGAACATGGGCAGATCCTGCACCACACGTTTCATACGAAAATCACAGACCAGCCAGTTTTCCTGAAAACCGTAGTCATCCACGTCCGTTTCCAGCCAGGTCCGGCTGATCCCGTTGCCGCCATCACACCCCACCACATAGCGGGCGTTAACGCAAACCGCGCGCCCTTCGCTATCGGTTCCCTCAACCGTCACGGCGTCGTTTCGGGATTGGGCCTTTGTGACCGTGACACCGTGGCGGACATCAACAGAGGCGAGGGATTTGTCAAACCTGTCAAGGACAGCTTCGATATCGGGCTGATACATCATGTGCATGGCCGCCCATCCACCTGCCGCATCCTGATCATATTCCAGTTTCACCAGGGTTTCACCGTCTGCGTTCACCCAGTCGTAACTGTCCTGAACAACTGACCCTTTGCCAACCCCTTCCGCCACGCCGAGTTTCTGAAAACTGCGCATGGTTTCATCGTCGAAACAGGCGGCGCGTGGCAGATTGTACAGGGTCTTGTAGCGTTCAAGCACCACCACACGGTGGCCCATGCGCCCCAAGGCTCCGGCCAACATCATTCCTGTCGGCCCATAGCCGATTATTGCAACATCATAGTCGATCACTGTTTTATTCCTGAGTGCGTTAAAAGGTGCCGTGGTGCGGGCCTAGGGGGCCGCATGTCGGTCTGCGACAGGACGAAAGGCGGATAATTCGCCTTCCAGCGCGGGGTTTTCTTCGATCGCTTTTGGCAAAACCTGCGCAATTGTATTCAGCCATGCCGCAGTGTCGGCGTCATTCCATTCATGGATCGTACCGCCGTTTTCAACCCAGATCGCCTTTTGATTGGCCAATTCCGCATCGGTCCATGCATTGGCCTCTTCCGAGGCTTCTTGCGCGGCCTGCATCACAATGGCTTCAAGATCAGGCCCGATCCGGTTCAAAAAATCTTCATTGGCAACAATTGCGACGGTCAGAAAGGTTTCGGGCAAGATCGTCATATGCTGCGCCACATCATAGAATTTGAATGTGGTATAGACAGGAATACTGGCAAGCATACCGTCGATGGTGCCCGTCTGAAGCCCCGGCAATGTCTCGCCAAGCGCCATAGACACGGGCGCTGCGCCATAGGTCTGGAAGGGTTGCGATTGCAGCGTGGCTTGCCCCGCAATCCGCAGTTTCATGCCATCCATATCCTCTGGCTTTGTCACAGGATCCTTTGACACAATCGCCATCGGCGCATTGGCATAAACCCCGATCGTGCGCAGGCCCGCTGCGGCACCAAAATCAGTATAACGGGCGATCAGTTCGGGATCGGCCAAAGCCCGTTGTGCATGGTCGATATCTTTAAACAGGCCTGGCAAATCAAAGATTTCAAATCGCGGATCAAGGCCGATAAAGAACCCCGATGACGGCAATGTTGCCTCAATCGTGCCAAAGGTCACGCCTTCGACCGTGGCAGGAATTTGGCCAAGCTGGTTGGCGGGGTACAGCTCTACATCAATCCTGCCTTCGGAACGCTGTTCCACACGTTCCGCGAAACTTTCCATCCAGCGCAGATTGGCATCGTTGTTGGTGGGCGACGACAGCTTCATGGTAAAATCCTGAGCCGTGGCTGCTGTGGCGAAAAGGGCTGCACCCATAGCGCAGCTAATTAAAGACCGCATAATTTCCTCCCGTTGTGCCGAAGACCTCCTCGTCTTCGGGTGGGATAAACATAAATTGCATTTTCAATAGTTGTCAATGCAAATGTTGTGACGTCACGGGTTTCTTCTTATAGCTCCTTTTGCCAAAGCTGACGCTATCACAGGACCTGCCCGCAAAATGTCACATCAATTCGTCAATTCTTTACCGTTCCATCTTAACCGCGTCGGGGTGAAACTGGCTGATCTGTTCGGTGAAAGGCTTGCCGAACACGCGATCACAGTCCCGATGTACCGCGCCCTTGCGGTTCTGCATCAGGAAGGGCCCAAAACCCTGACAGAACTGTCACAGCTTACAAATGTTGAACTGTCGACCCTGTCACGTTTGGTGGGCGGACTGGTCAAACGCGGGCTGATTCTACGCACCCGAATCGAAGAAAACGGGCGCATCGTAAGGATCGAACTGACCAAAGACGGAGAGGATCTGACAGCCAAATTGATGCCCATTGCCATTGAATACGAACAGATCGCCACCCAAGGTATTGAAGAGCACGAGATAACCGAAGTGAAGCGGCTTTTGATTTTGATCTATCAGAACCTGAACGCATGACGGAACCGCTCCACGGGGAAGCGGCTTGGTCCTGTTAGGACAGTTAAGACCACTCAAACCCTGACAGGTCTATTCACGGTCATTCAAAAAAGCCGCAACACCTTTGGCCGCGCGCAGGGTCAAAGCGCAGATCGTCAGTGCAGGGCCACTGTCCGACGCAATCAAGCGACCCGAAATGATATTCAGCGCAAAAAATACGGACCGTTTCGCGCAAATATCAAAATCCCGTCTGAGACTGGAACACTGACCTGCGCCACGTTAAAAAACACCGTCGCGCCAAGGTTTTATCCCTGACGCGACGGGCCGTATTTTCGGCTTTCGGGTGGCTGTTTCTACGCCGTTTTACACGGCACTAGAACGGATATTGCCCCGGCTTGCTGGTCACTGTGGTCAAACGAATTTCGGTGAAATCTTCCACCGCATAGTGACCGGAGCGGCCCCAACCGGAATCCTTCACCCCGCCATTTGGAAGCGAGGCTTCCCCCGCCATGGTCGCGCCGTTCACATGTACGATGCCCGTGTCAAACCGCTGGGCCATATCCAAACCTCTGGCCCCGTTGCCCGTCATGATCGCCGCACTTAACCCGTAAGGCGTATCTTGCGCGGCAATCAAAGCCTGTTCGGGATCGTCAAAAGCCTCGACCACCAAAAGCGGGCCGAAGGTTTCGTCGCAGCCTTGGGTGGCCAGAACATCCGGGGGGACATCCGCCAGAATTGTCGGCTGGAAAACTCGCCCGTCACAGCTGCCGCCCGTCACCAAACGCGCGCCTTTTGATAGGGCCTCGGCCAGACGTTCCTTGGTCTGGGCCACTGCGCGATCGTTGATCAGCGGGCCGATCACCACACCTGCTTCCAACGGATCACCCGCCTTTAGCCCGTTGGTGCGTGCCGCCAGACGTTCCAGAAACGCATCGTGGATTTCCCGCGCCACATAGACTTTGCGGGTATTCATACAGATTTGACCCTGATGGAAAAATGCTCCGAAATTTACCGCTTTTGCCGCCTCTTCCAGATCCGCATCCGCCAGAATAATCATCGGGTTGAAGCCCCCCAGTTCCAGCACCATCCGTTTTAAGGTCTGCCCCGCCCGCGCGCCCAGCACCCGTGCGGTTTTATCCGATCCGGTAAAGTTAATGCTGCGCACCGCACGGCTTTCGAAAAACGCATCTGCGATCGGTTCTGCCTGACGGGGCGCATGGGTCACCACGTTGAAACTGCCTGCGGGAAAGCCTGCTTCCTCTAGGATTTCGGCATGCAGCAGACCCGCTGACAAAGGCGCCTCTTCCGAGGGTTTGATCACCACCGTGTTGCCAAAAGCCATCGGCAGCACAAAGGTGCGCCAGCCCAGATAGAACGCTCCGTTCCAAGGGGTAAAACCTGCCACAACCCCCAACGGTTTGCGCGCGACCAAAGCCATGCGGCCGGGCGTGTCACTTTTCAACATATCCCCATAGGGCAGATATCCCCAAGACGCCGCCTGCCGCATCAAATTGGCCGAAAGACGCACTTGAAAAGATGCAAATGCACGGGCGGTTCCCGCTTCTACCGCCATCAAGTGAACCGCGTCGTCATGGCGGCGTTCGGTGATTTCGGCGGCTTTCAGGAACAGGCTTTGCCGTTCCCCCGGTGTCATGGCCGCCCAAGCGGGAAAGGCTGCGTGGGCGGCGGCCACAGCGGCATCCCCTTCGGCACGGCCCCCCGCAGCGATGCGGGCGATCACTTCGCCTGTCAAAGGATTACAGTCGTCAAACGTATTTTCACTTTCGGGCGACCATTGGCCGTTGATGAAATGGGTTGTGCGGAACGCAGGTGTATGTGTCATCATCTTCTCCGGTCTGATCAAAGGCTAGCGGGGTCGATGGAAAGCCCTGCGCTGGTCAGCGCGGCAATTTCCCGTTCCAGCATCCGCTGAAAAGACGGACGCGCCCGCACGCGGCTGGCGTGTTCGGCAATGGCAGGAAAATTATCCGCGGGAAAACCACCCTTTTTCGCCGTATCCACTACCCAGTACAGATAGGTGTCCACAATCGACCACTCTGCCCCGTACCACCATGAACCATTCGAAAGACGGCTTTCAATATAGTCGCACTCCTTGGTCAGTTTCTGAATACCGTCAGCGCGGATGTTATCGGTTTCTGCTCCGTCCGTCGCGGTGGTCCATTTGTGCGGTGCCCGAATCTGGCGCACCATCGGGTGCAGCATGCCACCACACCAGATTAGATCGCTCAGCCCCTGCGCATCTGCCATGGCTTCGCCTGTTTGTGGCAACAGATTTGCGTCTGGATGGGCCAGATGCAGATAGTGCAGGATCGCTGCATTTTCGGTCAGGGATTTCCCCTCTACCGCCAGAGCAGGCACTTTGGATTTGCGGTTCATCGCCAGATAGTCCGGCGCATATTGCGCCTGTGCCATGATGTCGACCCAGCGATCCTCATATGGGGCGCCGATCTCTTCGAGGGCTGTCATTGTGACGCGCGAACACGCACCGGGGTAGCTGAAAATTATGGGCAGAGTCATAGGGTGTCCTTACTTGGAGGGTATCACGGCGCGCTTCTGCGCCCCGGAGTTAACCCGTTGATTTTACGAATGATACTTTCAGCATCGATGCCGAAATGACGGTAGAGATCGCCGATGGTTCCGGTCTGGCCAAAGTGTTCCACCCCTAGCGGAATGGTCTGGTGGCCATGGACCGATCCCAGCCAGGACAGGGTGGCAGGATGCCCGTCGATGACAGTCAGCAAACGGCAATGGGAGGGCAGGGATTCCAGCAACCGTTCCACATGGCTAGAGGCATCCGCCTGCCCGTGAGCCCGCGCACGCTGTGCTGCCGTCCAACCCGCATTCAGACGATCCGCAGAGGTCACCGCCAGAACGCCAATGTCGCGGCGGTGCTCGCCTATGGTGCCTGCTGCGCGAATTGCCTCGGGGGCGACGGCCCCTTGATAGGCAATCACCAACTCGCAGTTCGGACCGGGTTTGCGCAGCCAGTATCCGCCGTCAATCGCACCTTGCCGCCAGTCCGCGTCAGGCCGTGCTGTGGGCTGCTCGACAGGGTTGGTGGACAGGCGCAAATAGACCGAGCCACCCGTTTCATCGCGCAACCACGTCCGCGCGTCCGGCTCCCCGGATCCGTCCCGCTGCAAATAACCAAAGGCCCATTCCATGATCGCGGCCAGTTCATCGGCAAAGGCGGGCTCAAAAGCGGCAAGCCCGTCCTGGCTCATCCCGATCAGCGGAGTGCCGATGGATTGGTGCGCACCGCCTTCGGGGGCCAGCGTCACGCCAGACGGCGTACCAACGACCATAAACCGCGCATCCTGATAACAGGCATAGTTCAGCGCATCCAAACCGCGCACAACAAAGGGATCATAAAGCGTACCGATAGGTATCAGGCGTTTGCCAAACAGGGAATCTGCCAGCCCCGCAGCCCCCAAAAGCAGGAACAGGTTCATTTCGGCAATGCCAAGTTCGATATGCTGGCCTTCGGGTGTAAATTCCCATTTCGCAGTAGAGGGTATGCGATGTTCGATAAACGCATCCGCTTGCGCCTTGCGGGCAAAGAGTTTGCGGCGGTTGACCCAAGGTCCAAGGTTGGTGGTGCCTGTCACATCGGGCGACATGGTAACAATCCGCTCGGCCAGATCGCTGCTGCCTTTGGACAGGTCATCAAGGATTTTGCCAAATGCCATTTGGGTCGAAATCTCTTTCTCCGAAGTCAAAGAGATCTCTGGCACAGCCAAGAGACTGTCTGAATAACGGCGGCGGCCTTTGGCAAAGAACGGCGTCTTATCAAGGAAGTTTTGCAGCGCGGGCACATCTTTGATTGTTGCGAATTTTTCCCATTCCTCCCCTTCAGGCACGCCCATGCGGGTCTGCCAATCCGCCATCTGCGCCTTGGTCATCAGGCCGCCATGGTTGTCTTTATGCCCTGCAATCGGTGTGCCCCAGCCTTTGATCGTATAGGCCAGAAAACAGGTCGGACGATCGTCTGTAACGCTGGCAAAAACCTGTGCCATTGTGTCCACACAGTTGCCGCCAAGGTTTTCCATCAAAGCGGCCAGTTCGTCATCCGTGCGGCTGTCCACCAACGCGGTTACAGGCCCCTGATCGCCCAGATCATCCATCAACCGTTTGCGCCAGACTGCGCCGCCTTGATAGGTCAGTGCGGAATACTGCTGGTTGGGACAGGCGTCGATCCAGTCGCGCAGGGCCGCGCCCCCGGGCTCGTTAAATGCCGCCTGCTGCAGGGCGCCGTATTTGATGCGGATCACTGACCAGCCAAAGGCTTCGAATATTTTTTCGATCCGTTCAAACAGCCCTTCGCGCACCACACCGTCAAGGGACTGGCGGTTGTAATCAATGATCCACCAGCAATTGCGCAGGTCGTTTTTCCAACCTTCTTGCAAGGCCTCGTAGATATTGCCTTCGTCCAGTTCCGCATCACCCACAAGCGCCACATGGCGGCCCGGTTGCAGATCACTGCCCCAGCTTTTTGCAGCAATATAGTCCTGCACAATCGACCCGAAGGCCGTGATCGCAACCCCAAGCCCGACCGAACCCGTAGAGTAATCCACATCGTCCACATCCTTGGTCCGGCTGGGATAGGACTGCACCCCGCCAAAGCCGCGAAAGTTCTTCATCTTTTCCAGCGTCTGGTTGCCCATCAGGTATTGCATCGCATGAAAAATCGGCGAGGCATGGGGTTTCACCGCAACACGATCCTCTGGTTTCAGCGCCGAAAAATACAGTGCCGTCAGGATCGACACCATAGAGGCCGAACTGGCCTGATGCCCGCCAACCTTGATCCCGTCCTCTTTGAAACGGATATGATTTGCGTGATGGATCATCCAGTGGGACAGCCACAACAGGCGGGTTTCTAGGGTCTTCAAATGGATCGTGTCGGCATGTGTCATGGGCGAACCTCTGTGTGTTTCTGGCGGTATAACAGGCGCGACACTACAGCCAATCTTTTAAAGTTTTTCACCATATCTATCGCCATTTGGGATAATCTATGATGATAATCGCTAAGGAATGAAGGAATCATAATGACAATCGCCAAGCTGGATTCTTACGATATCGGCATCATCAACGCGCTGCAAACCAACGGCCGCGCCTCGATCAACGACCTTGCCGAACAGGTCAACCTTAGCCCGTCGCCTGTCGCCCGCAGGCTGCGGATTCTTGAAGAAGACGGGATCATCACAGGCTATGCAGCCCTGATCGACGAGGCCGCTTTGGGCTATGAATTTTCGGTCTTTGTTTCGGTCAAACTGGACCGTCAGGTTGACGACGCGCTGGCCCAATTCGAAGCTGCCGTGCGCAGTTTCCCCGAAGTGGTGGACTGCTGGCTGATGACCGGAAACCGCGATTACCTGCTGCGCATCGCCACCCGCGGGCCGGCAGACTTTGAACGGTTCCTGACCGGATCTTTCACCAAGGTTCCCGGTGTCGCTTCCATAGAAAGCTCTATCCCGCTGCGCCGAGTGAAAGCCGGATTGTCCCGTACTTTGGACCGCTGATCGCGCAAAACGGCTCACGCAGCACCCGCTGGTTTTTGGGGTGCCAACCGCGCCGCAGGAAAATCCAGAATGGCAGTTTTCAAAGCAGGCAATTCGCATAGGCGCCCGTAATAGGCCGCCACATTCGGCAGGTGGCTTTCCTGCCATAAATGCCCCTGCCCCACGTCTTCGGTGCGGATCAGTTCAGCCCCCCAAAACAGATCGGCCATAGTGACCGCCCCCCCGAACAGCCACGGCCCGCTGCCCGCCGCCAGTCGATGCTCCAGACCCGCCAAAGCGTCGGTCACTGCGTTGCGCGCTTGCGCAAGGGCAGGTTCGTCGAACAATTTATCAGCCGCATATTGCTCTTTGGCGCGTTTCGCTTCGTAAGCTGCGCGCAACACTGGATCATCGCCGTGGGCTGCCAAAAGCGTGTTGCACCGTTCAACTTTACTGGCCGCGAAAGCGTTTCCAGGGGCGGTTTTTGGAACCACCCGCACGGCAAGGTTTTGATAATTCGGCAGATCATCCACCACGGCCAACTCTGCCATAATGGCGTCTTTTAATTCTGCAGGAACCAGTTTTTCGCCCGCAGCACCGCCATCCAGCGCCAAACAAATCCGCAAGGAATCCACAGTTACAGCGCCTGTTTCGGCATCAAGAAAAGTCGGCACGACGCAACCATCGCACCCGCTTGAATTCACCGAAGTGGTGCCAAGATGCTGGTCTGCCATCGCCCCTCCAAGACTGGCACAACCCGCCATCCGCATCCGAACATAGCTCGGATCATAGGTTTCTCCGGCAAAGATATCCAGCAGATGAGAGCTGTGGGGAATCTGGTGGAATGCCAGAACCGACCGTACCTTTTGCGAGCAGATGGAGTTGGGTGCATGAAAAAAATGGAGTCGGGGCGCGGGTTCTGCGCCAACCGGAACTCCGGGGAAATTATGGAAAAGATCGTCGAATTCGGTTTTTTGGATCTGGGTATTCATGGCTTCGCCCTCCCGTGGTGCAATGCTGTTGGCGGCTGTGTCTGTGCTGAAATCATATCAGCCCCGCCGCCTCTAACAATAGATTCGATGATATATAATGTATTATTATTGACCGATGCCAGCAATCGCACTAGATCAGTCTGGCAACTTGCCTGTGCAGGCGCAGGGGCCAGACCCCTTTGTGGCATATGTGCTGCAAGACCCTGTCGGTGAAAGGCGGGGTCGGTACGTACGGTCACTTGGTTTGCATGGACACCCAACCGGAAAGTGCTTTTATGAAAAAATATACGATTGCCATGCTTGTGGGCAGCACGCGCACAGGCTCGATCAACCAGAAACTGGCCCGCGCCATTGAGGCGACAGCCCCTGACACATTGCAGTTCATTCCTGTCACAATGGAAGATATGCCGTGGTACAACGGCGATCTTGAATCCAACCGCCCTGCCTCGGTCAACGCCTTTACGGACGCGATCCGCAAGTGTGACGCGGTTTGTATGGTTACGCCGGAATATAACCGCTCTATTCCCGGAGTGCTGAAAAACGCGATCGACTGGGGTTCCAAACCGCCAGCGCAGAACATCTGGAAAGACAAGGTTATTGCCATGACCGGAACCTCTCCGGGGGGAATCGGGACCGCCATCGGCCAACAGCATTTGCGCCAGATTCTGGCCATTCAACATGCCATTGTTATGCCGGGTGAAACCTACATTACCTTTAAATCGCCTGATATGATTGATGACGCGGGGCATGTAAGCGATGACAGCGTGCGTGAATTCATCGCCGCTTTCGGGGACCGTCTGGCCAAACTGGTCGCCTTGATGGCTACGGCCTGACAGACGCGGCCTGCGTATAGAAAACCGCCAGCCCGAAGCTGGACTGGCGGTTTTCGCAGTCATTGTTCCAACAGCGCGTCTAATGCGGCGCGGTCCTGATACTCACCGGAATCCACAACCCCGACGATCCGCGCCAGATTGGCAACATCTTCCAGCGGGTCTGCGCCCAGCAGCACCAGATCAGCGGCCATTCCAGCCGCCACCTGACCGATTTCACGGTTCAAGAACTGACCTGCATTCAATGTTGTCGCCTGAAGAACCTGCAACGGGGTCAAGCCGGCCTTGGCCAGTTCCGCAAATTCCTGATGCAGGCTAAACCCCGCAACCAGCCATTGCCCGCCGTAATCCGAACCTGCCAACAGGGGCAAACCCGCATCGGCCATTTGCCGTGTCAGACGCATCTGTGCGCCATACATCCGATCCAGCGCAGGTTTTGCACCCTCTGGAATTCTGGCGGCGAAACTTTCCGCTATATCCTGCCACAACCCCTTTTGGGCGTCGGTGACATAAGACAGGTTCGGGTCCTGGCGATACAGCAGATCAT
The DNA here is from genome assembly GCA_034670045.1 of Amylibacter sp. Lineage (GTDB taxonomy): Bacteria > Pseudomonadota > Alphaproteobacteria > Rhodobacterales > Rhodobacteraceae > Amylibacter. The sequence goes on along the minus strand of JAXMOF010000050.1, from coordinate 8,352 downwards.
CGCCGTGGTTCATGGTGCGCAGACGGATCAGGGTTGGCACCTGCCAGACCTGTTTCTGCTTTAACATTTGCACAAGTTTGTCCGCCTTTGCAGGGTCGTAGCTGTCTGCCATGGCAAACATCCGTTCAAACTGCGCGGGCGCGGTAAAGGGGATCGGATTGGCGATCACGCGGGCATAAAACTCTGGTGTTGGCGGTGCCGAAGGTGGCGGGGGTGGCGGCGTATTTGCAATTACCTTGCGAAATTCATCTTCGCGGTTTGACACGCTCAGCAGCAGGGATTCACGGGGGCCAAGATGCTCCATTGCATCCATCCCGTGGGCAGCAGCGGTTTCAGCGGAAACAGTGGGTGGGAAATGCCCTGCAATCGGCAAACCTTCGGCTTGCGCCGTGTCCAGAGCGGCCACAAAGACCTGCGGGTTATCAATCAGGATTTTAATAAAATCCGCACCCGCCTGTTTTTGCGCCTGAATTTCAGCCGCCGCTTGCTCTGCTGTGCGCGCATTGTCCCCTGTCAGGATGTCGCCTGACAGCGCCAACAGGTCTGGCCCCGCACCGTGATCAGCCCCCCGATTGGCCAGCAACCCGGAAGATCCGCTCATCTGGCGGAACCCCGTGATGCCATTGGCCAGCATCACGCGCAGGTTGGTTTCAACATCTCCCGAGGTAAGTGCATGGCTGTGCATGTCGTTATACCCCGGCACCACAAACAGGCCGCTGCCGTCGATTATTGTGTCTGTGTCCGCGACCGATACCTCTGCCACCGGACCCACCGATTTGATCATTGGGCCGTCGATCACCACAGCCATGTCAGGGGTTTTCTGGCCCGTCACCGTATCCACAACGGTGACATTCCGGATAATCGTTTCAGCCATCCCTAAGCTGGGAAGACCTGCCAAAAGCCCCGCAATCACGGTTTGGCGACAGATTTTAGCCAGTTGTTTTTTGGGGGCGCAAACGCTGCCTGATGTTATGTTCATGTGAAATCCATCCCTAATAGCCGCCCCGCATTGCCGCTGAAAATCTTTGTGCGCTCCACGTTGCTGAGGTTTTGTTGATCAATGGCCGCGATTGTTTCGTGGATCGGAGCAAAAGGAGTGTCCGTGGCAAAAACCACGTGATCCGCGCCAAAGAATTTCAATCCTGCCGGCAGGCCCGATGTGCCCCCCATCAAGGCTGTATCGCCGTAAAATTCACGGAAATACTCCAAATGCGGGCGTTTCAGAGACGGCAGAACAGAGCTGTAATCCTCATCCGGTGTTCGAGACCCCAGAACCTCCATTCCATAGCCGATGCGACCGTCGAAATAGGGGATCATACCGCCCAGATGATGGGTGATGATCCGCAGATTTGGGTGCCTGTCGAACAACCCCGAAAACACCAGCCGTGACATGGCGATAGAGGTTTCGTAAGGCCAGCCGAAACACCACCACATTTCAAAGCGGGATTTTTCCTCGGCAGCGTAATCGGTCATTGCCGCACTGCGCGTGGGATGCAGCCAGATCGGCACCCCAAGGGCAGCGGCGGCGTCAAAAATCGGCAGAAACTCGGGGTCATCCAAAGGGCGACCACACATATTGGTGTGAATCTGGATACCCTTTGCGCCCAGCTCGTTCACAGCGCGGGTCGCCTCTTCCACGGCACCCGCGACGTTGTTCAAAGCCACAGCGGCCACAAAGGCGGGAAACCTGTCAGGGTGTTTTGCAACCAGTTCCGCCAACCCGTCATTGGCCAGCCGCGCCAGCCGTGTGGCCAGAACCGGATCGGCCACCTCTTCCAGTGTGGGGGCGGGCAGACTGATCACCTGACGATAATCGCCCACTTCGTCCATTTGACGAAAACGGGCATCAAGGTCGATAACCGAAGGCACCCCTTTCATCCGCGCCCCAAGGCTACCCAACCCGCTGGTTTCGCGGGTCAGACTGTCAAAATAGGCTTGGGGAAAGATATGGGTGTAGATGTCGATGATCACGGGGAACTCTCTTTCAATAGTGGTAACGGGGGCGCTGGCCTGTGCCCTGTCACTTGGACAGAGCGGCGGCTGCAAAATCCAGCTGGGCGCTTTGGAACGTCGCACCGGCCATGTGGAAATCTATGCAATGTCCGGCGTTTGGAACCATTGCCGCATCGACCTTGCTGCTGGCAGTAAAGAGCCGGGCAAACGCATCAATCCTGTCCTGCCCGTTGACCCAAAGCTTTTCATATTCGCCTTGCCGGTAGTGGACGGGCACCGCAATCTGTGCGGCAATGCCAGCAACACGGTCTTGCCACCCGCCTGTGATGTCCAGCAATTCGGATCGCGGAACCTGCGTGTTGGCGATATGGCTTGCCGCAGGCATATCCGCGGCATGGCTGTCGGACGGGCCGAACATCACCGCATCTTTCATCGGAGTTGGCAGTTCCACAAAATACTGTTGCGGCAGATGGGCATAGTTCTCGGCATCTTCGGGCGGCGTTAAAGCCCCCACGCCAGACACCGCAACCCCTGCCAGTGACCAGCCCGAGTGAAGGGCCGCAAGGGTCAGGGCAATCGCCCCGCCGATGGAATGACCGATCAGGAAAACCGGACGATCCTGCAACCCAAGCTGCGTCAAAAGCATGGGCAGAGCAGTGTTCAACGCCGTTGCATTTGCGTCGATCATCGTTGGTGTATCATCCAGCGGTGTGGACCCGCCATACCCCGGACGATCCACCGCCAGCACGTCAAATCCCTGTGCCACCGCACGGTCGATCAGTGAATAATCCGGAACGTCGAAGTAGTCACAATTATAGGTCCCCCCGTGGATCGCCAAAAGCACTGGCAATTCACCATTGCCACCGCGGGCCAGCTTGCCAGTCCAGGTCTGCGAACCAGTTTTTTCGGTGAAACGCGTGGTTGCTTGGTCAGTCATTGTAACTCCTCCTCTGTTGTTGGGCTAAGTGTCAGCGGTCAGCGACCACCCTGTTTTCCAGATGCCCCAGCCCGTCGATTTCAACCCGCATTACATCGCCGACCTGCAAGAATTGGGGCGGGTCCATGGCGACGCCCACACCGCTCGGGGTGCCGGTTGCCAGAATATCGCCGGGTTTCAGGGTCATCACTTGCGACAGATAGGAAATCTGCTGCCACAGGCTGTGAATGAGATCGCGGGTGTTCCCACTCTGGCGCAGTTCACCGTTCACCAGCGTGCGCAGGGTCAAATCATGGGGGTTGCCGATTTCATCGGGCAACGTCAGCCAAGGGCCAATCGGGCCGTGTGTGTCAAAGGATTTGCCCAGTGTCATGGTGCCGGTGCGCAACTGCCAATCCCGTGCAGAAACATCATTGGCCACCATATACCCGCCCACAACCGATGCGGCATCAGACTCTGATACAGAGCGGCAGGTTTTGCCGATGACGATCGCCAGCTCCACCTCGTAGTCCAGTTTTTCGGAAACCTTGGGCAAGACCACATCCCCGAACGGATCATTGATGCAGCTGACCTGTTTGTTGAACCACAACTGATACTGCGGCACGTCGATGCCCAGTTTGCGCGCTTCGTCCCCGTGATCTGCATAGTTCATCCCGATGGCGAGGTATTTTTCAGGGTTAGGCACGGGCGCTTGCAGCACAACATCAGACAGAGGAATCAGCGGGCCGCTTTCCGGTGTGACTGCGTTGTAAATTGCGCGGGCTTCTGCCCCGCCTTCCAGAAATGCCACAACAGTCTGCGGCAGGGTCGGGGCCGCCACAGACAGGTCAACCAGCCCCGCGTCGAAGACTTTTCCAAGTCTGGTTTCCGAATTTTGTGTAAATACTGCGAGAGGCATAGTCTGTTCCTGTTTTCGTAAGAGTCCTGCCAGCGCGATAGGGTCTGGCGTTAATTGGGGCGTGGATCAGTTCATCACCGAACCACCGTCCACGACGATATTCTGGCCCGTCATGAAATCACTGTCGGCGGACAAAAGGAAAATCGCCGCGCCGTTCAGATCATCGGGCATCTGGTCCCGTGGCAAACACCGCGAGGCGACGGTCATTTTGTTGATAGCAGCAGTTTCATCCGCATCCGCGATCCCTTCGCTCAGGGTGAAACCGGGGGTCAGGCAATTCACCCTGATCCCGTCAGCCCCGCATTCCCGTGCAATGACCCGCGTCAGCGCGATCACCGCCCCTTTGGAGGCGGTATAATGCAACAGGCCGGGCGTGCCTTTGAACTGGGTGCCAGAGGCAATATTGACGATCTTGCCATAGCCTTCGGCCCGCATTCCCGGCATCACGGCGCGGATCGTTTCAAAGGTGCCGCGTACATTGACCTGCAACACGCGGTCGAATTCTTCGGATGGAATCTGTTCAAACGGCTTGGGGCGCAGGGACGCAAAAATCGCAGCATTATTGACCAGCCCCACCACCGGCCCGAATTGATCTTGCACGCTTGCAACAAAATCCGCGACCGCTTTGCCATCGGTAATATCACAAATTGCGCCCATCGCCTGCTGGCCGCTTTCTTCGATCTCGGCCAGCACCTGTTCAGGACTGGTGACATCACAAACGGCGACCCGCGCGCCTTGGGCGGCAATGGCTTTGGCATAGACCGCGCCGATGCCTTGCGCAGCGCCGGTTACGATGATTGTGCGATTGCTAAGACGGGACATGGTGGCTCTTTCAGAACAGGAACAGGTTCATGCCCCACAGCGTGATCGCGGGCACAAAGGTTATCAAAAACAGGGCTGCAAGGAAGACGAGAAGAAAGGGCATCACGCCGCGATAGATATCTGCGGTCTTCATGTTCAGAACCGACTGGGCCACAAAAATATTGATCCCGAAAGGCGGCGTGAACAGGCCAATGGCAAGGTTCAGCGTCATCACAATGCCAAAATGCACCTTGTCGATCCCAAGGGAGTCGACCACCGGAATAAGCAGCGGTGTCAGCAACAAAATGGCGGACAGCGGGTCCATAAAGCAGCCCACAATCAACAGCAGAATGTTCACAGCCAGCAGGAACTGCCAGGGCGAAATTTCCATCTGGGCAATCCATGCCACCAGATTCTGCGGCAATTGGTTGACCGTTAAAATCCACGCAAACAACCCCGCAGCGGCGATAATGATCAACACCTGAGCAGTGAAAAACACCGTTGACGATGCAGCATCCAGAATGTCGGACCAGCTTAGCTCGCTGTAGATAAAACGTGTCACTACAAGGGCATAAGCACAGGCAACTGCGGCTGCCTCGGTGGGGGAAAACACCCCGCCATAGATACCGCCCAACACGATTATCGGCGCACCCAGCGCCCAAGAGGCGCGGCCCAACGTGCTGAAAATCTGTTTGATCGACGGTTTTTCGGTCGTGCCGAATTTCCCGGTGCGCGCACGAAACATGATATAGGCGGACAGCATGATCGCAAGGATCAGCCCCGGCACGATACCCGCCGCATAAAGACGCGGAATAGAAGCCTCGGCGGATGCACCGTAGATAATCATCGGGATGGACGGGGGTATGATAATACCAATCGCACTGACCGAAGTGATCATCCCTGCAGAAAACGGGGCGGGATAGCCATCTGCCGTCATCGCTGGGTGCATAACCTTGCCAACCGACACAACCGAAGCAGCACTTGATCCGGAAATGGCCCCGAAAACAGTGGCAGTGCCCACCGTGGTCACCCCCAATGATCCGGGCAATCCGCCCACCAGCGAGCGGACAAAATCCACCAACCGTTTGGACACAGACCCGCGCGACATCAATTCACCCGCGAAGATGAAATAGGGTACAGCCAGCAGACCCGGAGAGTTCAATGACCCCATCAAATTCTGCTGGATCGCCGTCAGCGGCATCTGCATATAAAACGTCAGCGCCAAAACGGAGCCGCTGAGCAGCACGATGAAAATCGGAAATCCGAACAGCAAAAGCAGGATCGGTACTACGCCAAGTGCAAAAATCATCCTGCCCGTCCTTCCAGAACCTGATCTTTTGATGAAGGTGTATTCTTGAGTTTTGGTGCAAAGGCGGGATCAAAACCCGACAGCACCCGCACGCACCGCAAAGCGGCAATCAGGGCGACCAGAACAAGGCTGAAGGGGATCACTGCATGGATCAACCAGACAGGAAACCCCGAAGCATCGCTGCGCATCCCGATGGCATATGCCCGCGTAATATAAGGTAAAGCCTGCCAGGCCACCCAGGCACACAACACCGCAATCACCAGTTGCTGAACGACAATAATCCAGCGCTGCGCCCCTGCGGGCAACAGGCTGGTCAGGATTTCCATGCGGATTTCGGCGTTGCGCCAACCGCAGACCACAGCCCCAAGCCAGGCAAGGGCGATCATGGCAAAAACCGCGATCTCATCCGCCCAAAGCAATGCGCTGTTAAACACATAGCGGCTGATGACATTATACACGCTCAGGCACACCATCGCGATCAACATCACCCCAAGTAAGGCCTGTAAAACACTGGCAAATTTGTCGAAAAAAACCATGACCACCCTTTTCATTGCAGAAAAACAAACCGGACACCCCGAAGGGGCCCGGCCTGTCTGTTGGTTGCGCCTATTTGGCAGCGGCTGCCTTGAGCACATCAAAATCCGATTGCATCTGCGGATTTGCAGCCACGATCCCGGCGACAATCGGGTTGGTCACTGACAGGTAGTTTTCTTTTTCAGCCTCGCTCAAGCGGATCACCTGACCGCCAGCGGCTTCCCACGCGGCTTCTTGCATGGGGGCTTTGGCAAGATGGTCAAAAATCACGCTTTCGGCCTTATGGGCTTCTTCCAGCACGATGGCGGCCAGATCAGGCCCGATCCGATCCAGAAAGCCGGTATTCACAACCGCACCGACGGTGGCATAATTGCCCGGCAGATAGGTCACATTCTTGGCCACATCTGCCATCTTGAACGCATTCACAACGCGCATGGAATTGGTGGCCGCATCAATTGAGCCCGTCTGCAAACCCGGCACAACTTCACCCAGAGGCATCGCCACAGGAGCGGCGCCCATTGCGGCAAGCGGTTCGGTCAAAAGCGGTGTCGCCCCGCCTGTGCGGACTTTCAGGCCTTCAAAATCGGCAACCGTATTGATCGGGTCTTTGGAAATGATAACCCCTTGCCCGTCGATGACGATCACAAGCGGGCGTACCCCTGCGGCCTTGCCAAAATCCGCCAGCATTTCGCGGGATTCGGATTGCTGCAACGCTTTCATCGCATGCTCGGGGGTGTCAAACAATCCGCCCGCGTCCAGCACCTGGAACCGTGGATCAAGCGAGCTGAAAAACCCGATGATCGAAAAAGACACTTCGATGGTGCCCATGGATACGCCTTCAACAGCAGCAGGAAGCTGGCCCAACTGGTTGGCGGGGAATAACTGCACGTCGATCTGGCCGTTGGAACTGGCTTCTACGCCTTTTTCAAAGGCCAGCATCCATGCATAGACTGGATCTTTTTCGGTCGGCGGAATCGGAGCCGATACTTTCAGCACATGCTCCTGCGCCGTGGCGTTTGACGGCGTGAAAATTGCAGCGGCTCCGGCCAGCAAAGCAGCGGTGGTTATGGTCTTAATGTTCATAGTATCCTCCCTGATACAAAGAAGTGATGGCCGTGACCGACTTTAGACGGTGCTTATTTTGAACGGCGCAAAATTCTTCTGTCGGCATGTTTAGCATTGCCGCGCAGTTGCCCGAAGATATGATTAGGTGGAACTTGATGCCAATTAGGTATCGCATCGGATTGGCAGGCTTAACCGATAGCGCCGAGTTCTTTTCCAGCCTGTTTACAAAACGTTACGCCGACATAATTTTTGGGAATCCGTTCCAAGGGTGGGGTTTTATCTGGCAATTGGACCCCGCCTGCCCCTGCTGCCGCCAAAATCCGCTTCACCGCACACGATAGATTTCAGGCATCTCCCTCAATCACAGGCATCTTGCGGGCAGGCGATACCTTTCTGGCATCAGGTCGAGCGGATTTCTATCTGCGCAAAAGGCAAACCGCGTGACAGGATAAGCGTGATTTTACCGCGATCCCCAAGCGTCGCGATAAAGCTGCATCAATTTTCGGGAGGAAGCACAGATGAAAAAACCAAAGCCAATCGCGCAGAAACCGGTTCTGCATCACGTCACATTCAAAACCACACGTCTGCAAGAGATGATCGACTGGTACGAAGCCGTTGTGGGCTGCGCGCCCAATTTCGTGTTTGAAGGCGCGGCATGGACCACAAACGACACCGCAAACCACCGAATCGCGTTTCTGGCAGCGCCCGGCATAAAGGCAGATCCGGATAAGGTTTCCCATGACGGCATCCACCACACGGCCTTTGAATTTGGCACATTGCAGGGGTTGTTGGACAATTACGAACGACTGGCCGAGGTGGATATTCTGCCCCATATCAGTCTAGATCACGGGCTGA
>JAXMOF010000049.1:0-31950 GCA_034670045.1 Amylibacter sp. | reverse complement strand
CGGCACCAAACTGGCTTTGGACAGGGCAACAGCCCAGGATTTGGCAGACAGCTTTGCCAAAGACGCCGCCAAGATTGACGCTGCATTTTTTGACGACCCCTTGTTTCAACCGGCCTTGGATGCAGCGGTTGCAAACGCTTTGGCTGATCCGCAATCCACCCAGCCCAAAGACCACTTTCCCCCTGATGCCATCAAAGACATACGCGCTTTGGCGCAGCAGGTTTCTGCACAGATCAAGGAAAACACGAAGATGTGGCGCACCACCAGCAAGATGATGCGGGGCACAATCGACCAGGAAACCTTTGCCGCAGAACAGGACACCAGCCCCCCCACAGACAAAACCGCCGCAGATTATGCCGCAGAGGTGGCCAGCCTGATCGCATAGTCTTTAGTTCATCTGATAAAGACACCTGAGCGCGTAGGGGAACCGTTGTCCCCTGCGCGCTCAGGCAAAATCAAATCCTTCTTAGCGCGCCAAACCCAAAGAATTTAGATAGGCGACTGACGGCAGGATGCCTGTTTTGTCACGCAGTTCCAAAATCAGCCGCGGGTTGCTGGTGAATTCGCCCAGCGCGCGGAACACTGCGGCCCAGCGGATGGTGCCTTCACCGATTGACCAGTGACGATCTGCATAGCCATCGGCGTCTTGCAGGTGGATATGTTCCAACTGGTTGGCGGCGCGGCGCACATAGTAATCCACAGGCGGCGCGCCATTGGTGCCATGGGCGTAATGGGCGTGACCTGTGTCAATCGACACAGCCATGGCAGGTGAATCAAAGCTGGCCGCCAAGGCGCAACGGATGTCGGGGTCCATGTCCTCGATGTTTTCGATCACCATGGTCACGCCGCAATCCTCGGCCCGTTTGACCACATCATCCATCGTGTCATGGCAGTTTTCCAGCAGACGGTCATAGTCCATACGGTTCGGGCCGTTGTCCAGATTGTTATAGCTCCATGTGGAATAGGGGCTGTGGATCACCATCTGGGTTGCGCCCAGATATTCCGCAACTTCAATACCTTGCAGATGCTTTCGCTTGTTCATTGCACGCATTTCCGTATCAGGGCTGGCGATATTCAACCCCCAGAACGGGCCGTGAATGCCCAGCCGCCCTGTGTAGCCCGTCAACAGGCTACGGGTCTTATCGGCCACCGATTTCCAATCGCCATTCAGCAGATCGCAATCGAAAAAATCCTGAACCTCAAGATCGCGGTTTTCTTCGAGGATGAAATCCTGAAGGGTTTCCAATGTGGCCGTCGTCATTGCTGCGCCCAAAAGCGGGAGATCAGTCATTGTCTTTTCCTTGGTTGTAGAGGGGGGAACGGGTTACTGCGCGGCCTCGGCCGGAACAGGGTGTTTGGTTAATTCGGCAAGCAACTGGCGCAATTCTTCGGTGCCATGGACCACGTGATCTGCCCCCGCACGGCGCAGGGTTCCTGCATGATCCGCGCGGTGATCGGACGGGCCGACAAAACCGATGGACAAAACACCCGCCGCCCGCGCACAGCCGATGCCGTGGATATTATCATCCACAAACACTGCGCGATCCGCAGGGGTGCCCATCTGTGCCAGACAATGCAGTGCCAGATCGGGGGCGGGTTTGGCTTTGATCACATGATCGGCGCTGTAGATATGCGGTTCAAACAGGGCGGCCAAAGGGGTGCGCCCAAGGCTTGCCTCCAGCCGCAGCAGGCTGCTGTTTGAGGCCACGCAGATTTTTGCATCAAGGCTTTTCAACAACGGTTCGATCCCCGCCACAGGCTGTACACCTTTGGCGAAAAGCGCGGCAAGACGCTGATCCGCATCGGCCAGAACAGCGTCAACCGCCAGACCAAGACCCTTGATCAAGGCGCTGGTCTGAACCCGGCCAGAGCCTGAAAACATCGTCTCGGCGGCCCGCTGGCTCATCGGATAACCCGCGGCTGAAATCGCCTCGGCCAAGGCTTGCGCGCCAAGGGGTTCGCTATCAATCAACACCCCGTCGCAGTCAAAAATCACCAGATCAATACGGGTCATGCCGCCACCTGCCCTGCCAAAAGCGCTTGGGCCAGTTTGGGATTGTCACTGGTCAGAAACCCCGGACCACGGGCCAGCCAACGGCTGATCAGATCAGGGTCATTCACCGTCCAGACACATAGGTTTTCCAGCGGCAGCAGGTCCGTAATACGGTTAAACTCTGCTTCAAACAGATCATGCTGCACCGATACAAAACTGACCAGATCGCGAACAGAGTCAAAGAACGCCTCGATCCCGCCCTGCCGATCAATCCAGTCCTGATTGACGGAAACCATCAGATCAAATTCAGGTGCGGCCTGTTTTAAGGAACGCAGAACATTCACGTCGAAACTGTGCAGGGTCGTGCGGGATGCCAGCCCCTTTTCGCGCAGCAGTTCAACGGTTTTTTCAATCATTTCAGGGTCGTAAAACCCGTTTTCATCCGCCTTGAATTCCGGCAAAAGCCGCAGCCCCGCCACAGGGGCAAGGATGTCCAGAACTTCTGACAGCACAGGCACGCCTTCGTCGATTTCACCGCCCGGACCGATCAGACGCACCTCATGGCGGCTGGTTTCGGTCAACGCCCGCACAGGGCCGGTACCCGTAGTGGTGCGATCCAGCGTGGCATCATGGATCACCAGCAATTCACCATTCGCGCCAAAATGCAGGTCGAATTCCACTGCCTTTACATGCAGGTCACGCACATTGCGGAACCCCTGAAGCGAGTTTTCAGCCCAGAGGTTGCGCGCGCCCCGATGGGCAATAATCTTGGTCATATCAGCGGTCCTATTCTAACGGATTGTCGGGTCGAGCTTGTCGCGCAGCCAGTCACCGACCAGCGAAATCGACAGGGTTGTCATCATGATTACAAAGGCAGGGGCCAACATGATCCAGGGCGCACGGGTCAGATATTCCCGCCCGAACCCCACCATATTGCCAAGCGAGCTTTCAGGCGGCTGCACCCCAAGGCCCAGAAACGACAGCCCGCTTTCCATCAGGATGATTTCGGGAAAGGTCAGCGTCATGGACACGATCAAGGTCGAGGCCACATTGGGCAGGATATGGCGCAGATAGACCCGTGACGGTTTTGCCCCCAGTTGCACCACAGCCGAGGCATAGCCCTGCGCACCTGCCGAAATCGCCAGCCCGCGTGAAATACGCGCGTAGCGTTCCCAGCCGTAAAAGCCCATCAACCCGACCAGCAAAGTCAGGGATGACCCGAAGAACGCCAGCACCGCCAGTGACAGGATCAGAAACGGCAGCGCCGCTTGAAAATCCGCCAGCACAAGGATCAGATGTTCCAGCGTGCCGCGAAACTGTGCCGCCAGAAACCCCAGCGTGGTGCCAAACAGCGCCGACAGAAGCGTCGCGCCAAAGGCGATCACCAGCGACACGCGGATCGACTGGATCAGGCGGGACAGCACATCACGGCCCAATTCGTCCGTGCCCAGAAGATGGCCTTGGGTCAGCGGGACTGTCAGACGGGCGGACAGGTCCATCTGGGTGATTTCATAGGGGCGGATCACATCGGCAAACAGCGCGGTCAGCGCCATCAGCGCCAGCCATGCCAGCCCGAATGTCACCAATAGCGGTGCTTTGAACCGGATGCGGCTGATAAAACGCGGCGCTATTCGGGGGTTGGTTGCTTGAACAGTCATAGTCTTTCCTTAATGCGCAGCGGCTTTGGCCCGCAGGCGCGGGTCCAGCAGGCCATAGGCGAAATCAACACATAGATTGGCCACAACCATCGCGGTGGCAATCACCAGCAGCAGGCATTGCACCACTGCCAGATCGCGGTTCGACACAGACACGATCAACAGCCGCCCGATGCCCGGCCATGAAAAGATACTTTCCACCACAACCGCCCCTGCAATCAGCGAGCCGACCATGAAGCCAACGATTGTGACAATCGGAACCGAGGCATTGGGCAGCGCATGTTTCCACACCACATCGCGCCAGCTAAGACCCTTGGCCATGGCGGTACGGATATAGGGCTGGCCCAGAACCTCGATCATGGCGGAACGGGAAAACCGCGCCAGAATACCGATGCCACCCACAGACATGGTCACAATCGGCAGAATCGCGTGGCGCCAACTGTCCTGCCCCCCCGATGGCAGCCAACCCAGCGTCACGGCAAAGACCAGCACCAGCAAAAGCCCCATCACAAAGGACGGAATGGTAAAGCCGAAAATCGACAGCATAATCACACCACGATCCGCAATAGACTGGCGGTGCAGCGCAGCAAAAACCCCTGCGGGAATACCGATGCCAAGCTGGATAAACAGGGTTGGCACCGTCAGCGCCAGCGTGGCAGGAATACGTTCCAGCACCAGATTGATCGCGGATGACCGATCCCGCATAGAGACCCCGAAATCCAGTTGCGCGATGGATTTCAGATAGGCGAAATACTGTTTCCAGATCGGGTCATCCAACCCCCATTCAGCGCGAAAGGCAGCCACACTATCCGTGGGCGCGTCCGGCCCCAGCATGATCGACGCAGGGTCGCCCGACAGGCGCAGCACGATAAAGGCAAAGGTCATCACCAGCACAATCGTCAGCGCCGCGCGGAACAGGCGGGTCAAAAGGAAACTTAACATCGGTTGGCCTTTTTGGTCTTAGGGGTGCGGCTCATGCGGCCAAATCCCTTGAATTTTCGGTCAAATGACAGGCAGAGCAGCGCCCTGCAGCCACGGGTTCCAACAGGGGAACAGCGGTTGCACAGGCCGCCACAGCAGACCCGCAACGGGGATGAAAGGCACACCCTGTAGGGCGCAGCGCGGGATTGGGCGGCTCTCCTTTTAGCAGGATACGTCCCTCCAGCGCTTTGCCGGGAATGGGGACCGAAGACACCAGAGCCTGCGTATAGGGATGCTGGGGGCTGGCGAAAATCTGGTCCGAACTGGCCTCTTCCACGATCCGCCCCAGATACATCACCGCCACACGGTCACAGATATTGCGTACAACTTTCAAATCATGACTGATGAACACCATGGCAATGCCGTGAATGTCTTGCAGATCACGCAGCAGGTTCACCACTTGGGCCTGAATAGACACATCCAGCGCCGACACAGGTTCATCACACACCAGCAATCGGGGCGAAGTCGCAAGCGCACGCGCAATCACCACCCGCTGGCGCTGGCCGCCTGACAGTTCATGGGGATAGCGATCCCCCTGATCCACCCGCAGCCCGACCTGAACCATCAAATCGGCAACCCGTTCCTTCAGCTCTGCACCCTTGGCAAGGTTGTGAATCTCCAGGGGTTCGCCAATCTGATCGGCAATGGTCAGGCGGCGGTCAAGGGCGGCCAAAGGGTCTTGGTAGATCAACTGCATCTGCGCCCGCAACGCCCGCCAGGACGCAGATTGCAGGGGCGGCATCGGCTGGCCGTCGAATGTCACATGGCCTTCGGTCGGGGGATCAATCCCCAGCAACATCCGCCCCAATGTGGACTTGCCAGAGCCACTTTCCCCGACAATGCCAAGGGTCTCGCCCGGGGCGACGCTTAGGTCAACACCATCCACCGCACGCACAGGTTTGGGCCGTTTGAACAGGCTTTTTTGGCCTTCATAACAGCGCACCAGACCCTGTGCCTTGATCAGCGGGGTCATGCCGGAACCATTTCAGGCATCACATCGGCGATATCGCCACCTTCAACCACCGGATAACAACAGGCCAGTTGGCGACCGTCTTTTTGCGGCTTCAAAGGGGGACGCGCAGATTTGCAAAAGTCGCTGGCTTTGGCGCAGCGCGGCGCAAAGGCACAGCCCGGTGGCATGTGGCGCGGGTCCGGCACCGTGCCGTTGATCGGGATCAGGCGGTTGCGCGCACCGTCCAGCCGTGGAATCGCGTCAAACAGCCCGCGTGTATAGGGGTGGCGGGGATGGGCGAACATCTGGTCGATGCCGCCGCTTTCCACAATATTACCCGCATACATCACATTGATATCGTCACAAATCGCGCCCACAGCGCCCAGATCATGGCTGATGAACACCATCGCCATGCCGGTTTCCCGCCGCAACATGCCCAGCAGGTCAAGAATTTGCGCCTGTATCGTTGCATCCAGCGCCGTTGTCGGTTCATCCGCGATCAGCAGATCGGGTTCCCCCGCCAGCGCCATGGCGATCATCACCCGCTGGCATTGACCGCCCGAAAATTCATGGGGGTACAGGTCCACCCGCCGCGCCGCATCGGGAATACCGACCATATCCAGCAGGCGAATAGCCTCGATGCGCCCTGCGCGGCGATCCAGACCACGGTGCAACGACAGGCTTTCACCGATCTGGCGGCCCACAGTGCGCACAGGGTTCAACGAGGACGAAGGGTCTTGGAAAATCATCGCGATCCGTCCGCCGCGCACGGCCTCGACCGACGCGCGATCGGTGCCGATCAATTGCTGCCCGTCCACAAGTACCGAGCCCGATACGCTGGCTTTCCCCGGCAGCAGACCAAGTGCCGCCAGCCAAGTTACGGATTTCCCGCAACCGGATTCCCCCACAAGACCCACGGCTGAACCGCGGTCCACATCAAGATCAATGCCGTGCAGAACCTGCACGCCGTCAAACGAGACTTTCAGGTCTCGGATAGAAACAAAAGTCATATCAGGCTCCAACAAAAACGGATGGCGCAGCGGAGAGACCGCTGCGCCTTTTGGTTCGGATCGGGATTAGGACGCGCGCCAGTTTTCAGAGCGGAAGTCCATGGCAAAGGCAGGGGCTGCCTTCCAGTTCAACTCGGACTTCATGCCGGTGAACACACAGTTCTGGTGCAGCACCTGGAAGGCCGGATCTTCACGCTCGGAGATTTCCAGCATCCGTGCAAAGGCTTTCTTACGGGCCGAACGATCCACCGATTGCTGCATAAAGTTGGACAGCTCGTTCATTTCCGTATTCGACCATTCGCCGCGCTGCTGTTGCAGACCGTTCGGGCCGTGCTGTGCCACAATGGACGACACCGGATCGTTGAATGTGGCCGAATTCGACCAGTCACGGATGCCGCGTGTTTCATTGTCTTCCAGCACCTGACCCCAGTTTTCGACCATCTGGATTTCAACGTTCAGGCCGGCCTGTTTCCACATTTCAACCATGATCTGCGCGTTGGACACCTGATTGATGTAATAGTTGTTCAGCACACGGAACGGGATTGCATCGCCCTTGTAGCCGGACTGTTTCACCAGATCGCGGGCCATTTCCAGATCGAATTCAGGGGCAGTCCAGCCCTTGATGAACATGTCATCGTAGAATTCGAATTGCAGACCGGCGGGCACTTTGGTTTGACCGTCCCACAGGGCTTTGACGATCAGCTCGCGGTCGATGGAATGGGTCATGGCGCGGCGGATCAGCGGGTTTTCCAGAACGGGGTGAACCTTGTCGAACACCTGAATGCGGTGGTTCAAAATGGTCGAACCCTGCACTTCCAGACCCGCAGTGTTGCGCACGGCATCCAGTTGATCTGGCGGCAGGTCACAGGCGAAATCATATTCGCCAGACATCAGACCGTTCACACGGCTGGCCACCTCGGGCACTTCAAGGAAGCGGATTTTTGCAAGCGGTGGACGGCCACCCCAATATTCATCATGGGCCACCAGTGTCAGCGACACATCGGGGCGATATTCTTCGACGCGGTAGGCCCCTGTGGTCACAGGTGCATTGGCCCATTCGGCGTAGGTTGCGGATTCATCCCAGGCACGGCGGCTGGCGATTTGCGATCCGAAGGCGATCAGGCGGCCTTCAAGTGTTACATCAGGGGAAGCGTTGTGAAAGCGCACTGTGTATTTATCAACCGCTTCAACACCGCGCAGGGCCGGCCACAGGCGACGCCCCACACCCGGAACGCCTGCTGGCAGCTCTTTATCGGTTTTGGGCTGGAAATTTTCGGCATATAGCGTTGCGCCGCCATCCGGTTGCGTGCCTGCAAACACCCGTTCGTCTGAAAAAGAGAACACAACATCATCGGCGGTCATTTCATCGCCATTGTGGAATTTGACGCCCTGACGCAGCTTCAGTTCAATCGTCTTGTCGTCCAGACGTTTCCATTCTGTTGCCAGACCCGGAACACCGCCCTGATCGCCCATCCAGTTGCGGTTGATCAGACCTTCCCACAGGTTTGGAAAGAACACCCGCTCGCCCACGTTGGACTGTTCGTTCCAAACATCCAGCGTGTTGTTGTTGGTGATCTTTTGAACCGCCACAGTGATGGTGCGGCGGTTGGTCTGGGCAGACCCCATGCGTGGCAGGATCAGGGAACCCGCAGCGGCCCCCATTAGGCCTAGCGCGTGACGGCGTTGAATGAGCATTGACGTTTTCCTTCTGAAGAATGTGGCACATCACGATTGAGTGCGTCGGTTTCTCAGGGGGTATCGTCCGGGGATGTGACAACTGTGCGAAACTAAGGTGAAGTTTTGATTTCATTGCCCCAAGATGGCAGGTGCGCAGGCGTACAAAAATTTAGGCACATTCAAAAACCACACAAAATCAATAATTTACGGAAGTTTCGTCATCCGCACATGGCTCAGGAAAGCCGCAGCAGCGGGGGAAAGCGTGCGGCCCGAGCGTCTGACAAGACCAATCCGCCGCCGCGCACCGAAATCCCGAATATTGCGGATCACCAGATGATCACAGCGCAACACCGCCAGTGTCAGCTTTGGCAAGGCAGTAATCCCCAGCCCCGCCGAAACCAGCGCCCCTGCCGTGGCCAGATGGGCCACTTCAAAACGCGGGCCGAGCACATGGCCGAACCGCAGGCAGGTGCCATCAATCAATTCGCGCACACTGGTGCCAGGTGCCATAGCGATAAAAGGCATCGCAACCAGTTCCGCCCAGCCATAATCGCGATCTTCGGCCAAGGGACCATCAGGCAGGCCCAGCGCGACAAACTCGTCCTCCATCAACGGCTGAAACGCCAGTCGCGACCGCACCGACACCGTGCCGGCGGTAAAACCGATGTCCGCTTCTCCGGTTTCCACCGCATCCAGCACGCTGCCTGACAGGGCATCAATGATCCGCAGGTCGATGTCAGGATATTCAGCCGTGAAACTGCGCAGAATTTCGGGCAGCAGGCTTGCGGTGATCGACGGCAGCCCCGCAATGGTTAACAGACCCCGCCGCGCCGATTGATGGGCGTCGAATTCGATCATCCCGTCATCAACCGTATTGATCATCCGCTGGGCAATCCGGGCAAAAGCGCGGCCAGAGTCGGTGATTTCCATATTGCGGGTGTCGCGATCAAACAGCCGCGTCTGCAACCGCGTTTCCAGCGCGGTAATCTGGCGCGACAAGGCGGATGGTGACAGGCCCAGCGCATCGGCGGCAGCACGAAAAGACGCCTCTTTGGTCAGCGCCAGAACCGCCTGAAAATCGGCAATCGTGAGTTTGTTGCGTTTCATGCACTAATTATCGCAATATTTGCACTTCTTGCAATAGACAGCTTTTGCCATACTCGCCACAGAGGACCTGACAGCAATCCACAGGTGTGTTTTGCGCAGGACGACATTGGGAGGATACCATGAAACATACATTCCGCGCACTTCTTGGCGCAACCATTCTGGCAGGCTCTGCCTTTACCGCGCAGGCCCAAGACCTGCTGATCGGCTCTACATCGGCCTCGTCCAGCCACTACGGCTATTTTGTGGCTGTGGGCCAGTTGATCAACGAAAACGCCGAAGGCGTGAAAGCCACCGTGGTGGAAACCGGCGCAACGATGGATAACATCCGCCGCATGTCGCGCAACCAGATCGACCTTGGCCTTGTGACCACAAACGTGGCACAGCACGCCAATGCGGGCAGCAATGAATTTGAAGGCAACGCCCAAGACCTGCGCCTGTTGTGGGTCTATACGGGCGCACCCCAAAACGTTGTTATGCGCAATGATGCAAATGTTGGCAGCCTTGAAGGTCTGGCATCGGTGAAATTCAACCCCGGCATCAAAGGCTCTGCAACAGAATCCACCACAGAAGCCGTGTTCAAGACCCTTGGCCTGACTGCGGATTATGTGCGCGGGTCCACCACGGACATCGTAAATTCCATCAAAGACAACCGCGTTGCGGGCTATGTGAAATCAGGTTCCGGCAACAAACTTGACGGCTCCACAATGGATATCGCAACTGCGACAGACATCGGGATTTTGGGCCTAAGCGCCGAGCAAGCCGATAAACTGCGCGCTGAAATGCCCGATATTTCCGTGGTCGACATCCCCGCAGGCGCGGCAGATGGCATCCCCGCCTACACCACATGGAGCTTTGGCGTCGGCGTTGCGGCCCCTGCGTCAATGGATGACGAAACCGCCTATAAAATCGTCGGCGCCATCATGGCAGACACGTCGGCCCAAGCCAACGCAATGGCCAGCCTGAAAGGTGCAAGCCTTGCCGATATGACCCTGCAATTTGGCACAATCCCGCTGCACCCCGGCGCTGCGCGCTGGTTTAAGGAGCAAGGCATAGAGCTGCCTGCAAAACTTCTTCCGGCTGCGAAATAAGCCGATGACACTGGAACGCGTACAAAAAGGGCTGGCCATTCTTGTCGGGATGTTCGTCTTTTACACCGCTGCAAGCGGCCCCTTCGAAGGCCTGATCCAAAGAGCCTTGTTTCTGGCGCTGGTCGCTGCCCTTGGATATGCGCTGTTCCCCTTGGGCGCCGGGAAATCCTGGCGTCCGATAGGGCTGATCATTGATCTGGCCTTGACCGCAACTACCCTTGCCGCCTGTGGCTATGTAGTTTGGAACTACGATCAGATCATGACCACCCTGCCTTGGGCCACATCAGTGGATAAAGCGCTGACCGCAGGTCTGGTGCTGGCAGTTCTGGAACTGGGACGCCGCACTGTCGGGCTGATCTTTCCGTGTCTTGTGCTGATCGGCGTCGGCTATGCGCTGTTTGGCAACCTACTGCCCGGCCCGCTTCACCACCGCGGGTTTGACAGCGCTTTTGTGACTGAGACCATCTTTCTGGGCGACCTTGGCATCTGGGGCATGTTGACGGGCGTCGCCGCCACCGTCATCGCGGCTTTCGTGCTGTTTGGCGCGCTGTTGCTCCACACTGGTGGTGGGCAGGCGTTCATGGACCTTGCCATGCGCCTTGGGGGTCGCCAACCGGGCGGCGCCGCAAAAATCGCCACAATCGCCAGCGGTCTGTTCGGGATGATTTCCGGCTCTGCTGTCGCCAATGTGGCCACAACTGGCAACTTTACCATCCCGATGATGATCCGTCTGGGCTATCCCCGCCCCTTTGCCGCCGCAGTCGAAGCCGTTGCTTCTACAGGCGGGCAAATCGCGCCGCCGATCATGGGCGCCGCCGCCTTTGTGATGGCTGAAATCCTTGGCATTCCCTACATGACCATCATCCTTGGTGCGATTATTCCTGCCGCATTATTCTATCTGTCGGTCTTTATGACGGTGCATTTCGTCGCCGTCCGCCGCAATCTGGCCGTTGTCCCCGAAGCAGACCTGCCCGCGTGGAAAACCATCATCGCCCCCCGCCGTACCCTGCCGATCCTTGCCGCCCTTGCGGGGCTTGGCATCGGTATCTGGCTGGGCCGCTCTATTTCTACGGCTGCATTTTACGGCGTCGTCGGCCTGCTGATCGCTTTTGTCGCCACCCAATACGGCCAACTGTCACCGCGCAAGATGATCGGTAAAATCGTCGACGGGCTAGAGGACGCAGGCAAAGGCATGGTCATCATCGGTGTCCTTCTGGCAGGCGCACAGGTGCTGGTGTCGATGATCAACCTGACAGGGATCGGAGTCACCTTGTCGTCGCTGATCGTGACCATGGCAGGGGATTCCGTGCCGTTTGTCGCGCTGATCGTCGGCGGTGTCTGCCTGATCATGGGCATGGGCCTGCCCACCACCGCCGCCTATGTTCTGGTCGCCGCCGTGCTGGCCCCCGCCATGACAGCCGTGGGTGTAGACCCTCTGGCCGCCCATTTGTTCGTGTTTTACTTTGCCACCATCTCCGTCATCACGCCGCCTGTCTGTGTCGCGGTGTTTGTCGGGGCGGGCATCGCCAAAACCAACTGGCTGCCCGCCGCCGGAGAGGCCGTGCGTCTGGGCGCGGTCACCTATGTGGTGCCCTTCCTGTTCCTGTTGTATCCGGGCATGACCCTGCAAGGCAGTTGGTTTGACGCAGTCGAAGCTATCGCCGCAGGCTTTGCCCTTGTGATCGCCATTCCCGCGCTGCTGGCAGGCGTACAATTGACCCGCTCTCGGATGCTGGATGTCGGGATATTATTTGCAGTCATCGCCATCGCAATCTGGCCCCACCCTGCAACGCCCTTTATCGCTTTGGCCATCCTGGCAGGGGTTTATCTGCTAGGCGCGGCGCACCGAAAGGAACTGGCATGACCTGTCTACGCATCGGCGCTGGCGCCGGATTTTCAGGCGACCGTATCGCTCCCGCGATAGAACTGGCAGAACACGGCAATCTGGATTTTCTGGTGTTTGAATGTCTGGCCGAACGCACCATCGCGCTGGCCCAACAGGCGCGGCTGAAAGACCCCGCCGCAGGGTTTGACCCCATGCTGGAACGCCGTATGCGGGCGGTGCTGCCGATCACCGCAAAAAACGGCACGCGGATTGTGTCAAACATGGGTGCGGCCAATCCACAGGCCGCCGCCCGTCTGGTGCGCAAGATTTGCAGCGAACTGGGCTTGGATGACCTGAAAATCGCCGCTGTCACAGGGGATGATGTTCTGTCAGGCATCGGGCCGTTTCACCTGGACGAAACAGGCAGCACTGCGGCAGCCCTAGGGGATCGTCTGGTTTCCGCCAACGCCTATATCGGCATCGCCCCGATTGTGGCCGCGCTAGACGCTGGCGCAGATGTAGTAATCTGCGGGCGGGCTTCGGACCCTGCGCTGTTTCTGGCGCCTTTGGTACATCATTTCGGCTGGGCCATGGATGACTGGACCCGCTTGGGCCGCGGCACACTTGTGGGCCATTTGCTGGAATGTTCGGCCCAGATCACAGGCGGATATTTCGCAGACCCCGGCCTGAAAGACGTGCCAGACCTCGCCCGTATCGGTTTCCCGCTGGCCGAGGTCACAGCCGACGGCAACGCTGTCATTACCAAGATCGCAGGCAGCGGCGGTTGTGTCACACGGGCCACCTGCACCGAACAGCTTTTGTATGAAATTCACAATCCCGCCGAATATATCCAACCCGATGTGGTTGCGGATTTTTCCAATGTCACCATCACCGAAATCGCCCCCGATCGGGTTGCGGTTTCTGGCGCAGACGGACGTGCGGCAACAGGTTTTCTTAAGATTTCAGTAGGATACCGCGACGGCTGGAAGGCTGACGGCCAAATCAGCTATGCGGGTAAAAACTGTGTGGAACGGGCGGAACTGGCTGCAAAACTGGTTCGGGACCGCCTTCAATCGGCGCAGATCCCCCTACAGGAAAGCAGATACGACCTGATCGGTTATAATTCTGTTCCGCGCGCCACAAACACTGATGACACGGCCCAGCCCCATGAGGTCAGATTGCGTTTTGCCGCGCGGTGCAAGACAGCAGCCATCGCCGAAATGGTCGCCGAGGAGGTGGAAAGCCTGTATCTGTGCGGCCCTGCAGGGGGCGGCGGCGTCACCCGATCCGTCACCGAGGTAATCGCCATTGCATCAACCCTTCTGCCCGCCAAAAACGTCAAAACCGGCTTTGAAATTCTGGAGACCGAAAATGCAATTGCATGACATCGCCCATGGCCGCACGGGCGACAAAGGCGACACATCCAACATTTCCATCATCGCCTACAGACCCGAGGATTGGGCCCGACTGGAACGGGATGTGACCGCCGAAAAAGTCGCCGCCCACTTCGGCCCCGCCTTTGCAGGCGAAATCACCCGCTATGTTCTGCCCCAGCTTCAGGCAATGAATTTCGTGCTGAAAGGCGCGCTGAAAGGCGGGGTCACACGGTCGCTGGTGCTGGATGCCCACGGAAAATGTCTGGCGTCCGTGCTGCTGGAAATGGAGCTATAAGCCGCCGCTAATCCGCTGCCGTACCAATATCGTCGCGGGCAACGGCCACGGATTTGGTGATTCCGTAACAGGTCATGCCCTGATGCAGGCCCAGCGCGTCGCAGGATCGACGGGTAATGCGGGCCAGCATGTTTTGCCCCCCCACGTTGATCGACACCATAACACCCGGCCCGTCGCCCATGCGCAATTCGGTTATCGTGCCTTCAAGGATATTCAGCGCGGAAATATGATCTGGTTTTCGGGTGGCCAGCACCACATCCTGTGCCGCAATCCTGACCCGAATATGCGCGCCAGCAGCGGCGTGGATGCGGGGCAGGTACAAACGGCCTTCGCCTATTGCCAGCTCGGTCAGACCATCCGCGTGATGGGCCACCACCTGCGTTGTCAGCAGTGCCCCCGCACCGCGCACCCCAAGGGTCGAAGACACAGACGGATCGCCCAGCACATCGGGCGCAGGGCCGCTGCGGATCAGTTTGCCGTCGTTCAGAACCACAATGGTTGTGGCCAGTCGCGCGATCTCGGCGACGTTATGACTGACATAGATGATCGGAATGTCCGTTTCATCGCGCAGACGTTCCAGATAGGGCAGGATTTCCAGTTTGCGCGGCTCGTCCAGGGCGGCAAGGGGTTCATCCATCAGCAACACATCAGGCGCAGACAGCAAGGCCCGCCCGATGGCGACCCGCTGCTTTTCACCGCCAGACAGATCAGCAGGGCGGCGCGGCAACAGGGGCGCAATGCCCAGCAGATCAACCACATGATCAAAATCCGCACCCGCCCGCTGTTTGCCCGAAAACCATGCCCCGTACCGCAGGTTTTGTTGCACGTTCAGGTGGGGAAACAGGCGGCCTTCCTGAAAAACATAGCCGATGTGGCGCTTGCGGGGCGGGACCCAACGGCGCGCCGCGCTGTCAAACAAAACCTGACCGTTGACCGAAACCCGCCCAGCCTGCGGACGCAACAGCCCCGCAATGGCATTGACCAGCGTGGTCTTACCCGACCCCGACCGCCCGAACAGCGCCGTCACACCCGAAGGCGCGTCGAAATCCACGTCCAGATCAAACGCGGGAAAGCGGTGTTTTATGGCGACAGACAGGCTCATGCGCCTTTGATCCTGCGGCTGACACGGGCCGCCAGAATTTCAGACAGCAACAACGCCGACATGGCAACGATGACCGACACCACAACCAGCCGTAGGGCAGAACCCTCGCCGTCCGGCACTTGCAAAAACGCATATATCGCCGAAGGCAGTGTCTGGGTCTGACCCGGAATGTTGGACACAAAAGTAATCGTCGCGCCGAATTCCCCCATCGCCTTGGCAAAGGCAAGGATCGTGCCAACGATGATCCCCGGCAGGATCAACGGAAGGGTGACAGTGGCGAAAATCCACGCAGGTGATGCGCCAAGGGTGGCCGCCGCCTGTTCCAGTTTCGGGTCCACCGCTTCAATTGACAGACGAATGGCGCGCACCATCAGCGGAAACCCCATCACTCCAGCCGCAACCGCCGCCCCCGTCCAGCGAAAGGCAAAGACAATCCCAAGATCAGCCAGAAACCCGCCAAGCGGTGCTTTGGTGCCAAGGGTCAACAGCAGCAGATAGCCCGTCACCACAGGGGGCAGGATCAGGGGCAAATGCACCACGCCGTTCAGCAGTTGTTTGCCCGCAAACTGCCAGCGGGCCAGTGCATAGGCGATAAACACCCCCAAGGGCAGGCTGAACACAGTTGCCCAGAAAGACACCCGCAGCGACAGGGTGACCGCACTCCATTCCTGGGGGCTTAACCAATCCATCTGGATGCTCTATTTTCCAAGGAAAACAAACCCTTGCTGTTCGAACGCGGCCTGTGCGGCGGGGCTGCGCAGGAAGGTCAGGAAAGACTCTGTCAGCGGGTTGGTGCTGTCTTTGATGCCCGCGGCGGGATAGATGATCGGCGGGTGGCTGTCGGCGGGGAAAGTGCCGATGACCGAAACCCGCTGCTCCGCCGCCGCATCGGTGGCATAGACGATACCGAACGGGGCCTCCCCCGTAGCCACAAAAGCCAGCGCGGCGCGCACGTTATCGCCCTGCGCAACCTTATCCGCGACCCCGTCCCATAGGCCAAGACGGGTCAGCGCCGCTTTGCCGTAAATCCCCGCAGGCACCGCATCCACCAGCGCCATGGCCAGACGGGCGTCCCCCAACAACCCCGCCAGATCAAGCGCGGGGGTGATTTCAACAGCAGGTGCATCCGCCCCATGAGCAATCAAAACGATGGCATTGCCTAACAGATCAAACCGCGTATCTGGGGCGATCAAACCGTCGGCTTGCAAACGGTCCATCCAGTCTGCGTTGGCAGAAATAAACACATCCGCAGGCGCGCCCTGCTGGATTTGCCGCGCAAGGGCGGAACTGCCCGCAAGCGACACCAAAGCCCTGTGGCCGGTTTCTTTTGTCCATTCCGCAGACACGGCATCCATTGCGTTTTTCATGCTGGCAGCGGCAAACACCGTGATGTCATCTGCGGTGGCCTGCACAGGCGCCAGCACAGGGGCCAGCGCCAGCGCACAAGCCAATGCCTTGGAAACAAAGCGGCGTGGCAAACAGCGGGAAAAACGGTGGAACATCTGGAGCAGCGCCATGTGGTGTCCTTTATTTGCCAAACGCAGGGATAGAATTATCCCACGGCGTTGGGGGGTTCAACCGCTTCATTCATCCGCGCATCATCACGGACAGCCGCCGCTTTCGCAATAGATACAGGCTGCTTTGGGACCGCAAAACGCCGGACTTGCCGTGTAATATTCCACAGCGGGCGATACGATTGTCACACCCGATAGCAACAGAATTGATCCACACGGGATGACTTTGGTTTATTCTGACATAAAAATCTGCCCGACGGCATCTTCCCGCTACACATCTTTAATCCTTTGTAGATTATCCCTATTATCTGTATGGGGCGTCATGCTCTGCGCTTCAGATAAGGGAAACCGATGACAAACTATTTGCACCAAGGCGATTTGCCTGACGATCTGGATCTGGGTCCGGTTGTGGCAATCGACTGCGAAACCATGGGGCTGCATCCCCATCGGGACAGACTGTGTCTGGTGCAGTTGTCTGCGGGTGACGGAAACGCCCATCTGGTGCAAATCGCGCAATCCCAGACCGAAGCACCGAACCTGTGCCGCCTTCTGGCCAATCCCGAGCAGTTGAAGCTGTTTCACTATGGCCGCTTTGATATTGCCGCCATGGAAAACCGTTTTGGCACCCGTGCAGCCCCCGTCTATTGCACCAAAATCGCGTCCAAACTGATCCGCACCTACACAGACCGCCACGGTCTGCGGAACCTGACGCAGGAATTGCTGGGCGTGGATATTTCCAAACAACAGCAAAGTTCGGACTGGGGGGCGGACAAGCTGACCAAGGCGCAGATGGACTATGCCGCGTCGGATGTTTTGTACCTGCACCGTATCAAGGCCGAACTGGATGCCCGTCTGGCCCGTGAAGGCCGCACCCAAATTGCACAGGCCTGTTTCGATTTCCTGCCCCACCGCGGTGCGCTCGACCTGATGGGTTGGCCCGAAACCGATATTTTCGCGCATTAAAGTGGACAGTCAGGAACCCACAGTTGGCATTGCAGAACGGGACGGCTACTCGCGGCTGATCACCATTCTGAAATGGGCCTTTCCCATCGTCGCAATCCTGCTGACGGCTAGCATCTTTGTGCTGTCCAACACCAGCAAACTGCGCGAAGGACTGATTATTGCCGATGCCACGCTGGCGGAACTGGCCATCGGGCAAAAGATCACCAATCCGCATTTTTCAGGGGTCACCAAATCCGGCGATGCTTTTTCGATTTCAGCGGAATGGGCGCTGCCGGACGGGCCGAAACCCGATAATATCGAACTGAGCAAGCCGCATACCACCATCAGTTTCAAGAACGGCAACACCATGCGCACCAACGCAGGAAAAGGCGCGCTGAACCTGATGACATCAGAAGCTGAACTGTCTGAAAACGTGGATTTGCACACAACAAACGGCTATCAGGCCAGCAGTTCGAACGTGCAGATCAACTTTGAAACCGGCAATGTATTCAGCGCAGGCCCCGTGCGTGCAGAAGGCCCGTTCGGGTCAATTCAATCGGGCACGATGACATTGAAACAGGATCTGGATGTGAATCCGGCGGGCAATGCTGTTCTTATGTTTAACAACGGCGTTAAACTGCTATATAAACCGGACGACGGATAGGATTGGGGGCTTTATGCGACAACTGAATATGTGCCTTTTGGCGGTTACCCTAATCCTGAACACCGCCCCCGTATTGGCGCAAGGCACCGGTATTGCCCTCAGCCCGATCACAATCGACGCCAGCCAGCCTGTTGAAATAACAGCGGATAATCTGACGGTTGAACAAAACTCCAACTCTGCCACCTTTGAAGGCAACGCCCGCGCGGTGCAGGGAAACCTGATCTTTTCCGCCCAGAAGATTCTGGTTCTATACAATGCCGCCCAAAGCGCGATTGAACGGATCGAGGCCACCAAAGACGTGATGTTCACCAACGGGACCGAAATTGCCGAGGCACAGAACGGCACCTATAATGTGGGTAGCAGCACGGTCAATCTGGCCGGTGATGTGGTCTTGGTGCAAGGATCCAACGCGATTTCGGGTGACGCCCTGAAACTGGATCTGAAATCCAATCGCGGCACCATGAGCGGCAATGTAAAATCTGTGTTTGTGCCCAAGTCCGATCAATGACCCAATCCCCATCGCAAGATTCGCAGCCCAGAGGCCTGTCTGTTGTTGGCCTGAGCAAAGCCTTTAAAAAGCGCAAGGTTCTGACAGATGTGTCCATGCGCCTGAACCGCGGCGAAGTGGTTGCCCTGTTGGGGCCGAACGGCGCGGGCAAGACCACCAGCTTCTATTCCATCGCGGGCCTGATCGCAGCGGATGCCGGCACCGTCACCATCGACGGGCGCGACGTGACCAACCTGCCCATGTACCGCCGCGCGCGCATGGGTCTGGGCTATCTGCCCCAAGAGGCCAGTATCTTTCGCGGCATGACGGTGGAACAAAACATCGCCTCGGTCGTGGAGTTATGGGAGCCTGAAAAGGCCACACGCCGCCAGCGCACCGAACAATTGATGGAAGAGTTTTCCATCACCCACCTGCGCGACAGCCCCGCAGTGGCCCTGTCTGGCGGGGAACGCCGCCGCGTTGAAATTGCCCGCTGTCTGGCGGGAAATCCCAATTACGTGCTGCTGGACGAACCCTTTGCCGGCGTCGATCCCATCGCTGTAGGTGACATTCGCACCTTGGTTGCCCAGTTGAAAAACCGCGACATCGGCGTGTTGATCACCGACCACAATGTGCGTGAAACACTCGAAATTATCGACCGGGCCTATATTTTGTACAGCGGTTCGGTTCTGATGTCGGGCACCCCCGACGAAGTGGTCCAAAGCAAAGAAGTGCGCCGCGTGTATCTGGGCGAAGAGTTCCGGATTTAAACCGGCCCCGCTTCGCAGCCGAACATGGGGCACGCCGCCTCTTTCCCGAATAAATGGTTAAGATTGCCTTCGGCATTCCCCGCAAATCCATCTGCTTTAATCCGCTTATTGCAAAACTTCTTACAATTTTGTGAAGCATAAAAGTTGCAAGACGCTGCAGTTCACACTACCTTTAAAGTATGATCGTCCCACCAATTCTGGCGCATATCCTTCAGTACCGCAGCTTTGCCGCAGTCTGACCCGTTGCGCTGTGCGCATTGCACAGGTCGATCAACCGGGTGGCCGTCACCCGGCCGGAGCTTTGCTCTGTAATCTCTTGAAAGGAACTTTTCATGCGGTATCAAATCAGCGGAAAACAAATCGACATTGGTGATTCACTACAGGTGCACGTCAAACAAGAACTGAGTGCAATTGTAGATAAATACGCCGAGCGACCCACCGAAGCGGTTGTCACGTTTTCCAAAGACAGACATGAATTTGTCTGCGAATCATCTGTCCATCTGTCAACCGGCTTGACTGTAAATGCCAAGGCACATGCGACCGAAATCTACGATTCATTCGATGCCTGTGGCGAAAAAATGGAAAAACAGCTTCGAAGATACAAGCGAAGGCTGAAAGACCACCACTCCCACCGCTCGACACCGGTTGAAACATTCGGCGCGCCGTCGTATATCCTCGCGCAGGAAGATATCGGAGATGATGCCGCTGAACCGGAAACGCTTCAGCCAATTATCGTTGCCGAAACACAGACCAAGATCAAATCCTTGTCCGTCGGCGAGGCCGTCATGCAGATGGAACTGGCCGGCGAAAACGTTCTGGTATTCCAGAACGAAGGGCAAAAACGGGTGAACGTGGTCTACAAGCGTGCTGATGGAAACATCGGCTGGATAGATCCGGACTAACATCCGACAAAGCAGAGCAGGGGCTTAAGATGAAAATGGCGGAAATATTGGATGTGAAAGCTGTGCGCTATGCAGCTGGCGCCTCCAGTAAAAAACGACTTCTTCAAGATATCTCGGAACAGGCTGAAACCGTTTATAAGGTGAAAGCGGATGAGGTGTTTTCTGCTCTGCAAGCCCGCGAAAATCTGGGCACAACCGGCGTGGGGCGTGGCGTGGCCATTCCGCACGCCCGCTTTGAAACACTCGATAAAATCGTCGGATTGTTTTTCCGTCTGGAAAGACCTGTCAATTTTGACAGCCTTGACCGTCAGCCTGTGGACCTGATCTTTACTCTTTTGGCGCCGTCCAACGACAGCCCTGAACACCTAAAGGCGCTGGCCTTGGTGTCGCGCACGCTGCGCAGTCAGGAAAACTGCACCAAGCTGCGTGCCAATAACGAACAGCAAACGATCTATTCGATCCTGACAGAGCTGACCACGTCCAAAGCCGCCTAACAGGTTTGATCCCCGCCAATGGCCGGGATCAGCCCCAATCCCCGAACCCGAACATCTGATAATCCCGCGCATAAACATCCCGCGCGCGGGTTTCCATTTCTTCGGTGTAAATTTCAGCCAGATCATAGCAATAGGCCACCTGCGCCGACTTGGGCAAAGCCCGTGGTTCCAGCCCCATATCCTGTTCGATCCGCGCCAGTTCTTCGGCCAGTGTTTCATAGCGGATCAACACATCTGGAAAAGCCAAACGGCTGTAGCCCTGCAAAATAGAATTCTGCGAAGCCCAGGACTGATCCACCCGCGCCCGTGTCTGGCCCTGCAAATTCCCCTTCAGAAACTGCAAGAACCCCAGAAACGCGCGGCCATGGGATTCGGCGGAATAGCCGGAGTTTTCCAGCACCGTGCGGTTCGGCTCTTTGGTAGACCGCTTGTCTGGCAGGCTGACCCCATAGTGGTTTTCCAGCGCGGTGCGAATCCACGGGAACATCTTGTCGTCAGAACAAAAAATATGCTCGTAAAACGCCTGATACGCCCGTTCCAGCGGGTGGCGGATCACAGTGAACGACCGCCGCACAGGGGTCTCGGCCAGCCATGTGTTCAGGGTCTTCTGGTTCATTTCACGCTGAACCGATTTGGCGCTGGTTTGATGGGCGGTCAACCAATCGGCAACCTCTGGCAACTCGCCCCGCTCCATCGGCATGAACAGCAAGGGCACGTCAGACCCCGCCACAAAATTCTTTGATCCGGGGTTTCGCACAGGTTCCAGCACCGGAACCGCATCCGTGTCCAGCAGATCCAGTTGGCGCAGTTGGTCGATCATCTCGGCGTAGTTTTCGACCTTGTCTTTCAGCCCTTCCGGGTTCTGGCGCACGATTTTATCGCCCAGTTGTTTCAACTGCTCGTCCGCCCCCAGAAACCGCGCCAGACCGTTGTAGATATCCACATCATTCAGATCATCAAACCCCAGTTGATAGGCGGTCTGGCCCGTCTTTTGCAGGGTCGATTTGATTTGCGTCAAATAGGTCTGAATCCGTGTCAGATAGGCTTTGAATTCCAGAAAATCGAACCGAACCTTGGCCAGTTTACGCTTGCTCACGTCGGTCAGTTTCCACTGATCCGTGGCCTTAGCGATGGCATGAGACACGAAACTGTCCAGCGGATTGCGCGTCAGAACGATCTTGGCACATTGCGGATCATTCAACACATGATCCAGCGCACGATGGTCATGATCGGAAAACAGGCGGAACCCCGGCAGCGTATCGGTTTCCTTGGCCACCATCCGGTTGATCAGCTTTTGCGGCTTCACTTCCCGTTCGGTCATACTGACGCCAAATGCGTCCGAGACATTAGGAAACCCGATAAAATGCGGGTTGAACAATTCACCGTGACAAGAAAACCTGTCGTACAACTGGATATTCTGCTCGAACAGGTTCGACCCTGTGCGCATATTCGCCAGTAACACAAAATATTTGAAAGAACCTGCCATCTATTTCACCACATACGGCTTTTCATAGGCCGTGTCCTGCTTTTTACTTTTGGGTCGCGCCTGATATTCGTATTCGATCTTCAAGCCGTGATTGCGCAGCTTTCGGGCCAGATTGTCCAGCCCTTCTACATTTTCCCGCCCTGGCATAAGTTTCAATGGATGATTTCCCCCCCGCGGAATATGAGCGATTGCCTGCTCTAGCGCCTTGGCGGGTTCGCGCACCGCAAATTCCAGCGCGATGGTTTGCAAATGGGCTACAGCCTTGGGTTTGGCAAACTCTTGCAAGAACTTCTGTTCAATCCGATGAAACCGCTTTGCATTCACCACCTGATTTTCAAAACTGGCGGGGCGGTTCAACAGGCTGAGCAGCCACGAATGGCGGATCAAAACGATATGGGCCATCGGATCATGGGCCAGCGTTTTCAAGATGCGCGGGCTGTCCCTGAAATCATACAAAAGACACTGATGCTGATCCCGATGGGGCCACAAAAGATTGGCCAGATAGCCCTTGGGATTGCGATTGCGAATGACCGGCTCGGCTGGCAAATTTCCCGCGAACTCCTCATCTTGCCCGCGGCTGGCCACATGACCACGGGCAAAAACACTGCCATAGGCCAGCGCATCGGTAGACTCGTGAACCCACGCGGGGAAATGCTGATACAGCCCCTTAAAGCCGACAAACACCGTGTAAGGCGTCTGGGACACCCCTGTGCGTTCGGCGCGGTCATAGGGGAAACGCCCCTGATAGAACCGCCCCGTCCCCCCTTCACAGCGCAGCTTGTCTGCAGCCTCGAACTTGGCATCAAACTCTTTCGGCTTGGCCTGTGACATGGATTGATTGGCCCGTTTGGGGTCCAGCAGCGTGTCATACAACCGATCCGCCCCGACCCACATCTTGCGCGCCCAAAAACAATCGGATTGGGTTAATTCTTTCAGATGGTCATCATAGAATACAAAGGGTTTTCCAAGGTAATCGAACTTGGAAAACGTCAGGGACCGGGACGCGATATCCTTGGAATGCAGCCGTGCAAGTGTCTGGAAGTAACTTTCATCCGGAATCCACGACCAGTTAAAATAGGCGTCATAATAGGGTCTTTTCGGATCATTAATGATCGCCCGCAGGGTCTTGGCGGTCAGACACCACCACTGCGACCCGATATGGGGCACAAGCGGTTCCGGTATCTTGCGTTTGATCCGCAACCGCCGCTGCAAGGCCACCAGCCGATCAAAGGACCAACGCTGCTTGCGCCATGAAAACGGGAAATAGAGCGTGAAGCGTTCCTCGTTCAGGCCATCCTTCACCCAGAAATTATTCTCGACTGAAACGGATTCAATGTAATCGGTCTTGCTGTTCCGCTCCAGAAAACGGCGCAATTGTTTCACGGGGCGGATCGGCAGACAGGACCCGCTGATCAGCAAGACATTGGTCACATCTTCAAATGTTTTAAGCAGGGTTTCAGAAGCGTCCAATGTGGCCTGCACCAGTGAAAATTCACCCCATTCACAGGCTGTCCGTTTCGAAAACACAATATTTTCAAGTCCTTCCAGATCATTTTGAAAGGCTTCAAATTCAGTGGCTTCGACCTTTTTGTCGATATGGATCGCCACTGCGCAATCCTGTTGGGACAAGTGGCGCACCATCTGGGCAACGCGGTACAGGTCCGCATGGGCAAGAATGACAAATCCGATGCGCATGATCAGACCCAGTTCCCACGGGACATAAGCCCCAAGTCTTCCAACTGTTGCCAGTTTTCATAGGCGCTGGAATGCTCGGTCCACAACTTCAAATCCCCGTCCATTTGTTTCAAATAGGTCCGATATTCCCGACTGGCCGCATAATGCTGCTTGCGCTTCATTTCCTCTTCGGCTTTTTCCGAAAACGTGTTCATAAACTTGGTATGCAGCAGCACACCACAGGGTTTCTGCCCGCCCCATTCGTCGTAAACCAGATTGAGCCCCCGCGGCAAAAGCGTGTGGGTCGAACTGACGTAAACATAACCCTTCGACCATTTCACCAGCGGTGTTTTATTCAGCGCGGGCGCAAAAGCAGGTTTATCGCGGAAAAAACTGCGCATCCTTGGACCGCCCTGTATCCACAGGTTTCCATATTTTTTGTTCC
The DNA here is from genome assembly GCA_034670045.1 of Amylibacter sp. GTDB lineage: Bacteria > Pseudomonadota > Alphaproteobacteria > Rhodobacterales > Rhodobacteraceae > Amylibacter. Next base: position 7,511 of record JAXMOF010000049.1, on the reverse strand, counting down.
GCTCGGTAAAATAATTCGATGAATCAAAATACGGCGCTGTTTTCACCGGATCGCGCCCTTCGCGGATGCGGGCGTGCTGGATTTTGCCCTGCGGGTACATATCCAACAACATGGTCCCGAAAGATTTGATAGAGCTGGCATCCAGCCAATCCGTCAGAGCCCGCAAAGACCGCGTATCGCAAAACGGATAGACCAGCAGTTCATCCACATCCACCACCAGAACCCAGTGGCCATTGGCATATTTGCTTTTCAGCCCGTTCAGCCAGTCGACCCCGAATTTGGACCGTTTGTAAGAGGCCGTGGTTGTCCAGATCGACACATCAGGCTGATCCGCCAGATACTCCCGCCCGCCGTCTGTGCTGTCATTATCCACAAAGAAAAAGTGGTTAACACCTAGGGCGCGATAGTATTTCAGGAAATATGCCAGCCGCGGTTTTTCATTGCGCAGGGTTGAAAAAACCAGAATGTCGCGCGGGTTGATCTGCCCGGTCCGATCAAACACGCAGGTCAATTCACGGCGTTTGCGCAATGCGCGAAAACGTCTGCGCCTACGCTCTACGCGCAATCTGTAGCGGCTCCACAGGCCCATTGTCTAATTACTCGTTTACATTCTGCCTGTCGTCAGTATGCCCGAAAACGTGGCGAAAGTGTGAATGCCATCTGGGGATTTTTAGTGGAATATCAGGTATTTCGCGCCTAGACGGGGATTCCATCGTCCTATTTGCAACACTCTGGACAGATTGCGCCCAGCGCGCGGGATCATCACCCGGTAGATAGGTCGCCGCCGCCCCGAGGATTTCGTGAAACACCGGCAAATCGGAACAGATCACCGGAACCCCCAATTGCGCCGCTTCAAGGGCAGGCAGGCCAAACCCCTCGGCGTGGCTGGGAAACAGCAAGGCGGCACTTCGGGCGATCAGGCCAGCCAGCGCGTCATCGTCAAAATCCGCATGTTCAAAAATATGGCGCCCCATCAAAGGCGATCCGTCCAGAAAGGCAAAAACCTGTTGGTTGTTCCACCCCCGTTTGCCCACCACATGCAGTTTTGGCATCTGGTCATCAGGCAGCTCCGCCGCCAGACTTTCCCAGGCTCGAAACAGGGTTTCGTGGTTTTTGCGCGGCTCGATCGTGCCCAGAACCACAAAGGATTTTGCGTCGATTTCAGCGATTGATTTCGGCGTCATCGGTTCCACGCCCAAATGGGCCACAATGGTATCCGCAGTCGATCCCCAATCCGAAAAATAGGCCTGCACGCGGGATTCTGTATCGGCGGAATTGCAAATCACCCGATCCGCAGTTTTTGCCACAGCCATCATGCGGCGGCGGAACTGCTCGGGGATGCCGGCTTTGGTAAATTCCGGATAATCCAGCGGGATCATATCGTGGATCATGACACTGATTTTGCCACACCCCGCAGCGCGAAGGGCGCTAAGAACCGGTTCTGTCAGGTTGCTATGACCCAGATTCAGATATTCGGTCTGCGTCAGATCCACCTGCGCCAGAAGCTGCGCCATATCCCTGCCCGATCGCACCGCAGCAGAGCGAACATACTGGCGGGCCATCCGTTGTGCGCGGGGCAATTTCAGGCGAAAGAAATCCGCCCGTCCCATGCGCCCCAAAGGCTTGCCCTGCTCTAGCGTCTGGATCGCTACCACCGCACTTTGCACAGGAAACAGAATGAAATCCCGTCCCAGTTTCGCAAGCGCAAAACTACCCGGATCAAGTCTGGCAACCTCTTTGATGTATTCGATTTCCACACGGTCTATTCCGGTCGGATGCCCCCGTCCGACCCGCGAGATAAACCGCGTCATATCAATAAGAAACCGGCCCATTTTCATAAGCCGGATACAGCAAAGCCGGGGCGGTTCAGGCCCCGGCTTTGACAGGATTCATTGCAGACGGTTATTGCGCAGCGCGGCGGCATTCGACCGTCTCTATCAGGTATTCAAGGAACTCTGTCCCCAAATCACCGCGGGCCAACCCAAAGGCCACCGTCGCTTGCAAAAAGCCCGCCTTTGACCCGCAATCATAGCGCGTGCCTTCAAAGCGGAAGCCAAAGACATTGTCAGAATTGGTAATCTCTTTGGCAATAGCGTCGGTCAACTGGATTTCGCCGCCCGCACCCCGTTCCTGAGTTTCCAGATTCCGCATGATTTCAGGCGTCAAGATGTAGCGGCCAATCACGGCAAGGTTGGACGGCGCGTCTTCGGGCTCCGGCTTTTCAACCATACCTTTGACAGACACAAGCGACCCCATATCCTCTTTGATATCCAACAACCCGTAGGCCGAAGCTTTGCTCGGCGCCACTTCCATCGCCGCCACGATGTTTCCGCCGGTTTGTTGATAGGCATCGACCATTTGCGCCAGAACGGGGCGTTCCGAGGCGATCACATCGTCGGTCAGGATCACAGCAAAAGGTTCGTCACTGATCAAACGGCGGGCACACCATACCGCATGGCCAAGGCCCAATGCCTCCCGCTGGCGGATATACGCGATTTCGCCGCTATCCATGGTGGATTTCATCAGCGTATCAAGCAGTTTAACTTTGTTTTTGGCCCGCAAAGCCTGTTCCAACTGGGGCGCACTGTCAAAGTAATCTTCAAGCGCGCCTTTGCCGCGCGAGGTCACAAAAATGAATTCTTCAATGCCAGCTTCACGGGCTTCGTCGATGGCATATTGGATAAGCGGTTTATCTACCAAACACAGAATTTCTTTTGGGATACTTTTTGTTGCTGGCAGGAAACGGGTCCCCAAGCCAGCAACCGGAAAAATTGCTTTGGTTATCTTCTTAGTCACAGTCTGCCCCTTTTGACTTTGTTACTGTTCGTTTAGCATCACTAGCTATTTTGAGTGAATCTTGGTTAATTTTTGCTTGGCCATTTTGGTTTTAATATGGCCAAATTTCGAAACAATTTAAGCACTAAAATTTCCGTTAACATAAAATCTCTATAGAATCTGCCCATCTCTCTATGGGTCCGACGAAGGAAAGTCCAGATTTGAACGGACGAATCCGCGCGGCTTGACTTGCCAAAGACCCCGCCAGTCTGCACCCAAAACCCCCGCGCGTCAAAAAAGCGTTTATGAAAAAGCGCGCTGTGGGAAAATCGAAACAGAACCACGGGTCGGTCACAATCCGTCAATTCGATTGCCTTGCGAACCATTTTGCGGCCAAGCAGCAGGCTTCCCACGATTGCAGTGCCGTCTGGTAACGGCTTGTGTTTCAAAGGGTTAAACTCCCGTTTGATCGGGATAACAGACGATCGGGCATTGGCGAGCGGTGCGGTTTCAAACCCGTCGTGAAGGGTCTTCATCAGCGCGGAAACCTGATTTGGTTCAATGCGTCCTTCAACCATCAGGCGGATCAAACGGTGTTTTTGATCGGCAAAGAAACGCCGTCTCACAGTTTCGAAAGACGACCCTGTGCTGTGTTTTTCCAGAAACCGCCGCTTGCTGGCACCGATTTCGAACAGGGATTTGGGCACGCGGGATTGTGATCGCAACGCGCTTTCTTCAAACCCGTGATGCACCTGTGCCGCAGGCACAAAAGCCGCTGCATAGCCCGCTTTGGCAAGTCGGAGACACAGATCGGTTTCATCCAGAAAAAACCGAAACCCTGCATCAAACCCGCCGATTTCAGTCAGGCAGGACCGGCGGAAAGCGCAATTTGTGCCTTGGAGTTTGGCAAATTTCGATCCGTCATAGGGGACCACCGTAAAGCCTGTATCCGCCACAACCAACGGGGAATCTTCGCCTGTACTGTCACACAACAGCGCTTTCCATTGAAAGCTAAAGCCGTTTCGCCCCCGCACAAAACCACCCGCACTTGCCACTGCGGGGTCTGCGAAAGGCGTGACCAAATCCGTCAGCCAGTTCGGATCAGGCACCGCATCATCATCACAAAAAGCAACGATTTCGCCCTGTGCATGGGACAGGCCGATATTGCGGGCCGCGGAAATATTCGGCTCGTCAAAAGACAGGTGCAGCATGTTCTGTGCATAGGGAATATCCGCCAGAAACGCCCCGTCCGGCGCGTCTGACACGATGATCACCTCAAAATTTTGATAGGATTGAAATCGCAGCGATGCCGCAACCCGCCGAAGCGCTGTTTGCCGTTGTCGGCTGACAATAATCAGACTGACAGAGGGCAGATCGGTCATTCCAGACCCAATTGCACCAGAATTTTTTCAACGCGGGGAACGTCCTCGGGGTTGTTCAACTCCCAGAACTCCTGACCGGGGTTTTCCACCTCGACGCATTGCACCGTCAGGCCGTTTTCCATAAAGCGCAATTGTTCCAGCCCTTCCAGCTTTTCCAGCGGGCCTTCGGGCAGGGCCGCGTAGTCGCGCAGGGATGCAGGGCGATACGCGTAGACCCCCACGTGATGGTAAACCGGGACATCAAGTGTGGGCGCGAAGGGGATGACTTCTTTGGAAAAATACAGCGCCCGCATATCCTTGTCGAACACCACCGTCGTGCCGCCAACGCGGTCGTTCCTGCGGTCTTCTTTGAAACTGGCCAAAGCATCGGTGGAACAGCGCAGGATCGGGGTGGCCACATGGGCTTTGGGCGCGGCTTGCAGGCCTTCGACCAGCTTTTCCACAAACCACGGCGGGGTCAGCGGCGCGTCACCTTGCAGGTTGGCGACGATGTCATAACCGTCCCCCAATTGCGCGATTACCTCGGCGCAGCGTTCAGTGCCGTTTCGCGCGGCAGATGTGGTCATAACCACTTCGGCGCCAAAGGCTTCTGCCGCGTCTTTGATGCGGTCGTCATCGGTGGCAACCACCACACGATCCACGCCCTGCACCTTCATCGCGGCGTCCCAACTGCGACGGATCAGGCTTTTGGCCACGCCCGTCGCCCCGCGCAGTTCCACCAGCGGTTTGCCCGGATAGCGGGTCGAGGCATAGCGGGCGGGGATGACGATCAGCGTGGACATGGTTCAGGCCTTTTGCAGCGTTATTCCGGGAGCATAGGCAATAAAATACGGGTTTTCAAAGATTGGCTTGCCGTAGGTCAGCGGTTCGTGATTGTCAAAGCGCACAACCTGCCCGCCTGCGCCCATTAAAACAGCCTGACCTGCGGCGGTGTCCCATTCCATGGTGCGCCCCACACGCGGGTAAAGATCCGCTTCGCCTGTCGCGACCAGACAGAATTTCAGCGAGGACCCGGCGCTGCGGCTGTCAGCAACATTGTATTTCGCGATGTAGTCTTTGGTTTCTTCTGTCAGGTGTGATTTTGAAGCCACAACAATCAGTGCGGATTCATCGGGTTTTGATACAGACATCCGTTTCATTTCACCCACAGTATCCGCTTTATGATCCCCGATCTCTTCAAACGAGACTCCGTCTGCATCGGTCAGAAACAGCCGCTTTTTGGCTGGAGCATAGACAACGCCCATGGTCGGGATGCCTTGCTCTACATAGGCGATATTCACGGTGAAATCGCCACGGCGCTTGATGAATTCTTTGGTGCCATCCAGCGGATCAACAATAAAAAAGGTGTCTGACGATTCAGAATGTGTATCGGATTGTTCTTCGGTCACAATCGCCGCATCAGGGAATGCGGCGCGCAGACCGGCAAAAATATGCGCATCAGCGGTTTCATCGGCCAGCGTTACCGGGCTTTCATCGGACTTGGATTTCACCTGAAAGTCGTCGGTGCCGTAAATCTCCATGATTTTTTCACCTGCTTCGATAGCCAGTTTCCGAATGACTGAAGAAATTTCCGATTTGTTCATGATAATGCCCTTATGATGCCGCCAATACAGCGATTTCTTGCGAATTTAATTCCGAAGCCTTATGGTCCGATCAACGAAAAACAGCAAGCAGTGTTTAAAACTCGCAACTCTTAGGCAGTCTGAATGAGCCTCGTTCAAAATTCTTCGTTTTCACGGGTCGCCATGGGTGGCTTTGAGTTTTTCACACTGGTGTATCACACAACAGTGCGGGAAGTGCGCAAATCCAACGGCAATGCGGTTCAGGCCCTGCTGATGGAGGTTTTGCAGGCCGCAATGGTTGTGATCTTCTTTTATGTGATGATCACTTTTCTGGGGCTACGCGGCGTTGCTGTGCGCGGCAGTTTTATTCTCTACGTGCTGACAGGCGTGTTTTTATACATGACCCACAACAAGGCAATCAGCGCCGTCAGTGGCGGCGGGCCGGTAAACCCCATGCTGCAACATGCGCCTGTAACCACCTTTATGATGATCGTTTCTGGCGCGCTGGCATCGCTTTACGTTCAGATACTGGCGGTTCTGGTCATTACCTTTGTGGCCAATGTGCTGATCGAACCCTTTACCGTTTATAACCTGCGTCGCGTTGCCCTGTGCTTTTTCATTGCCTGGTTTTCCGGCGTTGCCATTGGCATTATCTTTCTGTCGCTGCGCCCCTTTGCCCCCGCCACCGTTAAAATTGTCGAACAAATTTACAAACGGGCGAATATGATTTTCAGCGGCAAGATGTTTCTGGCCAACAAACTGCCCAGCAGCACGCTGGTGTTTTTCACATGGAACCCGCTGTTTCACACAATTGACCAGTCCCGCGGGGCGGCTTTTGTGAATTACACCGCCCATCACACCTCTCTGGATTATGCAATTTACCTGTCTTTGGTGCTGATTTGTGTGGGGATGATGTTGGAACACTTCAGCCGCAATACCGTCTCTGAAAGCTGGAGCAGGCGGCAGTAGCTAATCCACAACCCGCAAGGTCAGGTTAATCCGCCCGTTGTTCTTTAACAAAGCCGAGCTGCCAAACCGGATGCGGTCGATCCCGTGATAGGCCAGCCGCGCGGCCCCGCCCATCACACAGACATCCCCCGAGGAAAGCCAGATGCTTTCTGTTTTATCCTTGCGATCCGTGCCGCCGATGCGAAACAGCCCCTCATCCCCTAAAGATACAGACACAACCGGAAAGCCAAAATCCTGCTCGTCATTATCCTGATGCAGGCCCATCCGCGCCTTTTCGGTGTAATGGTTAATCAAACAGCAGTCGGGCGTGCGGGCGCACTCGGTCACAGCCGACCAGATCCGCATCACCGATTGGGGGATCGCAGGCCAAGGCATTCCGTTGGGATGTGTGCCTTCATAGCGATAGCCCGAGCGATCCGAATACCAGCCATACCGCCCCGCCGATGACATGCCCACAGACATGGGTTTCCCCCAAGCCGTGACGGGGGAAAACAGCGGTGCCTGCTTGATGACTCCGCGAATATCATCCAGAATCACGCCCTGTTCGGCAGGCGATAAAAGGGATTTGTAAATCATAAATCCCCGCAGATTGAGCGGTTTCACTGGGTCCATACCTGTTTTCTATTATGCACAGCAGCCACAGCCAAGAAAACAAACAGGACTCGCCCAATATTTCCGCACCGACACGCTTGCAGACAGGCTTTCACCCACCTATATACCGTCAATGCTAAGCCGCCCCTGCTGTTAGGGGCCGACAAAATGGGATGGAACCACGGCGCCGAATGCGGGCCAGGTTCCATAATCGCCGCAAGAAAGGAAGTCT
>JAXMOF010000048.1:0-32031 GCA_034670045.1 Amylibacter sp. | reverse complement strand
CCGTGCGCCTGATCTGGCCAAGGCGCATGACCATGGCGAAGGTATCATGTTCTGGCAGATCAACGGGGATGTCCCCAGCCTGATCGGACCGATGGACAAGGGCGATCTGTGGTTTTTCATGCCCACCGGCATCAGTTCGGAAACCGCATCGACCCCGAAAGAAGCCGAAGCCATGATCCGCGCGGCCACAGGTATCGACACGGAAATAGAGGTGCTCAGCTCGGATGAATGGGTGGCCAGTAAACTGCTGGCCGACCGCTTCCGCCGCGACAGGGTGTTCCTGATCGGGGACGCCGGCCACTTGCACCCGCCCTTTGGCGGATTCGGCATGTTGCTGGGTGTCGGTGATGCTGTGGATCTGGGCTGGAAACTGGCCGCAGTGACGAAAGGCTGGGCCGACCCTGCCCTGCTGGACAGCTTTGAGGTAGAACGCCGCCAGACTGCGCAATTTGTGATGGACGCCGCCGAGGCAAACCACACGATACTGGCCAACCAATTGATCCTGCCCCATATCGAAGACGACACCCCGCAAGGCGAAGCGGCGCGGCGCGAATCTGCCGACCTGATCCAGAAACATAAACACGCGGAATTTTACGCCCGCGGTGTGGTTCTCGGGTATTGTTATGTTGGGTCTCCGGTGATCGCAGATGACGGAACCCAGAAAAACTGGGAACGCTCGCTTGACTATGTGCCTTCGGCCACACCGGGTTGTATTGCGCCCCATTGCTGGCTGGCGGACGGGTCATCCCTGTATGATCATTTTGGCAGCGGGTTCACCCTGCTGGTCACAGGAAACACTGCCCCCGAAAACATTCAGACCGTGGAACGCCGCGCCGAAACCGCAGGGATGCCCCTGACTATTCTGGCGCCTGACGAGGCTCGACTGGCTGAATTATACGACGCTTCAATGGTCTTGATCAGACCGGACCAACATGTGGCATGGCGCGGCAATACTGCCCCTGACAGCACTGTTTTTGACAGGCTTTTGGGGCGGAACAGCCGGATCAAAACCTGATCCGGCAGCCTAGCTTGTGGTGTCTTTTTCGGTTTTCCGACTGTGTTGCAGACCCGCGCGGCGGAACATGTCAAACATGAATTCCGCCAGCGGGGTCAGCGACAGATCCACACGGCGCACCAGACAGATTGGCGCAGCATCCAGTTCTTCGCGGATTGGCAGAACATCGAACAATTCGCTGGATACAGGGGCATTCAGCATCTGTTTGGGAACCGAGGTCAACAAATCGCTGTTGGCGACTGCCAGCAGGGTCGCGGTCGATGATGTTGTGTGCATCACGATGCGCGGCATCGGCAGGCCAAGTTGTGAAAACGGGCGCTCGAAATCCCCTTCGCTTTCGCGGTCGGGCAACGCCTGTTTGACCCATTCCGTATCGCCCAAATCGCGGATACTGCTGATATGGGCCAGCGGATGCCCTTTGCGCACAATCACCACACGTTCGTTTTTGAACAGCATTTCAGACATCACACGGCTGCCGCGACCCGGATCGGAAAACGGGCCGACGAAAAAGTCAATCTCGCCGTTCAGAAGCTGGGATTCAATCGGGGCGTAAAAACTTTCGGTGATTTTCAGGATCGCCTTCGGATGGGCACGGCGGAAACTTTTCACGGCGGGCGGCATCAGGGCAAAGGTTGAAATAGCCGACATGGCCACCCGCACCTCGCCGTTCATTTCCCCCTGTAACTGACCGATTTCTTCGGTGGCGCGGCGCAATTCTTCCTGAACGGCGCGGGCGCGTTTCAACATCACCTGTCCCATGGCCGTTGGCTGCATGCCGAATTGGTGCCGCTCGAACAAGGGCACCCCCAATTCCCGTTCCAATTCACGGATGCTGCGGGTGATGGCGGGTTGGGTCACACCCAACTGTCTGGCCGCAGCCCGCAGGCTGCCGGAATCGGCGGTGGCAATAATATCCCGAATTTGGTTCAGTTTCATGCTTCATCCTCCTGCGGTGCCAAACGGGCAGCCGCACTCCAATCCCTTGCAGAACCATAGTGCGGTTCTGCTGCAAACAACAATGGGTCACAAAGCAGTCGCGCGGCCGTGACAGCCGCGCAGAGGGGGTTAATCCCGGTCGATTTCGTAGTTTACCACAAAATCCGATGGCAGTTGCGGGCCCCAAAGGTAAATGGAATCCTCGGGCGGATAATCCCCTGCCTGCCAGTCATGATCCACGGGAATATAATCGATATCAGCAGAATATTCCGAATAGCTGCCCCAAGGGTCTTTGACATAGTGAAAATAGTTCGAGCCCAAAACATGGCGCCCCAACCCCCAGCCCTTGTCATAGCCTTTATCGGCCATTTGCATGGCACCGATCCCAATTTCGTTGATGCCACCCACGTCCCAACTGCAATGATGCAGGCCGGGTGCTTCGGATTTGGCAAAGGCCAAAAGATGATGATCCGAGCCGTGAATCCCGTGCATAAAACAAATGCCGTCGCCCGATTGATCGCTTAAACGCAGCCCCAGAGTGCGGGAATAAAATATGATCGACGCGGGCACATCAGGCGTGAACACCAGAATATGGGCCAGCCGGTGGGGCCGTACCATTGGCGCTTTGGAGCGCTGCATCGACCCCATAACCCCTGCCGCAGACGAAGGCACTGCAAAGCCGGCTTTTTCATCAGGGCTGGATTTGGCAGCCACTTTGATTTCCACAAGAACCCCGAAAGGATCACGGAACCAGATACCGTTGCTGTCAAATCCCTGCGGCGGATCAAGCAGGCGTACGCCTTCGGCCTCGATGCGTTTTTTCATCGGGTTAAAGTCTTCTTCATAGGCTGCAAAGCTCAGATGGCTCAGCTTTTTGCGCCCCGATTCCGCCAGCGACACCCAGCGGTGATCCGAGCCGAATGTGTAGAGGCCCAATCCCTCGCCTTCTTCGCGCACATCCAGCCCGAAAGCCGTATAAAAATCCTGCGCCACTTTCAGATCAGGAACAACCATATGGAACGTGTCCATTGAATGGATGCCCAATTCACCGGGCCGTTTGGTCACGCCAACCTTGCCTGTAATTGCGGTCATAATTTCCTCCCTTGGATGTGTTTTCCCGTAAGATAATGCAGTTGGGTCAGGCGTCGCGGATCGGGTTGCTTAGAATTCCAAGCCCGTCGATTTCCACTTCGCAGATGTCGCCGTCTTTCATCCAGAGCGGTGGTTTGCGGGCCAGACCCACACCCGAAGGCGTCCCCGTAACGATCACATCCCCAGGTTTCAGGGTCATGAACTGGGAACAGACCGCAATGGTTTGGGCGACTGAAAACACCATATCGTCAATCCGCGCCTGTTGGACGACTTCGCCGTTCAACCGTGTGGTCAGGGTGAGGCCAAGGCAGCCCTCGGGCAGCGCGTCAGCCGTCACAAACCACGGGCCAAAGGCACCCGTGTCGTCGAAATTCTTACCCGCAGTCCACTGGGGCGCCTTGAATTGATAGTCGCGGATCGACGCATCGTTAAAGATCGAATAGCCCGACACATGGGACAGCGCCTCTGCTTCGGAAACCTTGCAGGCTTCGCTGCCAATGATGGCAACCAATTCGCCTTCATAGTCCAGTTGTTCGGATACAGCGGGGCGGATGATCGGCGCGCCGTGGCCGATCAGGGATGAATTGAACCGCCCGAACAAGGTCGGGAAATCCGGTTGCTCAAAGCCGCTTTCCGCAGAATGGTCGCGGTAGTTCAAGCCTACACAAACGATCTTTTCCGGCGCTGCGACAGGGGGCAGATAACGCACTTGCGTCAGGTCGATTTCTGGCGCTTTCGCCAGAACCGCAGCCGCATCGGCCAATGCCGTTCCACCTGCGCGGATCAGGGACAGCAGATCACCCGGATAGTTTGCATCCTGTGTGGTCAGCCCCCGAAAACAGCCACCCTCTTCAATGGCGAGCCCTTGGTGTCCCGCGGTTTCAAATGCGATAAATTTCATGTCAGGCTCTCCTTTAGATCAGTGACAGCTTTAATTTAGTAAAATGTATTAGTCAAATAATAATGTATTATTTTTCTGTTTTGGCTTATTGTGTCGAAATCAACGCTTGAATAGATTATCAAGGCGCATTCCCAGCCTGCCCCAGACCGCCCTAAAGGAAACAACCCGATGCCGGCCAAAACAAAGACCCAGAACCTGACGGCGCAGGCCTATGAAAAACTCCGCTCGGATATACTGGCGTGCCGTTTGCGGCCCGGTCAAAAGATCAAGATCTCCGATCAGGTCAGCGCGCTTGGCTATAGTCTGGGGGCAGTGCGTGAATCCCTGTCGCGGCTGGCCTCTGAAGGGTTGGTTGTGGCGGAACCCAACAAAGGCTACCGCGTCGCGTCAATCACCCAGTCCGAACTGGAAGACCTGACCAGAACACGGGTTCTGATCGAATGCCAGTGTCTGGAAAATGCCATTCAAAACGGCGATCTGAAATGGGAAACCCGCATTGTTTCCACTGAATTCGAATTGTCGCGGATCACCGTTCAGGACCCTGCCGACCCTGCCCGCGTCAGCGCAGCATGGAGCGAGAGCCACCGCCGCTTTCATGAAGCGCTGGTCGCGGCCTGCGACAGTCCCTGGCTGTTAAAACTGCGCGAGTTGCTGTTTGCCCAATCGGAACGCTACCGCAGCGTGTCTGTTCCCTTAGACACACACAAACGCGATGTACTGGCCGAACATAAAGCCATCGCACAAGCCGCCATTGCCCGAGACACACAAGCCGCCGTGCAGGCGATGCGGGATCACCTGCAACAAACCACGCGCATTCTGGTGGAAGCCAATGTGATGGAAGATGAAGCAAAAAGCGGCAGCGCAGGTTGATCAGGCAAGACCTGAAACCTGCCTGATCCCCGTCCCTAAACCAAAGCGTTCAACAGGTTCAGAGCGGCATCAGGGTCGAATGTGCCGCGCTCGCCGATCAGAACCAAAGCGCAACCCGTTGTTTCGCGATCATGCGGGGCAACGGTTGCCCTTTGGCCGACCAGTTGAAAGACACAGGGGTTTTCGGGCTTGTTGGTAAAGGTCACAAAACCTTTGGCGCGGAACAAGGTGGGTGCGATGGTACCAATCACCTGTTGGAACTGCGCCAGATTAACGGGCGCATCACTGCGCCATTCCGCAGATACAAAACGGTCACCGCTTAGAACAGGCTGCCCACCCTTGCGCGGCCCCGCAGGGGCCAGACCCAGCAAATCACCAATTGCGGGGGGCGGGGCATCGCCGCCGAAGACGCGGCGTTTGCCCAATGTTGCAAGTTGCAGTTCCAGACGCGACAGCGCGGGGGCCGCCAGACCGGTGCATTTGCTAAGCTGTACCACATCTGCGGCCATGACTTGCGACAGCCACAGCGCATCGTTCAATCGCGCAGGGGTTTGCGTCACCTCGGCGGCATCCACCAGACAGATGATGCCGTCAAGCCGTGCGGCCTGCCACAAAACAGGGTCAAGCAGCCCTTCGATGATACCCTGCGGGTCGGCCACGCCGCTGGCTTCGATCACAATCAGGTCTGGGCGGGGGCCCTCCAGAACCTGCTTTAACGTGCGCAGCAAATCCCCTTGAAGCGAACAACAAATACAGCCGTTGCGCAGGCCGATCACCTCATCCGTTGCGGATTCCAGCAGGGCCTCGTCGATGTTGATGCTGCCAAAATCATTCACAATCGCTGCGATGCGCAGGCCATGCGGCCCGTGCAGCAGATCGTTGATATAGGTCGTCTTTCCCGCCCCTAAAAACCCCGTCACCACGAGGATCGGAACGCTCATGTGTGGGCGCAGCGGATCGGTTTGCCCGGGCTGGCATCTTGAATCAAAGTGCCATCCGCAATGACGGATTCCCCCCCCACCAAAAGATGGACCACACCTTTGGACGGGCGGTTCAGATGTTCAAAGGTGGCGCAATCGGTCACTGTATCCAGATCAAACACCAACACATCCGCATCAAACCCTTCGCGCAGACGGGCCTTACGGGAAATCTGGTTGGCGCAGCCCTCAATCACGCGGGCAGGTAGGACGGTACATTTGGCCAAAGCCTCGACCAGCGGAACGGTTTCCCGTTCGCGCACATGTTCGCGCAAAAAGCGGGTGAACGTGCCTGAAGACCGCGGATGGGCCGATACGTCGGGCGGCAGGGGCCAGTCCATTCCAGTGTAAATTGTCCCGTCGGGTTTGATCCACGGCATGGCATCGGACGCGATAGACCCGCCCGCCATAGTAACCGAAGTATCCAGAAGTTTGCGGTGTTTTTCGTTCACATCCACTTCGAGGAAATGCCACATGACAAGGTCCGTAGGGTCCTCTTTGGCGGCGCGCAGAATATCATCGCGATCTGTGAAACGGTGACGGTTTTTCACCAGTTCGATGGCGTTGTAACTGCTGCCTGTGCGCGACACAAATTCGGGGTCGCCAAAGAATCCGGCACCCACAACGGTTGATCCGGTGCCATAGGGATAGGCCTCGGTGGTTACAGGCAGGCCCATTTCCTGCGCCTTTCCTACCAGTTCGACCACCCGTTCAATATCCAGAAGGCTGGTGGAATTCAGGTGGCAAATATGCATATGCGCGCCTGTCGCCCCTGCCAGTCCGATCAAGCGGACATAGCTTTCAACCGAACTTTTGGGGTCCAGATTGCTGGCATAAGCAATATGTGTGAACGTCGGGCACTGGAATTCCGCCGCCAGATCACAGACCTGCGTCAGCTCTTTCAGCCCAGCTCCCGGCACATAGCCGTTGGGGATGCCGATGCCGATAGCGCCTTCTTCCAGCCCCTGACGGGTCAGCGCGACCAGCTTGTTTGTGGTGGCTTCATCTGCCGTGTCCACCGACCAGCGGGTGTCATCCATACTGCCCATCTGGTCGATCGGATGTACGCGCCCTGACGGGGTGAAATCCCCAAAGGCTGCCCGCCGCGCAAAGGCCCAGGCCGCCGCCGTGCCATAATTCAACGCACGCGGAACCTCGGCTTGGGCGTCATACCATTCACCCACGGGCAAGGAACCGACTTCTAGTTCCAAGGATGTTGTCACCCCGTCAAAGGCTTGCATCCGATCCGCCGCCACAGATTGCCCGTGGGCGTGGATGTCAATGAACCCAGGACAGACGATCAACCCTGTCGCGTCGATTTCACGTTTTGCAGGGCCAAGATCAGTACCGATGCGGGCAATCACACCATCGGTGACAGCCACATCGCAGATGGCGTCAAAGGCCGTTTCCGGATCAATCACACGTCCGTTTCGGATCAACAGGTCATAGGTCATAAGGGCTTACCTCAGGCAAAGGGGTTTTCAGTTTTCGGCCAGAAATTATCGTCCCGTTTGGTATAGGGGATGATGGTATAATCAGGCGTGATCGCGCCCGGTGTGGCCAGATGGATCACTTCGGATGCAATCGGCGCAAAGGCATCGTAAAAATGCTGCGAGGATTTCACCACGACGATTTTCATACCCGACAGCTTCAGGCCGAGGTTTTCAAACACTTCGGGATGAAAGGTCTGGGTGCGTTTGGTGCTGACGATGATATGCACGCCGTTTGCTTCCAGCCAGACGCAAGGTCCAAGGCGCATTTCAGCGCTGCCAAGGTGCTGGATCGCATCCGCGTCGATGCCGCGCACCGTCACCGTAAGATCCACGGGATCGCCCGACATCGGCCCGATTTTTCCGCCGACCCGTACGGCCATTTCCGCACCCAGCCCTGCGTCGATACACATGTTCACCAACACAGGGTCCCAGAACACGCCAAAGGCAATATCCTGCAGCCCGCGTGCCAGCGCTGCCTTTAAAACAAAGGTGGAATCCGATGGTGCACCGCCCCCGGCGTTATCGGCGAAATCTGCCAGAACCACGGGGAAACGGGTTGCAGCCACAGCCCGATCCAGCCCCGTTTCCAAATCGGGAAAGCGGCGCAGATCATGCCGCATATCCCATAATTCCTGCCCGAAAGCCTGTGCTGTTCGGGTCGCCAGATCGGCATTCCCGTCCGTTATCACCAATGTCCGTGCGCCGACACGCGGGCTGTCCCCCCAAGGGAAGCCATGGGCCAGTGATACGGAAAGAATGCCGTTTTGCCCCTCCATCGCGGACATTTTATCCACAAAGCTGCGCACCGGTTCAAACGGTGTGTGATACATCGCCATCATCTTGCAATCATAGTCGCGCATGACCGGATTGCTGCGCCCTGCCGCCGCATCAGCGCAGAGGGTGAACAAATCATCCGCCCGTTCCGGCACATCAATATGGGGGTATTCCTTGTAACAAATGATCGCTGTGGCGGCGGTCAGCATTGCCTCGGTCAAATGGCAATGGGGGTCGATTTCCAGCCCGACCGTTGCATCATCGCCTACAATTGCGCGGGCGCGGGTCAGCAAATCGCCTTCACAATCATCATAGCCCTGCGCAATCATCGCGCCGTGCATGGACAACAGAACCACATCAACAGGCATCGCTGCCTGAAGATCGGCCAGAATATCATCGCGCATGGTTTCATAGACCGCGCGCACCGTGGGACCGGCGGGTTGGGCATAGGTGGACAGGCCTTCGACCACATCCCAGCCCAAAGCCTCTGCCCGTTTGCGCCAGACTGTGACGGCGGCGGCGTATAGGCCCGCTTCGCCGCGCGACGCTTCTTTGGTGTGCAGGTTCTCGTGAAAGCCGCTCCACCCTGTGGGGATCGGCGAAAACGAATTGGTTTCTGTGGCCAGCGACGCCATGAACAGTTTCATAAGGGCGGTCCTTTTGCTTGAGGATCAGGTTGTTGGTTTCGGTCCAGAATGATCACGCGGGCCAGATCGGCCAGAACGTGGATAACAATGATGGCAAAGGCGATTGGAATGGCGATGCCAAAGACGATCATCGGCACATCCATGGTTTCCGCCTGCCGCCCCACAAGCCGTGCCACATAGCCCCGCGCCATATTCATACCGGGACCAAAGGTGCAGAACCAAAGCGTGGTTAACACCAGTGTCAGAACACCCGCACTACGGATCACAACCAGCAGGGTTCCCATGGGGCCACGCCGATCAACGGAATCCGGAAACAACGTGGGGTCCGCCTTTAGCCGATAGGCACAGGATGCGCCCAGCAGACCACCCCAGACCATGGAAAACCGGGCCAGTTCCTCGGTCCATGCGGGGGGTTGTGACAGTAGATAGCGGGCAAACACCTGCCAGCCCGCCGCCGCAAGCATGACCAGCACGGCAAAAACCGCGCCAGCCATGGCCCCGTAGTGGAGCCAGACCGATACCCGATCCAGCCCCTGTGCTATGGCGCGTGCAGTGCTCACTTGGAAATCGACGCCTGCCAAGCTGCGAAAGCACCCTCTGGCATATCAACAGCTTCGTACAACGGTTGGGATGCTGCACGGAACTTGGCCCGTTCCTCATCGCTCAGACGGATCACTTCGATGCCCGCTTCTTCCAGATCGGCAAACACCTGTTCGCGCTGTTTTACAAAGCTGCGGTTGGCGTCATGGGCCAGTTTAGCCCCTGCATCCACAATCGCGCGCTCTTCATTCGACAGGGCCTGATACCAGTCTTCGGATGCAATCGCGATCCGTACCGAAGCCGAAGTTTTCACATCCGTAAAATACTTGATGAACGACGTGTGGCCATAGACAAGCGGCACAAAGGGAGGGTTCAGATAGCCTTCGGCAACGCCGGTTTGCAGGGCGTTTGGCACTTCGGACCAGGAAACGATTGTGCCTTTCGCCCCCCAAAGTTCAAAGGTCTGGATTTGTAATTCATCCAAGGCACGCATCCGCAAATTGGAAAAATCTGCAAAACTGCGCACTGGTGTTTTTGTGGTGAAAATCCCCGATGGTTGACCAAGATAGACCAGATCCAGCACCCGCACCCCTTTGGGCGTGGTGCCTGCATTGATCCGCTCCAGCATACCGCCGTCACTTAACGCGCGATCAAGCTGGTCCCCGTCTTCAAAGAAAAACGGCATCATCGAGCCAAAAATCGTGCCATCCAAAGTGCCCGCAGATTTGGCATCGGACATGGAAATTTCCAGCAGGCCCTGACTGACCTGATCAAGCCGCTCGGCTTCTTCGCCCAGTGAATTGCGCTCGAATTCAACTGCCTCCATACCGTTGGCTTTCAGATATTCCCCGAATGTATGGGCCCAGACATAGGTGCCCGACTGTTCCATATCCGGCGGTCCGTCCAGTGCGATTTTCACTTCGGCCTGAACCGGCATCGCCAAGGCAAGTGCGGCAACGGTTGCCAGAAAACTGTGTTTCATATTCATTTTATTTCCTTCCTCTGTTGGTTTTGGTTTTATCCCCAGAGCCCCATTACGCGGGGCAGAAAGAGACTGATTTCAGGGAAGCGAACCAGCACCCCGAGCACGATTATTTCAGCAATTACAAAGGGGATGACCTTGCGGGCCAGATCCCAATACCGCACACCTGTCACCGTAGACACGATCAGCAGACAGCCCCCAAGCGGTGGCGACACAAGACCGATGCTCAGGTTGAAACAGATCACGATCCCAAGATGCACCGGATCAGCCCCGTTCGCCAAAGCCACAGGGGCCAGCAGCGGCACCAAAAGCGCCAGCGCCACGGTCACATCCAGCACCATACCCGCCAGAATGAACATTACATTCATCACCACCAAATAGCCCGCAGGACCAAGTCCCATCTGATCCACCAAAGCGGCCAACGCTTGGGGAATCCGTTCTAGCGAGGCCAGATGACCAAAGGCCGCCACGGCGCAAAGGATCATAAAGATCGACCCCGTCAAAACCGCTGTGCGTGCAAGACTTTCGCGGATATCGGCGAAATTTAACCCCTCGTAGAACCATGCCACACCTGCGGCGGCGAAAACGGCTACGGCGGCAGCCTCGGTCGGGGTCATCCAGCCGAACACGATGCCGCCCACAATGATGATCGGCA
This sequence comes from Amylibacter sp., assembly GCA_034670045.1. GTDB lineage: Bacteria > Pseudomonadota > Alphaproteobacteria > Rhodobacterales > Rhodobacteraceae > Amylibacter. The sequence goes on along the minus strand of JAXMOF010000048.1, from coordinate 21,149 downwards.
GCGCCATTGCAGGCAACGCACGTCCGATAGCAGGCAGAACCGGCGGGGCATCGCCTTTAAGGACGCGGGGGTGATCCTCGCGCCAAGCATACCACGCATTCACCCCAAACAGCGCCATCGCCAGCACCAGACCCGGTAGAATCCCCGCGATAAACAGAGCAGCCACAGAAGTTTGCATCAACGAGCCGTAGAAAATCAGAATGATCGAAGGCGGTACAATCGGCCCGATAATAGACGAGGCCGCAGTGATCGCCCCCGCATAGGCCGCAGAATACCCCCGTGCCCGCATGGCAGGCACCAACGTGTTGGACAGCGCCGCAGCATCTGCAACCGCAGACCCTGAAATCCCCGCAAAAAACACCGAGGTCATGATGTTCACATGCCCCAGACCGCCGCGCATCCGCCCGACCAGTGCCATCGACATGTCAATCAGCGCCTTGGTCACACCGCCACGGTTCATCACTTCGCCTGCCAGAATGAACAGCGGCATGGCCAGCAGGGAAAACACGCTGATCTGTGAGAATATCTTTTGGGGCAGCACCGCCAGATAGCGGGTATTGTCCGTGGCAACAAAGGCCAGCACCGCCGCGCCGCCAATCACATAGGCCAGTGCCAGTCCTGACACCAGCAGCGCGAAGGCCGCGACGGGGACAAACCAGATCATGCTGCGTCCTTCAGGCGGGCGGGCTGCACCGCGACGGGATCAAAGCCTTGATCGGTGATAAACGCGGGTACGTCTTTGCCAAGAACATAGGCCGCTGCGAATTGCGACAGGGCGGGCGCGCTTTGGATGCCATAGCCACCCTGCCCTGCCAGCCAGAAAAAGCCCGGCACCGTTTGGGAAAACCCTGCAACGGGTGATTTATCGGGCACAAAACTGCGCAAGCCAGCCCATTTTGTTTCTATGCGACGGATGTCCAGATCAAAGGCGGTCATGATCCGGTCCGCACAAATCGCCACATCCATTTCGTCGGGCTGGGCGTCTTGGGGTGTGGTCGGGGTTTCATCCGCAGGGGAAATCAACAGACGGCCCGCATCGGGTTTCAGATAGAACCCTTCGTCAATATCAATGGTAATCGGGCCGTTGCGCGCAGTGAACCCCTGCGGCTCTGCGATCATCATGGCCGTGCGGCGTTTCGGGGTCAGATGGATCTTTTCGGCCCCTGCCAACTGGCCCAGTTCATCCGCCCAAGCCCCTGCCGCATTCACCACCAGCGGTGCCGTCAGAACGGCCTTTGGCGTGGTCAACTGCCAATCCGAACCGTGGCGTTGCAGGCTCTCGACCGTCATATTGGTTAACAATTCGCCTCCCCGCGCACGGAACAGGCGCAGATAGCCCTGATGCAAGCCTGCGACGTCAATATCCTGACCTGCGGGGTCCAACATGCCCTCTTGCGCATAGCCGTCGCGCAACAGGGGTTGCAGGTCGCGCATGGCCGCCGCATTCAACCGCTCAACACTGGTTTCCGCCGAAACCTGATCAATCAGCCCATCCAGCGTTTCGACCTGATCCGCACGGGCGATCATCAAAATCCGACGGGGTGAAAACAGCGGCGCATCCACAAAGCCTGCGGGCGGGGTTTCAAAAAACGCCTGCGAAGCGCGGGTCAGCGCCCGAATGGACGCAGGACCATAGCTTGGCGCGAATACAGCGGCCGAACGCCCTGTGGTGTGATAGCCGGGCTGTGCCTCCATCTCGACAAGCAAAACCTTGGCGTTGGCCGCCAGTTCCGCGGCAACCGAAGCCCCCGCAATCCCCGCGCCAATCACGATTACATCTGCGCTTGTCGTCGTCTGATCCATAAGTCCCCGCATGTGTCCGCCAGTGAACATCACCCGCGTCATCAAAATTTCTTCCCCCCACGTTAGGGGATTCTTTCCCGTAATCAAGAATTTTTTCTACTATACGAAAAATATTTCTATTCCTGCTTCAGTCCTTTAAGATGCCCGTGATATTCACAGAAGGAGCCAGCCCCGCATGACTACACCCAAAGCATTGGGCCAACGGGTCAAAAGCCTGCGCAAGTCCCGCCAGCTGACTTTGGCGCAATTGTCCGATATTTCAGGCGTCGCGGTGTCTACGATATCCAAGATCGAAAACGGTGCATTATCCCCGACGCTGGACAAGATTTTGCGGCTGGCAGGCGGGCTGGAACTGACCATCGGCCAGTTGATCGGTGAAGAAACCCTTGGCAGCGAAACCGCAGCGCCCAACAGCCGCTTTCAACCTGCGCGACTGGCGGATGCGGTCCAGATCGACACACCGAATTACGAATACAATTATCTATGTTCCGAGTTGATCAACAAACGTCTGGTACCCATCCGCGCCACCATCAAAGCCGGATCGCTGCAGGAATTCGGCCCGCTGGAACAGCACGGAGGTGAGGAATTCCTTTTCGTTCTTGAAGGCGATATCGAAGTCCACAGCGAATTCTATGCACCTTTGTCCCTGTCCAAAGGCGAAGGCGTCTACCTCGACAGTTCCATGGGCCACGCCTATGTGAATAAAACAGACACACAGGCCGAAGTGATCTGTATCTGCACCGAACGCCAAAGCCTTAACCATCAAAGCGTGCCGCCAAAAACCGCGTCCTGATACGGACCGCGCAGGGCTAGCCCTGCGTCAGGCGATAGGTCTGCGGCAAGGGCGCCAGCGAATCTGCCAGTGCGGTTATCTGCCCAGGGCTTGCCCCTGTTACAACCGCATCAACCTGCGTGCGGTGCTGGGCATCCAATTGGATCGCCACTGTGCATTCTGCCGACGACCCGCAAATTCTCGCAACCTCTTGCAGCAGTTTTTCGGTAATCGCACGGTCCCGAAGGGCAGGTTTGAATATTTTGCCAACGGCAGTGACAGGCAATTCCGCGAGTATAAAAATACCGCGGGGACGGGCGGGGGGTTCGTGCAGATTATCCTCAAGCATCTGTTTTAGTGCAGGGATCGAAAGCTCTGCACCGGGTTGGGGCACCACAAACAACACAGGAACCTCGCCCGCATATTGATCGGGCATGCCAACAGCCGCGCTTAGCAGCACATCGGGATGGCGGTTCGCAACCTCCTCAATTGCAGAAGGGTCGATGTTATGGCCGCTGCGCACGATCAGGTCTTTTTCACGCCCCGTCAGAACCAGCCGTTCGTCTGCGGTCAAATAACCGATGTCCCCGGTGGTCAGCCACCCTTCGGCATCCAGAACTCCGGCAGAATGTTCCACCTGCACATAGCCCGCAAACACCTGCGGGCCGCGCACCTGAACCAGCCCGCTTTCCCCTAGCCCACAGGGGCGATCCCCCTGCATGATCCGGGTTTGTGAATAGGGCGCACGCAGGCCGACACTGCCCCGCAAAGGGGTGCCATGTCCGGGATTGAACGCGATCGCCGCAGCGGTTTCTGTCATGCCATAGGTTTCAAAAAGCCGCACGCCTGTTGCCGTTTCGAACCGCTGCGCCACAGCATCGGGCAAAACCGCGCCCCCTGTCACCGCCATCCGGACCGAGGAAACGTCATTGCCCGACCGCCAAGCCGCCGTCATCGCGGCAATCGAGGTCGGCACGCCGCTGACCACAGTTGCCGAGAACGCCGCAACCAACGGCCAGTAGTTTTCGATCACCTCAGGCGGGCGCAGCGCATAGGGCGAAGGCACCACCAGATGCCCGCCCGCTGCCAGCACCGACAGGCCCACGGTCATCGTCCCGCCCACATGGAAAAACGGGAACCCGTTGATCACAGTGTCGGTTTCATCATAGCCGAACACCTGCCCGAACCCGAAAGCCGCGTGAATTTGGTTGCCATGGGTCAGCGGCACCAGCTTCGGCCGCCCCGTGGTGCCGCCTGTGTGAAACAGGGCGCAGACCGTATCGGGGTCGTCTGTGGGGGTGAAGTCCAAAGTGTTGCCTTGAAAGGACGCCAGCAACGGCGCCAAAGCAGCAAACCCGTCTGCTGTCTTTTCCCTGAACCTTTCTTCGAACTTTTCGCCGATCACCAGAACATGCTGCAAGCTGGGCACATCCGCAAAAATACCCTGTGCCCGATCCCAGCAGGTCTGATCCAGATCAGCCGCAGGGATCACAAGCACCGTGGCTTTTTCGGCCACCAAAAGATCGACAATCGCCTCGCGGCTTAGAAGATAATTGATGGTGCTGGCCACCCCCGCCACTTGCGCCCCCAGCAACAGAACCGGCAGTTCTGGCAGGGTTGGTGCCAGAAAGGCCACAACCCCCTGATCCTGCGACACGCCCAAAGCACGAAACATATTCGCCGCGCGAGTGATTTCGTCCAGCAGTGCATTATGGGTCAGTGTAACTGCCTGTGACGCGGTGCCAGCAGGGCTGCACAAAACGCTCAAAGCCTTTCGCGTGCCACACTGCTGTGCTGTTGCGCGAAACAGATCATACAGATTGCGCGCCGTTACCCGCGCACGATAAGGCTGCGATTCAATTTCGTGGATGTCCTGAATGGTCCGGACCGGCATCACAGGGCGGGTGGTTTTTAACGTGCGCATAGGAATAGCCTTTTAGGTCCGGTTTCGGGGTTAGCTGGTGCGGGGGTCAGGGCGGGTATAGCCCGCATGGGCCAGTTCCTGCCGCCCCTGTTCCGCGCCAGAGCCGGGCACAGTTTCACCCGCACGATCCAGAATGTCACCCCATTGTGTCAGAACACCCGCTGCCGCATCCGGCCCCGTCCCCACATAGACCCCTTTGGTCAAGGTGATGTTGGCAGAGGCAAAAGCCCCTGCACCGGCACATAGAATCGTGCGGGTGGGCGCATCCTGTTGCAGCAAAGACAAAAGGCCGGGGCTGACCCGCGCTGCCTGCAATAAATCCAGCTCTGCTTGTGGCAGCAGCCCTTCCAGCATCTGCGTCGCGGCTGTTGGTGCGATGCAATTCACCCGAATATCATCCCGTGCACCTTCAATGGCCAAAGTCTGCATCAGCCCGACCAGCGCCATTTTCGCCGCCCCGTAATTCGACTGGCCAAAGTTGCCATACAGCCCCGAAGAAGACGTGGTCATCACAATCCGCCCGAACCCCTGTGCGCGCATATGGGGCCAGACCGCTTTGCAGCAATGTACTGCGCCCATCAAATGTACATCCATCACCAAGCGGAAATCGGACAGCTCCATTTTTGCAAAAGACTTATCGCGCAAAATCCCTGCATTATTCACCAGACAATCAATCCGCCCCCAAGCGTCAATGATCGTCGCGATCATCGCCTCGACCGCGTCAAAATCCGAAACCGACGCGGCAACGGATAAAGCCTCGCCCCCTGCAGCGGTGATCTCATCGGCAACGGTCTGAGCCTGTTCGGGGTTCAGATCATTTACCACAACCCGCGCCCCATGTGCCGCCGAAAGCAGCGCATGTTCGCGCCCGAGCCCGCCACCTGCACCCGTCACAAGTGCCACACGTCCTGTCAGATCAACCATCTTTCTTCATCCTTTTTCATTTTCATCCTGTGGCAAAGCCCGACAGGTTTTTCTTATCATTAGGGGTAATCTCTGGCCGCCTTGCCAGAGTATCTGCCTTACCCGAAGTCCCGAACAGGGGCGGCCACGCCGACGTTCCAGCTCCACGGGGTGGTTCCAATTGCGCGTCTTTGGGCGAAATCTTCGTCCACCAGCGCATAGGCGTCGTCCATCAGGAAACGGGTGATTTGTGGGCTCTGCGCGAAATGCAGGATTGCACCGCCCTGACTGTAATCCGGCCAAACCGGCGCGCCTGTAGCGCTTGGCGTCCCGCTATGGGCAAAACTGCTCCAGTAATCGCCAAAGATACGTGTCAGAACTGACTCTTGCGGCGTGCTGTCCGCCTTTGGCCAGTTCGGCGGGGCTTGGTCCATTGTGTCAAATAAATAGGCCAGCTCGCAGGCGTGAAACCCGTGCAATCCGCGATCCTGTGTGGCGGGATAGCCGTGGTCGAAATAATACACATAGGCTGGCAACCCAGCCTTTACCTGCGCCCGTGCCGCAGAAAAAACAGTCCAACCGAACAGGGCATCCCGGATCGCATTTTCGGTGCTTCCCTTGATGTCGGACGCAGGGTACAGCGCCAGAAACCTGTCAGACAGCGGGCCGTAGCGGGCGCGGATCATCGTTTCATAGTCTTCAGACGTGTCTGGCAGGGGTGGCATCAAAAATTCCAACGTCAGGATTTCGCCGCTGTTGAACCCTGTGATCAACGGAACCTGCGCGGATTGACCGCTTTCCATCAGCCACAACGGCTGGTCGGGTAAAACCAAACCATCCACTACACCCTGCGCGGCAAACCCCGCCTGATCCGCCGCAACGGCCAGCGCCTGCCCGTCCCATTCGCGCAATTCCGCGATGCTGTTAACCCCGAGGGCTGCAAGAATCTGCTGACCCGAGTGATGCCCGCTGCCCATCCCGTACACATCTTCTTTCAGGGTTTGCGCCGCGCAAATATGTCCGCTTTGCGCAATCGCGCGGTTGAAAAGCCCTTTGGCCGCAGGGGCACAGAGCAGGTAATACACGCTTAACGCCCCAGCGGATTCACCCGCCACGGTGACATTTTCCGGATCACCGCCCACCGCCGCAATATTGCGTTTCACCCATTCAAGCGCCGCGATCTGGTCCAGCAAGCCATAGTTCCCCGACACCCCGTTGGCAGATTCAGCGTCCAGATCAGGGTGGGCCAGATAGCCCAGAATATTCAGCCGGTAATTGATTGTCACCACAACCTGCCCGCGCTTGGCCAATGCCGCGCCATTGGTCAGGGGTTCACTGCCCGCACCCCGCAACAGGTTGCCACCGTGAATCCAGACGAACACGGGCAAATCGCGGGCATCTTGGGGCGCCCAGATGTTCAGGTTCAGGCAGTCCTCGTCCTTGATGGGAATGTCACATTCATAGACACTGCCAGCACGTCTATCAGGCTGCGGACAGGCCGCCCCGAAGTGGGTTGCGTCGCGCAATGTTCCTCTGTCTGGCACAGGAACGGGTGGGCACCAACGCCGCTGACCCGTCGGGGGCAGCGCATAGGGCAGACCGCGAAAGATATTCAATCCGTCCTGCGAAATCCCTTGTGCGGGGCCTGCAGGGAACTGGGCAATTACAGTCTTTTGGGTCATAAAGCCTGATCCTGTTGTGTGGTTTTTTTCATGGAAGATTTATCACAGCCTGCCTTGGGCCATCCCTGCCCCGAAGCCCTGCGCAAATCAGATCACACCCGCAGCCCGCAGGCTGGCAAGTTCGGTCGGGTCAAAACCCGCAGCCAATAGAACCTGTTCCGTATCCGCCCCCAAAGCGGAAGGCGCGGTGGCAGGATGCAAAGTCGCGCCATTGGCCTTGAACGGCAGGTTCGGCACATGCACGGGTGGTGTATGCCCTGAAATCTGCATCTGCGAGACCAGATCACGGGCGGCGAACTGGCCTTCCAGAACCACCTCGTCAAGGCTGCGCACCCGCGCGGCAGGGACGCTTGCCTCGGCCAGAAGCGTCTCCCATTGCGCGGCACTGCGGGTCAGAAACAGGGCCACAAGTTCTTGGCGCAACGCGGTGGCATTTTCACTGCGTGCGGCAGCGCTGGACCAGCGCGGATCGGACAGGATATCGCCCCGCCCCACAGCAGAACACAGCTTGCGGAACTGGCGGTCGTTATTGGCGGCCAGCATCAAAACCCCGTCTGCAGTTTGAAACGCCCCTGATGACGGGCTTTGGCTCCAGGCTTCATTTCCGTTTTGCGCGGGCTGCCATCCTGCTGTCAGATGTTGCGTGACCAAAGACGCCATCAGCATCAAGGCAGTGTCCAGCATCGCCACGTCCAACTGCACCGCACGCCCCGTCCTGCGGACCTCGCTCAGGCCTGCCATAATCGCCATGGCGGCGTTCATTCCCGTGGCATAATCCACATAGGGCGCGCCCACTTTGGTCGGGCCATCACCTTTTTGCCCTGTGGTCAGCATAATGCCGCACATGCCTTGAATCACATGGTCGTAGGCGGGGCGCTGGCGCAATGGCCCATCCTGCCCATAGGCCGAAATAGAGCAATAGACGATGTCGGGGCGGATTGCGCGCACCGCATCAAACCCCAGCCCCAAACGATCGGCCACGCCGGGTTTGAAATTTTCAACAAAAACATCCGCCGTAGCAATCAATCGCTGCAAAGCGGCCAGGCCGTCGGGCGATTTCAAATCCAGTGTCACCGATTTTTTAGCGGCATTATGAGCCAGAAAATTCAGCCCCATTCCCAAGTCGCTCAGCGGTTTGCTCGGGCCGCCGCTGCGGGTCCAATCCCCTTCGCCGGGTTTTTCGATTTTCAGAACCTCTGCCCCCAGCAACGAAAGCTGATAGGTGGCAAAAGGCCCTGCCAGAACCTGACTAAGATCCACCACCCGCAGGCCTGCCATCGGACGAAAGCCGGACATATCCAGGGTACGATCTTCTTGTTCCGCCTGTGCGCCCTTTACAGCCGTCTCGGTGTTAGCCCCGCGTTCGAACATGGTCTTCATAGCCTCCTCCTGTCTGACCTGATCGGTCAGAAAAATCTCCACCCTGTCTTGCCTTAGGGGGTGAGGCACAATAAGAAAAATCAAAAATATCTGTAATATGATAGGAAATTTTAATGGCACATTCCCCGCAACATCTGGATCGCCTGCGCCTGCGCCATATCCGCCTGCTGGATTTGATCAAGACCCACCGCTCTTTACGAGCGGTGGCGCGGGACCTGGGGCTGACCCAGCCTGCGGTGTCGCAAATGTTAAAGGATTTGGAATTCGCTTTCGGGGCTGCATTGGTGGATCGTTCGGTGCAGGGCGTAGAGCTGACGGCAATGGGGCGACTGGCATTGCAACGGGCAAGATCGGGGCTGGCGGTGTTCCAGAACCTTGCTGCGGAACTGGATGAGGGCCTGCCCCCTGTGTTACATGTCGGCACCAATCCCGCGATGATGTTCAACGTGATCCCTGCCGCATTGAAAATGGCGCAAGGGGCGGGTGTTGCAGTGCGTTATGCCCTGCGAACTGGGCTGGCCACGGATATGACCCGCGCGCTTTGGGACGGTGAAATCAACTGTTATGTGGGGCGGATCGACTGGGAAGTTGTCCCCCCCGAGATGAAAAACAGTCTGCGCCACGAGCATCTTTTTGAAACCGAACTGGTGGTGGTTTGCGCGGCCAGCCACCCTCTGGCGGGGCGCACCCGATTGCGGCCTGCCGATCTGAAAGATGTTATTTGGGCGCTGCCCCCCGAAGATTCCAAAAACCGTGTGGGTCTGGCTGCCGCCTTTCGCAACAACGGACTGGGCGAACCACGTATCGCTGTCGAGGTCGCGGCAGACCCTAACGGGTTGATGAATATCCTGCGCGAAATGCCCGTTCTGGCCGTATTGCCCCGAATGGTATTGAACACGCCTGCGGCAGGCACCCAACTGGTGGCGCTCGACACGCCTTTCCTGCGGTTGCCCCCTGTGGAAGTGGGGTTCCTGACCCTTGTGGAACACGAAGAAGTCGCCGAGTTGCAAACCCTGCGTGGTGCCTTGATCGCAACCCTGGCAGCCACAGAGGTTTAGGAGCTGTGAAAGCCCGTTATTTTCGTTTGAACACCACAGGGCATTTGGCAATGTGATCCTCTACTCGGTCCAGCCACTTTTGCGCGCTGGCCCGTTCTAGCACTTGGGCATCCAGAAACGCGCTGGTCACCATTTCCAGTGCTTCTGCCTGATAGGGAACCGTATGGCCTTCGGGTGTCATGCCACCCAGATAGTGGTTTGCATCATCCAGAACCGCCAGATATTTTTCCCCCGCAGGTGCCAGCTCATAGGGTTCGCATTTCCAATGCCAGTCCTGCCCTTTCGCGCCGCCGTCCTTTTTCCCCGTTACTGTCAGAACCGGCCCTGTCATCTGGTCCCAAGACCCGTCGCGCAGGCCCTGCTGGTTCCGCCCCTGCCCGCTTAGAACCAGTGCGGCGACAAATCTGTGATCGCGGAAATTCCGTGCTCCTTCGGGCAGGTCAATTTCTGCCCCTGCAAACAATTGGGCCGTATAGGCACCAAACGAATGGCCCGCGATAGCCATCGGCAAGACCGCGCCACTGTTGCCTGTCGCCGCAAGGATCACCGGCATCTGGTCCAGCACCTGCTGCACAATACGCACCCTGTCCAGCCATTGGTCAGGGTCCAGCAAAATATCGCGCATCACAGGTCTGGCTTGGGGTTGGGTCCGCACCCAAAGCACCAGATCGGGGTCGTCGGGATCCATACCAAGTTCGGGACGGGCCCGCGCCACATTGAAAATACTATCGGCAAAAGTCGGGTGGATCACCAGATACCCCTGCTCTGCCCAAACCCCTGTCAGCGCACCATAAGCCGCACCACTAGATCCCAGCCCGTGGCAGAAAACCACCACGCCTCGGGCCTTGCTTTTACTAGGGTAGCGACAGGTCAAAGACATGACATCGCCCGCCCCGTCGGGGATTGTCACTTGATCGACAGTGACAGCATAGGGGTCCATATTTATGTTCCAAGGCATGGTCATTTCAATTCCTCCTGTTTGACGCCGCTAATGCCGTCGCCAGTGTCCTCAACCAGAAAACACCGGGCCGTCCCGCCACCACTGACAGGCAGGGCGGGCGGGGTCTGGCTGTGGCAACGGGCCATCGCCAGGGCACAGCGGTTGCGATAGGGACAGCCGGCATCCGCCGCCCGTGGCAGATCACTGGCAGGCGCGGCGCGGCGCGCGGCACGCCGTGCCCTTTGGCGGGCGGGATCAAGCAGCGGCACCGCATCCAGAAGTGCTTTGGTGTAGGGGTGGGCAGGCTGGTGATAGACCCGATCCGCCGGACCTTCTTCCACGATATGCCCCAGATACATCACCGCAATCCGGTCCGAAATATGATGCACCAGCGCAAGGTCATGGGCAATCAGCAGATAAGACATGCCAAGCGCGTCGCGCCGTTCATACAGCAGGTTGATGATCTGGTTCTGGGTCGAAACATCCAGCGCACTTACGGGTTCATCCAGCACTATCAGCTTGGGCTGCAAGGCCAGCGCCGCTGCAATTGCAATCCGCTGGCGCTGGCCACCCGAAAACTCGTTTGGATAGCGTGGCAGGTGGCTTTCGGGCAGTTTGACCAGATGCAGCAATTCGGCCGCTTTTTCGCGCCGCTCGGCGCGGGTCAGCTGGGTGTGAACCTTCAACGGTTCGCCCACGATCTGTTCAACCGTCATCGACGGGTTGAGTGACGAATAGGGATCCTGAAACACCGCCTGAATTTTGCGCCTCACGTCATCGGGATATCCGCTTTTAAGCGTCGCAAGGTCGGTCCCGTCAAAACGCATCACCCCCGAGGAGGCAGGCACCAGCCCCAGCAATGTATTGGCAATCGAGGATTTCCCAGACCCGCTTTCCCCCACCAGACCAAGGGTTTGACCCGCGTCAATGGACAGGGTCGCGCCTTTTACCGCCTCAAACCCTTTGGTCCCCGTTCCTAAAAACGAGCGCCTGCCATAGGTGACGCGCAGGTCTTCGATTTCCAACAGCGGTGCGGTCATGGTGTGGCCTTTAATGCTAAAGTTTCGGCGCGCGCGCAGCGCACCAAACGGGTGTCGCCCGTCAAGGGGACCGGCTGGGAACAGGCGGCAGTGGCATAAGAACAACGCGCCGCAAAACGACACCCCGCTGGCCAGTGCCCCGGTGTGGGAACCGAACCACGGATCACCGGCAGCGGCGGCGTTCCGGATGCGCCATGGGGCATTGCGGACAGTAACCCCGCCGTATAGGGGTGCTTTGGCCCTGCAAACAGATCATCAACCCCTGCAGTTTCAACGATTTCACCACAGTACATTACGGCGATGCGGTCACAGACATCTGCGGCCACCGCCAGATCATGGGTGACAAACAACATCGCCATGCCAAAATCGTCTTGCAGATCGCGAAACAGGTCCAGAATTTCCTGCTGCACGGTCACATCGAGCGCGGTGGTCGGTTCATCCGCGATCAACAGTTTCGGGCTACCCGACAGGGCCCGCGCAATGGCAATGCGCTGTGCCATGCCGCCGGATAATTCATGGGGAAAGGCCCGCGCCTTTTCGGCGGCGCGCGGAATCCCGACACGGTCGATCAGTTCCACCGTCCGGTCCCAGGCGGCGCGACGTGACAGACCCTGTTTGACGCGCAATACTTCAGAAATCTGGTTGCCCACAGTATAGGCGGGGTTCAGGCTGGTGGTGGGGTCTTGAAACACCATCGCCACATCATTGCCCCGCGCCTGTTCCAGTTCGGAACGGGACAATTGCATCAGATCCGTGCCATCCAGTGTAACCGAACCCGATGTGATCCGCCCGCCCGCACCGATCAACCCCATCAGCGCTAAACCTGTGACGGTTTTACCAGAGCCGGATTCACCCACCAGCCCCAAGGTCTCTCCTTTTGCAATCCGAAAGGACATATCGGTGACCACGGGAACTTCGGCGCCGCCTTTGGGGGAGATCATTACCTCTAGCCCGTTCACCAACAGGGCATCGCTGTCTTGTGCATATAGGGGCGCGCTTGTGGCCGAAGCAACCCGCGCCGCCCCCACAGGCGTGGGGGCCGAGGGCGTGCGAATACCCTGCCCGATGGAATCCCGCAGCACATCCCCCAGCAGGTTGACCGCCAGCACCGTCACCACAATCGCCAGACCGGGCGGCACTGCCAAAAACGGGTTCAATTCCATATAGGCCGCCGCCGTATTCAGCATCGTCCCCCAACTGGCCTGCGGCGGTTGCACACCGATGCCGATGAAACTAAGCCCCGCCTCGGCCAGCAGAACCGCGCCCACTGTCAGCGTCACCTGCACAATCAGCGGCGGTGCGATGTTCAAAAAGATGTGGCGCACCAGAATACGGGATGATGACGCCCCGATTACGCGGGCGGATTTCACATAGACCTCCTCCCGCTCGGCCAGAACAATAGACCGTGTCAGCCGCAGAAAGGATGTAGAATACAGGATGCCAAGGGCAAACATGGCGCGGTGCAGACCTGTGCCCAGAATGGCGATGATCACAATGGCCACCATGATACCGGGAATAGACACGATCGCCTCGACTAAGCGCATGGTAATCCAGTCCCACCAGCCGCCGCGATAACCAATAAACAACCCGATAGGCACGCCGATCAGCACCGCAAGGCCGGTGGCCTCAACAGCGGCGACCACTGCGATACGGCTGCCAAAAATCATTCGTGACAGCACGTCCCGCCCCAGATCATCGGTGCCCAGCCAATGGGCGGCAGACGGGCCTTGCAGCGCGCCGATTAAATCCTGTTGCAGCGGATCATAAGGCACCAGCCATTCCGCAAACAGCGCGCAAAGGATCAGCGTTGCCAGCACCAGTACCGACGGCACAACCACCACCAGAAACGATGGTTTCATCCAGCTAGGGCGCATATGGCGCGGGGCAGCAGAGGCAGACATAGAAGCATCGGTCATGAGGAACGCGCCTTGGGATTGATAAGACCATACAGAATGTCAGTCACCAACTGGACCAACATGACGACAAGAACCAGCACCAGAACGATACCTTGGATCATCGGAATATCCTGCTGACGCACTGCTGCAATCGCCAGAGAGCCGATGCCGTTGATGGCAAAAACCTGCTCGACAATCAGCGCACCGCCCAGCAGAACGGTGATCTGGAACGACAGAACCGTCACCACAGGCACCAGCGCATTTTTCAACGCGTGTTTGAACACCACCCTGTTCGATGAAAGCCCCTGCGCCCGCGCCGCGCGGATGTAATCTTTTTGCAAAACCCCCACCATGGCCGACCGCACCTGCCGCGCAATCGCCGCACTTGTGGAAAGCCCCAGCGCCAGTGACGGCAGGGTAATCGACCCAAGCCAGCCCCTCGGGGAATCCGACAGTTGCACATAGCCCGTGGCCGGAAACCAGCGCAAAGACACCGCGAATATCGACGCAAGGATCAGACCCAACCAGAAGTTCGGGATCGCCTGCCCGATGGTCGCCCCAAGGGTCGCCAGCCGGTCAATCAGGGATCGCGGGCGCAACGCCGCCGCTATTCCGGCCCCCAGCCCGACAATCACTGAAATCAGCACCGAAGCAAAGGTCAGCGACAGCGTGGCAGGCATCCGCAACAGAACCGCATCCGTCACACGGACAGAATTGAAAAACGACGTTCCCAAATCCCCCTGCACCGCCCTGCCCAGCCAGTCAAAATAGCGGGTGACGAAAGGCTGGTTCAACCCCAGCCTTTCACGGACGTCTTGGTATTGCTGTTCTGTGCCGCGATCCCCGATGATCAGATCCGCAGGGTCGCTGGGCAGCAGCGCGGTAAAGGAAAAGGTCAGGATCGAAACAATCAACAACAGGGGAACCATAGCCAGCACGCGCTGGCCGATCAGTTTAAACATGTCCAATTCCTTCTGGCGCAAAGACGTCTTTAGTTGTTGACGCGCAAACCACGGAAGTAAGGCGTATCCGTGCCGGGGCGGAATTTAACCGTGGCATTTGCAGCGACGGCATCTGACGCACCAAACAGGATCGGCGTGGTTGTGATGAAAATCATATAGCTTTCCTCCGCCAGCTTTTCGAGCATTTTGAAATAAATCGGCGCCCGCTCGGATTCCAGTGATTTGCTCAGACCTGCCGTGCTCAGCGCGGTCAGTTCGGGATCGGGCACAATCTTGAAGGGATTGAACACAGCGTCTTCGGCCACATAGTAAGTGGTCATGAATTTGGGGTCGATCGCATTGTTCCAGACCAGATTGGTCGCCGGAAAATCCGTCGTCCGACTGCGCCGCGCCAATGTGCCCGGCTCTACCGTCTGGATGTTCATGGTGATGTTGATGTCTTTCAGGAACCCTGCCACGGCCTCTAGGCGTGATACAAAGATCGGGATCGACGGGATGGTAAATTCGAACCCGTCTTCATAACCCGCTTCGGCCATCAAAGCCCGCGCCTTTTCCAGATCATAGGCATAGCGCCCGTTCAGCGCAGGGTCATGCATCCATAGCCCCTCGGAATAGGGTTGCGAGGCGGGTGTAGACAAGCCAAATTCAATAGCCTTGGAAAAGGCCGCACGGTTGATGGCATAGTTCATCGCCATACGGACTTTGGGTTCGGCAAAAGCGGGTACAATCGTACCCTCACGATCCAGAATTGACAGGTGATAGGTTGTTCCACCTGGCTGCTTCAGCAGCTTGATCCCTGCCGTCCGGTCGATAATCGCCGCCTGCGGTGAGGACAGGAAAACCGCCAGATCCACCTGACCTGTTTTCAGCGCATTCAGACGGGCCGTATTGTCGGGAATTTCGGAAATCTCGATCCGTTCCACCCCTTGATCATCCGGATTGCGGTAGTTCGGGGTCGGGATGTAAACATGCAGTTCCCCCTCGCGGGATTGATCGGCGGCGTGGATATAGGGGCCGGTTCCCACCGGATTGCGATCCAATGCGGGGTCTTTCAACGCGGTCGGGCTGACCATCATGCCAGCGGTGCCAGTCAACGCCTCAACAATCGAAGGATCGGGGCTTTTGAGCGTAATCGTGATCTGGTTTTCACCCGTAACTTCAGCCTTGGCCGCCAGTTTCAGCGACGCATTCACCCCCAGCTCAATCACCCGATTGATGTTCTGCGCAGCCACTTCGGCAGTGAAATCCGTGCCGTCCGAAAACTTGATCCCCTGCTTCAGAGTGACCGTAACCTCTGTGCCCTCGCTGGTGTAGCTTTCCGCAAGAACGGGGACAATTTCACCATTGGGATCGCGATCAAACAGGGCCTCATAGACAGGTCGCAGATAGGATGTGCCGCCGCCTGTATGCTGGTGGGGGTCCATCGTAATCAGCTTGGCCTGGTCCGCAAAATGGAACGTCCCCGACGGAGCCGCAAACAACGGCTGGGACATTAACGCCGCGCTTGCCGCAGCCGCCATCGCAAGTGTTCTGAATGTAAATGTCATATCAGGCCCTCCCAGCCCGTAATTTCCTCTGGCAGAGACCTATCCCACGTATAGCGATTATGAAAAGTTAAAATTTTCTTGCATGTGAAAGGCAGAACTAACCACCTTATGCGCCCGATACTGCGGCTTCCAAATCACGGCGGCTTTGGGGATTGGCTCTTTAGACGGTAACAGCACGGCCTTTCGTTGGATGATATCCTTGCTGCCTCCCGTGGGGCGGCAAGACCTCAACCTCGTATCTACACCCTGAAAGGCGTGGCCCGTTTTGCCGGTAATTCTTCAAAAATATGGTTCGTGAATAGCGGTCAAGACCCCGCCACAGACAAAGCGCCCCTTGCGGAATACCGTCAGGTTAATCCTTGGATCGACATCGGCGTTTTGGGAACGCAGCTTAACGCCCGAAAGTCCGAGGCTTGCTCATCCCTGTCTAGACGGTTTTCAAAAAATCCTTCAAAGCGCTTGTTATAAGCGCGCTGGAATCTTCCTGAACGAAATGCACTCCTGACACAGTCACTTCGCGCTGGTTGGGCCAGCTACGGCAGAATTCACGCCCGCGACCTATCAAGGTGGCACCCGGCTCTGCATTGACAAAGAGTTTCGGCACCTCACTTTGGGCCAACCACGCCCCATAGGCCTTAACAATTGCAACAACATCTGCAGGTTGCCCTTCAATGGGCAATTCTTGTGGCCAAACCAAGGTCGGCAGGCGCGTTTCTGGTGTGGGAAATGGCGCACGGTACACGGCCATTTCGTCATCGCTCATGTCGCGCTGGATGCTTTTGGGCAGGACGGTTTCGATAAAGAAATTCTGCTCCAGCACCAGATTTTCACCTTCGGCACCCCGCAGCATACGGAAAATCTTGTCGCGCCCTTCGGGGAAGTCAGACCAGTCGCGGGGACAAACGATAGCCTCCATATAGGCGATACCCGCGATTTTATCCCGATTGCGGCTTGCCCAATGAAAGGCCAGCGCAGACCCCCAGTCATGGCACACCAAGACAAACGGCCCCTGCACCGGCAGCGCATCAAACCACGCGTCCATCACCTGAACATGATCAACGAAACGGTAGTTGCCTGATGCCATCGGACCTGAATTTCCCATACCCGGCAAATCAGGCGCAATACAGCGGTACTGATCCTTCAACCCCGCAATAATATCCCGCCACAGGTAAGAAGATGTGGGATTGCCGTGCATAAACACCAAGGGGTGGCCATCAGCAGGTCCGGTATCCACATAGGCAATATCTACGCCTGCTGCCGTCAGCCTGCTTTGCGGATGGGGGCTGGTATACGCATCTTTCATGTAGTGTCCTTCCAAAAATGAACAGGGTGGATCTGTGTACAGCCTACAAAAGCCCGCCGTCAGCGCGTAAGGTTCTGCCCGTGATCCATTTGGCATCATCAGACGCAAGAAAGGCAACAATTCCGCTAATATCATCCGGCTGCCCGATCCGGCGCAGCGGCGTTGCGTTTCGCAAGGCTTCACCCCGTTCGGCAACGGCACGAGCCGTCATATCGGTTTCGATCAATCCCGGCGCGATGGCATTTATTGTAATGTCGCGCGGGCCTAATTCCTGGCTAAGCGCCAGCGTCAGCGCCGACACCGCGGCCTTGGACGCGGCATAGACAGATGTATTTGGCATGGGCGATCCGGCCAAACGGGATGAAAAATGGATGATCCGCCCGGGACCGTTCATCACCGCGACAGCCGCGCGGGTCAGGGATAAGGCCCCCAACACATTGGTGTTGAACAGAGCGTGATAGTGATCCGCATCGGCCTGATCCAACGGGCGGTAGGTCGCAACCCCTGCTGCATTCACCAGAATATCAAGCCGACCACACGCCTTTATACAGGACTCGATCAAGGTCTCGCAGTCCTGCGGGATTGCAATATCAACAGCAAAGGCGTGGGCCTTGGCACCCGTGGCCTTTAAAGCCGCGACAACAGTTTCAGCCGATGCTGTGTCACTGCGATACGCTATCACAACCTCTGCGCCATCCGATGCCAATCGACGGGCCACTTCGGCCCCGATCCCGCGCGAACCGCCTGTTACCAAAGCTACTTTTCCAGTCAGCGAAAGCGTGCTGTTCATATCCCGGCTCCTTTAACTATGCTCAATTCGGACGGTTCCACGCCGCTTCGGGTGCGGATTGCAAGGCGGTGCGATAGGCATCTGTCCGCGTCACGGGCAGCCTTGCAAGCGCCAGTGCCGCGTTGGAAAAGGCGACAAAATGGGCTTTGCGCTCTGCATCATCAGAGCGGGGCACGCCGTGGGCAACATAGGCTGGCGCAACCTCGAACCCCATATATTCCAGAGCCAGCTTTTGGAGCGGCATTAGGATCGGTCCGATCGGCCCGTAAACCCCGTCCGCGGCAAAGCGGTTGGGTGTCCCGCCTGTGGTCACGCTTAACATGGCCCGCCGTCCCTGAAACAACCCGCTGTCAAAGCGGCGTCCATCCACATAACCAAATCCATAAGCAAGAACGCGGTCGATCCACCCTTTCAAAATGGCAGGGGGGCCGCCCCACCACAGCGGGAATTGCAAGATGACATTGTCAGCTTCTGCAAGCCGTGCCTGTTCGCGGGCTATATCCGGCGCGAATGCGTTTTGGCGCGTGGCTTCGGTCTGTTCGGCCTGAATATGAAAACGGCTGTTGTCAAAAACCGTCGTCATATCATGACGGCCGATATCAGCCCTGAACCCTTCCCCGCATAAATCAGAAATCGTGACAGAATGCCCTGCCTGACGTAACGCCTGTGCGGCGGCATCAGCCATTGCGTGGGTGAATGATTTCGGCTCGGGATGTGCAACAACAATCAGGATATTTCGCGTTTCTTCCATGATTAAAAATCCACCTTATCGCTGCCTTTCAGGTTCAAAATCTCTCGGGCTTCATCAGGGGTTGCCACCTCTAGGCCCATGCTTTCGACCAGTTCACGGGCCAAAGTGACCTGTTCCGCATTGGTTTTGGCAAGCTTTCCCCGCCCCGCATAAAGCGAGTCTTCCAGCCCCACCCGAAGGTGACCGCCCAGCAGGATCGACTGCATGGCAACCGGCATCTGGTTGCGCCCCGCCCCCAGAACCGACCAGCGGTAATCTGCACCAAACAAGCGGTCCGCTGTCCGCCGCATGTGCAGGACATCTTCGCTATGGGCACCAATACCCCCCAGAACACCAAACACCGACTGCACAAAAAACGGCGGAGTCACCAATCCGCGCTGCACAAAATGGTCCAGCGTATACAGATGGCCAATGTCGTAGCATTCGATTTCAAAGCGTGTCCCGTTATCGGCACAGGTTGTCAGAATACCCTCGATATCGGCAAACGTATTGCGAAAGACCCGATCGCGGGACCCTTCGATATAGGGGTGTTCCCAATCGTGTTTGAACTCTTTCAGCTTTTCAAGAATCGGGAAGATGGCAAAATTCATTGACCCCATGTTCAGGGAGGCAACCTCTGGCTTGAAATCGGCGGCAGGTTGTAACCTTTCCTCAAGGCTCATGGTGGGCGCACCTCCCGTTGTCAGATTGATGACAACATTGGAACGCTGTTTGATAACCCCCAAAAACCGTTCATAGGCTTTGGGGGATTGATCCGGCTGGCCCGTTTCTGGATCGCGCGCGTGCAGGTGTACAATCGCGGCACCCGCTTCTGCCGCTCCAACCGCAGCATCCGCAATTTCGCTTGGCGTGATCGGCAGGTAGGGTGACATGGACGGAGTGTGTATTGCACCTGTAACAGCGCAGGTGATGATGACTTTTCGGGACATGGCGACCTCAGAACAACATTTTGGGAAGGAATAGAGACAGGAACGGGACAAGCGCGATCAGGGCCAGAACCGCAATGCAGATGCCGACCAAAGGTATCGCTTCGCGTATCACCTTTGTTACCGGTTCTCCGGATATGGCGGATGTGATGAACAACAATATCCCGACTGGCGGCGTGGCCATCCCGATCACCACATTCAACACCACAACCGTGCCGAACTGGACCGGATCCATCCCGATCAGGGCTTGGAACTTCAGCAGAATAGGCATGGTCAAAATCAGGATTGAAATGGGTTCAAGGAACATACCCAACAAAAGCAGGAAGATATTCAGCAGCAAAAGGATCAGCAGCGGTTCGTCTGTGATCGTCAGAACAAGATCGGCAATATGCTGGGGCACTTGTTCCAGCGTAAAGACAAAGGAAACGATCGAAGCCATCGAGGTGATGAACAGGATCGAAGCGGATACCAATGTGGTGGCGATCAGAGACTCCCACAAACGGCGGAAGTTCAGGTCGCGGTAGATGAACCCAATCACCAGCGCATAGGCTACCGCCACGGCTGCGGCTTCGGTTGGGGTAAAGATGCCGGTCTTGATCCCGACCAGAATGATCGCAGGCAAAAGCAGTGCCGGTAACGTCCGCACGGTTGCTTTCCAGCGGTCACGCCCGATCATCCGCTCGGTCACAGGAAAACCGTCGCGCTTTGCCCGCCATGACGCATAAAGCAACAGCCCCGTGGCGATCCCGACCCCGGGCACCACCCCCGCAAGGAAAAGCTGGCCAATCGACGTTCCCGATAAAACACCATAGATAATCATGGTGATCGACGGGGGGATAATCGGCCCCATGACCGATGAAACCGCAATCAAAGCCGCCGCATAGGCCGTCGGCATGCCCTGTTTGCTCATTGTTGGAATAAGAATGGAGCCAAGCGCCGAAGCCTCGGCCGCTGCGCTGCCGGAAATCCCCGCGAAAAAGCCCGAGGACAGGATCGAAACCGAAGACATGCCGCCACGCCGATGCCCGACCATCGCCCGTGCAAAATGAACTATCCGGTCGGTCACACCGCCGACGTTCATCAAAGCACCTGCCAGCAGAAACAACGGGATGGTCAGCAAAACGAACTGGTCTATCCCCGCCATCATCCGTTGGGGCAGCATAAGCGCCATCATACCGTTGCCTGACAGGTACAAATAGGCAGTTCCCGCAATACCCAGTGTCAAAGCAATCGCAATTCCGCTTGTCAGCAAGCCCGCAAATATAACAAAAAACGCAGCCATCAGCCCTGTTCCCCTCTCGCTTCAATCGCGTTTGATGTATCTTCCACATCACTGTGTTGTGAGCCGTGATCCGCCCCGCGCATCAGGGGCCCAAAGCTGGTTATAACGTCCGCTGTCACATGCAGGATCATCAGGGCCGACCCGACCGAAACCGAAATATAGACATATCCGATATGCAGCCCGAGCGGCCG
>JAXMOF010000047.1:0-33436 GCA_034670045.1 Amylibacter sp. | reverse complement strand
CGCGGATCAGCACCGGATCGGAAACCGAGGCCGCATCAATGGACAGATCGCCCAGAATACCATCGCCCCATTCAATCCGCTGCTGGTCCAGCTTAAAGCGCCAATGCCCGCTGCGCTCTGCGCGCAACGCATCTTTTTCCGCATCCGTCAGCGCAAGGGCCGCACGATCGTACACAGGCGGCTTGCCCATGTTCAACTGCTTCTTGCGCTTCAGGTCCAGCTCGACCGGCGTTTCAAAACACTCGTAAAACCGGCCCGCAGCCCGCAGCTCATCCGCCGCTTCGTTATACCGGTCCAGACGATCCGACTGGCGCTCAACACGATCCCACGTCAGACCCAGCCATTCCAGATCCTGTTTGATGCCGTCCGCAAATTCCTGCGTGGACCGCTCGGGGTCCGTATCATCCAGCCGCAATACAAACTGGCCACCCGCCTTGCGGGCGATCAGATAGTTGAACAGGGCCGTGCGCAGGTTGCCAACATGCAAAAAGCCGGTGGGGGACGGGGCAAAACGGGTGATTGTCATCGGGCTTCAACCTTCGGGAAATATCTGCGCCCCTCTTACAGCGCGATGCACAAAAGGAAAAGGGTCAAGCCGTTAAGCATTTCGTAAAGAAAGGGTTAATGTTCTTGATCTGTCCTGCTATGGCACTCTGGGGACATGAGGAGTGGACAATGATAAAAGTGCTGATCGCGCTGGCTTGCCTCTGCACGCCCGCACTGGCTGATGACCTGCGGATCATTGATGGCGATACTCTTGATCTGAATGGAACGCGCTTTCGGATCAACGGCATAGACGCGCCGGAAGCGGGCCAGAAATGCAAAACCGAACGGGGGCAGGACTGGGCCTGTGGCACAGCTGCCACCGACACATTGCTGGCACTGACCAAGGGCCAGACCGTGACCTGTAAAGAACTCGCTACAGACAGCTACGGCCGCAGCGTTGCCCGCTGTTTTGCAGGCAAAACCGATCTGGCCCGCGCGATGGTGGAACAGGGCATGGCTTGGGCTTTTCTTAAATTTTCCGACGAATATGAATCCGTGCAAACCGCAGCCAAAACCGCAAAATCCGGCATCTGGCGCGGCACGGCCCAACCAGCATGGGACTTTCGCGCCGCCAAATGGGAAGTGGCCAAACAAGTGGCCCCCGAAGGCTGCCCGATCAAAGGCAACATCACCAAAAACGGCAAAATCTACCACGCACCATGGTCGCCGTGGTACAATCGCACCAAAATCAACACCGCAAAAGGCGAACGCTGGTTCTGCGATGAAGCCGAAGCCCTCAACGCAGGCTGGCGCGCGCCCTATTGGAAATAGCGCCCTGCCCCATTTCCATTTTCCACAAATATCCCCGCGCGGAGCGCTGGAATACTAGCCGCTGGTATCACGCCAGCGGTTGGCAATGGGATACCGCCGGTCCAGCCAGAACGCCTTATGGGTCAAACGCGGCCCGGGGGCGGACTGGAACCGTTTATATTCGGAAATATAGACCAAATGCTCGATCCGCTTCACCACAGCGCGATCAAACCCCAGCGCAACAATTTCCGCAACTGACAGATCCTGATCCACCAGCAGTTCCAGAATACCATCCAGCACCGCATAATCCGGCAGACTGTCAGAATCCTTTTGATCCTCACGCAATTCCGCACTGGGCGGCTTTTCGATGATATTGACCGGAATAACCGCGCCTTTCGGCCCCTTCATCCAGTCACGATGATTGGCATTGCGCCAGCGGCAGCTTTCAAACACCCGCATTTTATACAGGTCCTTGATCGGGTTATACCCGCCCGCCATATCGCCATAGATCGTGGCATATCCCACCGCCACTTCGGATTTATTGCCCGTTGTCAGCAGCATTTCGCCAAATTTATTGGACAAAGACATCAACAAAAGCCCCCGCAGGCGCGACTGGATGTTTTCCTCGGTCACATCGGGCTTGGTGCCTTCAAAGAACGGGGCCAGCGTATGTGTCACAGCGGCGCGGGATTCAGCGATCGGAATAGTGTCCAGCTTCACCCCCAGATTGCCCGCCAGTTCGGCGGCATCATCAAGGCTCGACTGGGCCGTATATTCGGACGGCAACATCACACAGCGCACGTTTTCAGGCCCCAAGGCATCAGCGGCAATCGTGGCCACAATCGCGGAATCGATCCCGCCCGACAAGCCGAGCAGCACCTTTTTAAAACCGGTCTTGGCCATGTAATCCCGCAGGCCTTGGGTCATCACGCGGTAGTCTTGCTCCCACTCGTCCACATGAACGATCTTCTCGCCCTCAAGCGCCTCCCAGCCGTCATCCCCCCGTTCAAAATCAACATGGGCGATTGCCTCGTCGAACAGTGGCATCTGCATGGCCAGCCGCCCGCCCCGGTTCAGAACGAACGATCCGCCGTCAAACACCTGATCGTCCTGCCCGCCCACCATGTTCAGATAGACCAGCGGCATATCGTTTTCGATCACACGGCTGACCATGGCCGAAATCCGCCGATCGAATTTGTTGCGATAATAGGGCGAGCCGTTGGGCACCACCAGAATTTCAGCCCCTGATTCCGCCAAAGCCTCGGACACATCAGGGTGCCAGGCGTCTTCGCAGATCGGATTGCCGATGCGCACATTGCCCAGACTGTAAGGCCCCGCCAACGGCCCTGAATCAAACAGACGCACCTCGTCAAACACATGGGTATTGGGCAGTTCATGCTTGCGCAGGGTTGCAACAATTTCACCGCCGCGCAGGATGAAATAGGCGTTATACAGCATGTCGCCTTCCAGCAAAGGCGCGCCAATACCGATGCTCGGCCCTGTATCACAGGCTTTGGCCAGCATTTCCACATGGGCCATTGCATCCAGCGTAAAGGCAGGCCGCATCACCAGATCCTGCGCCTGATACCCTGTCACAAACATTTCGGGCAGCACCAGCATGTCGGCCCCTGCCAGCGCTGCCTGTGCATGGGCTTCCTGCGCTTTGGCAATATTTCCGGCTAAATCCCCCACTGTGGGATTAAGTTGCGCAAGCGTAAGACGTAATTTCTCTGTCATGGACCACACCAGTTTATGCTGTTCTTAGGGTTGTTAGACCCATTTGAACCACAAAGCACAAGTCGCAAGAACCCTTGTCATGAAAATTCCAAACTCTTAAGGTTAACCGCGAACTGCTTGTGCAAAAATAAGGGAGCCCGGCCCCGCGCCGCGGAATAGATTTTGACCAGAACCACCCCATTTAGTCGATCCCTTCTCATGGCCACTTTGCTGGCCACGGCCCCTTCGGCCGGTTTTGCGCAGGCCACAGCCCAAGTTGTGACCAAACAATACGATACGGGTGGCGTCTATGAAGGGACGTTCAAAGACGGCAAACAGGATGGAACAGGCACCTATCGCCTGCCCAACGGCTATGAATATTCCGGCGCTTGGGTAGACGGCGAAATTCAGGGACAGGGCACTGCGAAATTCCCCAACGGTTCAGTCTACGAAGGCGCGTTTGTGGCAGGCAAACCCGAAGGCAAAGGCAAGATCACCTTTGCCGATGGCGGCACTTACGAAGGTGACTGGGTCAACGGCAAGATCGAAGGCACGGGCGTTGCCAAATACGCCAATGGCGTCGTCTATGAAGGTCAGTTCTCCCAAGCGCAGCACGATGGCAAAGGCACCATGACCAGCCCCAACGGCTATCGCTATGACGGCGACTGGCAGGACGGCAAGAAAACCGGCAAGGCGATGATCACCTATCACGACGGAGCCACCTATCAGGGCGATGTGGTTGAAGGCATGCGCGAGGGCAACGGCCTGCTGACCATGCCGGACGGGCTGACCTATGACGGCGAATGGAAAAACGGCCAGATTGAAGGCATGGGCGTTCTGAAGCAAGCCAATGGCGATGTCTATGAAGGCCAGATGGTCCAAGGCAAGCGCAATGGGGCGGGCAAGATCACCTATGCCAACGGCGATATCTTTGTGGGCAATTTCGAAAACGACCAACGTCAGGGCGACGGTAAATTCACCGGCCCTGACGGTTATGAATACACTGGCAACTGGGCCGCAGGGCAAATGTCAGGCCAAGGGTCGCTGACCTATAGTGACGGCGCGGTCTATACGGGCGAATTTGCCAAGGGCCTGCCAAGCGGTCAGGGCAAAATCATCTACGCCAACGGCTCGTCTTATGAAGGGGCTTGGGTTGAAGGCCATATCGAGGGTCAGGGCACAGTGCGCGACATTAACGGTACGGTTTATGACGGCGAATTGAAGAACGCCAAGAACCACGGCACGGGCAAGATCACCTATGCGGATGGCCATTCCTATGAGGGCGAATGGATCGAGGGCGTGCGTCAGGGTCAGGGCCGCGCGGTGTTTACCGACGGGTCGATCTATGAAGGCAATTACGCCGATGGCAAACGTCAGGGCCGCGGCAAGATCACCCTGCCCGACGGGTTCAGCTATGTAGGCAACTGGGAAAACGGCGAAATCAACGGTGCAGGTGTTGCGACCTATGCCAATGGCGATGTTTACACAGGCTCGTTTAAAAACGGCCAACGTCAGGGCAGCGGCAAAATGGTTTATGCCACGGGCGAGGAATATGACGGGTTCTGGGCCGAAGGCAAACAAGCCACCCAAGCCGAGGCCGAGGCTGCCAATGGCGATACAAGCGCACCGTCACAAGACGCGGACACAAGCACAGATGCTGAAACCCCGTCTGAAACAGAGGCCCCGAGCGCGGATTAACCGTTCTGCGCCCCATCCCATTTCGCCAGTCGTGGCAATCCGCACCGCTGCAACATCTTGCGGCGGTTGACGGTGTCGCCTTTCATCGACTCGGCTGCGGTATGGGTGCGGTTCAGCACATCTGACATCATCGCACCATTGCCCAGCGCCAGTTCCAGCAGGAATTCATCCGGATGACGGCGCAGGATTTTATGGGTGGTCAGAACCCCTGTGGGAAAATCGCCGGTATTGGCTGTCAGCAGCTCATCCGCCTGCCCCGCAATCGCGGCAGCAAGCACATGACGGTCGTCCGGATCAGGCAGGTAAAGCGCATCCAGATCAATCTCAGAGGCATCGACTGACGCGCTCCGCCAATCGGCCCGCAAAAGCGCGATTTCGGTTTCGGCCATCGGGCCGATCCCGTTTTTCACCGCCGCGCGGCGCCATTCTTCGAGGATGCGATCCGACCAAAGCGGCACGAAGCCGCCCGCTTTGGCACAGTCCAGAACAATGCTGCGCAGGATCGACGGGTATAAAACACAAGCGTCGATCAAAACCCGCATCGCCACAGACACCTTAATCCAGACGCAGGAACAGCGATTTCAGATAGGCGGTTTCAGCCAGTTGCGGGTGGACCGGATGATCTGCTCCGGCAAAGCCCGTATAAACGATCTGGCCCTTGCGCTCCCCCTTGCCGATGCCACGGATACTGGCCTGACGAAACGCCGTCAGATCCGCCGCATGGGAACAGGAACACAACACCAGATACCCGCCCGGCTTAACCAAAGCCGCCCCCATCCGCGCGGTTTTTTCATAGGCGCGCAGCCCTGCCTGCAAGGCGGGTTTGGCGGGGGCAAATGCTGGGGGATCACAGACCACCACATCAAAGCGGCGTCCCTCTTTGGCAAGTTCGGTCATCACTTCGAAGGCATCGCCCTTGATGGTGTCGAATTTATCGCCAACACCCGTGACAACCGCCCCTTGGGTGGCCAGATCCAACGCGGGTGCTGATCCGTCCACGGCTGTGGAATGGGTCGCGCCATTGGCCAAAGCCGCCAGAGAAAACCCGCCAACATGGGAAAACACATCCAGCATGTCGCCGCCCTTGGCCAGTCCCGCGGCAAAAGCGTGGTTCGGGCGTTGGTCATAGAACAGGCCGGTCTTTTGCCCGCCCAGCACATCCGCCAGATAGGTGGCACCGTTCATTTTCACAGGGATCGGCCCGTCAACAGCGCCTTGCAGCACAAGGGTTTCCTCGGAAAGGCCTTCCAGCCCGCGCGCCCGTCCGCTGGCGTTTTTGACGATTGTGGGGTTTTCAAACACCGCCATCAGTGCCTGTTCCAGCTCTGGCAACAGCTTTTCAATCCAGGCCGCGTTGGGCTGCACCGCAAATGTATCGCCGAAACGGTCGATGATCAGACCCGGCAGGCCGTCAGCCTCGGCGTGAATCAAACGGTAATAAGGCGTGTCGTACATCCGTTCACGGTGTTCAAACGCAAAGCGCAGCTTGGCGGTCAGCCATGCCGCGTCGATCTGCACGTCGCGGTCCATTTCCAGCACCCGCGCGGCAATCTTTGATCCGGGGTGGAAAGCTGCCTGCGCCACAAAATTGCGGTCCGTGTCGAGCAGGTCAACAATGGTCCCCGCCTCGATCTTTTTGGTGCGGCGATCCGTGACGACCTCGTTGTCATAGGCCCATGGAAAACCATGGCGCACGCGTTGCGGGGATTTATTGGGGCGAAAGCGGAGTTCTGTGCGATTTTCTGTCATACCGCCTCCTACCTGCCTTTACAGCAATAAGGAAACGAAAAAACGGCCCCGAGCGGGACCGTTTCACTAGAATTCATGTCAGATCAATCAGACTTGGCTGCCAGAGGACAAGGCGGCCTGTACAACACCCGCCACATGGTTGGTGATCCGTACCTTCTGGGTCTGGCCTGCGCGCATGGCACGGTACGCTTTGGCACCGCCAAATGCCTTAAGCGAGGCATCAATGCTTTGCACCGGCGTGATCGGCTGGCGGGTTTCCGCATCCAGTAGAACATATTCGAATTCCACATTATGTTTGCCGCCCACAGAATTGCGGGTTTTTTCGGTGATGGCGTGGAATGTATTCACCCGCACCGCCATGATCACCCGACGCTGGCCTTGCAAAGGGGCTGTCCCCTTGCGCAATGCGCCTTCGATGATGGTTTTAACCTGTTCATAACGATTGCCCAGCGGATCTTCGCGCCACACGATATCGGCTTTTGGCAGGTACACATTGGCTTCGGACACCACCAGATAGTCGGGCACCACAACCTGTACATCAACCACTTGATAAGGGGATTCCAGCGTGGTCACCTTAGACACTGCAGCAACCTTTTGTGTTGCCAAAGGTTCCGGAAAGAAGCTCATCCGGTTTTGTGAAACTTCAATCTTGGCCGGCGCAACACTGTCTTGGTGCGGGGTTTCGATGACGAAATTTTGCGATGATGTGTTGGACACACAGGCAGAGGTGCTCACTGCGATGGCGAACAAACCTACGATTTTACAAACATTCAACATGGTGTTTCTCCTGCGATCAAGTAGCGGGTGCTGTGTTATTTCTTGCACTCTATTTGGCCGCAGAATCTGGCTGTATTGAGGTGAATTAAGCCCGATTTAAGGGTATTATCATGGTTAAGGCTCCTTGTTTTCGCCCCATTCCACCGTTGGAACCCGCAAAAACCGCCTTGAATCAAAGAATTGCCGAAATCAGGGCAAAATGCCTTATTTCAGGCACAAAAAGGGGCGGAAATCACAGGGGCTCGTTTTACCAAAGCACTGTGATCTTCCGCCCCATTGGATAAGGAACTGTTGTGGGGTCTTAGAAATGCGCAGGCAGCGTGTCTTTGGCCGCAGCCACACACAGCCAGTCATAAACGAACCTGCCGACACTGCGAAAACACACCAGTTCCAGCGTTTCTGCGTCCGACAGCCAGAAGGCCACAGCCACCTGCCCCAGACGGGACCGCCGCATTTCACCGATCTTCAACGCTTCGGGTGACAGGTCCGCAGGGCTGCCCTTGGCAATCACTTCGCGCACGCCTGCCCCTGTCAGCCGAAAGCTGGCCCGCGCATCCGAAACATTAACCGCCAGAAAATGTTCGCCCGCAAGCGCTTTGTCCAGCTTGGCCACCAGCGCATCTGCATCCGAATAGTCACAAAACAGCAGCAATTCATCAGGCGACATCCAGGCCACCCCGCCTTTGGTGCCGGTTTTGATGCCGCGGGCCTCTGGCAATGCCAGCCCGACAGCCGCATTCACCGCCTTGCCGAGTTTGGCCGAAGCAAAATCCCCCCGCAGCGTGACCATCCCCACCAGACCGGCATCTTTGACCTGAACCGCACCGTCAAAAGAGGCGCCGTTTACAACACTGACTGCATTAGACATTCTGCCGTGCTCCTTCTTTATCCAGAAATACCGGATCAACAATTTTGGCATTGATCGTTGTGCCATCGGTGCGGGCAAACATGATGGTGTCGCCCATGCGTTCGGGTCCGTCCTCGACCAGCCCCATAGCGATAGAGCGGTCCAGCGTCGGGGAATAATAGGTGGAGGTGATCCGCCCGATCATATGTTTCACCCCGTTGGCCCGTGTGGTTCCGTCCACCGCATAAGCCCCGTCAGGGATCACCACAGCGGGGTCTTCGGTTTCCAGCCCCACAAGACGCCAGCGTTTCGGGTCCATCATATGGGGGCGCTGCTGCGCGCGTTTGCCAAGAAAGTCTTCTTTCTTTTTGGAAATAGCCCAGTTCAGCCCCAGATCCTGCGGGATCACCGTCCCGTCGGTTTCATCCCCGATCATGATAAAGCCTTTTTCGGCCCGCATCACGTGCAAGGCTTCAGTGCCATAAGGGGTGATTCCGAATTCCTTGCCAGCCGCAAGGGCTGCATCCCAAAAGGCCTGCCCTTGGGCGGCGGGCACCGCAACCTCGTAAGACAGCTCGCCCGAAAAGGAAATCCGGTAAGGCCGTGCTTTGATGCCCGCGATTTCACCGTCGGCAAAGGCCATGAACGGCAGCGCCTCGGCGCTTAGGTCCATATCAGTGCCCATTTTTTCCAGCACTTTACGCGCATTGGGGCCGACCAGACCGATCTGTGCATATTGCTCGGTTACATTGGCGGTATAGACTTTCCAGTCCCACCATTCGGTCTGCAACCATTCTTCCATCCAGGCATGGATGCGATCCGACCCGCCCGACGTAGTGTGACACAGGAAGGTTTCGTCATCCAGCCGCGCCACAACGCCGTCATCCGACAGGAACCCGTTTTCCGAACACATCAATCCATAGCGGCAGCGGCCGACTTTCAGCGTGCTCATCATATTCGTGTAGAGCATATCAAGGAACTTGCCCGCATCCGGCCCTTTGACAATGATCTTGCCAAGGGTCGAGGCATCCAGAATCGAAACACTGTTGCGCGTCTGCAAAATCTCGCGTTTGACCGCGTCTTTCACGCTTTCACCCGCTTGCTGGTAACAATAGGGCCTGCGCCAGTCTGCAACGGGCTCCCAAAAGCCGCCATTGGCGTCCGTCCAGTCATGGATCGGGGTTTGGCGCAACACTTTGAACAGGCTGCCACGGGCCTCCCCCGCGATGGCACCCATGGAAATCGGGTGATAGGGCGGACGGAAGGTTGTGGTGCCCACCTGCGGAATCTCCGCGTTCAGACTGTCGGCCAGAACCGCCAGCCCGTTGATGTTGGACAGCTTGCCCTGATCCGTCGCCATCCCCAGCGTGGTATAGCGTTTGGTGTGCTCGACACTTTCATAGCCTTCCTGCGCGGCAAGGCGAACGTCAGAGACTTTGACGTCATTCTGGTAATCCAGAAAGGTCTTCATTTGCAGTTTCTTGTTCTGGCCCTGTGGCATAGACCAAACGGCAAGGATCGGGCCTTCGGCTTCGGATGCCCCAACAGGTGCAGCGGCCTCATCAGCGGCGAACCCGGCTTCGGTTGCGGCTTGTGCGCCGACCGCGTGACCGTCCGCAATGGCAGCCGCCGCGTCCAGATGACCGTTGGCGGTGCCAGCAACCAGCACAAACCCTTCCCCGTCTGCCCCCAGCGGAGGACGGGCGGGATCGGGGCGGAACATGGCCATCTTCGCGTCCCAGTTCAGCTTGCCGCCGCAGTGGGACCACAGGTGCACCACTGGCGACCAGCCGCCCGACATGGCAACCGCATCACAGGCCAGTTCATCTGTTTTGGTGCCCTCACCCGCCTGACTGCAAATGCCGACAGAGGTAACACGCTTATTGCCGTATACCGATGAAATCGCCTTGCCGACCTCTACCCGAATGCCCATTTCGCGGGCCTTCATCGGCAGTGGACCGTCGGCAACCACACGGGCATCAATCACCGCAGGCACATCCAGACCCGCCGCTTTCAACGCAATGGCCGTACGGTACGCATCGTCATTGTTGGTGGCCACAACCACACGATCCCCCACAGAAACCCCTTGGTTCGTCATGTAATCGCGCACAGCCCCTGCCAGCATCACGCCTGGCACATCGTTGCCCGCAAAAGACAAAGGCCGTTCAATCGCGCCAGTGGCGGTCAGGATGCGCTTGGCACGGATGCGCCACAAGCGGTGGCGCGGGCCTGCCATTTCAGGCGCGTGATCGGTCAGACGTTCATAGCCCAAAGCATAGCCGTGATCATAGACACCAGCCCCCATGGTGCGGGTGCGGATACGCACGTTATCCATGGCGTTCAGCGCCTTGGCGGTCGCGTCGATCCAGTCCTGCGCAGGTTTGCCGTCGACAGTGACGCCGTCCACAGGGGCGCGGCCCCCAAGGAAGCTTTCCTGTTCCAGCAACAGAACCTTTGCGCCCGATTTCCCCGCCTGCAAGGCAGCGGCAAGGCCGGCGATCCCGCCGCCCACGACCAGCACATCACAATGCGCGTAGAAATATTCATACCGATCCGCATCACGGTCTTCGGCAGCGGGGGCAGCCCCCAGACCCGCGGCCTTGCGGATCACCGGTTCAAACACATGTTTCCACGCAAAAGCAGGCGCCATGAAGGTTTTATAATAGAATCCTGCCGGAAAGAAGCGGGTCATCACGCGGTTCACGCCGCCCACATCGAATTCAAGGCTGGGCCAGTGGTTCTGGGATTTCGCCGTAAGACCGTTGAACAATTCCGTGGTGGTGGCCCGCTGGTTCGGCTCGTATTTGCCGCCCTGCCCCAGACCGACCAGCGCATTGGGTTCTTCGGATCCAGCCGCCACAATCCCACGCGGGCGGTGATATTTGAAAGAGCGGCCCACCAGAACCTCGTTGTTGGCAAGCAAGGCCGACGCCAGCGTGTCGCCCTTGAACCCTGTCAGGCGTTTGCCGTTCCAGGTAAATTCAACCTGTGCGCTGCGGTCGATCAGACGGCCGCCGTTTTGAAGACGTGTGCTCATGTGCGTGAAGCCTCGCTTTTGCGGCGGCTTCGGGAGCCTCCGGCGGGGATATTTTGAGAAAGAAGAAGGCTCATTTGGTGAATCCTTCGAAATCCGGACGTTTCGCTTTGATTCTGGCGATCAGATCAGCGGGGGGTTCGCTTGTCTGGGCAGGATAGGTGCCGAACACTTCGAGTGTGGTGGTGCAGCGGGCCGCGTGGAACCACTTGCCGCAGCCGTTTGTGTGCCGCCAGCGTTCGAAATGGACCCCGCGCGCGTTCTTGCGCATGAAGAGATAGTTTTCGAAGTCATTGTCAGAAGAACCAGCGCCGTGGCGGGTCAGATGCGCCTCGCCCCCTGCGCTGAGTTCGGTTTCATCTGCGGTGATGCCGCAATTCGGACAGGTCAGGATCAGCATGAGGAGAGTCCTTTGAAAGACGCGCACAAAAACGGGGCGGGCCATTGCTGGCGCACCCCGTGGAAATTCAGGTTGTTAAAGGGACGGTCAGCCGTTGCTGTTAACGTCCGGCAGGGTAATTTCGATGTCGGCTTTGTCACCACCGCCGCCCGAATAAACGTACCAGCCAAGGCCAGCGACGGCCACGACAAGGGCGCCAACGATAAAGGCAAGGGCGGGGTTGCTGCGGCTTTCTTCTGACATGGGAGTTCCTTTCCAGAGGCGTTTGTATCGTGTTCAGATACAAACAAACCCGCAACGGGGCAGAAAGGTTCCGCTGTTGGGATGATTTTCTGGTGTAACATCAGTGGGCCACCCCGGCAGCAACGCTTTCGTCGATAAAGCGGCCTTCAATGAAGCGGTCCATGCCAAAGGGCGCGGCCAGTTCGCCGGGTTCGCCTTTGGCGATGGTTTCGGCAAAGGCCCAGCCCGACCCCGGGATCGCCTTGAAACCACCCGTGCCCCAGCCGCAGTTGATAAACGTATTGCCAAGCGGTGTTTTCCCGATAATGGGCGAGCGATCCCCCGTCACATCCACAATCCCGCCCCACTGGCGCAGCATTTTCAGGCGTGAAATCATCGGAAAGGTTTCGATCAAGGCGCGGACGGTTTCCTCAATATGGTGGAAACTGCCGCGCTGGGTGTAATTGTTGAACCCGTCGGTGCCACCGCCAATCACCATCTCGCCTTTGTCGGATTGGGACATATAGCCGTGGACGGTGTTGGCCATAATCACCACATCCATGCAGGGTTTGATCGGCTCTGACACAAGGGCTTGTAGTGCGACGGATTCCAGTGGAATGCGGAACCCCGCCATATCGGCCAGCGCGCTGGCGTTGCCCGCCACAACCATGCCCAGTTTCTTACACCCGATCCGGCCTTTTGTGGTTTCAACGCCCGTCACCGCGCCGTTGTCCTGATGCACGCCGGTGACTTCGCATTGCTGGATGATGTGCATGCCCATATCGGAACAGGCCCGCGCGTAGCCCCAAGCCACCGCATCATGGCGCGCTGTGCCGCCGCGCGGTTGCCACAAAGCCCCCAGCACAGGGAAGCGCGGGCCTTTGAGTTCGATGATCGGGCAAAGCTCTTTCACCCGTTCCGGGCTGATAAATTCCGTCGCCACCCCTTGTAGGGCATTGGCGTGGGCGGTGCGTTGGTAGCCGCGGATTTCATGTTCGGTCTGGGCCAGCATCATCACACCGCGCGGGCTGAACATCACGTTATAGTTCAGATCCTGCGACATGGTTTCATAAAGCGAGCGCGCTTTTTCGTAGATCGCAGCCGAGGGGTCTTGCAGATAGTTCGAACGGATAATCGTCGTGTTCCGCCCCGTATTGCCACCACCTAGCCAGCCTTTTTCGATGATCGCCACATTTGTGATGCCGAAATTCTTACCTAGATAATAGGCCGTGGCCAACCCGTGCCCCCCTGCCCCGACAATGATCACATCGTATTCTTTTTTCGGTTCCGGCGCGGCCCAGGCCCGTTCCCATCCCGTGTGGTAACGGGCGGCTTCGCGGGCGATGGCAAAGGCAGAATAGCGTTTCATGGGGTCAGACTCCGATCCAGTGGCGGGGGCAGTGTAACAGCTTGGCACAGGCTGCTATAGTCGTTTCGCGGGTTTCCACTTTCCAGAGGATTTTCAGTGCGACATCTGACGCCGATTTTCCGACATTTGGTCGAATTTCGCCCCCTGCGCCACCATCGCGCAGGTTTGGGGTTTGCGCTTGGGCAGTTGGCACAGTATTTGATGGCACAGTATTCGGGGCGCTGCCCTTGATCTGCAATTGGGGCTTAGCCCTTAAGCTGAGCAATCTATGGAAGGGATTGTCCATCATGTTCTGGCTTGTGGCCGCTGGGGTTATCATATTGGTGGGTGTTCCAATGGCACGCGTGCTGTTGCAACAGGGCACACCCGTGGCCAAGGCCGCAGAGCTGGACATGGGCATCTATAAGGACCAACTGGCCGAGGTGGAACGGGATTTGTCCCGTGGCGTGCTTGCCCCCCCCGAGGCCGAGGCCGCCCGTACCGAGGTCGCCCGCCGTCTGCTGGCAGCTGACAAACGCGCCCAACACGAAGATGCAGCCAAAGCGACAGGGCGTGGCCCTACCGTTGTGGCACTGGCGATGGTTGCGCTGGCGCTTGGCGGCACGGTCTGGCTGTATTCCGTGGTCGGCGCACCCGGCATGCCCGACATGCCCCTGCAGGCCCGACTGGAAGCCGCAAAAACCGCACGGGACGCCCGCCCCGACCAAGCCACAGCCGAGGCCGCGACCCCGCCCCTCTCTCTGGAAGTCGAGCCGCAACATGCTGAACTGGTTGAGAAACTCCGTCAGGCGGTGCAGAAGAATCCGAACGATCAAACCGGCCTGCGCCTGTTGGTGGACAATGAAGCCCGCCTTGGCAATCTGACCGCCGCCCGCGCCGCGCAACAACAATTGATGGGCGTCTTGGGCGATCAGGCCACACCGGATGATTACACCGATCTGGGCGAAATCATGATCCTTGCCGCTGGGGGCTATGTCTCGCCGCAGGCGGAACAGGCCTTGGTTCATGCCCTGAACGGCAATCCCCAAAACCCCCGCGCACGTTATTATTCCGGTCTGTCACTGGCCCAGACCGGACGCCCTGATGTGGCCTTTCGGATGTGGGACGGCCTGCTGCAAGAAGGCCCGCCGGATGCGCCTTGGATACCGTTGATCCAGTCCCAAATCGGTGCCGTGGCCCGTGCCGCAGGCATCGTCCTGCCCGACCCGTCCATCCCTGGCCCGAGCGCGCAGGATGTTGAAAACGCAGATGCAATGACCGCCGACGAACGCAATGAAATGATTGGCGGCATGGTGTCAGGGCTGGCCGAACGGCTGGCCACCGAAGGCGGCACCGCTGCGGAATGGGCCCGCCTGATCCGCGCCTACGGCGTGCTGGGTGAAACAGCAAAGGCAGATGCGATCTGGCAGGAAGCCAAGACCACATTTGCCTCCAACCCCGAGGCGATGATCCTGTTGCGCACAGCCGCACAGGATGCAGAGGTGCTCCAATGAACACAGTATTCGAAACCGCCGAAGAGTTTCTGGAACAGGTAAAACCGAACACGCCGCTGCTGGGGCTTGATCTGGGAGAAAAGACCATCGGCGTTGCGGTCTCTGATATTTTCTGGTCCATCGCCTCCCCGCGTGACACCATCCGGCGCAAGAAATTCGGCGTGGATGCCACGGCGCTGGAAGCGATCATCGACAGCACTTCGGCCGCTGGGCTGGTGCTGGGCCTGCCGCGCAATATGGACGGCTCGGAGGGCGCGCGCTGCCAGTCCACCCGTGCTTTTGCCCGCAATCTGCTGGCCCGCCGCCCGATATCGATCCTGTTGTGGGACGAACGCCTGTCTACGGTTGCGGCGGAACGGGCCTTGCTGGACGCCGATGCCTCGCGGGCCAAACGGGCCGAGGTCATTGACCATGTGGCTGCGGGATATATCTTGCAAGGGGCGCTGGATAGGTTCGCGCATATCAAAGAGGCCCGCTGATGGACGACGTCTGGAAACGCAACGAGATCGACAGCCCCTGTGTCAAACTCTGCGTGGTCCACCCCGAGGCCCGCATCTGTATCGGCTGCCATCGCACCATTGACGAAATTTCCCAATGGTCAAAAATGAGCGATGAAGATCGCGCCCGTGTCAAAGACGAATTGCCAGCGCGTGCGCCTTTGTTGCGGGGCAAACGCCGTGGCCGCAAACGGGACTGACCGCTCTCCAACGGCATATCCCGCCCCTTTTCCATGACAAAACTGTCAGATGACAAGCCAGTAAAACTTTAGTAGTATTTCCATATATGGGGGATTTTACTTAAAGGCATACACAATGCGGTGGGTTTATTTGGCAATTGCGGCCATTCTGGGGATCGTATTCCTGCGGGCCGATGTTCAGCTTGTCGATCTGGTTTTAAACACCAACCTGAAATGGTCGGCCATTGCTGCGGTGTTTCTGATCGGCCTTCTGGTCGGGCAGATCGTGCGCGGATTTCAACCCGACGGCAGAACCTTGAAATATGCGGGATGGGGTCTGTTTGTGACCATCGTACTGGGGATGCTGGAATATTCGGTCGAATGGCAGCGCGATATTGTGCTGGCCGACAATGAGACACTGGTCCTGACCGCCGCTTCTGTTGAAGCCGTGTCACAGCATTACATCACAGCCAAAGGCGGGTTGTTCCTGACCCAAGCCAGCTTCAATGCCGCGCAGGCAGATGCGCTGATCGACACAGGTGCCTCGCTTGTTCTGGTGAATTACGCCACTGCAAAAGCGGCGGGTGTCGATGTGGACGCATTAAAGTTCACCACCCCGGTGACCACAGCCTCGGGTCCGCTTGAAATTGCACAAATCACCCTTGATGAAATCCGCATCGGCCATTCGATTGTGGCCCGCAATGTGCCTGCGGCGGTCACGCCCAAGGGCCTGTCCCATTCCAACCTGTTGGGGGGCAGTTTTCTGCTGCAACTGGATCAAACCGTGCTGCGCAAGGACCAGATGATCCTCAGCCAGCGGCGCTAACACTGGCTAAGGCGCCAACAACCAACGGGTGATGGAGCTTTCCTCGGCGGGTCTGAAGTAGGCAATCATACGGCCTTCTGGCGGCCCTGCCAGATCGTCGGGCCACGCCGCCATTCCGTGTAGGGCAAGGCGGTGGATCACATAAGACTCCCCCGGTTTCGCCGGCAGTTCGACCCGCGTACAGGTTTCAAAAATCCGGCGCCGTGTAGCCTGATAGACTTCGGTCAAATCCACCTGCGGCCACTGTTCTGGGGGATTAGGCAACAGCGCCTGCTGAAAGGCCGCTTGCAACAGTTTATGCGATCCCTCCCACACCACAAACGGGGCTGCTTTGGCCGGACTGTCGCTGAGCGGGATGCCCAGAAGGAACTGATGATATTCCAGTAAATGCCGCGCATTATCAGGGCCTTGCCTATGCAACCCATCCACATGAGCCGCATCCCGATTGCGCCTGTAGGACAAAGCCGCATCGCTTTCGCCCGACCAGGGTTTGGGATAGCCCTGATAGCAAACCGACACTTGCGCCCTGTCCCATGCGCTCAGATCCGGCTCGATATGCTCTTTGATGAAGCGGATACATGCGCCGGATAAGGCCACGCCATTCACAGCGCCGTCATCCGCATTTGGCAGGCAATTCACCCCGACAAACCACGTCCCGCCGCAGCGCATCCAGTCCATCTGCCACGCGGGGTCAACCGCCACTTTCTCTGCCAGTGGCTTGGCTGCAGCCCCCCATTGCGCCAGTTGCGCATCATAGGGAAACCGCACCCAGCCCCGATCAAAGAAGGCGTACGTCACCCGAAATACACTTTGCGCAGCATGTTAAGCGCCACAGCCAACAGGAAAAACGCAAACACCCGTTTCAGCGGCTTTGGGTCCATCGCATGGGCAATTTTCACCCCCAGCGGGGCGGTCAGCAACGTCATACAAATGATCAGCAGAAAGGCCGGAATATTCACATATCCAACCGTATAGGGCGGCAGGTTCATCGGATCAGGATTGCCAAGCAAAAACCCGATAACCGAAGGCACCGCAATCACCAGACCAAACCCCGCAGCCGTAGCCACAGCGCGGTGGATCGGCACGCCAAACAGGGTCATGGTCGGCACGCCAAAGCTGCCCCCGCCGATCCCCATCAGAACAGACATAAACCCCATAATCGTGGATAAAACAGCCTGTAAAATCCCCTTGGGCATCTGTTCCCCCAGACGCCAATGGGCTTTCCCAAAGGCCAGATACAGGCCGATCACAATGCCCAGACAGCCAAAGATCACCATCAAATGCGTGGACCGCAGCCCTGTCGCAACCATCACCCCAATAACGGCACCAACCGCAATTCCGGGTGCCCAGCCGCGCAGAATATCCCATTCCACAGCGCCCTTTTTATTGTGCGACTGAACCGAGCGCATAGAGGTAAAGACGATGGTGGCCAAAGAGGTCGCCAGACAGATTTGCATCAACTGCGCGTTGTCATATCCCAGACCGGAAAACGCATAATAAAACGCGGGCACCAGAATAATGCCCCCTCCGACCCCCAGCAGCCCCGCCAAAACACCGGCGAACCCGCCAATGGCCATTAAAAGTACAATCATCGGCAGAAGAGTCGACAGTTCGGGCATGATATAGCTTTCCAGATGAGTCGACTTTGGATAGCGCAGGCTTCAGGCGGTTAAAAGCGTTTTCAAGCTGCAACTTCAGTCAGATGGGATAAGGCCAGTTCAACGACTTCGGGTCCGGCACCGGTTTTATGGGCCTGTTCCGACAAAGTCCGCCGCCACTGACGCGCGCCAGCCCGCCCCGCAAACAGACCCAGCATATGGCGGGTGATCTGGTTCAACCGCCCGCCTTTCGACAGATGGTTTTCGATATAAGGCAGCATTTGCGCCACCGCATCCTCGGCCGTGGAATCCGTGCCTTGCCCAAAGACCCGTCGGTCTGCGGTGCACAGAATATCCGTGGGCGTATGATAGGCAGCCCGCCCGATCATCGCCCCGTCCAGCCCGCGATTGATGTGTTCCAAAGCTGTATCAAGATCGGCAATCCCGCCGTTCAAAATGATCTCCAGATTTGGAAATTCAGCCTTCGTCTGATGCACCAGCTCATAGTCCAAAGGTGGGATATCTCTATTTTCTTTCGGGCTTAGCCCGTCCAGCCAAGCCATTCGTGCATGAATAGTGAAAGAACTGACACCCCGTGCCGAAACTGTCTCCAGAAACTCTGGCAAGATTTCCTCCGGAATCTGATCATCAACGCCGATGCGACATTTCACTGTGATCTTGGCCCCTGTAGACGCTTCCAGCATGGCCTGCACGCAATCCGCGACCAGCGCGGGTTCCTGCATCAAACAGGCCCCGAACCGGCCGGACTGCACCCGATCCGACGGGCAGCCCACATTCAAATTCACTTCACCATAGCCGAAATCACACCCGACCCGCGTCGCCTGTGCCAACTGGTCGGGATCAGAGCCCCCAAGCTGCAAAGCAAGCGGATGTTCGGCCGGATCAAAGCCCAACAAGCGGTCCACATCCCCATGAATGACCGCCGGTGCCGTCACCATTTCCGTGTAAAGCAACGTATGGCGCGACAGCAAACGGTGCAGATAGCGGCAATGACGATCGGTCCAGTCCATCATCGGGGCAACGGACAGGCGCGCGGCTGGGATAATAGCCGATTTTCCCTGTTCAATTGAATTTCCCAACGCGTTCACCTTTTCCGTTTCCCTAGGCATGGGGGGCCTTTGCCCCCATCGCAGCACGGCTCCGCCATTGCTTTGATGTGTAGATACCGAACCATAAACTTGGATTCAACCACACCCCGGTTTCTAAGCCGATTTCCCGAACACCGAAACGCGAAAATTAGCCCGATGATTATTGTGACAGATAAGTCCGTTCGGAACGTTGACCCTAAGCACGTGAACACCCGTATCGAAGGCGATCATGGTGCTTCGAAGAAGCTGCCCCGCCCCTCGAAAATGGAACTTAGGCGCCTCTGAGCTTATCAATCTATGATTGTGGCTTCATCAAAAATTTAACAAATGATATTTTCTCACCACACGTGAATAAATCTCACGTATTTAACGTCATGCCGCCCGCAACACTCCGCAGCCAGGAGCTGAAACGGCGGATCTCATATTCTTCATGCCGTGCCTCTTTTGTGCACAGTCGGTACGTTCGCCCAGAGTGTATGGTACGTTCGGAGAAACGCTGTAAAGACCCGTTTCTGAGGTCATTCTCGGCAAGAAAATCAGGCACAAGCGCGATTCCGATGCCAGCCCGCGCCATATTGATCGCCAGAAGATAATGCGTACAGGCGAATATTTTGGCATCCTTGAATGACAGGCCTTCGTGACCACCTTGGGATAGGTAGTCCTTCCAATCGCTGGCATAGTCGTCCGCATCTACATCCGTGGTGATCAACGTCATTTTGTCAGACGGACACGCATAATCACCGGATACAACCGCAACAAGACGCTCTTCAAAAAGGTCGTGCGCCGCAAACCCCAGCTTCACCGGGCGCGCCGTCACGATACAATCCGCAACAGATTGAGTTTGCTCAGGATCTTCTGAATACAGGCGTAACTCTACGTCGATATCAGGATTTGAAGATAAAAAATCCGGTAGTTTTGGAGCAAGCCAATAGGGTCCAAATGCCGAGCAAACGGCCACGCGAAGACGTTTTTGTTCTTCACCCACCAGCGCCTCTAGTGAATGATCCAACATACGAAAGGCCTGAGACAGCTCTTTTGCTAGGCTTGCACCTGCTTGGGTCAGCACAACGCCCCGCCCGCTTCGGACCAGCAGGTTTTCACCGACGGATTTACTAAGCTCTTTCAGTTGATGACTAACAGCGCTCGGCGTTACCCCCAGTTCTTTTGCGGCCCCTTGCAAGGACCCCTGTCGCGCAACAGTTTCAAAATACTGCAGACTGCGCATGAGCCGTGGGTCGCGAAATCCTGTCACACTGCCACCTCTGATACCATCGCAAGCGCTGCTTTCTGACACGAGAACCAGCCATCTATACGGTGCC
This sequence comes from Amylibacter sp., assembly GCA_034670045.1. GTDB lineage: Bacteria > Pseudomonadota > Alphaproteobacteria > Rhodobacterales > Rhodobacteraceae > Amylibacter. Next base: position 13,307 of record JAXMOF010000047.1, on the reverse strand, counting down.
CCACCCCATGACGTGGGGCCGCGCAAAGGGGGCTGTCACGCAGTTTACACACGAATCGGGTAGCCTTAATCCAGGAATTCGCAGAGCGAGATGAACATGGCTCACCTATCAAAAGACCCGATGTGCGGATTTTTCCGACTGAAATATCCAACGGCTTTACCACTTTCACACAACTATACGGAGAGTTTGGCACTTTCAGCAGGCTCACGACAACATCCCTCTTGAATGCACAGATCATTCTTTCTACAGTTTTTGTAATACTGTTTTTGCGTGAATAATATTGGCGTTTTATTCGGGGGAGGAAATTAAAAACTGTATAAATATGCATCACAGTTCCCCTCGAAATCACGCAATATATTTCACGGATATATGCCGCGCCTTAACGGATATTTCCGACAAGGAAACGACCCCGTGACGCTGTCGGCTATCTTCAAAGCCGATACACCTCGAACGTAGAGTGAGTATTTTCATGCAATGGCCGTTTCCCCTTAGATTTTTTCGACGATGACCGGATTGGCGTGGTCTACGGCTTTTCCCATGCGCCTTGCGACCCCACGCTGCCTCCATTGGCAATCCGAACGGGCCACCGCAGCAACCACCAGATACCACGGCGCGAACGGAAGTGGCCATAGCTTGCATAGGAAACCTTGCGCGGAGACCGCTGCGCCCCCTTCCCCACTCAAACGCGGAAGCGGCATCGACGAAGCCGCCCAGAAGGGAACAGCAGGACCCACCGAAAATTACACCCGTCATTCAAGTCAGGCATTCGCGCATCAAGGCCGGATCGCTTTTTTCAAAAGGAGCGACACAATGAAGAACCATATCATCAGGGCAGCAGCCGTCACGCTTGCCATCGGAACAGCAGGTCAGGCTGCGGCCATGTCCAATGCCGTCGATGCCTGCATCGAGAAAATCATGGAAGTCGGCGGGCCGGACGCCCAAAACGGCGGCGAAGTGCTTGACACAAGTTGATCTCAGGCCGGAACGCTTTTGCATCTGCGCGATGCGGGCGGATCAGTTTGGGAATGTATCGGCTATGACGATGGCACAGTCGGGGATCTGCGCGTGGTTTCCGCTGCCGACGATGGTGAGGGTGCCATGGCACCACGAGGCTATGCTGCAGACCGCGAACCGGGCACGAGCACCGAGACCGTCCGCTTTCACAAGGGGCATTCGGGCGCAACCTAGCTCTGGCCATCTGGTACCGGGCGCGTCGCATCGTTACATTTTGGGCGCAAAAGACGGCCAGATGCTTTACGTCACGGTAAATCACGATCACGCCAAGGCAGAGTATCAGATTTTCAATCCCGACGGTTCTTTCCTTCTCGACCTTATCGACTCCCGTCACCCCTATCAGGGCCAATTGTGGCAGTCCGGCAACCACGTGGTTGAAGTGGTTAACCGCGGCAGTCACAGGGTCAAGTTCGAATTCCGCTAAAGACAGGAACAACCCTGTAATGCTCATCTTTATTGACGCTCCAATGATCTTTGGTCTGCTTAATGGACTTGTGATGGATCATCGTCGATACATCGCCCCATTTCGAGAACCTAGCTGACGGCTTCGGACCCATGGGGGGGCGCAGATAAGTGTAGCGATCTGTGATAATAGCCGAAAATGAGATTGTCGGGCCCAGCAATCGCATCCCAGCAATTCGCCCCAAACGCACCGCGGCCCTACGGACGCCTATACAGACAAAGACCGATCAAGCCTCAGGTACGACTGAAACAATGACAAACGACAACCATAAAGGAGCAAGGTGTCCCACGGGTCTGAATTTCGTGGGACACTTTCCCTACAACCACCTGAAAACAAATGCGTATTCGGGTGGTGTGGTAGGCCCGGTAGGACTCGAACCTACGACCAAAGCGTTATGAGCGCTCTGCTCTAACCAACTGAGCTACAGGCCCCCAATTTGGTAGTTGAGCGATACAAAAGCCTTGCGGTCGGGTCAAGCAACTTTGCGGGACAAGTACTGTTCGCGGAAAATCACATACAGCCCTGCGCCGATTGTGATGGAAATACCAAGGGATGCGAGTCCGTTTGGCAGGTCTTTGAAGATCAGAAAGCCGATCACCGTCGCGACGGGAATTTCAAGATACTGCATCGGGGCCAATGTGGCAGAAGGCGCGAATCGCAGGGACCAGGTCATCAGCAAATGGGCCAGCGTCCCGAGGATTCCGATGGCCGCCAGCAACCTCCATTCATAGGGCGTGGGCGAAACCGCCTGCATGACATCACCACCGAAGGGACCAAGCAGCAGCCAGACTGCGCTGATCAGCACGGTTGCGATCACACCTGACTGGGCCTGCAGGTTCATCGCGTCGACCTCTTTGGCGACCTTGCGCGTTACCAGCATGAACAGCGCGAAATCCACAGCAACAACCAGCGGCAGCAATGCAGGCCATCCGACAGCCGCAAAACTGGGCTGGATCACCAGCATTGTGCCGATAAACCCGACCAGACAGGCCATAAGCCGATGGGGGCCGACTTCCTCGTTCAACACGAATTTTCCCAGCAACAGCATGATAAACGGCATCACAAAGGCAATCGCCACCGCATCCGCCAAAGGCAGATACCGCAGGGACGTAAACATCGCGCCGATGCCGATGATGTGCAGCATCGTGCGCAAAACCATCAACCAGAACAGGCGGCGCGGCATCTTTACAGGCAGGCCGGTAAACCAGATGATCGGCCACAACAGCACCACTTGCGCTACAAAACGCACCAGTAACAGCTGCACCAGCGGAATCGAATCGCCCAGAATCTTGGCGATGGAATCCCCCAGCGGGGCAAGAATGCAAAAGCCTGTCATAAAGGCGATGCCAAGAAGGGGTCTATCCTGTGTCATGGCGGCACTTTATTGCAGCGACCGTCAGGCGCAATCACTGTTTTCAACCCGCAGCCCTTGCGTTACAGGGATGCAAAGGATTCTGGAGGCCGAAATGAGTGATCGCAAGAACAGCCTAACCTATGCCGACGCAGGCGTTGATATTGATGCCGGCAATGCGCTGGTGGATCGGATCAAACCTGCGGCCGCCAGCACCAAACGTCCGGGCGTTATGGACGGGCTTGGCGGCTTTGGCGCGATGTTTGATCTGAAAGCTGCGGGCTTTAACGATCCGATTTTGGTCAGCGCCACGGACGGTGTTGGCACAAAGCTGCGCATCGCCATTGATACGGAAAATGTGGGAACCGTTGGCATTGATCTGGTGGCCATGTGCGTCAATGATCTGATCTGCCAAGGCGCTGTACCCTTGTTTTTCCTGGATTATTTCGCGACAGGCAAGCTGGATGTGGACAGCGCGGCCAAAGTGATCGAAGGCATCGCCGAAGGCTGCCGTCAGGCCAATACAGCGCTTGTCGGCGGGGAAACCGCTGAAATGCCCGGCATGTACGAAGCCGATGATTTCGATCTGGCAGGGTTTTCGGTCGGTGCGATGGAACGGGGCGCAATGTTGCCCGCCGGTGTCAGCGCAGGCGACGTGCTGATCGGCTTGCCATCTAGTGGCGTGCATTCCAACGGCTATTCATTAGTACGTAAAATTGTCGAGAATTCGGGTCTGGCATGGGATGCCCCCTGCCCGTTCGGCGACGGCACTTTGGGTGCGGCGCTACTGGAACCAACAAAAATTTACGTGCGCCCTGCGGTCGCGGCCCTTGCCACGGGCGGGTTGCACGGTTTGGCCCATATCACAGGCGGCGGTCTGACAGAAAACCTGCCCCGCGCTTTGCCCGATGGTTTGGGGGCCGAAATCGACCTGAACGCCTGGACCCGCCTGCCGGTGTTTGACTGGCTGATCAACGGTGCTGGTCTGGATCAGGCCGAAGCATTGAAAACCTTCAACTGCGGCCTTGGCATGATCGCCATTGCTGCCGCAGATCAGGCAGACGAGGTTTTGGCTGCTCTGGTGTCCGAAGGGGTCGAGGCCATGCGCATCGGCCAGGTGGTTACCGGCGGTGGAGTGGCCTACTCCGGAACGCTCTGATGGTGCGCGTCGCCATTTTCATCTCTGGCGGCGGCTCCAACATGCTGTCGCTTCTGGATGCGATGGACGCCCCTGATGTGGATGCCGAACCGGTATTGGTTCTGGCGAATTCGGCACAGGCCGGCGGCTTGGAAAAAGCCGCCGCGCGCGGTGTTGCCACGGCAGCCGTGGACCATCGCGATTATCAGGATCGTGCTGGTTTTGAAGCTAGAATAACCCAAATTCTAGACGAATATGTTCCAGATGTGATATGCCTTGCGGGGTTCATGCGGGTTCTAACAGCAGATTTCACCGCCCGTTGGGAAGGTAGAATGCTGAACATCCACCCGTCATTGCTGCCCAAATACAAAGGCCTGCACACACATCAACGCGCCCTTGATGCAGGGGATACCGAGGCCGGATGCAGCGTTCATCTGGTCACAGCCGCGCTGGATGACGGGCCGATCCTTGGTCAGGCCCGCGTGCCGATCCTTGCCGGGGATACATCGGATGATCTGGCCGCACGGGTGCTGGTCGAGGAACACAAGCTTTACCCCGCTGTGCTGCGCGACTTTATCAAAACTTTGTAATCCGCCTGAATTGCAGACACAAAAAAGGGGCCATACGGCCCCTTTCCTGTTTCAGATCATCTGAAATTTTGGCTTAGCCAACCAGTTCAAGACCGGAGAAGAAATATGCGATTTCTTCTGCGGCTGTTTCAGGTGCGTCCGACCCGTGAACCGAATTTTCGCCCAAAGACAGCGCGTGTGTTTTGCGGATTGTGCCCTCTGCAGCCTCTGCAGGGTTTGTGGCGCCCATGATCTCGCGGTTGCGCAGGATCGCGTTTTCGCCTTCCAGAACCTGAACAACAATCGGCTCGGATACCATGAATTCGCACAATTCGTCGTAAAATGGACGCTCTTTGTGCACCGCATAGAATGCCTGTGCCTGAGCCAGCGACAACTGGATGCGTTTTTGCGCTACAATGCGCAGGCCGCCGTCTTCCAGCATGGCGCAGATCTGGCCAGTCAGGTTGCGTTTGGTAGCGTCTGGTTTGACGATAGAGAATGTACGTTCGAGAGCCATGTTGACTGTCCTTTGGGTTGGTGAATTTGGCGGTGCGATAGCATGGAACATCCCTATTGGAAAGCACCCTTTAAGGGGCTGTTGACAGTATCGGATGGCTGGGGCATTGCGAGGCATGTTAAAACTGACCGATATAACCTATTCGATTTCGGGCCGTCCTTTGTTTGACGGTGCGTCTGCAACGATTCCAACAGGCCACAAGGTGGGCTTTGTGGGACGCAATGGCACGGGTAAAACCACGCTGTTCCATCTGATTACCGGCAAACTGGCGCTGGACGGAGGATCGGTGGAAATCCCGCGTGGCGCGCGGATCGGCGGCGTGGCACAGGAAGCCCCCGCCTCGGATGACAGCCTGCTTGATACCGTGCTGATGGCCGATACCGAACGGGCCGAACTTCTGGCAGAAGCAGAGACCGCAACCGACCCCGCCCGCATCGCCGAGGTGCACGCCCGACTGTCCGACATCGACGCCTATTCCGCCGAGGCCCGCGCCGCTGGCATTTTGCACGGCCTTGGATTTGACAAAGAGGCCCAGGCCCGCCCCTGCGCTGACTTTTCCGGCGGGTGGCGTATGCGCGTGGCCCTTGCGGCTGTGCTGTTTTCCGAACCTGACGTGCTGTTGCTTGACGAACCGACCAACTATCTCGATCTGGAAGGCACGCTCTGGCTTGAAGGGTATCTGGCGAAATATCCCCATACCGTGCTGGTGATTTCACACGACAGGCAGTTGTTGAACCGGTCTGTCGGGTCGATCCTGCACCTGATGGATCAGAAATTAACCCTTTATCAGGGCAATTATGACACGTTTGACGCAGTCAGGCGGGCCAAACTGGCCGAAATCGCTGCGGCTGCCAAAAAGCAATCTGCCGAACGGGCCCACATGCAAAGCTTTGTGGATCGTTTCCGTGCAAAAGCATCCAAAGCGAAACAGGCACAGTCCCGCCTGAAAATGCTGGAACGGATGGAACCGATTGCGGCGGCCACTGAAAACAACGTGGCGGCATTCAACTTTCCGTCGCCCGAACAACTGTCCCCCCCCATCATGAAGCTGGATGGCGTTGATGTGGGCTATGGCGACACAACGATTCTGCGCACGCTGAACCTGCGGATTGACCAGGACGACCGGATCGCCCTGCTTGGCGCAAACGGTCAGGGAAAATCCACCCTGTCCAAGCTGTTTGCAGACCGGCTTGTCCCGCAAAAAGGCGAGATCGTTTCGTCCTCCAAACTGCGGATCGGCTATTTTGCCCAGCATCAGGTGGATGAATTGCATCTGGACGAAACACCGTTGCAACATCTGGCCCGCGAACGTCCCGAACTGGCCCCGCCAAAACTGCGCTCGCGATTGGCACAGGGCGGGATCGGGCCGGAACAGGCCGATACGCTGGTGGCAAAACTGTCCGGCGGGCAGAAGGCGCGGCTGTCCATGCTGCTGGCCACACTGGACGCGCCCCATCTGGTTATTCTCGACGAGCCGACAAACCACCTGGACATCGAAAGCCGCGAGGCATTGGTGCGGGCGCTGATGGATTACGACGGCGCTGTCATTCTGGTCAGCCACGACCCCCATCTGGTGGGCATGGTGGCGGATCGTCTGTGGCTGGTCAAAGACGGCAATGTGCGGGCCTTTGACGAAGACCTTGACGCATATCAAAAACTGCTGCTCAGCGAACGGGGCGGCGGGGGTGTGGCGGCGGCTGGCGAAAAGAAAAAGCCCCGCGAAAAACGCAAACCGGCGGCAGTACAACGTAAGGCTATCGCCCCGTTGCAAGCCGAAGTCGCCAAATGCGAAGCCCGCGTTACCAAGCTGGAAGAGCTGAAAACAAAGATCGAGGAACGGCTTGCCGACCCTGATCTTTACACGCCCGTCTACCGCGATAAACTGATGCTGTTGCAAGGCAAAGCCCGCGAAATCAAAGACGGTCTAAAACGGGCCGAAGAGTTGTGGATGGCCGCATCAGAAGAACTGGAGCTTGCGAAGTCCCAATGACGTTTGACCTGTTTGTCACTGCTTTTGTTACGATTTTTCTGATCATCGACCCTATCGGGTTGCTGCCATTCTATATCGCGCTGACCAGTGAACATACAAAAATCGAACGTCGCGGGATTGCCCTGCGCGCCACCGGTATTTCGCTGTTCGTCCTGCTGCTGTTTGCCTTTGCCGGCGATCAGATCCTGCAGGGCATCGGTATTGGCATGCCCGCCTTCCGCATCGCGGGCGGCGTGTTGCTGTTCATGACAGCGGTGGACATGCTGTTTGAAAAACGGGCCGAACGCCGTGAAAACCAGACCGAGGCTTCGGATCGCCCTGATCCTTCGGTCTTTCCGCTGGCCACCCCCCTGATTGCAGGCCCGGGCGCCATTGCGGCGGTAATTCTGCTGGCAGGGCAAGGCGACGACAGAATTCAGGCCCTGTCCATCACGCTTGGCGCGCTGGTTTTGGTCCTGGCACTTGTCCTTGCCCTGTTCTTTCTGGCAGGCCCCGTCGAACGGGTTCTGGGTAAAGTCGGCATCAATGTGGTGACCCGATTGCTTGGCATGTTACTGGCCGCACTGGCCGTTCAATTTGTCGTGGACGGTATGCACGGTTTGGGCGTGATATGAGCGGGGACGAGCGGGCCTATTTCTTTTACCTTTTGATTTTGTTGCTGTTTATCGGCGGCGGCTTTCTGTTCGGCTATCGCCAGAAGCTGAGCACCACACTTCAACAAGCCGCGATCTGGGTGCTGATCTTTGTCGGGGTGGTCATCGCCTACGGATTTTCCGACACGTTGAAACAACAGATCATGCCGTCGCGCGCCACACAAAGCGCCCAAGGCTTTGAAGTTCAACGCGCCCGTGACGGGCATTTTTACCTGACCCTGCAAGTGAACGGCAAAAACATTTCCTTCGTGGTGGATACGGGAGCGACCGACATTGTTTTAAGTCGGGACGACGCGGAAAAAATTGGGATTGATCCAGAGTCGCTAAGCTATATCGGGCGAGCCAATACGGCAAACGGAGTTGTCAAAACCGCCACGACCGTGCTGGACCGCATCGCTTTGGGAGACACCGTGGATTACGATGTACGTGCCTCGGTCAATGGCGGACAGATGGACGGGTCTTTGCTGGGCATGGCCTATCTGAACCGCTTCTCCGAAATCTCTATGCGGGGGGACCGGTTGATCCTGAAACGGTAAGATATGAGTATTTTGGGAACATTGAAGCGCATGCGTTCCGTTTTTATTTAAGCCCAACAAACAGTCAATCCGCTTTCTTTTCAGCTTTCTTCGTCCAACGCCCGTCTTCTTGCGCCCAATATTGCGCCGGAACGCCTGCATCTGTCAGGGCTTTCCAATCCGCGCGGGCAGAACCCAGTTCTGCTTCAGCGTTCCCGTCGAACATCAGGCAGACGCGGGTGTATAGTGCGACTTCCTCAGGCGTGGTTTTCGCCCCGTCCGTCAATAGCAGGATTTCTGCATTATTCGCGTTAACCGTCTGATCTGTCAGCAGAACCGGCTGGTCGGTGTCGTGTTTCCCCCCTGCCAGCCCATGGGCCAGAAACGAGTCTTCTTTGTACTGCCACAGGGCTGTATCAAGGTGTTTGAGTTTTTCAATATCCCTGCCCCGCACCAATGCGCGCCACGGTTTGGCGCGCACTTTTTCCAGCAGGTCAGGCAGAGCCTGATCCAGTCGGGATCGGGTCAGGTGATAGAAGTAAACCTCAGCCATCTGCCTGTTCGTAATTGTCCGCAATCAAGCGATCAAGCGCACGCACGCCCCAACCAGTAGCCCCTGCAGGGGCCAGCGGGGTTGCTGTTTTAACAGATGCAACCCCTGCGATGTCCAGATGAATCCAAGGCATGTCCGGTTCAACGAACCGTTGCAGGAATTGTGCCGCTGTGACCGAGCCGGCCGCACGGCCACCGGTATTTTTCATATCGGCAATGCGGGATTTGATCAGTTGGTCATATGCAGTGCCCAGCGGCATACGCCAAGCACCTTCGGCTTCGGCACTGGCGGCTTTCAGGAATTGGCGGCACAGGCCGTCGTTGTTTGAAAACACGCCCGCGTTTTCATGGCCCAGACCGATGATGATGGCGCCTGTCAGCGTCGCCAGATTGATCATTCCCACAGGTTGATAGGTCTTTTGCGCGTACCACAACACATCCGCCAGCACCAAACGCCCTTCGGCATCGGTGTTGATGATTTCGATGGTATCGCCTTTCATCGAGGTCACAACATCGCCCGGACGTTGGGCTTTGCCGTCCGGCATGTTTTCGACCAAGCCCACCAGCCCAACCACATTTGCCTTGGCTTTACGCAGGGCCAGCGTTTTCATCACACCTGAAACAACGCCCGCGCCGCCCATATCCATGGTCATGTCTTCCATGCCCGCCGCAGGTTTGATGCTGATGCCGCCTGTGTCAAACACCACGCCTTTACCCACCAGCGCAAAGGGTTTTTCGTCGCCGCCCCCGTTCCATTCCATCACCACCATTTTGGTCGGTGTTTCAGAGCCAAGCCCCACACCCAGCAGTGCGTGCATGCCGAGTTTTTCCAGTTCAGCCTCGTCCAGCACTTTGACCTTCAAGCCCAGTTTTTCCATATCCACCAGACGGTTGGCGAATTCTGTTGTGGTCAGAACATTGGAAGGCTCGTTCACCAGATCGCGGGTCAGAAAGACGCCTTCATTGGCTGCCTGGCGGGCTGCGAAAGCCGCTTGAACGGCTTCTACGTTGTTGGCCAGAACGGTCAGGCCGCCCTGTTCGGTTTTTTCACCAGATTTATGGTCGCTGAAGTCATAGGCCCGCAACACGTAGCCTTGGGTGACTTCGGCCACAGCAGGGTTCGCGCCCGCCAGCAGCATGGCATCGGATTTACCGACCGCTTTGGCGGCTTCGGCCCCTGCATTGCGTGCAACCTCGGCCCCGACCTTGCGACCGATTTTAACGATAACAATCGCTTTTGCGGCGATGTTTGCGGGGAAATCCAGCACCTGTACCGCACCGACTTTCATCTCTTCAAAGGCTGCTGATTCGGAGAATCGCGCCAGAGCGCCACGAGCAAGTTTGTTGACACGGCGTGCCAAAGGATCAAGCCCGCCCGCAGGCGTTAGGAAACAGACGATTTTACCTTCAAAAGCGCCGATCAGGTCCAGATTGGTTTCCACGAAGACAGGAGAGATGGGAGAAGTCATTGAACGCCCTTTTCATTTGCGTGTTTTGCTTCGATTTAACGTTTTTCAGCCGATTTGACCACCTGCGTCTGTTGTAGCCTGAAAAAATGGTTTAACTCATGTGAACTTGGGGAAATTTGAGGTCTGCACAGGTGAAACGCATCGACAGATATGTTCTGCGCCAATTGCTGGGGCCTTTTGTGTTTTTCATCGTGATTTTTGGCGGGATTCTGTGGCTGAATCAGGCGCTGCGGATTGTGGATGTTGTGGTCAGCAACGGACAATCCGGTTTGGTTTTTGCAGAACTCTCTGTCTATCTGCTGCCCAAAGTGCTTGAAACCGTCGTGCCTGTGGCCGCTTTTGCCTGCGCGATTTATCTGACCAACCGTCTGTATTCCGAAGCTGAACTGGTTGTTTTTATGGGCGTTGGCCATGGTCCTGCCAATGCGACCGTACCGTTTTTTGCCTTTGGCCTGATTTGTTTCCTGTTGATGAGCATTTTGACCCATTCGTTGACCCCGTGGTCCCTGTCTGTACTGCAAAACCGCCAGCATGAAATCAGCAAGGAATTCCTGACCCAATTCATCGTCGCCGGAGAATTCGCCAGCCCCACAGATGGAGTGACGGTGTTTTTCGGCGAAACCACACCCGAAGGCAATCTGCGCGATGTGCTGATCAATGACCGCCGCGACGATGCGGTCATTGTCACGCATACCGCGGCTTCGGGGCAGTTGATCAGTTCGGAAAACAAGCCGAAACTGGTGTTGTTTGACGGCTCGATCCAGCAATTCGAACCCGAAGCGCGCAAGCTAAGCACAATCCAGTTTGACAGCCTCAGCTATGATCTAAGCCAATTTGCCAAGAATATCGGCGAACGCACGGTCTCGGCGCGGGAAATGTACAGTTGGGATCTGTCCTCTGCCAGTGTTGAGGGCGCATCGCTGGAATTGCATGACCGGTTTGTGAAATCCCTGCTGGCTATTGTGGTGCCCGTATTAGGCGCCATCGTTCTGTTATCTGCAGGGTTCAGCCGGAACGGATTCTTCCTGCGCATCGCGCTTGGGGTGGTGTTTATGGTGGCTATCAACTCTGCGCGCGGGGTGTTTCAGGGATTTGCCGAAAGCGACACGGGGGGCTGGCCTTTGATCTATGTCCCTGTCCTGGTTGCTTTTCTGGCTGTGCTATTCTTGATCCGTATGGGACAAGCGCCGTGGAAATCGGGATTGCGCGGGATCATCTCTCCGCAAAAGGCTAGTTTATGACGCTTTATTTGTATTTTGCACGGCGGTTTCTGGGCGCCTTTCTGCGGGTATTTGCGGTGCTGGCCCTGCTGATTTTTGTCATTGAAACTTTGGAAAACATTCGCGGGCTGTCAAAGCACGGGGTGGATTTCGCCGAAGCCGCCATGCTGGCCGCCTTCAGCTCTCCCGAACTGGTATTACAGGCGATGCCGATCATTGTGATGCTTGCAGGGCTGACCTTTTGTGTGGGGCTGGCACGGTCTAACGAATTTGTGGTGACGCGGGCGGTGGGTGTTTCGGCACTGAAAGCAATGACGGCCCCTGCGCTGGGTGCTTTTGTGCTTGGTCTGGCCGCGATGTTATTCCTGAACCCGTTGTCCGCGTTTTTCTCTATTTATCACGACGATTTGCGCGAAACCTATACCAATGCAAATCGCGGCGCTGTGTCCTTCAGCGAAGACGGTTTTTGGTTGCGCCAGAAAGATCTGGACGGGCATACGGTGATCCATGCGGAAAGCGCGAATTCGCGGGGCACCAGCCTGCGGGGGGCCACCGCTTTGAAATTCGATGATGAAGGTCAATTGGTTTCGCGCCTGTATTCGCGCACCGCAATCCTGCGCGAGGGCGAGTGGGTCTTTACCAACGGCAAGTTCTGGCACACGGATCGCAACACGCCAAACCCCGAAAGCACGTCCGAAACCTTTGAAATCCGCCGCTTTGACACGGATATCACGCCCGAACAAATTCTGGAAGGCTACCCCAAGCCCCAGTCGGTTCCGATCTGGGACAAATGGAGCACGATCCGCGCCATTGGCGAGGCCGGATTTTCCACCCTGCCCCACCGGATTCACCTGAATATGGAGCTGTCCCGCCCCTTGATGCTGATGGCAATGATGATCATCGGCGCAGCCTTTACGCTGAAAAATGCGCGGATGGGAAATCTGGGAGTTTCGGTGTTTCTTGCTCTAATTTGTGGTTTTTCCCTCTACTTCCTACAAAATCTTGCTATGACTCTCGGAGAAGCGGGGGAGATTCCCGTTTTCGCGGCGGCCTGGGCTCCGCCGTTAGCTGCTTTTTTGTTTGCCGTGGGGTTATTCCTCAGATTTGAGGACGGATAAGACATGAACCGTTGGGCTTTTGCGCTTCTTCTTGCCAGCTTCACCCCGCTCGGATTTGGCGGGGCAGCCCCTGTTGCAGCACAAGAGGCTGCACAGAACCGCGCCCTGCAAACAGGCAGCGGGCAGGCTACTCTGGATGAAACCCGCCCGATTTCCCTGATTGCCGATACAGTTGATTTTGATCCCGCTAGCGGCATGCTGATCGCATCGGGCAATGTGCAGGTGTTTCGCGGCACCCAAGTGCTGGCGACGGACCGCTTGATCTATGACCAGCGCAACAAACATCTGTATGTTCCCGGAACCATGACCCTGACCGACGGGGCTGACGTGGTCACCCGTGCCGCCGGCGCCGAGCTGGATGCCGACCTTGAAAACGGCCTGATCAAAGGGGCCGAGCTGTTGATCCAACAGCAGTTGCAACTGGTCAGCCAGAAAATGCACCGTCAGGACGGCAAGTTCAAAGTTCTCGACAAAGTGGTGGTGACCAGTTGTCAGGTCTGCGCAAAATACCCCGTCCCCTTCTGGAAAATCCGCGCCCGCCGCGTGATCCATGATGAACAGGCCCGCCAACTTTACTTTGAAAATGCAACCCTTGATGTCTTTGGGATTCCGGTGGCCTATGTGCCAAATCTGCGTGTTCCCGAACCCGGTGTTGATCGGGCCACAGGCATGCTGGTGCCAAAGTTTTCATCTTCAAACACTTTGGGATATGGCATCGAAGTGCCGTATTACTGGACC
>JAXMOF010000046.1:0-33587 GCA_034670045.1 Amylibacter sp. | reverse complement strand
GACGCGTCTTGGAACACAGACACAGCCTATGAAATGGGCAACATGGGTCACCGTCCCGGCCTTAAAGGCGGCTATTTCCCAGTGAACCCGATCGACGCCGGTCAGGACCTGCGCTCTGAAATGCTGTCCACGATGAAAGCCATCGGGATGAAGGTCGACAAGCACCACCACGAAGTTGCGTCTTGTCAGCACGAACTGGGCCTGATTTTCGGATCACTGACCCACCAGGCCGACGAACTGCAAAAGTTCAAATACATCATCCACAACGTGGCCCACGCCTACGGCAAATCCGCGACTTTCATGCCAAAACCGATCTATGGTGATAACGGCAGCGGCATGCACGTAAACATGTCTATCTGGAAAGACGGCAAGCCTTTGTTTGCAGGCGATAAATACGCTGATCTGTCTGACGAGGCCCTGTGGTTCATCGGTGGCATCCTGAAGCACGCCAAAGCGCTGAACGCTTTCACAAACCCGTCCACAAACAGCTACAAACGCCTGATCCCCGGCTTTGAAGCCCCCGTTCTGCGCGCCTATTCCGCACGCAACCGGTCTGGCTGTGTTCGCATTCCATGGTCCGAATCCCCGAAAGCAAAACGCGTAGAGGCCCGCTTCCCCGATCCGGCAGCAAACCCCTACCTGTGTTTCTCTGCCTTGTTGATGGCGGGCCTTGACGGCATCCGCAACAAAATCAACCCGGGCGAAGCGCAAGACAAAGACCTGTATGACCTGCCACCAGAAGAACTGGCAGATATCCCGACAGTATCCGGCTCCCTGCGTGAAGCATTGACCGAACTGGAAAAAGATATGGACTTCCTGCTGGAAGGCGGCGTGTTCACACGCGACCAGATCGACGGCTACATGGCGCTGAAATGGGACGAAGTGTACAAATACGAACACACACCCCACCCGGTTGAATTCGGCATGTACTACAGCTGCTAATCTGCTGAAATTATTAAAAAAGGCGTCCACTCGGGCGCCTTTTTTATTGCCATTTGAACCCATGGCCTCTGCATCGGAAACAGCGGTGCGGTATCTAAAGCGTATCGCCCAGCTCTACATCCGGCTTGAATTCTATCACCTGGCGCACAGCCCTGTAGTCAGACTGCTCGTGTTCCAGAATCAACTGGGCCGCGCGCTTGCCGATTTCAAAGCGATAGGCATTCATCGTTGCTGTTAACATCGGCATGCCATGGCGCAGATCAAGCCCGTTGAATCCGGCCAGCCCCAATTGATCTGGAACTGAAATTTCATTCATAATACAATGCATTAACCCGCCACAGGACATGGTGTCAGAGGAGTAATAGATCACATCCAGATCGGGTGTGCGTTCTAACAACTTCTCGGTCAGCTGGCGACCCAACAACAGGGTGGACCCCCCCGTGTACAGCTCTTGATCCGCCAGAATTACGCCCGCTTCGGCCAACGCCTGCTGAAATCCCTGAAAACGTTTGGCAGCCCGATGATCCAGCGGATATTTTGTTCCGATAAATCCAAGCCGCTTGTACCCCCGCTGTAAAATCGCCTTGCCGGTTTCATACCCCGCCCGACGGTGGGAAACGCCTACATTCAGGTCCACCGGATCGCCATCCACATCCATGATTTCCACAATAGGAATGCCCGCGTTCTGCATCATCTTGCGCGCGGCAGGCGTGTGTTCCAGACCCGCAACAACCAGACCTTTGGGCTGCCAGCTTAACATTTCGCGAATTACGGTCTCTTCTGTTTCCAGATCATAATCCGAAACCCCAAAGACCGGCTGCATGGCTGTTGTCTTCAATACGTTAGACAACCCCGTTAGAACCTCGGCAAAAACAAAGCTGCTGATTGACGGGACAACAACCCCGACCAAATCAACCGATTTCGAACTCAGCGATCCCGCAATCCTGTTGGGCACATATCCAACCGATTTCGCCGCTTCTAACACACGTTCCCGTGTCGCAGCAGAGGCTTCGCCCTTCCCGCGCAACACGCGGCTGGCGGTCATTTCGCTTACATTTGCCAGTTCGGAAATATCTTTTAGTGTCGGTCTGCGGGCCACGTTATGTCCTAACGTTAGAAACAACTATGCGTTATTCATAACGTTACCAACGCAGCGCGCAACATATTTAACGCTGCAAACATCTGGCGCAGAACAGAACCTGCCCCGAAACCACACTCTTTTTGGGTTAAATATCCACAAACCAACCTGTCAGCGCAACCTGCCCTGTTAGCCAAACAACTCGTGGCAAAGTTCTAACGCACTGACCAGCTTGTCCACTTCTTCTGTGGTGTTGTACATGCCAAAGGACGCACGACAGGTGGCGGTGACGCCAAGATGTTCCATTAGCGGCTGCGCACAGTGATGCCCTGCCCGCACAGCAATTCCGCGCTGGTCTACCACTGTGGAAATGTCATGGGGGTGGGCCGCACCGTCCAGAGTAAAGGAAAATATCGCGCCTTTGGTGGCGGAATTGCCTTGGATGTTCAGCCAGTTCAACCCGCTTAGCCTGGACTGTGCATAGTCACGCAACGCATTTTCGTGGGCTGCGATGTTCTCCATGCCGATGCCCATCATATATTCAATCGCAGCGCCCAGACCGATCATTTGCACGATCCCAGGGGTGCCCGCTTCAAATTTATGGGGCGGATCGTTGTAGGTCACGACGTCCTTTGCCACAGTCCGGATCATATCGCCGCCGCCCATAAAGGGGCGCATTTCGGCCTGACGGGCGCGGTTGATATAAATCGCCCCCGATGACGACGGACCATACAGCTTATGCCCCGTGATCGCGTAAAAATCAGCGCCGATATCCTGCACGTCCACCGGCATATGAACCGAAGATTGTGATCCGTCCACCAGCACAGGCACGCCCCTGTCATGAGCAGCGGTGGTGATTGCCTTTACATCCACAACTGTGCCCATCACGTTCGACATATGGGTCACGGCAATCAGCTTGGTCTTTGGCGTAATGGCGTCAATCACCGCTTGGGGATCCAGATCGCCGTTTACATCGGTATCCACCCATTTCAGCACCACACCCTGGCGTTCCCGCAGAAAGTGCCAGGGCACGATATTGGCGTGGTGTTCCATCACGGACAGGATGATTTCATCCCCTGCCTGCAAGCGCGGCGCGGCCCAGGCGTAACTGACCAGATTGATCCCCTCTGTGGTGCCAGAGTTGAACAGGATCTCGTCTTCATGTGCGGCATTCAGGAATGTCTGAATCGTTGCGCGCACGGCCTCGTATTTTTCAGTGGCAAGGTTGGACAGGAAATGCAGGCCACGGTGGACGTTGGCATATTCTTCCGCATAGCCCCGCGTGATCGCATCAATCACCGCCTGCGGCTTTTGTGCAGAGGCTCCGTTGTCCAGATAAACCAACGGCTTGCCGTTCACCTCACGGGATAGAATAGGGAAATCTGCGCGGATTTTCTGAACGTCATACATAACTTAGTTAACCGATTCCATTGGGACAGTGACGCCCATCATTCCAAGCACCACAAGCAACAGCGCACCAAACACCAGCTGCGCGCCTATGATGCCAAGTAGCACAGGCACCACCTTAGTAAACCCGTGAAGCTCCATAACCAGTGCGGTAATCTGCACCATAGCGATCACAAAGACCAAAAGGATCACAAGGCCGCTTGCCTCTGCGCTGAGCAGACTGACGATAGGGATCGCGATTTGCACCAGCAGAACCACAAAGTTCAGCCAGGTGATGGTTTTCAAGCTGTCGTCAAAACTGCCGGTTCCCCCGAAAGCGCGGCCAACGCGGTACATCACAAAGGCACCGCCAAACATGGTCAGCGCCAGCACCACAACGCTGGTCCCAAGGGGAACAGCCGTCGAACTGCCGCCTGCCGGCATCGGGGCGAGGATTTCAAAAAATGTCGAAAACGCAAGGTTCAGGACGATAACCAGCCACGCGGCCAGTATGATTTCACTGCGATCCAGAGGAATCGCCAGAATCTGCCGCAAAGTGGCCCTGGGTTGGGTCAGCGACTGTACTGCCAGTGGCAGGAAATCAAACAGTCGCTTTGGGGTCATCCGAACATATCTCCAACACCGATCAGCAATGTTGCTACGGTTAAAACTAGTGCAAACAACGACATAGCCATGAATGTCGGGCTTGTCATGCGGAATTTATGGGCTTCGGCGGTTGCTGCGGCAATATACCAAACAAACGGGATCAACCCCAGCCAATAGACCGGCAAAGCCAGCCATTTATTGCCCAACATCGGAAACGAGGCTTCATACATTCCCATAAAGGCCGCGATCACTGCAGCCGCCAGACCAAATGGCGCAGACACAAAGGCACCCCAGAAAACAGCCGTCCGGGTTTCTTTCCACGTGGCACTGCCCCGTGACAATCTGGCAAATACCTGCACGACCAGCGAAAACAGATACATCAAGGCAGTGCGCAACATCAGTGCGGCCATCATCAGCAGACCGATTTTGTCAGGTGAGATAATCCCGCCCGCAATGGACGCAGGTGCCACCAGCGTTTTCAGTGACCAGCTTGCGAAAAACACCATATCAGAGGCCAGAACATAAAAGATCAGCCGCCCTTCGCTGGGTTTTTCCCGCAACAATCGACGCGTTGATGTACGCATGTCGCGCCACGCATCACTGATCCGGTCCACTAGACCACTGCGTTCAAATTGAAAGACGCCGTTGCCAGCTTCAAATTCTTCTTCAGAATGTGTCATATGCCTGCTCTGTTTTTATGTTGTTTTTCAACACTTTAATCAGGCCTTAACCCTGCGGGGAAATTCAACTGACGCAAGGCATGTGACCCATTGCCAGCAGAAGACCACAGCCGTTAACGTTGTGGCAACTAAAAAAACCGAAGGGGAAGCAAAGACTTTGCAAGCGCCGCTTATCAGCACCAGTGGTGTGGCCACCAATGCGGGCCACATCAGGGCCAGCCGCGCCTCTTGCCATGTGGCCTGCCCGCCAAGGGCACGCAGCAACAGGTGGGACAATGCTGCGATAATGTATAAAAACAGCGGTGCCATGATGACCGATGACACAAACATCGTTGCAAACCGCGCACGCATGATGGCGGGCTCATCCTCTGCCAGAAAGGATATGGCAGCCAGATCAGGCATCCGCGCAACATAGTTCAACAGGCAGGCGGTGAACCCCAACATCAGGATGCGGGGTTCAGTCATAATCGCCAGTTGATGGGCCATGGCCTTGCGCGGGCTACGATACGCAGCACCGATATCCATCAACAAGGACATCAGCCGTGCCGCCGTGCCATCCAACCTTCGAGCAAGGCCCGAAGATCATCGCCAAGCGCTTCGTCTTCGACCTCTTCGATGGCTTCGTTCAGAAAGGCCAGCGTCAGCATATCCTGTGCGGTTTTATGGGGAATCCCGCGGGAAATAAGATAAAACAGCACCGTTTCATCAATTGCCCCAACAGTAGACCCGTGCGAACAGGCCACATCATCGGCATAGATTTCCAGCTCCGGCTTGGCTTGGAAGGTGGAATTCTCGTCCAACAGCAAGCCCTGGCTGATCTGATAACCATCGGTTTTCTGAGCGTCGGCTTTCACCAGAATTTTGCCCTGAAACACACCAACAGCCCCGTTGCGCAGGACCTTTTTGAACACCTGACGGCTTTCGCAGTTCACTGCATCATGGGTCACAAACACTGTGTCATCATGGTGAAACGCGCCGTCCCCCGCACAAGCCCCTGCAACTGTGGCATGGGCATTGTCGCCGGTGAATTCCACAATTGCATCGTTGCGGGTCAGCACGCCGTTCACTGTCAAAGTGAAAGACTTGAAACTGCTTTCCGTGCCAAGGCGGGCAAAAATATGGGTGGCTGTGCGCCGCTCGTGATCGCGGCCTTGGGCCCGAACGTGGTGAAATGCGGCACCATCGGCCACTTCCACTTCCATCACTGCATTCAAACGGGCCGCTGCAGGGCCGTTTTCCAGAATGGTCAGATCAGCGCCCGCCTCCAGTTTGATCGCATGGTGAATCACAGCATCCGAGGATTCGTTGCGGTGCAGGTAGATAAAGCTGACAGGCTTTGCCGCTTTTCCCGTTGCCCGAAGAACAAACCCTTCGGTCGCAGTGGCTGTGTTCAACGATGCCAGTGGACGGGACACAGGTGTCTGGCCCCTGCCCTCCAGCACGCCAAAAACACCGCCAGCCCAATGGATATCCTTGCCAGCAGCCTCCGCCAGCGTTTCGATTTCCACGCCGGCAAGCGCCAGATCATCTGATTGCGCGGCGTCATACACACCATCGACAAAAACGATCTTAACCGCATCAACAGCGTCAAACGGGCGGTCTTCGTCGCTTTTAAAGATCGCTGCGACGGTTGGGGTTTCTGCAGTCAGTGTTGCCGGATCGGTGTATTTCCAATACTCGTCCCGCCGATGGGGCAAGCCCGTTTCCGCCAGCAAAGCCGCAGCGGTTTCACGGGCTTGTGTCACCCATTTTCCGCCTTCAGGCACAGTTATCGCGGGCACGACGCCCTTATATTTCGCTTTGGCAGACATTAGGCCACCTCTGCCAGAATATCGGCATAACCGTTGTTTTCAACTTCCAGCGCCAGTTCCGGCCCACCGCTTTTCACGATTTTTCCGTCAGCCATGATGTGTACAACATCCGGTTTGATATGGTCCAGCAGACGCTGGTAGTGGGTGATCACAAGGAAAGACCGCCCCGCATCGCGCAGCGCATTCACGCCGTCAGCCACCAGTTTCATCGCATCCACATCAAGACCGGAATCGGTTTCATCAAGGATACACATCTTTGGTTCCAGCATCGCCATTTGCAGGATCTCGTTGCGTTTCTTTTCGCCGCCCGAAAAGCCCACATTCACCGGACGTTTCAGCATATCCGCGTCGATCTTCAGCGATTTCGCCTTTTCGCGCACCACTTTCAGGAATTCAGCCGCAGACAGTTCTTCTTCGCCGCGGGCTTTACGCTGGGAATTCACAGCCGTGCGCAAAAAGGTCATGTTGCCTACACCCGGAATTTCAACAGGGTATTGAAACGCCAGAAACAGGCCGGCAGCGGCGCGTTCTTCGGGTTCCATATCCAGAATATCAACGCCTTCCAGCGTTGCAGACCCGCCAATGACTTCATAGCCACCCTTGCCGGACAGCACATAAGACAACGTGGATTTACCAGAACCGTTCGGCCCCATAATCGCATGCACCTGACCGGTTTCAACCGTCAGATCCACACCCTTCAGGATTGTTTTTTCTTCTTCTTCAAGATCGACTTGCAGGTTTTTGATTTCTAACATTTTCTTGTCCTTGGATATTCCTAAGCCGCCCCGTTCGGGCAGCGCATTTTTAACTGTTAAAGCGGCCTAACCGACCGAACCTTCAAGCGAGATCGCAACAAGTGCCTGTGCTTCCATGGCGAATTCCATTGGCAGTGATTGCAGCACTTCCTTACAGAACCCGTTCACTACAAGCGCCACGGCGTCCTCCTCGCCCATGCCCCGTTGACGGCAATAGAACAACTGGTCGTCATCTACTTTGGATGTGGTGGCTTCGTGCTCTACGCGGGCGGTGTTATTCTTCACCTCGATGTAGGGCACGGTATGGGCACCACATTTATCGCCGATCAGCAGGCTGTCACATTGGGTGTAATTGCGCGCATGTGCGGCTTTGGGGTGCATGGACACCAAACCCCGATAGGTGTTCTGCGCCTTGCCTGCACTGATCCCTTTGGACACGATCCGCGACTTGGTGTTTTTCCCAAGGTGGATCATCTTTGTGCCTGTATCGGCCTGCTGCATGTTGTTGGCGATGGCGATGGAGTAAAACTCGCCCTGACTGTCATCACCGCGCAGGATGCAAGACGGGTATTTCCACGTCACAGCAGACCCGGTTTCAACCTGCGTCCACATCACTTTGGAACGATCCCCGCGGCAATCGGCCCGTTTGGTCACAAAGTTATAAATGCCGCCCTTGCCGTTTTCATCGCCGGGATACCAGTTCTGAACGGTGGAATATTTGATCTCGGCGTCTTCCAGCAGAACCAGTTCAACCACAGCAGCGTGCAACTGTGCAATATCCCGTTGGGGTGCGGTACAGCCTTCCAGATAGGACACATAAGCGCCTTTATCCGCGATGATCAGCGTGCGTTCGAACTGGCCTGTGTTTTCCGCATTGATGCGGAAATAGGTGGACAGCTCCATCGGGCATTTGGTGCCTTCGGGAATATAAACAAAGGACCCGTCCGAAAAGACAGCCGCATTCAACGTAGCATAATAATTGTCGGACTGGGGCACCACGGTGCCGAGGTATTTTTTCACCAGCTCCGGATGATCCTGAATAGCCTCAGAGATGGAACAGAAAATCACGCCCGCCTTGGCCAGTTCTTCCTTGAACGTGGTGCCGACAGACACGCTGTCGAACACCGCATCCACCGCAACGCGGCGATCACCTTCAGGGGCTTCAACGCCAGCCAGCAAGGCTTGTTCCTTCAACGGAATACCCAGTTTCGCGTATGTTTCCAACAGCTTGGGATCAACGTCATCCAGGGATTTCGGCTTTTCCACCATGGATTTTGGACGGGCATAGTAATACTGGTCCTGAAAATCAATTTCAGGATAATCCACCATCGCCCAATCAGGCTCTTCCATTTTCAACCAACGACGATAGGCCGCCAGACGCCATTCCAGCATCCACTCCGGCTCGTTGTTTTTTTCGGAAATCAGCCGCACGATGTCTTCGTTCAGCCCTTTGGGCGCGTATTCGATTTCAATATCGGTTTCAAAGCCGTATTTATAGGTTCCACCCACCGATTGCACGGCGTCGACCGTATCCTGATCGACACCTTCTTTGACTTGTACGTCGTCTAAAGCAGCCATTTTTGCTGTCCTTATATTGATGCCCGCAGCTTAGGCCGCGCGGGCTTTGAATTTCCGGTAATGAGCCAGCCATGTATCGGCAAAACCCATGATTTCTTCTTCGGTGGTGGTGGGGCCAAAACTGACCCTAATGGCAGAACTTGCGCTCGTATCGTCAAAGCCCATCGCCTTCAACACCCGACTTTGCTTAACCTTACCGCTGGAACAGGCAGACCCGGCTGAAATCGCATATCCCGCCAGATCCATCTGCATCACTTGGGTTTCACCCTTCCAGGTCGGAACGGCGATACAGGAGGTATTGGGCAGGCGTTTGGCCCCTTGTCCCACAATGATAGCGTCAGGCGCTTCATCGACAAGGCGGGCTTCCAACTGATCGCGCAGTTTTTCCACCCGATCCCAAAGCCCTGCGTCAAGGTCCCGCTGCGCCGCTTCTGCCGCCGCACCGAACCCCGCGATTCCAATGACGTTTTCGGTGCCGGAACGGCGCCCCTGTTCCTGGCCGCCGCCTTTGATCAGGGTTGGCACCTCATGGCCTTGCTGGATCACCACCGCACCAATACCCTTTGGTCCGCCGATTTTATGGGCCGACAGCAAAGCCGCCTTTGCGCCCATCCAGTCAAACGCAACGGGGATTTTACCAAAGGCTTGAACAGCATCGCACAAGCCGATGTTTTCAAACGAGGATTGCAAAACGCCTGTTTCGCTATTGGCGATTTGAATCGCAGTGTTTTGGGCATCATCAAAGGTAACAACGCCATCCTGTGTCACCGCCAAAGATGGATCACACCAGGCAAAAACCGCATCATGTTCCACAGGCGCACAGGCAAATCCGCCCCGGTTCAGAATCAATCCGGCCCCTTCTGTCGCGCCCGACGTAAACACCACATCACCGGACCCCGCGCCAAACGCCGCTTTAACCTGCGCCCGTGCCCGTTCGACAATAGCCAGCGCCTTGCGACCCTCTCCATGCACGCTTGACGGATTGCCGATGGCATCCATCGCCGCAATCATCGCGGCACGCGCTTCGGGGCGCAGCGGCGCCGTGGCATTCCAGTCAAGATAAACCCGATCGGTCATTTTTCATCCACCAACTGAAACAGGGATGGAACCGCAGGACAGGGTGCCATCTGGTTGGTGATAATATCGCTCAGGCGCGCCTGATGCAGGAAGACATAAACATGGGCCGACAGGCTTTCCCAAAACCGGTTGGACAGGCTTTGCGCCCGCGAACCCGATGACGCACCAGAGGCACCCGCCCCTTTGCTCATTGCATCCATGGTTTCGTCAACAGCTTCCAGAATCGTGGTCACCCGAATGGCATCGGTGCTTTGGGCCAGACGATAGCCGCCACCCGGCCCCCGAACGCTCTCCACAATCCCCGCACGGCGTAATTTGACGAACAGCTGTTCCAGATAGGCCAGTGAAATATCCTGACGCGCCGCGATTTCACCAAGCGAGACCAGCCCGCCTTTTGATTCTTGGGCCAAGTCCACCAACGCGATAAGGGCATATCTGCCTTTTGTACTGAGTTTCACGGCTGTTCCACCATAGCAAGTGTTGACGCGCGGGGTATGAGGCCTTAACTCCTGTTCAGCTTGGAGTGCGGCCCCCGCGCCCAATTTAGAATTGTTCTAGGTTTTCCGAGAGGAATAGTCAACCATGTCTCTGGCATGTATCTGGCCAAACCCCTACCCGGAAAATCCTGCCCTAACGGAGCCTGTATGCACCCATGCCTGAAGTAATTTTTCCCGGACCAGACGGACGTTTGGAAGGTCGCTACCATCCGCAAAAGCAAAAAGATGCGCCGATTGCGATTATCCTGCACCCCCATCCCCAATTTGGCGGCACGATGAATAACAAGGTTGTCTACAACCTGCATTATGCCTTTCACAAAATGGGCTTTACCGTGCTGCGCTTCAACTTTCGCGGTGTGGGCAAAAGTCAGGGTGAATATGATCAAGGGATCGGGGAATTGTCGGATGCGGCAGCCGCGCTTGATTATTTGCAGGCGATGAATCCCAATGCAAAACATTGCTGGGTCGCAGGCTTTTCTTTCGGAGCTTGGATCGGCATGCAACTGCTGATGCGCCGCCCTGAAATTTCAGGCTTTATCAGCGTTTCCCCGCCTGCCAATATGTATGACTTTTCGTTCCTGGCACCGTGCCCTGCTTCTGGTCTGATCATCAACGGATCAGGCGACCGTGTGGCCCCGCCTGCGGATACTGTGGATCTGGTGGACAAACTGCATGAACAAAAAGGCATCACCATCACCCATACCGTGCTGGAAGGCGCGGGGCATTTCTTTGAAAATGACCATATGGACACGATGATCGAAAACGTGGACGGCTATGTGCGCCGTCGCCTGACGGAAACATCCCGTTAACCATTAACTACGACCCTTTAGCTTGGCCTTCGGGCCAAGCGCGCGGCGGGGCGCTGCCCCTTGCTGATCTCCGCTCCGCTCGGGGATATTTTTCAAACAAAAATCAGGGCGCGCTGAATTGACCGCCAAGGGCCGGTGCTTTGCATCCGGTTGTTGTGGGGCTTGAAAGCGGCAGCCCCCGCTGGCTGCGCACGGCGAGATAGGCAAAAGCCTGGGCTTCAAGCATGTCACCATCCAGACCGAGGGTTTCGATTGGCTGGACTGCCCCGGACAGGCGGTCGGACAATTCCTGCATGATTACAGGGTTCTGCGCGCCGCCTCCGCAAATGTACCAGTTTTCCGGCTGCAACGTTAAATGGCTTTGATTGGCCTCCACACAGGCCGCAGGCAAGGCGGTTAAGGTTGCAGCGGCATCTGCATCGGGCAGGTTTTGCACGAGCTGCAGCGCGTCATGAAAATCGTGTCGGTCCAGTGACTTAGGTGGTTTTTGCGCAAAAAACGGGCGTTGGAAGACGCGGGTCAGGATGGTTTCATCCACACGTCCCGTTGCCGCCAATGCACCGTTTTCATCGAAATCTTTACCAAGGCGTGCCATCATCAGATCATTCAGCGGTGCATTGGCAGGCCCCGTGTCAAAAGCCATTAATGCGCCGTCAGCGTCTGGAGAGGGTTTGGCTGGGTCAATCAAGGTTACATTGCCAACTCCGCCAAGGTTCAGGAAAGCGGCTGGTGTGCTCAGGCCCGCCCATTTGGCGCAGGCAAAGTGGAAAAACGGCGCAAGTGGCGCGCCCTGCCCGCCTTCAACCATGTCATTGCTGCGAAAATCCCAGACTGTTGGGATGCCCGTGCGCCGCGCCAGATCCGCGCCGTCACCCAATTGGAATGTACGGGCGTTATCGGGATCATGGTTCAGGGTCTGGCCGTGAAAACCAACGAGGTCAATACTGTCGAATTCCAACACCAGATCCGTATGGGCGGATTGAACAACTTCAAGAGCTGCGGCCAGAATTTCCGGATCACCATCCGGCCACAGGCCTTGTGCAGCGCGTAAAATATCAGCCTCGGCTTTGGTAAAGGGGCGAAAGGCGCTTTCGCAAAATTCCTGTATGTCTACCCCGTCCGTCACCAGAACAGCACCATCGACCCCGTCCATCGACGTGCCAGACATCAGGCCAAGGGCACGGATCGGTTTAAAATCTGCCAATGCTCTTTCCTTTCGTCTGCCAGCCGTTATACGTGGCCTTTCTATCAACCTGCACAGAAAGACAAAGACCGATGACATACAAGCCCAAATCAGAGTTTCTGCACGTAATGCAGAGCCGGGGCTTCTTACAGGACTGCACAGACCTGGAGGGGCTCGACGAACGCCTGCTCAAGGGAATCGTGCCCGCCTATATCGGCTTTGACGCCACTGCAAAATCCTTGCATGTAGGCAGTCTGATCCAGATCATGATGTTCCGCTGGTTGCAGAAAACCGGCAACAAACCCCTTGTTCTTATGGGCGGCGGCACCACCAAAGTGGGCGATCCGTCGTTCCGCGCCGACGAACGCCCGCTTCTGGATGACACCCAGATCAACGCGAATATTGCGGGGATCAAACAGGTGTTTTCATCCTATGTCACCTTTGGTGAAGGCGACACGGATGCGGTGATGCTGAACAACGCGGAATGGCTGGACGGGTTGAACTACCTTGAATTCCTGCGCGATATCGGGCGGCATTTTTCGGTGAACCGGATGCTGGCATTTGAAAGCGTGAAAAGCCGGATCGACCGCGAACAAAGCCTGTCCTTCCTTGAATTCAACTACATGATCCTGCAGGCCTATGACTTTATGGAGCTGAACCGCCGCTATGGCTGTCTGCTGCAGATGGGCGGCTCTGATCAATGGGGCAATATCGTAAACGGCATCGACCTGACACGCCGTGTCATTTCGAACGAGGTTTACGGGCTGACCACCCCGCTGCTGACCACTTCGGACGGTAAGAAGATGGGCAAAACAGCGGACGGGGCGATCTGGCTTAACCCGGAAATGCGTTCTCCTTACGAGTTCTGGCAGTTCTGGCGCAATACCACGGATGCGGATGTTGGGCGGTTTTTGAAGCTGTACACCGAAATGCCGCTGGATGAATGTGACCGTCTTGGCGCGCTTGAAGGCAGTGAAATCAACGAAGCCAAAGCCATTCTTGCCAATGCGGTGACCACGCTGGCGCACGGCGCGGATGCAGCAGCGACAGCGCAAGCAACTGCACGGGAAGTGTTTGAAAAAGGCGGCGTTGGCGATGATTTGCCCACTGTAACCTTTGATGCAGCCGATGTTGGCGAAGGCATTTCCATCGTTCAGTTGCTGGTGAAGGCCGGCTTGTCCGGTTCCGGCAAAGAGGCCAAACGGCTGATTTCCGATGGGGGTGCCAAGCTTGATGATGTGGTGTTAACCGATTCAAGTGTGATGATTTCCACAGAAATGCTGCGCGGCTCTGTTAAGCTGTCAGCAGGAAAAAAACGCCACGCACTGGCCCGACTACAGGAATAGACCATGTCCCCCAAAGCCCGATCACTCGCCCTGCGTCAGAAAACGCAGCAAGCGTGTGATCAGGCGCGGGGGCATGCGCAAACCCTTGGCGCAGAACTGACAAAACCGGCGGATCAACGCGCCCCCGAGGTCATGGAATTCGCCTTTTCTGCCCTGTCCCGATTGCGCAGCGATCTGGTTAAACTGGCCGATGAACGCGCCAGATTTCTTAAATCAAACGACTATAAAAGCCTCGATCTGGTTGAACGGCGCGGATTTCAGGACATAAGCCTGTTTGGTGCGGACCCGAAACGGATGCTGGAGCTCTGGAACAGGATCATCAGCGCAGCCCGTCTGTGTGCGGATCACCAGCCCTGCCCGCTCTATGACGCTCCGCTTGCAGATGGCTCCCCCGCAGCCCAAAGGGTTGCTGCTTTGGACAGTTTGATGGTGTCCCTGCATGAATTTGTGAACGCCCGAGACCAGCAAAGCAACGAATCCGAAGAGATGGGGTTTTTCAAAGACATTCCACTGCTGGCATCAGTGTTTTGTGCCCATTTGCATGCTGCTTACCGCGTGTGTCTGGCACAGCGTCGCGACACGCCTGTGCGGTTTCTGGATGTGGGGTGCGGGGGTGGGACCAAGGTTCTTTTGGCATCCGAATTTTTCGGCCGCGCCGAGGGGCTGGAATTTGACCCGAAATATGTTTCGGCAGCACAAACCCTGATTTCAACAGTATCAGAGGACAATTGCGATATTTTTCAAGGGGATGCCTTAACCTTTGAAGAGTATGCGGCCTATGACGTGATCTATTTTTATCAACCGATCCGTAATCCTGATTTGTTGATCCAACTGGAACGGCGCATTTGTGATAATGCCCGCCCGGGAACGGTGATTATTGCGCCGTATCAAGGGTTTATGGGGCGGTATTCAGACTATAACTGCGGCCATGTGGCCGGAAATATCTGGCTGGCACATGCGTCGCAGGACTTTGCGGATCGTATTCGTGTACGGGCGGAATCCCTTGGGGCGGTGTTGATTCCCCAGCCGATGGAATGGGAATCCCATGCGGGCGTCCTGCAACCGCTAAGCGCTGCTTTGCGCAATAACGGGTTTCATGTGAAGGCGCGCCAGTCCTAGTGATATGGTCTAGGAAATAAAACCAATTATCAGGACTAATTGGTCTGCGCCCCGTTACGGGGCGCAGATAGGTTTTACTTAATATCGGATTTAATCTGAACCGTTTTCATATAATCAGGTTCGGCCACAGCGCCATTGGCGGCTTGATCGCCCTTTTTGATCGAATCCACCACGTCCTGACCGGACAGAACCCGCCCGACCACAGTGTATTGGCCGTTCAAAAACGGGGCTGGTGCAAACATGATAAAGAACTGTGAATTGGCAGAATCCGGGTCTTGCGACCGCGCCATGCCCACAACGCCGGTTTCATATTCGATGTCCGAAAATTCAGCAGGCAAATCCGGAAAAGCGGACCCCCCGATGCCTGCATAACGCAGATTGAACCCTTCACGGCGACCGTGTTCCACATCACCTGTTTGTGCCATGAAGTCCGGAATCACGCGGTGAAACACCACGTCATTATACAGACCGTCACGGGTCAAACGTTTGATCCGTTCAACATGGCGCGGTGCAACATCCGGCAGCAGTTCGATTTCAACAATGCCCGAAGTTTCGCCTGCGACCTCGATCACCAGCGTGTTTTCAGCATCCGCTGCAAACAGAGGCGCGGCTGCGATTGTCGCAGCCGCCAAAAGCGTTGTGAACAACCGCATTATACGTCAGCCGCCACTTTTACAGAAATCATCTGATCCGGCTCCGCAGGTGGCTCGCCCCGCACGATAGCGTCAACATGTTCCATGCCTTCAATGACTTGCCCGTAAACGGTGTATTGGCCGTTCAGGAAGTCATTGTCTTTGAAGTTGATGAAAAACTGCGAATTCGCGCTGTCAGGGTTTTGGCTGCGCGCTGCGCCGATTGACCCGCGGGCATGGGGAATTTTGGAAAATTCAGCCGGAACATTCGGAAGGCTCGACCCGCCTGTGCCTGCCATACGGATGTTAAAGTCGCCGTTTGCATTGCCGTTTTGCACGTCACCGGTTTGCGCCATGAAACCGTCGATTACACGGTGAAACACAACACCGTCATACTGGCCGCTGCGGGCAAGCTCTTTCATCCGCGCACAATGTTGGGGGGCAACATCCGGCAGCAGGTCGATTTTCACGTCCCCGCCTTTCAGTGTGATGATGATACCGTTTTCCGGGTCTTTAAAATCAGCCATTAGGGCCTCCGCAGTTTGAATTTTCGGCACCCTAATAGATGCAAATCCCAAGGGAAAGGGTGGTTTCGCCCTGCGGCGCTGAAATTGGCGTGATCACGCGTATTTCTGGCGCACCGCTTTGGCCACATCCGCAGGCACAAAACTGTCGATATCCCCGCCAAGACGGGCAATTTCCTTTACCAGTTTGGACGCGATCGACTGGTGCTCCGCCTCGGCCATCAGGAAGACGGTTTCGATGTCATCGTTCATGGCGCGGTTCATACCGACCATCTGGAATTCATATTCAAAATCCGAAACAGCCCGCAATCCGCGAATAATCACCGAGGCGTTGACCTCTTGGGCGCAGTGGATCAGCAGGTTTTCAAAGGGATGCACGACGATTTCGATGCCGTTTTCCCGCGCAATATCCCCGCAGGTGGCTTCGACCATGGCGACCCGTTCTTCCAGCGAGAACAACGGCCCTTTGTCGCGGTTGATGGCAACGCCGATAACCAGCTTATCCACCAATGAACAGGCGCGGCGGAAAATATCCAGATGGCCGTGGGTCACAGGGTCGAAAGTGCCGGGATAGAGTCCAGTGCGCATGGTGAGGGCCTTTTTAGCTTTTGACCCACATTGGATGGGCTGACGTTAGGTGAATTGCAAGATAAAACGTGACGTTACCGTTTTCAAAAATATTGCATATTTCGTCCGGCCACGTTCAAACTGCGGGCCGACCCATGTAGGGTCACACCGCTGGCCCGCATTTTTTCACCCAAACACTGCACCCCTTTACCGCCCCATGATCATGTCTTGCAGGGCATCTTTTTCCGAATGCATTTCCGCCAGACGGGCACTGACAATATCACCGATAGAGACAATCCCGACCATCCGGTCGCCTTCCATCACAGGCATGTGGCGAAAGCGTTTGTCGGTCATGGTTTGCAAAACACTCTCTGCGGTTTCGGACGGGGTCGTCGTGATAATATCGGCCGTCATCAGGTCGCCAACCACATCCGACATGCAGCTTATTCCCCGTTTTCCCAGCTCGCGCACGATATCCCGTTCAGACAGAATACCCGCTACATCCGTGCCGGTTTTTGACACAACAAGCGCACCGATTCGGTGTTTGGACAGAATATTGGCCGCCTCACTGACGGTGTCATCCGGCTTCACAGTTGCGATCTTGCCCGCAGTCTTGCCTGCGAGGATTTGTTTGATCAACATGGCACAACCTCCTGTAAACTGTAGATTCTATCGTGCGTTGCGCAGACCTGTTCTGTCAAGCAGCAGCTTGCAAACGCCTTATTTCGCGCCGGATTTTGGTTATCAACTGCTGGGCAACGCGGTTCTGGCGTTCTACGCGGTGGTCGTCACTGTGGCGCACCAGATAGAAAGACCGCGTCAACGAAATCTGGTCCGTCAGAATGCGCTGCAATTCGGGAAAGGTCGGAATGGCGAAATCATGGACAATGCACACACCCGCCCCGCGTCGTGCCCAGTTCATCTGCACCGAAAAACTGTTTGAGGTGAGCGGCGCGTGGGGGGACTCACCGATTTCCCCCATATAATCCAGTTCATCATCAAAAATCAGGTCGTTAATGTAACCGATCAGACGATGATCTTTCAGATCGGATTTATCCGTAATGGGCGCATGGTCCCGCAGGTAATCTCTGGTTGCCGCCAGATGCAGCGTATAGTCGGTAATTTTTTGCACGCTTAACCGCCCCGTTTTCGGGGGCGATACGGTGATTGCCATATCCGCTTCGCGTTTGGACAGATTAAGCACCCGTGGCAGGGCAAGGATTTGAATGTCCAACCCAGGATTCTCATCACAAATTTCGCTGCAAACCTGTGGTAAAAGGAAATTCGCCGCCCCGTCCGGCGCGCCAATCCTGATAGACCCCGTCAATGTGTCGGCCTGATCCTGCACCTCGCCCTGTGCGGATCGCACGGCCAGTTCCATTTGATCCACATGGGTCAAAAGCCGCTGGCCTGCATCCGTCAGGTTATAACCTTGCGGACTTTTGACAAACAGGCTGGCGTTCATGTTTTCTTCCAGCCGTGCAATGCGCCGCGACAGGGTGGCGGGGTCCATCCGCATGGTTTTGGCAGCGGCAGTCAGGCTCGCCCCTTGCGCAACATGGAAAAACACGCGCAAATCATCCCACCGTAATCTCTCGTTCATATGCCTGCCCTTTCGATCATCCGCCTGCGCCCTGCCCCACACCTTTGCAAAAATGCAAAATGGATTTGGTCAATTGGGCCTTTTAGTCGAAAAAACGCAAGGCTATAAAACGCTAAATTCCTATGGAGGACCATATCATGGAAAATATCGGACATTATATCGGTGGCGAACACGTCGCAGGCACCAGCGGGCGCACCGCAGACGTGTATAACCCTGCAACAGGTGAAGTTCAGGCAAAAGTCGCCCTGGCCAATGAGGCCGAAATGACCAAAGCGGTTGAAATTGCGGCTGCTGCACAACCGGAATGGGCCGCGAAAAACCCGCAGGTTCGCGCCCGTGTCATGATGAAAATGGTCTCACTGTTGCACCGCGACATGGACAAACTGGCCGAGGCCCTGTCCCGCGAGCACGGCAAAACCCTGCCCGATGCCAAAGGCGATGTGATCCGTGGTCTGGAAGTTGTAGAATATTGCGTCGGCGCACCTCAGCTGCTGAAAGGTGAATTCACCGATGGCGCAGGCCCTGGCATTGACATGTATTCCATGAAACAGGCGCTGGGTGTGACGGCTGGTATCACGCCGTTCAACTTCCCCGCCATGATCCCGATGTGGATGTTCGCGCCAGCCATCGCTTGCGGCAACGCCTTTATCCTGAAACCGTCAGAGCGTGATCCCTCTGTTCCCATGATGCTGGCTGCCCTGATGGAAGAAGCAGGTCTGCCAAAAGGTATCATGCAGGTTGTGAACGGCGACAAAGAAGCCGTTGACGCGATCCTCGACAATGACATCATTCAATCCGTAGGCTTCGTTGGCTCGACCCCGATTGCTGAATATATTTACGGTCGCGGCTGTTCCAACGGCAAGCGGGTGCAGTGTTTCGGTGGTGCCAAAAACCACATGATCATCATGCCGGATGCGGATATGGACAAAGCCGTCGATGCACTGATCGGTGCGGGCTACGGCGCTGCTGGCGAACGCTGCATGGCGATTTCGGTTGCCGTACCAGTTGGCGAAGACACAGCAGACCGCCTGATCGCGAAACTGGCCCCACGGGTCGAAAGCCTGAAGGTTGGCCCCTATACTGCGGGCGATGATGTGGATTACGGTCCGGTTGTAACCGCGCAAGCCAAGCAAAACATCCTTGGTCTGGTGGAAACCGGCGTCAAAGACGGCGCAACACTTGTAGTAGACGGTCGCGATTTCGCCCTGCAAGGCTATGAAGACGGCTTCTTTGTGGGCGCATGTCTGTTTGACAATGTAACCCCTGACATGGACATCTACAAAAAAGAGATCTTCGGTCCGGTTCTGTCCACTGTACGGGCCAAAACCTATGAAGAGGCTTTGGGCCTTGCCATGGATCACGAATACGGCAACGGCACCGCGATCTTTACCCGCGACGGCGACACCGCCCGTGATTTCGCCAACCGCGTAAACGTGGGTATGATCGGCATCAACGTGCCAATCCCCGTGCCTTTGGCCTATCACACCTTTGGCGGCTGGAAAAAATCTGCCTTTGGCGACCTGAACCAGCACGGTCCTGATGCGTTCAAATTCTATACACGCACCAAAACAGTGACCTCCCGCTGGCCATCAGGCACCAAAGAGGGTGCAGATTTCTCTATTCCGACAATGGAATAAGACACAGCTTTTAGGGCGGGGAATTCCCCGCCCTTTTCGTATGTGACGTCAGGAAAATTCAATTTTTCCAGACTCTTTCCACTTGCAAAACTAATGTAACAATTGGAAGTTAACGTACGTTCAATTCCCCAAAAACCGGAGCCCTTTCATGGATTTTGCCCTGAGCGAAGAACAAACTGCAATTTTTGACATGGCCTATGCCTTTGGGCAGGAAAAAATCGCCCCTTTTGCCCAGCAATGGGAAAAAGACGGCACCATCCCCAAAACGCTGTGGCGTGAAATCGGAGAGTTGGGGTTCGGCGGTCTTTATGTCTCCGAAGACTTTGGCGGCGCGGGGCTGACGCGCCTTGATGCAACCCTTGTTTTCGAAGCACTGGCCATGGCCTGCCCCTCTGTCGGCTCGTTTCTGTCGATCCACAATATGGTCGGCGGTATGATTGATAAATTCGGCACGCCAGAGCAAAAAGCCAAATGGCTTCCGGGCCTTACCTCCCTTGAAAAGATCTTCTCATACTGCCTGACCGAACCCGGATCAGGGTCAGATGCCAGTGCCCTGCGCACGCGGGCAGAACGCACCAACGAAGGCTACACCCTGAATGGCACAAAGGCCTTTATTTCCGGGGGAAGCTATTCCGACGCCTATATCGTCATGTGCCGCACAGGCGAAGACGGTCCCAAGGGTATTTCTGCAGTGGTGGTGGAAAACGGCGCCCAAGGCCTGTCTTATGGCGCATTAGAGGATAAAATGGGGTGGCGTTCACAGCCCACCAGCGAAGTGCAATTCGACGATTGCAAAATTGAAGCCGAAAACCTGATTGGTGAAGAAGGCCGCGGCTTTTCTTATGCCATGGCGGGGCTGGACGGCGGACGCCTGAACATTTCCGCAGGGGCGCTTGGCGGCGCACAAGCCGCCCTTACTGCTGCATTGACCTATGTGGGCGAACGCAAGGCCTTTGGCAAAACCATCGACCAGTTCCAGGCGCTGCAATTCAAACTGGCCGATATGGAAACCGAACTGCAAGCCGCCCGCGTATTCCTGCGCCAGGCCGCATGGAAACTGGACACAGGTGCGCCGGATGCATCAAAGTTCTGCGCCATGGCCAAACGGTTTGTCACCGACACCGCTTTCAAAGTGGCCAATGACGCGTTGCAACTGCACGGGGGCTATGGCTATCTTGCGGATTACGGCATGGAAAAAATCGTGCGGGATCTTAGGGTTCATCAAATATTGGAAGGCACCAACGAGATTATGCGGCTGATTACAGCCCGTCATCTCTTGGCGGAGCGTGGTTAATGGAACTTCACATTCGCAAAGAAGGTCATGCAGGGCGCATCACTTTAAACCGTCCCAAGGCTTTGAATGCGCTCAGCTATCAGATGTGCCTGGATATAGAGGCCGCGTTGGACAGTTGGCGCAATGATGCGGATGTAGCGCTGGTGATCATTGATGCAGAAGGGGACAAAGCCTTTTGCGCCGGCGGTGACATTCAGAAACTTTACGACACAGCCAGTGCTGGCGATTACGAATACGGGCGGAAATTCTGGCGTGACGAATACCGACTGAACGCCAAAATCGCCAATTTCCCCAAGCCCTATGTGGCCTTGATGCAGGGTTTCACCATGGGCGGCGGCGTTGGTGTATCGTGCCACGGCAGCCACCGCATCGTCTGCGAAAACAGCCAGATCGCCATGCCCGAGTGCGGCATCGGACTGGTTCCGGATGTG
Organism: Amylibacter sp.; assembly: GCA_034670045.1. Taxonomy (GTDB): domain Bacteria; phylum Pseudomonadota; class Alphaproteobacteria; order Rhodobacterales; family Rhodobacteraceae; genus Amylibacter. The sequence goes on along the minus strand of JAXMOF010000046.1, from coordinate 12,032 downwards.
GGCGGATCGCTGCTTTTGGCCCGCGCTCCGGGGCGGATCGGTGAATATCTGGGCACCACAGGCACACGGATGGACGCAGGCAACGCGATCTATTCAGGCTTTGCCGATTACTTTATCCCGCGCAAGGATTGGGACAGCCTGATCGCCAAACTGGTCAAAACAGGTGATGTTTCTGCGGTTGAACGGGCAGCAAATCCGGCGCCTGCCGCATCCTTTCAGGGACAACAATCCGACATAGATTGCCATTTCGCATGGGAAACAATCGCGGATGTTCTGGACTCCCTCTCTCAGGCGGACACAGAGTTTTCGCAAAAGGCCCTGTCCGACTTGCGCAAAAAAAGCCCGATATCCGTCAGTTGCACGCCTATCGTGATCCAGCGCGTGCGCACCCGCAACACGATTGAGCAGGCTTTGGCCGAAGAATATCAATTCACCTATCGCGCCGCGGAATTTGGTGATTTTGTAGAGGGTATCAAAGGCGCGATCATCGACCGTACACATACCCCTGTCTGGAAGATTCCCGATCTGGACTCGGTAACAGATTCAGACGTTGAGAAAATGTTAAAACCCCTCGGGAAAAATGCGCTGTAGGAGAAGACCATGAAAATCGGATTTATCGGACTAGGAAATATGGGCGGCCCAATGGCGGCCAATCTGGCGGCAGCGGGCCATCAGGTCAGCGGCTTTGATCTGACAGCCGAAATGCCCGAAGGCGTGACCAAGGCGGACTCTGCATCGGATGCAGCGCAAAACAAGGACGCCGTCATCACCATGCTGCCCAACGGCAAGATCCTCAGCTCGGTTGCGGGCGAAATCATCGAAGTAATGGGCAAAGGCACCGCCTTTATTGATTGTTCCACCGTAGACGTGGAATCCGCACGCACAGTGGCCGAAGCCGCCACTGCATTCGGGCTTCTGGCGGTAGACGCACCTGTATCGGGCGGCGTTGGCGGGGCTGCGGCTGGCACGCTGACCTTTATGGCAGGCGGGTCCGAAGCCGCTTTTGCTGTGGCTGAACCCCTGTTTGAAATCATGGGCCAAAAAGCTGTGCATTGCGGCGAAAGCGGCGCCGGACAAGCGGCCAAAATCTGTAACAACATGATCCTTGGCATCACCATGATCGGCACCTGCGAGGCTTTTGCGCTGGCGGATAAACTGGGACTGGACCGGCAGAAAATGTTTGACGTTGTGTCCACCTCATCCGGTTATAGCTGGAGCATGAACGCCTATTGTCCTGCCCCTGGCGTCGGGCCGGATTCCCCGTCAGACCACGGCTATCGCCCCGGTTTTGCAGCAGAATTGATGCTGAAAGACCTGCGTCTGTCCCAACAGGCTGCCGAAGCATCCAATGCAGATACACCGCTGGGTCAGCATGCGACTGAATTGTACACTCAATTCGTTGAAAACGAAGATGGCAACGGCATGGATTTTTCCGCCATGTTGCCACGATTTGAAAAACGCGGCCGCTCGTAACCGGCGAAAACCGGCGCGAAAATGCCCATGCACGGGGCCGCCTCTTGGCGGCCTCCAGTTTCCAGCTAAGTATTCAGGTGAATGGAGATTCACATGATACGCACAGCTACAATTCTAACCACCCTCGCCCTTGCCGTTGCCACGCCTGCTTTGGCAAAAAACGACAAAAGCCATAAAAAAGGCCACGGTTCTGTTCATCAAAGCCATTGTCCACCAGGGTTGGCCAAGAAAAACCCGCCCTGTGTACCACCAGGCCAGGCGAAAAAACATTATCGCAGTGATGATCGGGATCATTCCTACAGAACCTACCATCGCGGAGACCGGATCACCCATGACTATGTGCTGATCCGCGACCCTCACCGCTATGGTCTGGACCCGAATTACGACTATTACAGCGTGGCGGACCGGATCTATCAAATGGATCGTAAAACCCGCGAGGTTTTGAACTTCATCGGGGCTGCAGCCAATCTGTTGAACTGATCCGCTAGGCCTTGGATGTTTGCGACGGGATATCTTTCACGACACGTACCATAGGTACAAACGACTTAAGAAAGATAAAACAATGCGTAAACTTTCAATGATTACAATGCTCGCCGCCAGCCTGTGTCTGCCGCTGACTGCCACCGCGCAATCCCGCTACACACAACAGGACCGCTATACGCAAAACACGCACAGCCCGAAAAACCACACTGTGGTTAAAGTTGTGAAGCCGACCGCGCATTACACGCAACGCAACCAACACCATGGCCGTCAAGTTGTATCGCAAAACCACGTCCGGCACGGGACTGTGAACAAAGACCAGCACAGCGGCCTTCCGGTTGAAGCCATCGCCTTATCCGCGATTGCCGTGCTTGCGGCGGTTGGCTTAAGCAGACGGTAAATGTGATACACAAGGATACTGCAGGGCAACACGCCGTTGCCCTGCCCTAACACACTGGTCTGAAAGACTATTCAGCCGCGACCTGCTTTGGTTCCAACATGTCTTTCAGATAGCGCCCTGTGTGGCTGGCCTCATTCTGGGCCACTTGTTCCGGTGTGCCGGTAGCCACGATTTCACCGCCACCATCCCCGCCTTCAGGACCGATATCAATGATATGGTCAGCGGTTTTGATCACATCCAGATTATGTTCGATCACCAGCACTGAATTGCCCTGCTCTACCAATTCATGCAGCACTTCCAACAGCTTGCGTACATCTTCGAAATGCAGGCCCGTGGTCGGTTCATCCAGAATATAAAGCGTACGACCCGTGGATCGTTTCGACAGTTCTTTTGACAGTTTCACCCGCTGGGCTTCACCGCCCGACAGGGTCGTCGCCTGCTGCCCGACCTTGATATACCCCAAACCGACCCGCAGCAGCGCTGTCATCTTATCGCGAATGGACGGGACCGCCTGAAAGAACGTCTCTGCGTCTTCGACCGTCATATCCAGCACATCCGCTATACTTTTGCCTTTAAACAAAACTTCCAGCGTTTCACGGTTGTAACGTTTGCCCGCGCAGCTTTCACAGGTCACATATACATCGGGAAGAAAGTGCATTTCGATCTTGATCAGACCGTCACCCTGACAGGCTTCGCACCGCCCGCCTTTGACATTGAACGAGAACCGACCGGGTTTATAACCACGGGCTTTTGCCTCGGGCAGGCCAGCGAACCAGTCCCGGATCGGGGTAAACGCGCCCGTGTAAGTGGCCGGATTTGATCGCGGTGTGCGTCCGATGGCCCGCTGGTCAATGTCGATGACCTTGTCCAGATATTGCAGCCCTTTGATCGCGTCACAGGGTGCAGGCGTCTGTTTTGCCCCGTTCAACCGCATGGAGGCGGTTTTGAACAGGGTTTCAATGGTTAGGGTGGATTTCCCGCCCCCCGAAACGCCTGTCACACAGCAAAACGTACCCAGTGGATAGGTCGCTGTGACGTTCTTCAGGTTGTTGCCTGTGGCCCCTTCAACAACCAGCGACTTGCCGTTGCCTTTGCGCCGCTCGGTCGGGATGGGAATACTGCGTTTTCCCGTAAGGTACTGACCTGTGATGGATTTCTTGGTTTTGGCAATCTGCGCTGGCGTGCCCTTGGCGATGATTTCACCGCCGTGAACCCCCGCGCCCGGCCCAATATCCAGCACGAAATCAGCCTCGCGGATGGCCTCTTCGTCATGTTCGACCACAATCACCGTATTGCCCTGATCCCGCAGGTTTTTCAGCGTGACCAACAGACGGTCATTATCCCGTTGGTGCAGACCGATAGAAGGTTCGTCCAACACATAAAGCACCCCCGTCAGGCCAGACCCGATCTGGCTGGCCAAGCGGATACGCTGGCTTTCCCCGCCCGACAAAGTGCCGGAATTGCGCGACAGGGTCAGATAGTTCAGCCCCACATTCACCAGAAAGCCCAACCGCTCGCGGATTTCTTTCAGAATGGCACGGGCGATTTCGTTTTTCTGGTTCGACAGTTCGGACGGGATATTTTCCACCCAATCCCGTGCTTCGGAAATAGACATCTGAACCACCTGCCCCACATGCAACCCGCCGATTTTCACGGCAAGGGCTTCGGGGCGCAGGCGATAGCCGTCACAACTGCCGCAATGGCGGTTGTTCTGGTAGCGTTCGAATTCTTCGCGGATCCAATTGCTGTCGGTTTCGCGGTAGCGGCGTTCCATATTCGGGATCACACCTTCAAAGGCGCGGGAAACCTCATAGACGCGGCCGCCTTCGTCGTAGCGGAACTTGATTTCCTCATCACCAGAGCCATGCAACATCAGTTGTTGCACATGGGCCGGCAGGTCTTTCCACGGCAAATCCTTGTCGAATTCATAATGGCGGGCGATGGCCTCGATTGTTTGGCGGAAATAGGGGGATTTCCCTTTGGCCCAAGGCGCCAACGCGCCTTTGTACAAGGACAGCGACGGGTCCGGCACCACAAGCCGTTCGTCGAAAAACAGCTCTACCCCCAGACCGTCACATTCAGGACAGGCCCCGAATGGCGCGTTAAACGAAAACAGCCGCGGTTCGATTTCGGAAATGGTGAAGCCACTGACAGGACAGGCGAATTTCTCGGAAAAGGTAAAGCGTTCAGGCTCGCCCTCTTTCGGTGCGGTTTCCAGAATCGCAATACCATCCGCCAGATCAAGTGCGGTTCGTAGACTGTCGGCTAGCCGCGTTTCCAAACCTTCTTTCACCACCAGACGATCGACCACCACGTCAATGTTATGGCGGAACTTCTTATCAAGTTTGGGCGGCTCATCCAGATCATGAAAGTCGCCGTTGACTTTCACCCGCTGGAACCCTGATTTCTTCAGCTCGGCAAATTCCTTGCGGTATTCGCCTTTACGATCCCGCACAATGGGTGCCAGCAAAAAGGCACGGGTGCCCTCCTCCATCTGCATGATGCGATCCACCATTTCAGACACTTGCTGCGCTTCAATCGGCAGCCCCGTCGCGGGGGAATACGGCGTGCCGACGCGAGCAAACAGCAGCCGCATATAGTCGTAAATCTCGGTCACGGTGCCCACGGTGGAGCGGGGATTTTTCGATGTGGTTTTTTGTTCGATAGAAATCGCAGGCGAAAGACCGGAAATGTGATCCACATCCGGTTTTTGCATCATATCCAGGAACTGACGTGCATAGGCCGACAGTGATTCCACATAACGGCGCTGGCCTTCGGCATAGATGGTGTCAAACGCCAGTGATGATTTCCCAGAGCCGGAAAGCCCCGTGATTACAACCAGTTGATCGCGCGGTATATCCACGTCGATGTTTTTAAGATTATGTTCCCGCGCGCCGCGGATTTCGATGTTTTTCAGTTCAGCCATTGCTCTGCCCCCAAGACCCGACAATACCTAGGCCATCAGGGCCGGAATGCCAATAAAAAAGCGGGAACATTGCGCGAACATGACAGGATCAAAGCAGCCTGCTGCCAGAAGTTGTCAGCAGATGCGGGATTTCGGACGGTTACTTGCCCAAAATCACTTTCACATAGTTGGTGGTTTCTTTGTAAGGCGGCACACCGTTGTATTTTTCCACCGCTGCAGGGCCGGCATTATAAGCCGCCAGCGCCAGACGCCAACTGCGGAATTTGGTGTATTGCTGCTTTAGATAGCGCGCGCCCCCTTCAAGGTTTTCGCGCGGATCATGGGGGTTAACCCCAAGCGTGCGGGCCGTAAACGGCATCAACTGCGCCAGCCCGATCGCCCCTGCATGACTTTTGGCTTTCGGGTTCCAGTTGCTTTCCTGCTGCACCAGACGGTTGAACAGATCCACTGGCACACCGTGCTTGCGCGCGGCAGCCTCGGCCATGGGTTTATAGACACCTTTATAGGCACCCGTATAGCGCGGCACCAGATCGAGACGGTCATGAGTGGGCAATAAACGCGACGAACTGGAGTATTGTTTTGACAGGCGTTTATCAATCAGCTTGCTGTGACTGGACAGAATCCGAGAACGGTTTTTGGACGATTTCGTCACGTCTGCAGAGGTTGCCACAGGACCCAGCCCAACGGCCAGCACAATAATACTTGCTATCGTCTTATGCATTCAGGACGCCCCTGCCCAATCAATTCTTGCTGCTCTATGTACCGTCTTTTAACGGGTTTGGCCAGATAAGACCTGTCTGCCCCGAATTGTTAGCGGTTTCTTCATTGGTTGCAGGGCACACAGAACATGGTTAACTACCACTGACGCAAGAAAGCACCAAAGATTCGAGTTAAGGGAGACACGCCAATGGCTGGCAGTTTGAACAAGGTTATGTTGATCGGAAATCTGGGCCGCGACCCGGAAGTGCGGTCGTTCCCGAACGGCGGCAAAGTGTGCAACCTGCGCATCGCCACATCCGAACGCTGGCGCGACAAGAACACGGGCGAAAACCGTGAAAAAACCGAATGGCATCAGGTTTCAGTCTTTAGCGAAGGTCTGGTGCGCGTCTGTGAACAATACCTGCGCAAAGGCTCCAAGGTTTTTGTGGAAGGTCAGTTGCAAACCCGTAAATGGCAGGATCAAAGCGGCGCGGACCGGTATTCGACCGAGGTTGTTCTGCAGGGCTTTAACGGCACATTGACCATGCTGGACGGTCGCGGCGAAGGCGGCGGTTCGGGCGGCGGCGGCGGCGGTTACGACCAAGGCGGCGGCGGTGGCGGCTATGACCAGGGTGGCGGTGGCTACGGCGGTGGCAGTGGCGGCGGTGGCGGCAATTACGGCGGCGGATCGCAGGGCGGCGGCGGCAGTTCTGATCTGGACGACGAAATCCCGTTCTAAAGACCAAAGAATTTGTTGAATTGTGGCCCCGTTTCGGGGCCACTTTTGTATCTGCACGTCAAAATACCCCCATCAATTCCGCGCCATTCGCCGCCCTGCAATCCCGTCACTGGCCCCTGCCCCCCGACACCCTGTGAAACCACCCGAAAATCGCCGGATTTTTTGCAATTTTCTGCTGAAATAGCGGCACAAAGATTGCCCTTATCCTGAGGCTGGTTTATAGATGTTCCACTAGATATTGTGCATAACAGCAAGGCGGCCAGACTTGACCGACGAGACCGAAGATCAGCCGATAACTCCCCCCGAACGCGCCGTACATCACGGCCCGACAATCTCTATCGAAGAGGAGATGAAAGCCTCCTACCTCGATTACGCCATGAGCGTGATTGTCAGCCGCGCGATCCCCGATCTGCGTGACGGGCTAAAGCCAGTGCATCGCCGGATTCTGTACGCCATGCACGAAACCGGCAATACCCACGATAAATCCTATCGCAAGTCGGCCCGACCTGTGGGCGATGTGATGGGGAAATACCACCCCCACGGTGATGCGGCGATCTATGACGCGCTGGTACGGATGGCGCAGGACTTTTCCATGTCGCTGCCCTTGCTGGATGGTCAGGGTAACTTTGGCTCCATGGACGGCGACAGTGCTGCGGCCATGCGGTATACCGAAGTGCGCATGGACAAACCCGCCGCCAGCCTGCTGGCGGATATCGACAAGGAAACCGTCGATTTTCAAGACAACTACGATGGCAAAGACCGTGAACCAACAGTTCTACCGGCCCGCTATCCCAACATGCTGGTCAACGGAGCGGGTGGTATCGCGGTCGGTATGGCCACAAACATTCCGCCCCATAATCTGGGTGAAGTGATCGACGCGACCCTTGCGTTGATGGACAATCCGGATTTGGACAGCTTGCAGTTGATGGAATACATCCCTGCCCCCGATTTCCCCACAGGCGGGATCATTCTGGGCCGCAGCGGCGCACGCAAAGCCTATGCCGAAGGGCGCGGTTCTGTCATCATCCGCGCGAAGACCCGCATCGAGGAAATCCGCAAGGACCGCTATGCCATTATCGTAGATGAAATTCCCTACCAGGTGAATAAGTCCACGATGATCGAAAAAATCGCGGAACTGGCACGGGACAAAAAGATCGAGGGCATCGCCCACGTTCAGGACGAATCCGACCGGATCGGCGTGCGCGTGGTTGTGGAACTGAAACGGGATGCCACCCCAGAGGTGGTTTTGAACCAGTTGTTCCGCTTTACCTCTTTGCAAACGTCCTTTGGCTGTAACATGCTGGCGCTGAATGGCGGACGGCCGGAACAGTTGAACCTGCACGGTTTCCTGTCCAGCTTTATCAAATTCCGCGAAGAAGTTGTTGCACGGCGCACCGCATTCGAACTGCGCAAAGCCCGTGAACGCAGCCATATCCTTTGTGGTCTGGCAGTTGCGGTATCCAACGTGGATGAAATCGTCGCCACGATCCGCAGTTCTGCCGATCCGGCAGAAGCCCGCGAACGACTGATGACCCGCGCATGGCCAGCCCATGATATCGTTCAATATATCAAGCTGATCGACGATCCGAGCCATACCGTAAACGAGGACGGCACCTATCACCTGTCCGAAGTTCAGGCCCGTGCCATTCTGGAACTGCGTCTGCAACGTCTGACCGCCCTTGGCGTGAAAGAGGTCACGGACGAACTGGAAGAGCTGGCCGCCAAAATCAGCGACTATCTGGAAATCCTGCGCTCGCGCGAGCGGATCATGGCGATCATTTCGACCGAACTGACCGAAGTCCGTGAAATGTTTGCCGTGCCGCGGCGGTCTGAAATCGTTGAACATGTTGATAACATGGACGACGAAGACCTGATCGAGCGGGAAGACATGGTGGTCACGATCACCAACTCCGGCTATATCAAACGCACCATTCTGGCGGATTACCGCGCCCAGAAACGCGGCGGCAAAGGCCTGCAAGGCATGAACACCAAGGACGAGGATTTCGTCACCAACCTGTTCGTTGCCAACACCCACACCCCGCTGCTGTTCTTCACTACGGACGGGATGGTTTACAAGTTAAAGACCTGGCGCCTGCCCCCCGGTGGACGCAATTCACGGGGCAAGGCCATCGTGAATATCCTGCCAATTCCAGCGGGTGTTTCCATTGCGGCGATCATGCCCGTGGACGTGCCAGAGGATGAATGGGACAATCTGCACATCGTCTTTGCCACCACCGCAGGTGACGTGCGCCGCAACGCGCTTAGCGATTTCACCAATGTGAAATCCAACGGCAAGATTGCGATGAAACTGCCCGAAGATTCGGCAATCGTGAACGTGAATATCGCCACGGAATCCGATGACTTCCTGCTGACAACCGAACTTGGCAAGGCAATCCGCTTCCCTGTTACCGATGTGCGTGTCTTCAAAGGCCGCGACAGTACAGGGGTGCGCGGGATCAGATTGGCTGACGGGGATTCCGTTGTATCCATGGCCGTAATTCGCCACGTGGATGCCAGCCCTGATGAACGCGCCGCCTATTTCAAAATGCGCCGCGCAGTCACAGGCGAAGACGCAGGCGAGGTCGAAGATTCCGGCTCTGCCACCATTTCACAGGAACGCTATGCGGAACTTGGCGCGCTGGAACAATGGATCCTGACCGTCACATCCGGTGGGTATGGGAAACGGTCTTCCGCCCATGAATACCGCGTTGCAGGCCGTGGCGGACAAGGCATTGCCGCCGCCAATCTGGGCCGCCGCAACGACCGGATCATCGCCAGCTTTACGGTGGATGAGGACGACCAGATCATGTTGGCCACATCAACGGGCCAATCAATCCGCTGCCCTGTGTCCGGAATCTCCCGTCAGGGACGCACGTCTTCTGGTGTGACCGTGTTCAACACAGCCAAAGGCGAAAAAGTGGTTTCAGTAGCCTATATCGCCGAACAAGGCGACGAAGAAGCCGGAGAGACTGACACCGGGACCACCCCCGAGGAATAGTCTTAAGTAAACTGCAATAAAATCCAAGAAGAGGCGTAAGATATTGCGCCTCTTCTTGACCATCCGCCCAACCAAGCCTAGCCTATTATTTCCAAGCAGGTAGGTGGGTTAGCAATGGAAAACTGGGACGATCTGCGATTTGCCGTGGCTTTGGCACGCTACGGGTCGATGTCCAAAGCCGCACGTCACCTGCGCACCAACACCGCAACAGTTTCCCGCCGCATTCGACGTCTGAACGAAGCTGCAAATGCGGTTCTGTTCCGCAAAAGCGGATCCGAATGGGAACTGACCTCCGAAGGGCGGCGCCTGTTCGAAATGGCCGCCAGTTTCAGCGATGAACTGCAATCCTTTAACGCCGCGACCGCCAATCTGCAGCAGTCCCATCAAATTATCCGCGTCTCCGGTCTTGAATTCCTGATCAACGAAGTTCTAAGCAAAACGCTGCCGGATTTCTGTGAACAGCATGGAAATGTGACGCTGGAACTCTCTGCCAATAACAACAAAGTCAGTCTTGCCTACGGCGAAGCCGATATCGCTCTGCGCCTGACCCGCCCGACCGAGGGCCGTCTGGTGGCACGGCGCATCGCGAATATCAGAATGGGGGTATTTGCCACCGCTGACTCCAAAAATCAGGACTGGATCGGCCTGCCTTTCGATCTGGACTGGACACCCGAGATGAAAAACGGGCTGTCGTTTTTTGGCTGCGAACCCACCCTGCGGCTGGCTTCTTTTCGGTCGATCTATTGCGCCATGCGCGAAACAGGCCGCCCGGGGATCCTGCCTGAAATCATGTCGCAGACAGCAGATGACCTTGTGCCGTTGCAGCCGCAACGGGAAATGCGCCTGCGTGAACTTTGGCTCTTGTTCCACGAATCCCGAAAGGAAGATGCTGTATTGCGCAGCACAACCAAGTGGCTTGAGGAGTCCTTTGCAGCCATTGGTTGCTAGATAGAGAATATTTTTCCATTGTTTTGGTCGGAAAATCCACCCTAGGTAGACAATATACAACCACAGGAACGTATGGACAATTATGCAAAGGTGCCTTTGCAGCTTTTCACCTTTACCGTAACGTCACTTTGAAGTTCAGTGAAGGTGGTAAAGGGGTCTGCTACCCATCTACTAGGCCCCCTGCTGCCTTTCAAGGCGCGTTACCTGTCCCCACTGCGAACCCCTACCGCAGTGGGGACATTGCTTTTTACATTGCCGCTTTTCTTTCGCAGCGCTCTGCCCTAAATGCCACTACATGAGCAAACCTATTCACATCATCGGCGGCGGCATGGCCGGCAGCGAAGCAGCATGGCAAGCCGTTCAAGCAGGACAGCCCGTGGTTATCCACGAGATGCGTCCAGACGTGGGCACATTCGCCCATCAAACCAGTGATCTGGCAGAACTTGTCTGCTCGAACTCCTTCCGATCGGATGACCACGAGTCAAATGCAGTCGGCCTGCTGCATTGGGAAATGCGCGAAGCCGGCAGCCTGATCATGGAAATGGCCGAAAAACACAAATTACCCGCTGGCGGCGCGCTGGCCGTAGACCGCGAACCCTTCGCCGCCGCTGTGACCGAACGGCTGTTGAACCATCCGCTGATCACCTTGGAACGGGGTGAAGTCACCGAGATTCCCCCAGCAGACTGGGGACAAACCATCATCGCAACGGGGCCTTTGACGTCCTCGGCTTTGGCGCAATCGATTCTGTCGGTGACGGATGAAACCTCGCTGGCGTTTTTTGATGCCATTGCGCCGATTGTCTATGCAGACAGCATTGATATGTCCAAAGCCTGGTTTCAATCCCGCTATGACAAGGGCGAAACCGAAGAAGAGCGCACGGCCTATCTGAACTGTCCGATGGATAAAGACACCTATGAGGCCTTTATCGACGCGCTGCTGAATTCGGGCAAAACCGAATTCAAGGACTGGGAAAAAGACACGCCTTATTTTGACGGCTGCCTGCCGATCGAGGTGATGGCAGAACGGGGCCGTGAAACATTGCGGTTTGGTCCGATGAAGCCTGTGGGCCTGACCAATCCCCATCAACCAGACGTGAAAGCCTATGCGGTGGTACAATTGCGCCGTGACAATGCGCTGGGGACTTTGTTCAACATCGTCGGCTTTCAAACCAAGATGAAATACGGCGAACAGGCTGCGGCTTTTGCCCTGATTCCCGGGTTGGAAAACGCAAAATTCGCCCGTCTTGGTGGCATTCATCGCAACACGTTTATCAACTCTCCTCGTTTGCTTGATCACCAGATGCGCCTGAAAAACCGCCCCGACATTCGCTTTGCAGGCCAGATTTCCGGGGTTGAAGGCTATGTGGAA
>JAXMOF010000045.1:0-34320 GCA_034670045.1 Amylibacter sp. | reverse complement strand
TGACGTATCGCTGAACGCTTTGGCCAATCTGGGCTATGCCGAGGGCCGGTTTTTGAAACCTGTCTACACAGGGGATACATTGCGCACCACGTCGCAGGTGATCGGGCTGAAACAGAATTCCAACGGCAAAAGCGGTGTGGTCTGGGTGCATTCCAAAGGCTTCAACCAACACGATGATGTGGTGATCGACTACAAACGCTGGGTCATGGTGCGCAAACGGGATCTGGATGCAGCAGCCCCCGAAACCGTGATCCCCGATCTGGCCGCTGTGATCGACCCCGCTGATCTCGCGATACCACAGGGGCTGAATTTCAGCAGCTACGATTTCGCACTGGCAGGCGAACCCCACCGCGCGGCGGATTATGCCATTGGCGAAAAGATCAACCACGTGGACGGCGTCACGATTGAAGAAGCCGAACATATGATCGCCACCCGCCTGTGGCAGAATACGGCCAAGGTGCATTTCGATACCTCGGCCCGTCCAGACGGTACCCGCCTGATTTACGGCGGCCACGTGATTTCCATGGCGCGGGCCCTGTCGTTCAACGGGCTTGCCAATGCGCAGATGATCGCGGGCATCAATGCAGGTGCCCATGCAAACCCCTGTCTGTCAGGCGATACAATCCGCGCCTGGTCGGAGGTTCTGGATAAGGCAGAAACCACAGCCGACGGGGTTACAGCCATTCGCTTGCGGCTGGTGGCCACCAAAGGGGACAGCGCGGATATGGAATTGCGCAGCGCCGAAGGCAAGTACCGCCCTGATGTGTTGCTCGATCTGGACTATTGGGCCTTGATGCCCTCCTGACCTGAATCGGCCCCGATGACGGCGCCGTTCGGATTTGGATATTTGACCCAAAAAGAGGCCTGTCGGGCATGGCGAAACCCCGACGGGCCTCCATTTTCTTGAAATATCCTCGCCGAAGGCTTCTGACGCTTTTGGCTCTGCGCAGGCTTCAGGGGTTTGGCGCAGTGAGTCTCTGAATTTGTGATCACACCAATATTTTCGTGATCACAAATTCGGGAGAGAACGTAAAAAACACGACATTTGAGGGGGCTAGAGCGGCAAATAATTCACACCTTCTCTATGACTTCCTGTAATTCTTTGCTAACAACGCCACAGCAAGCTGATCAAGAGGTGCCTTATGGCAGACGTGAATCGAGGCAATCGCCCGCTATCTCCACATTTATCTATTTACCGTGTAACCATCACCATGTTCGTTTCGATCATGAACCGGATTGCAGGTGCCGGAATGGTGCTGGCGGCGGCTTTGATCGTCTGGTGGCTGATGGCCGCTGCTTCGGGGCCGGCGTATTTTGATACGGTGAACGGTTATCTGACGTCCTGGCTGGGATTGCTGATCCTTGTGGGGTCGCTTTGGGCCTTGTGGTTCCACTTCCTTGGCGGGTTACGCCATCTGGTGATGGATTTCGGCGTCGGCTACGAGTTGAAGACCGTCAATATGACTGGATGGGTTGTTCTGATCGGCAGCTTTGTGCTGACCGTGATCAGCCTGATCTGCATCATTTAAGGGACGAAGAACATGTCATATAAAACTGATCTTGGCCGTGTTATCGGTCTGGGAGCCGCCAAAGAAGGTGTACACGAATGGTTTTCGGGCCGTGTGCTCTCTGTTGCGCTGATCCCTTTGTCCATTCTGTTTCTGTGCTTTGTCGCGCCGCTGATCGGCGAGGACCACGCCACTGTTGTGGCGGCCTTCCAGAACCCGTTTAAAGCCGTTGTGGTTATCCTGTTCTTTCTGGTGGCCTTTAAGCACCTTGCCGACGGGCTGAAAGAAATCGTTCTGGATTACGTCCACGGTAAAGCGCTGCTGGCGATCACTTTGGTGTCCACGCGCTTGATCTGTTACTTCTTTGGGGCCGCTGGTGCCTTTGCTGTTGCCAAAATCGCCTTTGCCGGCTGATCGGAGACCAAACTAATGTCCGCTTATGAATATGTAGATCACACTTATGATGTTGTTGTTGTCGGCGCTGGTGGCGCTGGCTTGCGTGCCACGCTTGGCATGGCTGAACAGGGGCTGAAGACAGCCTGTGTAACCAAGGTTTTCCCGACACGCTCTCACACGGTTGCGGCACAGGGCGGCATTGCGGCGTCCCTGTCCAACATGGGGCCGGATAACTGGCAGTGGCATTTGTATGACACTGTTAAAGGGTCCGACTGGTTGGGTGACACTGATGCGATGGAATACCTCGCCCGTGAAGCCCCCAAGGCTGTGTATGAGCTGGATCACTACGGTGTTCCCTTTTCACGCACCGAGGAAGGCAAGATTTACCAGCGTCCGTTCGGCGGCCACACCACCGAATTCGGTGAAGGCCCGCCGGTTCAGCGCACCTGTGCGGCGGCAGACCGGACAGGCCACGCCATTTTGCACACGCTTTATGGCCAATCCCTGAAAAACAACGCGGAATTCTTTATCGAATATTTCGCGCTCGACCTGATCATGGCCGAAGACGGCTCCTGCCAAGGCCTGTTGGCCTGGAAGCTGGACGACGGCACCATCCACCGTTTCAATGCCAAGATGGTTGTTCTGGCCACGGGCGGCTATGGCCGCGCCTATTTCAGCGCCACATCGGCCCACACCTGTACAGGTGACGGTGGTGGTATGGTGGCCCGTCAGGGGCTGCCGCTGCAGGATATGGAATTCGTGCAATTCCACCCTACCGGCATTTACGGGTCCGGGTGTCTGATCACAGAGGGCGCACGGGGTGAGGGCGGCTATCTGACCAACTCCGAAGGTGAACGGTTTATGGAGCGCTATGCGCCGACCTATAAAGACCTTGCCAGCCGCGATGTTGTGTCCCGCTGTATGACCATGGAAATCCGCGAAGGGCGCGGGATCGGGAAGGACGGGGATCACATCCACCTGCACCTGAACCACCTGCCACCCGAAGCACTGGCCGAGCGTCTGCCCGGTATTTCCGAAAGCGCGCGTATCTTTGCGGGTGTTGATCTGACCAAGGAACCGATCCCGGTTCTGCCGACAGTGCATTACAACATGGGCGGCATTCCGACCAACTATTGGGGCGAAGTGCTTGATCCGACCAGTCGCAACCACGATAAAATCTTCCCGGGCCTGATGGCTGTAGGGGAGGCTGGGTGTGCTTCGGTTCACGGGGCGAACCGCCTTGGGTCCAATTCCCTGATCGACCTTGTGGTCTTTGGCCGCGCAGCAGCGATCAAAGCAGGCGAGATTATCGACCCCAAAGCCAGCAACCCTGCGCTGAACATGGCCTCGGTTGAAAAGGCGATGGATCGCTTTGATGCCCTGCGCAATGCCAGCGGTTCGATCCCGACGGCTGAACTGCGTCTGGAAATGCAAAAAACCATGCAGGCTGACGCGGCTGTGTTCCGGACGGATAAAACGCTGGCAGAAGGCGTTGAAAAGATGACGGCTGTTGCGGCGAAGATGGATGACATCAAAGTCACCGACCGCTCGTTGATCTGGAACTCCGACCTGATGGAAACGCTGGAGTTGGACAACCTGATGCCCAACGCTTTGGCCACGATTGTTGGTGCCGAAGCACGTAAGGAAAGCCGTGGTGCCCACGCCCATGAAGATTACCCCGAGCGGGATGATAAAACATGGCGCAAGCATACTTTGGCGCGGGTCACTGGAAATAAAGTGAAACTGACCTACCGTGATGTACATCTTGATCCGCTGACGGCGGAAAAAGACGGCGGTATTGATCTGAAACGGATCGCACCCAAAAAACGGGTGTACTAGGGGGTAGTGTGAACAGGTTCAATTTTTGTCTGAGCGGAATGGCTGCAGGGCTTTGCCTCGTGCTTGGCTTTGCCCAAAGTGCCGATGCCCGTCAGAGGATTCCTCTGACGGCGGCCATGGCGCAATGTGACACGCAATCCCTGCGTTACAGCCGCCAGATTGCGGACGGGGCGGCAAATACCCCGTCCCAAGACAAGCTGAACCGTCACTATCGCACCTGTGTTTACGCCAAATCAGGCCAGTATCCACCCAGTGCAAAGACGCCCGCAGGCATTCGTTTGTCCGGGTCGGCGTCCATTGGCATCGTGGTGCGGGACTAGAAAATTCTGACCAGGAAAGGACAGAAGATGAATAAAATACTGATTGGCTGCCTGATGGCTGCAACCGTTTGCGCAGGGGCCGCTTTTGCAGGGCGCAGCCCGCAGAAAACGCTGGATCAGGCTGTGGATATCTGTACCGAGCGGGCGATTAAATTCGGCCGTAAACCCTTTGGGCTGCGCGGGGATGAACCCCCACCTTACCGCGTTCAAACCGATTACCGCGCCTGTGTCTGGGCCTATTCCCACCAATATCCCAAAAGCCCGGTAGAATACCGCGATCCAATGCCCACCGTGCTGCGGAATGTGCTGAAATGAAACAGGGCGCGGCATTGACTGTATCGACTTTAGTGATGGCGCTTGCCCCTGTGATGATGGCCTGTGTGCCCGCGTCACAGACCGCCGCGCCGCGCATGTCGCTGGTTGATGCCCAGACCCACTGCATCGCGCAGGCCAACCGATATGCCAACCGGCCGCTGATGATCCCTGATGCCAGCGGCACCATTCAGGTGGGCTTGCAGGCTGAACTGCCCTCGCAGTTTTATGTGAACGACTATTACAAACGCTGTTTCCGCGCCAATGCGGGGCAGAACCCCCAAACCCTCCCCAAGTTGCCAGCATATGGCTAGGGCAGGGCCGCAACACCGTCACAATTGACAGACGTAACACGAAACCCGAGATTGACTGGAACTCTTCCCAGCCACAATGTTAAGACAGCTACAAGCATTCGAAGATCGAACGCGCAGTTAGGAAGACGCATAAAATGGTAGAACTCACCCTTCCCAAAAACTCCCGTATGACCGTTGGTAAAACATGGCCAAAACCGGAGGGCGCGACCAACGTCCGCGCGTTCAAGATCTATCGCTGGAACCCCGATACTGGGGAAAACCCGCGGGTAGATACCTATCATCTGGATATGGACACCTGCGGCCCGATGATTCTGGATGCGCTGATCAAGATCAAAAACGAAATCGACCCTACACTGACCTTCCGCCGGTCCTGCCGCGAAGGGATTTGCGGGTCTTGCGCGATGAATGTGGGCGGCATCAATACGCTGGCCTGTATCTATGGTCTGGACGAAGTGAAGGGCGATGTGAAAATCTATCCGCTGCCCCATATGCCAGTGGTCAAGGATTTGATCCCCGACCTGACCCATTTCTATGCCCAACACGCCAGCATCATGCCCTGGCTTGAAACCAAGACAAACCGCCCGCAAAAAGAATGGCGCCAGTCCATTGAGGACCGCAAGAAACTGGACGGTCTGTATGAATGCGTGATGTGTGCGTCCTGTTCCGCATCCTGCCCAAGCTATTGGTGGAACAGCGAAAAATACCTCGGCCCGGCGGCGCTGCTACATGCCTACCGCTGGATCATCGACAGCCGCGATGAAGCCACAGGCGAGCGTTTGGACGATCTGCACGACCCGTTCAAACTGTATCGCTGCCACACCATCATGAACTGCGCGCAGACCTGCCCCAAAGGGCTGAACCCTGCCAAAGCCATCGGTGAAATCAAAAAGATGATGGTCGAACGCACCATGTAATCCGGCCGGATATCAACGCTTTAACGCTGTCCCGACACCCGTCCGGACAGCGTTTTTTGTTTCTGGCTGCGGGGGCTAATCGGCCAGCACCCGATACTTGAACACAGGGATACCGCATTGAGCAGCTTTAAGAAAACCAGCAAACTGATCTCTCTTGGCAGCAGCCAATCGCCTTATTCCGTGTCTATTGATATGACCGCCACACAGAACGGCGGCTTCGCCTTTGTCTGGGAAGACACCAATGGGGCAGATAGCAACGTCTATCTGGATGTTCTGAACGGCAACGGAAAGTTTCTGTCAAAAGCCCGATTGATCGGCTCTGCTGCGCAAGATGACACCAAACGCCCCGCAGTGGCGGTATTGTCAGATGGGAATATTGTTGTTTCATATCAAGATAATACAGAGCTTTTGCAGGCGGATGTGCGGGTGGAATACCTGAATGCCACAGGCAGGCAGACCCAAAGTACATTAACCATTTCAGGCAACACGGATGCCAGCGACAACGCCTCTGAACTGCTGGCCCTGTCGGATGGCGGTTTTGCCATTGCTTATGACAGTTTCGGGCGCAATTCCCTGCATGAAGTGATCTACCGTACAGTGTCGGCCAAGGGACGCATCGAAACAGATGAATTGCAGGTCAATCAAACCACGGACAGCTCGCAAAAGCAGGGGCAATTGGTGGAATTGTCGGGCGGACGTACGCTTGTGACGTGGGAATCGCGCAATGTAGACGGGTCGTTCTACGGGGTGATGGCGCGGATTTATTCAAACAAGGGTCTGTCAGAAACTGGCGAGTTTCGGGTCAACACCTATTCATACGATTCACAAGCCGATCCTGTGGTTGCCGTGCTATCCGATGGCCGTCTGGCTATTGCATGGCGCAGTGACGGTCAGGATGGTGACGAGGGCGGCATATTTGTGCGGCTATTGAACGATGACGGCAGCTTTGCCAGTGCTGAAATTTCAGTCAATACACTGACGCAGCACAATCAGGCCGTGCCTGCGATTGCGGCAACGGCTGATGGCGGTTTTGTGGTGGTTTGGCAATCGGCCGTGGGCAACGATCCGGTCGTTCACACCTATGCCCGCCGCTTTGATGCGGATGGCGCCCCGATTGAAGGGCAGCAACGGATCAGCGCCAACAATGAAACTTTTGACGGCGCGCCTGTTGCCACGGGCCTGTCGGATGGGGGCATCGCAATTGCCTGGGCGCATCTGAATGACAATCAGGACGGGTTTGATTATGTGGCCCGCACCTTTGACGGTGCACTTTATGGCACCCAAACGGCGGACCGACTGCGGGACGCGGTTGGGGCCAACGATCTGTTCGGGCGCGATAGAAATGACAAACTGTTCGGCCTGTCCGGCAAAGACAGGATAGAGGGCGGAAAAGGCGATGATGCATTGTTTGGCGGCCAAAGTCGGGATGTGTTGTTTGGGCAAAACGGATCGGATCGGATGTTTGGCGGGGCAGGGGGCGACCGTTTGATCGGCGGGGCAGGCAAAGACACGTTGTCTGGTGACGAAGGTGCCGATCGTCTGACAGGGGGAAACGGCGCGGATGTATTTGTTTTTCGCGACGCATATGGCAGTGACACAGTCACCGATTTCAAATCCGGACAAGACAAACTGCGCTTGGACGCTGACATGTGGGGTGGTGGCCTGAAGAAAGCCCAGGTCCTGAAACAATTCGGCGCAGAAACCGACGAAGGATTTCAGTTTTCATTTGATGACGGGGAAACCCTTTTATTGCAGGGGCTAACGGAAGCAGACATCAGCGTTAAGGATCTCGCAATCGTCTAGCCCACCTGTGTGAGTAGGGGAAAACCCCAAAATCTGGTAAAAGAATCCCGTCGTAAATTTTTTTTCGATCGGGTGCAGAAAGTATATTGCACGACTCAACGTTCTGCCCCATATGCGGCTTTAAGACGCCAACGCACGCGCCTCTGGCACGATGGTCTAACCGCACGGTTATGTAGCGACGGTAACGTCTCCTTTGGAAATGAGCGGCCATAGATGGCCGGTTCTAGTGGAGATGCATCATGAATGCTTTTGTCGCCGACTTTGCGGTCGCTAACCCTGTAATTGTACCTTCTGTTCACCGCCAATTGCGTCTGGAAACCTTCCTGCGCACAGCGCGGTTTGACCGACCTACGCTGGTTCTGGATATCGATCAAGTCGAAGCCCAATACCACGCCTTGTCTGCTGGTCTGGGTCACGCGCATATTCACTATGCTGTCAAAGCAAACCCGCATGACGCCATTCTGGCGCGGCTGGTCCAGCTTGGGTCCGGTTTTGATGCAGCGTCGCGCGCTGAAATCGAAATGTGCCTGTCCCACGGGGCTGCTCCGTCACGGATTTCCTTTGGCAACACAGTGAAAAAAGCCGCCGACATTGCCTTTGCTTACGGCGCTGGCATCACATTGTTTGCAGCCGATGCCGAAGAAGAACTGGACAAAATCGCAGCACATGCGCCCGGCGTGCAGGTCTATATCCGCCTGATCGTTGATGCCTCCGAAGCCGACTGGCCCCTGTCGCGCAAATTCGGTTGTGCCCGTGACAAAGCCTTGTTCTTGCTGGGGTATGCCCGCGATCTGGGTCTGGTCCCTGTCGGCTTTTCCTTCCATGTCGGGTCCCAAACCCGCCGTGCGGAAATGTGGACAGCAACGCTGGACCAAATCGCAGGCATCTGGCACATGGCACGCGCCCAAGGGTTCGATCTGACTTTGTTGAACATCGGCGGTGGTTTCCCGGCCTTTTACGGCGAAGAAATCGAAGCCGCCACACCCTATGCGGCCCGCGTGATCGACCTGATCCGCGCCCGTTTCGGCGATGTTCCCCATATTATGGCGGAACCGGGTCGCGGGCTGGTGGCCAATGCAGGGATGATCGCAGCCGAGGTTGTTCTTGTGTCGCGCAAATCGGACAATGATATGTACCGCTGGGTTTACCTTGATATCGGTAAATTCTCGGGTCTGGCCGAAACCATGGACGAAGCCATCCGCTACCAGTTCATAACTAACCGCGACGACGAGGAAACAGGTCCGTGCATTCTGGCAGGGCCAAGCTGTGACAGTGCAGACGTTCTGTACGAAAAACGTCCTGTGAACCTGCCTCTCGGCTTGAAATCAGGCGACCGCTTTATGATCCGCAACTGCGGGGCCTATACATCGACCTATGCCAGCATCGGCTTTAACGGTTTCCCTCCACTGGATGTGGTGGTGATCTGATCACCCGAACATCCTGACGGAAGGTGCACAGAACAGCGGCTCTCGGGCCGCTGTTTCGCGTTTTTGGAAGCGGTGAATGGCACCGTGTTATTGATGTCGCGGGCACAGCGCGCCCGATCCCGTTGCGTCAGTGCGGTTTTTCTTCCTTCCTGTGCGGCGCTGTTCTAGGCTTGGCCAGCAGCGGAGGATGATTATGGGCGAGACGTATCAGACAGATGTGATTGTAATCGGCAGTGGTCTGGCAGGGCTTGTGGCCGCCAGTCAGGCCGCCGCGCGGGGGCGCAAAGTGCTGATCCTTGATCAGGAAGGCGCGCAATCCATCGGCGGGCAGGCGTTTTGGTCGCTGGGGGGATTGTTCATGGTGGACACACCCGAACAGCGGCGGATGAAGATCAAAGACACCCGCGATCTGGCCCGTCAGGACTGGTACGGATCGGCCCAATTTGATCGCCCGGAGGACGCCAACCCCAAAGCCTTTGCCGAGGCCTATCTTGATTTCGCGTCAACCGAAATGCGTCCGTGGCTGCACAGTCTAGGCATGCGCTGGTTTCCCGTTGTGGGCTGGGCTGAACGGGGTGGCGGGCAGGCCCATGGCCACGGTAATTCGGTGCCCCGTTTCCATCTGACATGGGGCACAGGGCCGGGTGTGGTGGCCCCGTTTGAACACGCCTGTCTGGCTGCAAGGGATGCAGGGCAGATCACCTTTGCTTTTCGCCACAAAGTCACAGCCATTGATTTGAAAGGAAAAACCCTTGCAGGAGAGGTGCTGGAACCCACCGATGCCCCGCGCGGGCAATCCAGTTCGCGCAGGGTCGTTGGGGATTTCACCGCCTCTGGTGACAGCATTATCATCACCACGGGGGGGATTGGCGGGGATCATGACACCGTGCGCCGCTACTGGCCGTCGGATCGACTTGGCCCCGCGCCAAAGCGTATGGTGGCAGGGGTGCCTGACTACGTGGATGGCCAGATGCAGCAACTGGCCGAACAGGCGGGGGCAGGGGTGATCAACGCCGACCGCATGTGGCATTACTGCGAAGGTGTGCAGAACTGGAACCCGATCTGGCCCAACCATGGCATCCGCATTTTGCCTGGCCCGTCCTCCTTGTGGTTTGACGCCCTTGGCACGCGGATGGAGGCTCCGTTTCTGCCTGGATTTGACACCCTTGGCACGCTGAAGCGGATACTGTCCACGGGGCATGAACATAGCTGGTTTATCCTGACCCAAAAGATCATCGAAAAGGAATTCGCCCTGTCAGGGTCCGAACAAAACCCCGATTTTACCTCTGGCAAATGGGCCGAGGTGCTGAAATCGCGGCTTGGCAAAGGGGCCACTGGCCCTGTTGAGGCGTTCAAGGAACATGGCGTGGATTTTGTGGTGCGCAAGTCTCTGGATGATCTGGTCGCAGGGATGAATGCACTGACGCCTGACGCGCCGCTTGATCCTGTCCATATCCGCCATCAAATCGAAGCACGGGACCGCGAGATGGGCAATAGATTCACCAAAGATGCACAGGTGACGGCTATTCACGGCGCGCGGAATTATCTGGGGGACAAGTTGATCCGCACGGCCAAACCCCATGAAATTCTGGACCCAAGCGCAGGGCCGTTGATCGCGGTGCGTTTGAACGTGCTGACGCGAAAATCCCTTGGCGGCTTGCACACAAACCTGAAATCACAGGTGCTGGACGGGCAGGGTAAGGTGATCGAAGGCATCTTCGCCGCGGGCGAGGTCTGTGGCTTTGGCGGCGGCGGGTACCACGGCTATAACGCGCTGGAAGGCACGTTTCTGGGGGGCTGTATCTTTTCGGGAAAACTGGCCGGGGAAAACGCCTGACCGGTTGAAACACGGAAATTTAACGCAGCGGTTAACGTTACAAAAACACCCGTTCCGGCTTCGGGTCCACGTAGCGGCGCAGGCGATCCCCTGCGTTTCGTGCAAATTTCAGCAGCATCTTTTTGCGCCGCGCAGCGTTCAGTTTCGCCTCGGGGGACGGGCGGATGATTTCCGCGTCATAGGCATCTGCGATGATCAAACCTGTGTCGGGGGGCAGCAGTTCTGTCGGGAAATCGGGCGGAACGGCCCAGAAAAAACGGTCGCACCATTCCAGATAGCCCTGCCATTTGGAATCCGCCATGAAATCCGCACGGCTGGATTTGCATTCAATCACCCAAAGTTCGGATTTCGGCCCCAGCGCCATTAAATCCACCCGCAGCCCTGTCACGGGCACAAATTCTTCGATGCAGATAAAATCATGCTGGCGCAGGTGACGGGCGGTGCCGCGGGCGATCAGTTGACCCGCCTGAAGAGAGGGGAGCGATTCCATTCCGACAGTATGAACAATACGTGAACATTTCGTCAAGAGGCTCTGCCTCTGGATCAAAAAACGCCTTTATTTTTAACGGCCTCTTGTTCCCTCGGGGTATGTGACCTAGATTGTGTGAAGGCGGGTTCTGCCCTTCACGTGCCGAGGTTCTATTCCAGTGGCCGATAAGTTCCTTGAGGGAGCTGGCTCTGTGACTGATCCTGGTCTATCACACCCGGTGCCCACCTGTTTAATACAGGCTCTCGGGAATACAAACACCTCCACGGTTGTGCCGTCCTGCGGTCTAGTGGGCCCGCCGCTTTTCTTCCCCGGATTTTCGCTTTTGGCAGATACAGATGCCTCCCGCGGGGATATTGGTGGAAAATGGAAGCGAGGGATCACATGCAGATTTCCAAAATAAAAGCCGAGGCCCGCAGTGCCGCCTTTGCAGCGCGTGCGCAGGCCCATGGTACGGGGCTTGATCAGGCCGCAAATCATAATCTGATCGGGCAGTTGGCGCTGTATCCGCAGGCGCAGATTATTTCCGCCTATATGTCCATGCGCACAGAGGTCAGCCCGCTGGCCACCATGACCATCCTGCACGGCCAAGGCAAACGCATTTGTGTGCCGGTGATCAAAGCCGCAGGCACGCCGCTGTTGTTTCAGGAATGGCACCCTGAGGGGGAAATGGTAGACGGTCCCTTCGGGGCGCAGGTGCCTGCAAAGGGGGAATTTTTGCTGCCCGATGTCTTGATCACGCCGCTGCTGTCGTTTGACCGGCGCGGCTATCGTCTGGGCTATGGCGGCGGGTTTTATGACCGCACGTTTGAAATGCTGAATGCTGTCAAACCCGTCAAGGGTGTCGGCTTTGCCTATAGCGCGCAGCAGGTTGCCAAAGTTCCCACAGAACCCACCGATTTCCAGCTGGATGCCATTGTGACCGAGGTCGAGGTTTTTCGTTTTTGAATTGCACTTGTGCAGCGGGGGAAGTATCGCTGGGCGTATGAAACTACTCTTTTTAGGCGATGTAATGGGGCGCGCAGGGCGCCGTGCGATAACCGAGCGTTTGGCCGGTTTGCGCGCTGACTGGAAACTGGATTTTGTCGTGGTGAACGGCGAAAATGCCACCAGCGGGGCGGGGCTGAATGCGGCCCATGCGCGGGCTTTGCTGGATGCGGGGGCAGATTGCCTGACCCTTGGGGATCATGCCTTTGACCAGAAAGAGATGCTGTCGTTCATCGAACAGGAACCCCGTATCATCCGCCCGTTGAACTATGCCAGCCAAGCGCCGGGCAAAGGCGCGCGCATGTTCACCGCGCAAAACGGGCGTAAGGTTTTTGTGGCGCAGGCACTGGGGCAGGTGTTTATGAAGAAACCCTTCTCGGACCCGTATTCCGCGTTGGATGTGGCCCTGAAATCTGCCCCGCGTGGCGGCATGGCTGATGCGGTGATCGTTGATTTCCACGCCGAGGCCACGTCTGAAAAGATGGGAATGGGCCATTGGCTGGACGGACGTGCGTCCTTGGTTGTGGGCACACACACCCATGTGCCCACCGCTGATACGATGATCCTGCCCAAAGGCACTGCGTTTCAATCGGATGCGGGCATGTGCGGCGATTATCATTCCGTGATCGGTATGGAAAAGACCGAACCCCTGCGCCGATTTGTGACGGGGATGGTGAAAGAACGTTTCACCCCTGCGAATGAAGAAGCAACCCTGTCCGGTGTCTATGTGGAAACCGATGACCGCACGGGTGCGGCCACCAAAGTTTCTCAAATCCGCATTGGCGGCGTTTTATCCCAGTCCGGTCCCACGTGACACTGCGGTTTTTGCCCGTGCTCTGTCTGGTTCTTCTGGGCTTTGCTTGGGGATTAACCATGCCCATGACAAAACTGGCGGTCAGTACAGGCCACGGCCAGTTCGGGATTATTTTCTGGCAGCTTGTTCTGGTGTCTTTGGTGATGCTGGCGATTTCAGTGTTTCAATCGGGCAAGGCCCCTGTCGGCCTGCGTCATCTGCGTTTGTTGCTGGTGGTGGCGTTGTTTGGCACGATTATTTCCAATTCCATGTCCTATATTGCGGCCAGCCATGTGCCCAGCGGGGTGATGTCTATTGTGATGTCGCTGGTGCCGATGTCTGCCCTGCCTATCGCGCTGTTGTGGCGCTCCGAGGTCTTTGCGTGGCGGCGGTTGGCGGGCCTGTTGTTCGGGGCTTTGGCAATGGTTCTGCTGGTTGGGCCCGAGGCCAGTCTGCCCGACCCGTCTGCCGGATTCTTTGTGCTGGTCGCAGCCCTGTCCACCATTTGTTACGGGTTTGAAGGCAATTACGTAGCCCGCTACGGGCTGGACGGGTTGGACCCGATTCAGGTGCTGTTGTATTCGTCGCTGCTGGGGATTGTATTGATCACACCGCTGGCGATTGGCACGGGGCAGTTTTACAACCCGTTTGCCGCCTGGTCTGTGGCAGAAAACGCGCTGCTGATATCGTCTTTCGCCCATGCGCTGGCCTATGCCGGCTATATCTGGCTGGTGGGCATTGCGGGCGCTGTTTTTGCCGCACAAATATCCTATCTTGTGACCGCCAGCGGGGTGTTGTCCGCCATGGTAATTCTGGGCGAGCGTTATTCCGGTTTTATCTGGCTGTCCCTTGGTCTGGTTCTGATCGGCCTGTTTCTGGTGCAACCAAACCGGCCGCAAAAAATACAGGCTTGAGCCGGAACTCCCCATAGGTCACAGTCGTTTCCAGCACTTTAAAGGCTTAAAAAATGCTCGAAGATATCATCCCGCAATCATGGCACGCAGGGCTTTCTCTGGGGATCGTCGCAGTCATGTTCATCCTGTTTGTACGTGAAAGCTATCCCACAGAAGTGGTGGCCATTGGCGGCGTTGCCTTCCTGCTTCTGACAGGGGTTTTACCCTATGACGCAGCGCTTGAGGTGTTTTCGAACCCCGCCCCGTGGACCATTGCGGCCATGTTTATCATGTCGGGTGCTTTGGTGCGCACAGGCGCGCTTTATAGTCTGTCCAACTGGGTCACAACGGTGGGGGCGCAGCGCCCGAAAACCGTGCTTGCAGGCCTTGGCGTATTCACCCTGCTGGCCAGTGCGTTCATGAATAATACCCCTGTGGTTGTTGTGCTGATCCCCGTGACCCTGCAAATGGCGCGGATGATGAAGGTGAAAGC
The DNA here is from genome assembly GCA_034670045.1 of Amylibacter sp. GTDB lineage: Bacteria > Pseudomonadota > Alphaproteobacteria > Rhodobacterales > Rhodobacteraceae > Amylibacter. Next base: position 19,997 of record JAXMOF010000045.1, on the reverse strand, counting down.
ATCCAAGTTGTTGATCCCGCTTAGCTATATGGCTATTTTTGGCGGTATGCTGACCTTGATCGGCACCTCGACCAACCTGTTGGTGGATGGTGTGGCACGGGCCAACGGACTTGCCGCATTTAGCCTGTTTGAAGTCACACCGCTTGCGATCATTCTGGCGATTTACGGCGCGTTGTACCTGACCGTTATGGCACCCCGTCTGCTGCCCGAGCGGGAAACCATGGCGGAAATGCTGCGTGACAAATCCAACATGAAATTCATCACCGAGGTTGTGGTCCCCGAAGACAGTGCGCTGATCGGGGAAAACCCCCTAGACATTGACGCCTTCAAACGGGACGGAGGGCGCGTGATCGACGTGCTGCGCAACGACAATACCTTGCGGTTCCAATTCCCCAATGTGACGTTGCAAGCGGGGGATCGCGTGGTTCTGCGGACCCGCATTACCGAACTGTTGGGCCTGAAGGAAAACAAGGAAGTGATCCTTGCCGATAAAGTCTCGCATAGGGAAACCACCACGGTAGAGGCACTGATCACGCCGGGCTGCCGGATGATCGGGCGGCGGTTGTCTTCGTTGAACCTGCGGCGGCGTTTCGGGGTTTATCCCATGGCAGTACACCGCCGAAACCAGAATCTGGGCCGTGAAATCGGGGAAATTGTGGTGCAAGTGGGGGATACAATCCTGCTGGAAGGCGCGCCAAATGACATCCAGCGCCTGTCAAAGGAAATGGAACTGGTTGATCTGGCCATGCCCGAAGCACGTCCTTTCCGGCGCGCCTATGCGCCCATTGTGATCCTGATGCTAGCGGGGGTTGTGATCCTGTCTGCCCTTGGGGTTGCGCCGATCTTTGCTCTGTCACTTGTGGCGGTGGCCGTGGTGCTGCTGCTGCGCTGCATTGATGCGGATGAGGCCTTTGCCTCGGTCGATGGCCGCTTGCTGGCGCTGATTTTTGCCATGCTCGGGATCGGGGCGGCCTTGCAACAATCGGGCGCCGTGGCTTTGCTGGCCAACAGCGTGGCGCCGATGCTATACGGGATGCCGCCGTTCTTTGTGATCTGGGCGATTTATCTGCTGACCTCGGTGTTGACGGAACTGGTTAGCAACAATGCGGTGGCAGTGGTGCTGACGCCGATTGCTATCGCGCTGGCCTCGGTTCTGGGGATTGATCCGCGCCCGCTGGTGATTGCGGTGATGGTTGCGGCCAGTGCCAGTTTCGCAACGCCGATCGGCTATCAAACCAACACGCTGGTCTACGGGCCGGGGGGGTATTCCTTTACGGACTTCCTGAAAATCGGCGTGCCGTTGAACCTGACAGTCGGCCTGCTGGCCAGCGCGCTTATTCCGTTATTCTGGGATATGTGACGGATCGGACTGTTGCAAAAACAAGGGGGGCGGGGGCGACCCCGTCCCCGCTTACAAAGGCCAGAATATTAGGATCGCAGGGATGCTGACCGCGACGATCAGGATTTCCAGTGGCAGGCCTGTGCGCCAGTAATCGCCAAAACGATAGCCACCCGGACCAAGGATCAATGTGTTGTTCTTATGTCCGATGGGCGTCAGAAAGGCACAGGACGCGGCCACAGCCACAGCCATCAAAAACGGGTCGGGGTTCACCCCCAGACTTTCCGCCATTTTGATCCCCACAGGGGCGGCCACAATGGTGGTGGCCGTGTTGTTCAGCACATCCGACAGGGTCATGGTCACAACCATCAGCACAGTCAGAATAACCCAAGCAGGCATCCCTTCGGTCAGGCCGATCAACGAGTTGGCAATCAGGTTTGTGCCCCCCGACGTTTCAAGCGCGACCCCGAGCGGGATCATTGACCCAAGCAGCACGACCACAGGCCATTCGATATGGGTATAAACCTCGGCCAAGGGCACAATCCGCGTCAGGGTAAACAGCGCCACAACAACACCCAGCGCCACAGGCAAATAGACCAGCCCGAAGGACGCGGCGATCACTGCCGCGGCGAAAATACCGATGGCAAGCCATGTCTTTTCATCCTGCGTGACCGTCAGTCCCCGTTCCACCAATGTCAAACAGCCCAGCCAGTCCACCACCTGATTCTGGGTTTCCGCAGGTGTCAGCAATAACAGAATGTCACCCGCCTGAATTTCTGTGCGCCGGACCTGACTGTTGATCCGCTTGCCGTTGCGCGAAATCCCCATCAGGATGGTATTCTGCCGCCAGTTCAACCCGATAGACTGGGAGGTTTTGCCTGCGATCCGGCTGTGCTCGGTCACGACGACCTCGGCCAGAGACAGACCTTCACCCGCTGCCTTGAGGTTCTCCTGCCGCTTTTCATCTGCGAAATTCAGCTTGAATGTGGTGCGAAACTCATCCAGTGCCTCTGGCGTTGCTTCAAGCACCAAAGCATCCTGTGCCATCAAAACCCGGTTGCGCGCATTGCCGTACAGACGCCGCCCGTCACGGATCAGGCCGACAATGGCCACATCGGCTTTTTCTGCCTCGACAGTCAGATCCATCGGTTTCTTGCCGACCAGATCGCTTTCCTCGGGGATGGTCAGTTCGGCCACGTAATTGGCACTGTCCAACAGCTTGTCCACCGGAGAGCCGTCCGTCACCTGCGGAATCAACCGCCAGCCGATTGTGGATACGTAAAGCAAACCAACCGCAGCCGCCACCAGACCGACTGGGGCGAAATCGAACATTTTAAACGCCTCGCCCAGCGAATCCTCGCGGATTGTGGCGATGATGATGTTGGGCGGGGTGCCGATCATCGTCACCATGCCGCCCAGAATCGTCGCAAAGGACAGCGGCATCAGGGAGAGCCCCGCCGCCCGTTTGGCCTTTTTCGCGGTCTGTAGATCGACGGGCATCAACAGGGCAAGGGCAGCCACATTGTTCATAAATGCCGACAGAACCGCGCCCACACCGCCCATAATCGCGATATGCGCGCCAAGCCCGCGGGAACTGTCTACCAAAGCACGGGTGATCAGCCCCACAGCGCCGGAATTCACCAGCCCTGCCGATACGATCAGCACCAGTGCAACCACCAAGGTGGCAGGGTGCCCGAATCCGGAAAAGGCGTCTTTGGCCGGAACGACCCCCACCAGGACGCCGGTCAGCAAGGCCCCGAAGGCCACTAAATCATAGCGGTATCGCCCCCAAAGCAGAAGGCCGAACACACATGCGAAAATAACGAAAAGCAGGATTTGATCTGTTGTCATGCCCAAGATGTAGCCAAAGGATAGATGCAGGTCACCCGCAATCCTCTGGTTTTCTTAAAATATCGCAGGTTTCTGATTACTTGAGCAGCAAAACCGGCAAGGCAGACAGCAACAACAACACAGCCATGCCGATGTTGAACGCCCGCAACCAGCGGGGGCGGTTCAAAATGCGGCGGATTTGCTGGCCCAATACGGTCCAGGTGCTGACACAAGGCAGGTTGATCACGCCGAACACCAGACCGACGACCAGAATGGACCAGACCGTCCGTTCAGGCGCATAGGCGGTAATAGCCGTCAGGGCCATGGACCAGGCCTTGGGGTTGACCCATTGAAACAGCGCCGCCTGCACAAAGGTCATGGGCGTGCCGCTGGACTCCCCTGTTTTCGGGGGGGCGGCATTGGCAATCTTCCAGGCCAGCCATGTCAGATAGGCGATGCTGAACACTTTCAGGATCGTGTAAGTCAGGGGAAACAAATCGAATAACCGGATCAGCCCAAGCCCGACCAGAATGATCATGATGGTAAAGCCGATGCCGATCCCCAGCATATGGGGGATGGACCGCCAAAAGCCGAAGTTCGCGCCAGAGGCCATCAACATCAGGTTATTCGGCCCGGGAGTGATCGAAGACACAAAGGCAAAACCGGCAAGGGCGGGGATCAGGTCATAAGTCATGCCCGCATCTATCGTTGGATGCGGGGAAAATGAAACAGCAATTTTGGGTGATCTGTTGAGAAACTGCACAGTTTGGCGCCGTCAGGCCTGTGGCTAACCTGTGACGGGCGGCGTGTGGCAGTGCTTGCCCCCTTGCGGGCGACCATTTATAGACAGCCCCAAGAGACATTATTTACGCCGGAGGCATTTATGGCAGGCCATTCCAAATGGGCAAATATCCAGCACCGCAAAGGGCGGCAGGACGCTGTGCGTTCCAAGCTGTTTTCCAAGCTGGCAAAAGAGATCACGGTTGCGGCCAAAATGGGCGACCCCGATCCTGAAAAAAACCCGCGTCTGCGTCTGGCCGTCAAAGAGGCCAAGGGGAAATCTGTTCCCAAGGATGTGATTGATCGCGCGATCAACAAAGCCTCGGCGCAGGATGGGGAAAATTACGAAGAGATCCGCTATGAAGGCTACGGCCCTGCGGGGGTTGCGGTGATTGTCGAAGCGATGACCGACAACAAGAACCGCACTGCATCCACCGTACGTTCTACCTTTACCAAATCGGGGGGCAATCTGGCTGAAACCGGTGCTGTGTCTTTCATGTTTGAACGTAAAGGTCTGGTGGTCTATCCCGCCGCTGTCGGGGATGCGGATACAGTGTTTGAAGCCGCAATCGAAGCGGGTGCGGAAGATGTGGAAAGCACTGCCGACGGACATGAGATTTACTGTGAGTTCACCGATCTGAACGATGTCAGCAATGCCTTGGAAGCCACGCTCGGGGAATCCGACTCTTCAAAGCTGATCTGGAAGCCGACCACAACGACGGAGCTGGATCTGGAAGGCGCTGAGAAGTTGATGCGTCTGATCAGTGCACTGGAAGATGACGACGACGTGCAGACGGTTACAGCGAATTTCGACATTTCAGACGAAATTATGGAACAACTGTAAGCTTTTCGAGTATTTATCGAACATTGAAGCAGGGCCGCAGGTTTTAACCGCGGCCCTGTTTTGTTTTCGTGATCAGCTTTCTGAAACGTAGTCTTTCAACAATTTATCGTTTTTGGCGTCTTCCAACTGGCGGATTTTGTCCTGGCGGTTTATGTCGTCAAAGCGGTATTTGACCACATTGATCAGCGAGATGGACAGCATCAGGATGCCCATGGCCCAATAGCCTTTGGTAGAGAAATCCACCGGCGCATACCAGAGCGAGCCGCACATCATGGCATAGGCGATCAGCACGCCTGCAAGGTTCAAAAAGACGTAAAGCTGTGTGGATGTCAGGGATTGATTGTTCATGAAATTGGTCCTTTGGTGAATGGGGTCTGGTTCAAGATTTCAGTTTTGCCAGCACATCGGCGGCAGAGGTTTTGGTTGCTTTGCCACAGCCGTTTGCGCCGAGGCGGTCTTCCAGTGTGCGGTGGGTCAGGCCTTCGTCGATTTCCTCAAAGATGTCGGCCAGATCATCGGTGTTTTCGCTGCCAAGGATGGAATCAATCAGGTCTTGAGCTTCTTTTGCGGGGCCGCCTGGCAGGGCAGAGGCCACGGCTTTGCTGGCGTTTTGTTCGGCGCGGATCGCTTTGGCTGAAATTGCCCCCTGGCGCAGGTCGATCATGCGGCGCTGGGCTTTTTCCACTTTCAGTCGCAGGCTGCTGATCTTGCGATCCAGTCGCTCTAGGGTTTCGGTGCGCCGTGCCAGTTCGTTTTCCATATCTGCCACAGCTTCGGCGGATTCCGTCACCAGATCGTCCAGCCCTTTGTCCATCGCGCTGCGGGCGCGCTCCATCAGGTCGTCGATCCGTTTGGTCAGGGAGTTTGCCTGCGTCCGCTCTGCGCGGTGGCGTTGGATCAGCGCGGCGAGCGAGGTTTTGGCGGCGCTCAAGCCCTGATCGGTTTCGCGGATTTTCTGGTCGATCAGGTCCAGCGCGTAATGGTTCCGCACCTGTTCGGTATTGCGGGCAGCTTGTCCTGCAAAGATGGTTTTTAGGGTCGCGAACATTTCTCTCTCCATTTGTGAACGATGTTCATAAATTTGATAGGAGAATACAATCTGCGGATCAAGGAAAAACTTGAACGGCGTTCATATAATTAATTAAGGCGTTGATCTTAAACAGAAGAAAAGGCGGATATCACGATTTCTATGGCCGCGGGAACTTCTGTTTTATCTACGCCGGAGGGGCGTTTTTGATGGGACAGCAGAATCACACCGTGGATCGCTGAGAAAATCGTGCGGGTGCGCAGGTGCAGCATTTCAGGGCCCAGATCAGGTTGCAGTTGTTTCAGCGGGCGCGAAATATGTTCCATCAGACGGATCAGCGCCTGACGATACCATTCAGGGGTGTTTTCCGGCTCGACCGTTGTCGAGGCAAAGATCGCGCTCCATGTGTGGGGGTTGGTGGTGGCAAAATGGTGGTAGGCGTGGCTGAGTTTGAGCATCTGCTCTTTGGGGGGCAGGGTGTCAGCGCCCTCCATGACTTTGGCCAGCTGGCTATCCATGTCGCGGAAAATTTCCACTTTGGCGTGGAATACCAACTCGTCCAGATCGGCGAATATGTTGTAGATCGCCCCCAGTGCACAGCCCGCATCCTGCGCCAGATCGCGGGCGCGCAGAGAGGACAGACCACCGTCATGAATGCGCACAAGGGCGGATTGCAGCAGTTTTTCCCGCAGGGCTGCGCGTTTAGCTTCTCTTACACCGACCATGGGCACACCTGTCCTGAACCGCGTTCATTATGAAGCGGCAGGGCGGGTGTGACAAGGGGGCCTGCCTAGCGGAACAGGGCGGGTATCAGCGGGCGTGCGGCGATCATCGCGACCAGCATGGCGATCATAAAGACCAAACCGCCCGTGCCGCTGAACGACAAGGACGCGAAAGCAGGGCCGGGGCAAAAGCCCGACAGGCCCCAGCCCATGCCGAACAGGATGCCGCCGATAACCAGTTTGCGGTCGATTTCAGTCTTTGGGGGGGCGGGCAAAGGGCCGCCAAGCAGGGCGCTTTCCCGTTTTTTGGCAATGCGCCACGCGATGAACATGGGAATAATGGCGCCGCCCATGACGAACATCAACGTGGGGTCCCAGCCGCCGAACAGGTCAAGAAACCCTTGCACCCGCCTTGTATCGGTCATGCCAGACACCACCAGACCCGCGCCGAACAGGCCACCACACAACAGGGAAATCAGCAGGCGCATCACAGAACCCCCATGCTGCGGGCGGCGATGATCGCCAGCACACCTGCGCCGATGTAGATCACGGTGGCGATGATACTGCGCACTGACAGGCGCGACATGCCGCAGACCCCGTGGCCCGATGTGCAGCCCGATCCAAGGCGGGTGCCAAAGCCGACCATCAGCCCCGCCACCACCAGCAATCCCAGATTTGATGTGACATGGGTTGGCGGCATTTCAACAAACAGGGCAGCTAGTGCAGGCACACCGATCAGCCCCGCCAGAAAGGCCAGCCGCTCGCCCGCCGCCTTGCCCGCACTTCCATCCACAACCGACCCCGCAATCCCCGAGGCCCCCATAATCCGCCCGTTCACCAGCAGATAGATCGCCGCGGCAGCGCCGATCATCAGCCCGCCAAGCAGTCCGTAAAGCCAAGAGAGTTCCATTCGCCCGTCCAATCCGTAGTTCCAGGCCCCGTTTGCCGTCAGCGCCTGCGACGTTACGTCATTGTGCCAGCTTGGGGGTTTAAGTATCAACAGCCTGTTTTTTACGCAGAAAACAAGGGTGTTTATTGCCAATTCTGGGCAGATTGCCGCATGTACTCGGGGGCGAATCCTGCTATCCAAGTTCGGTGATGTATAAATGTGCGTCGGTTTTGCCCAGTCGGGGCGGAGACCCGATCGCAACGCTTGAACAAAGGAGGTTTGTCATGCGCATCGGAACTCCCAAAGAGATTTTCGAGAATGAAGCCAGAGTGGCAATGACGCCAGACTCTGCACTACAGTTACAAAAACTTGGCTATGAATGTGTTATCGAAACAGGGGCGGGCGCTGCTGCACGTTTCTCGGACGAGGATTACGTGGCTGCGGGTGTCGAAGTGGTGAAAACTGCGGCGGCCTTGTATAAAACAGCCGACATTATCGCCAAGGTTCGCCCGCCAGAGGATGTGGAAATCAAACGCCTGCGCAAAGGCCAGACGCTGATTTCCTTCTTCTATCCGGGTCAGAACACCGAACTGATGGAAGCCGCCAATAAAAAAGGCGCGCATGTGATTGCGATGGACATGGTTCCTCGTATTTCGCGTGCCCAGAAAATGGACGCGCTTAGTTCCATGGCCAATATCGCGGGTTACCGCGCTGTAATGGAAGCAGGCAATAATTTTGGCCGGTTCTTCACTGGTCAGGTGACGGCTGCGGGTAAGGTTCCTCCGGCCAAGGTTCTGGTTGTGGGTGCTGGTGTGGCCGGTCTGGCTGCAATCGGGGCGGCTGCCTCCCTTGGTGCACAGGTTTACGCCTTTGACGTGCGTCCCGAAGTGGCCGAACAGATTGAATCCATGGGCGCAGAGTTTGTCTTTCTCGAATTTGAGGAAACCCAGACAGACGGCGCGGCAACGGGGGGCTATGCGGCCCCGTCCTCCCCTGAATTCCGCGAGGCACAGCTGGCCAAGTTCCGTGAACTGGCGCCGGAAATGGATATTGTCATCACCACAGCCCTGATCCCGGGACGGGATGCGCCGAAATTGTGGACAGCCGATATGGTTGCGCTGCAAAAGCCGGGTTCTGTTGTGGTTGACCTCGCGGCTGAACGGGGCGGCAACTGTGATCTGACGGTTGCGGACCAGAAAGTTGTATCCGACAACGCTGTGACCATTGTGGGCTACACCGACTTTCCGTCGCGTATGGCGGCGCAGTCTTCGACGCTCTATTCCAACAACATCCGCCATATGATGTCCGATCTGACGCCTGAAAAGGACGGCAAGGTTGTGCATAACATGGAAGATGACGTGATCCGCGGCGCGACCGCCACGTTTGAGGGGGCTGTAACCTTCCCGCCACCTCCGCCGAAAATTCAGGCGATCGCGGCGCAAAAGCCAAAAGCACCGGAAAAGACTGCCGAAGAAATCAAGGCAGAAGAAGCCGAAGCCATGCGCAAAGCCGGGCTGACGCAAACCGGTCTGCTGGTTGCGGGCGGTTTGGTCATGTTGCTGATCGGGGCCTTTGCACCGGCCAGCTTCATGCAACACTTTATCGTGTTTGCCCTGTCCTGTTTTGTTGGCTTTCAGGTCATCTGGGGGGTCAGCCACGCGCTGCACACGCCTCTTATGGCGATCACCAATGCGATTTCGGGCATCATCATCCTTGGGGCGCTTTTACAGCTGGGGGGCGGCGGGTTTATCGTCAGCTTGCTGGCGGCGATCAGCGTTTTGATTGCATCCATCAACATCGTGGGCGGCTTTATGGTCACCCGTCGCATGTTGCAAATGTTCCAGAAATCCTAAGGAGGCGACAATGAGCATTGGACTGGTAACCGCAGCTTATATCGCTGCAAGTGTGTTGTTCATCCTGGCCCTCGGCGGGTTGAGCAATCAGGAAAAAGCCAAACGCGCGGTGTGGTTTGGTATTATCGGCATGGCTATCGCTGTTATTGCCACGGTCTTTGGGCCGGGCGTCAGCGGCTGGAGCTATGCGCTGTTGATCCCGCTGCTGGGGATCGGCGCCGTTGCGGGCGCTTATGTGGCAGGCAAGGTCGAAATGACCGAAATGCCACAGCTTGTGGCTGCATTGCACAGCTTTGTGGGTCTGGCTGCCGTGTTTATCGGCATCAACTCTGATATTGTGGGCACCCATGATATGTCCCACGCCGAGGTTGTGATCCACGAGATCGAAATCTTCCTTGGTGTGTTCATCGGTGCTGTGACCTTTACAGGGTCCATCGTGGCTTACGGCAAACTGGCAGGCTCGATCAATTCCAAAGCCTTGATCCTGCCGGGGCGCAATATGCTGAACGTGGCTGCTGCCGTGATCAGCTTTGTCCTGCTGGTCATGTATATGAACGGTGCAGGGGCTTGGACGCTTTACCTGATGCTGCTGATCGCATTTGCGCTGGGCTGGCATCTGGTGATGGCCATTGGCGGCGCGGATATGCCGGTGGTTGTGTCCATGCTGAACAGCTATTCCGGCTGGGCGGCTGCGGCGACAGGCTTCTTGCTGGGCAACGATCTGCTGATCGTAACTGGTGCGCTGGTTGGTTCAAGCGGTGCGATCCTGTCTTACATCATGTGTAAGGCGATGAACCGTTCGTTTGTGTCGGTGATCCTTGGCGGCTTTGGCGCGGCAACTGGCCCTGCTATGGAAATTGAGGGTGAAATGATTGCAACAGATGCGGCGACGGTTGCTGCGCAACTAGAAGACGCATCCAGCATCATCATCGTGCCGGGCTACGGTATGGCCGTTGCGCAAGCCCAGCAATCTGTGTCTGAACTGACCAGCCGCCTGCGGGCCAAAGGCAAAAACGTGCGTTTCGGTATCCACCCCGTTGCAGGGCGACTGCCCGGCCACATGAACGTGCTGCTGGCCGAAGCAAAGGTGCCTTACGACATCGTACTGGAAATGGATGAAATCAACGACGACTTCCCCGAAACGGATGTGGTTATGATCATCGGTTCCAACGACATCGTAAACCCCGCCGCACAAGAGGATCCGAACTCCCCCATCGCAGGGATGCCGGTTCTGGAAGTGTGGAAAGCCAAGAACGTGATCGTGTCCAAACGCGGGCAAGGCACGGGCTATTCGGGCATCGAAAACCCGCTGTTCTTCAAAGAAAACACGCGGATGTTGTATGGCGATGCCAAAGACAGTGTGAACCAGTTGCTGGCCAGCATTTCCTAAACGCAGGGCGGGTGAAAGCCCGCTTTGACACTGGATGAAAACCAAAACGCCTGCGGATCAACCGCAGGCGTTTTTTGTTTTACGTTGTTTAAAAAAGGCGGTTATTGATCTGGGAAGATGTCTTCCCAAGTGGTTTCCATTACGGCGATCACCAGCCAAGCGGCCATGCCGCCAATTGCCATTCCAATTAAAAAACTCATATCTTTTCCCAATAAATATCTATCGTCGTCTAATCTGACGCGCGGGAGTTAAGAATTGGTTGATGATTGTGTCATGAATGTGGCTGTAAAATCAAATTTGAATGCCTCAAGTATAGCGTGCCTATTTGGCCACGATATAGTTTAACTCACTCAATTCTATTGCGATCTTCATGGTGTTCACTGGGGTTCCGCAAAAGTTTTGTCAAAGTTCCGTGCCGTTCGCCCTGACGTGGACATTCTGAACACAGGCTCTTAGATAAAAAGGAACGAGGTCCACTTGGGGAAAAGCATCAGATGACCATCACAAAACAAGATGAACTGGACGGGCTGAAACACATTGGCCGGATCGTCGCCAACACAATGCAGGCGATGGCCAAAGCGATGGAACCCGGAATGACCACCCTTGAACTGGATGAAATCGGCCGTACATTGCTGGACCGAAACGGCGCCGTTTCGGCCCCGAAATCCGTCTATGAATTCCCGGGCACAACCTGCATCAGCGTGAACGAAGAAATTGCCCATGGCATTCCGGGGGATCGGGTGATCGCAGCAGGGGATCTGGTGAACATCGACGTGTCTGCCTCAAAGAACGGCTATTTCGCTGACACAGGGGCCACATTTCGCGTGCCGCCAACGCAGGCACCGCTGGATCGTTTGTGCCGTGATGGGAAACGCGCCATGCAGATCGGCATTGCACAAGTGGGCAGTGACAAGCCGCTGGCAGGCATCGGTAAGGCCATCGGGAAATTCGCAGATGCACGGGGCTATACATTAATCCGAAATCTCGCCAGCCACGGGGTCGGACGTTCCTTACACGAATACCCCGAAGAAATCGCCACATGGCCGACGCGGGGTGACAGACGCCGCATCACCAAAGGGCTTGTGCTGACGGTCGAACCCTTCCTGTCAACGGGCGGGCTTTGGGCGGATCAAGACGCCGACGGCTGGACCCTGCGCAGCCAGCCAAGCGCGCCGGTCGTCCAGTTCGAACATACCGTCGTCGCCACCGATCAAGGCGCAATTGTTGTGACCTTGCCGGGGTAATCCCCTTGCAGACAGCCCCTTACACCAGTCTTTTGCAGGCTTTTTTTTAAGCGTACTCTTTTTGAATGCGCCGCAGATTTGAACGGACGATCCATTTATGGGCTGGTGCAACCGGCAGCATATAGACCCTCCCGAATGTGTTGTGGGTTATCACCGAAGATGTGATGGTCAGCGTGTTTTCTTGTGTTGATATGCAGGTCAGAACGTCCAGATGTGTATCCCGTTCCGACAGGGTCAGCACATCGTGCGCCACATGTTCCACCAGAAAGAAATCCAGCTTTTCACCAACCGCAACCCCATCGCGCGCCGAGGATGAGAAGCCGCCGATTTTCTTGACCCCGAACAGTGCGGAAATCCCGTCCCTGATGCGAAAGGCAAATTTCAAAAGGCGCGATGGTCGTCCGGTGATCGCACCCCATGCCGCAAGCGGGGTGACGGGGCTGGCAAGTTGAACGCTTTGTCGGTCAAAAAAATCCAGCTCGGCAGGGGGTGCCAGAACTTGAATATTGGTATCTGGCAGCGTGAAGAGGGCGGTTTCTTGCACTGCAATCCTCCGAGGTTTTTTCGGAGGTAGCAAGAATACGTTCCATGAACAATGTGACACGATGGACCTGAAACCTGCGGCGGCGGTCCTCGCGCGTAAGGCGGTGACAGGATTTTTTCTGGCACTACGTTTTTATTGATTGACCAGTCAATATAAAATCTTCAAGTTGCGGCGACACCTGAAATGAGTCTCAAATGCCCAAAGTTGGAATGGAACCGATCCGCCGTCAGGCGTTGATTGACGCCACGATTGCCGAAATTGGGCAGGCGGGATCATTGGGTGTGACCGTCAGCCAGATCGCAAAACGCGCGGGCATGTCCAGCGGACTGGCCCATCACTATTTTGGCAGCAAAGAGCAGATATTTCTGGCCGCCATGCGCCATATCCTGCGGTCCTACGGGGATCAGGTGCGCGCCGAGATGCGGTTGGTCAACGGGCCAAAGCAGCGGCTGGATGCGATCATCACCGCCAGTTTCCACCCGCTGAACTTTACCGACGAGGTGGTTTCCGCCTGGCTGAATTTCTATGTCTATGCCCGCACCGTACCCGAAGCCAAACGCCTGCTCGCCGTTTACGGGCGGCGGCTGCATTCCAATCTGGTGTTCAATCTGTCCCAACTGATGGACGCCAGCCGTGCGAACCACGTGGCCCAAACTCTGGCCGCGATGATCGACGGTTTTTACATCCGCCATGCCCTGCAAGACACCGCCCCTGCGCGGCTGGAGGTTATGGCACTGGTGGACGAATACCTGCGCCAGCAACTGAACCACAGCAAGCACACACAGCAAGAATTGAAGGTCTCTACATGAGCAAGCCGAACATCCTGATTTTTATGGTAGACCAACTGAACGGCACGCTGTTTCCCGACGGGCCAGCCGATTGGCTACATGCACCGAACCTGAAAAAACTGGCGGCGAAATCCACCCGTTTTGCCAATGCCTATACCGCGTCGCCGCTTTGCGCGCCGGGTCGGGCGTCTTTCATGTCGGGCCAGTTGCCCAGCCGCACGCGGGTTTATGACAATGCAGCGGAATTTGCATCTGACATCCCCACTTATGCGCACCATTTGCGCCGTGCGGGCTATCAAACCTGCCTGTCGGGCAAAATGCATTTCGTCGGCCCCGACCAGATGCACGGTTTTGAAGAACGCCTGACCACAGATATTTACCCCGCCGATTTCGGTTGGACGCCCGATTACCGCAAGCCGGGGGAGCGGATCGACTGGTGGTATCACAACATGGGGTCGGTCACAGGCGCTGGTGTGGCCGAGATTTCCAACCAGATGGAATATGACGACGAGGTGGCTTATAACGCCACACGCAAGGTCTATGATCTGGCGCGGGGCAAACAGGATCGCCCGTGGTGCCTGACGGTCAGTTTCACCCACCCCCACGACCCCTATGTGGCGCGCAAGAAATACTGGGATCTGTACGAGGATTGCGACCATCTGCTGCCTAGCGTTCCGGCAATGGACTACGAAGATCACGACGCCCATTCCAAGCGGATTTTCGACGCCAACGACTGGCGCAGTTTTGACATCAAAGAAGAAGACATCAAACGGTCCCGCCGCGCCTATTTCGCCAATATCAGCTATCTGGACGATAAAATCGGCGAGGTGATGGAAGCACTGGAAACCACACGTCAGGAGGCGATCATCCTGTTTGTGTCGGATCACGGTGATATGCTGGGCGAACGGGGGCTTTGGTTCAAGATGAGCTTCTTTGAAGGCGCATCCCGCGTGCCTTTGATGGTCTGTGCACCTGAAATGGAACCCGGTCTGGTTACAGCCCCTGTCAGCAATATCGACGTAACCCCAACACTGGCCGAACTGGCAGGTGTTTCGCTGGATGAAGTCGCCCCCTGGACCGAAGGTGAAAGCCTTGTGTATCTGGGGCAGGGCGGCACACGCAGCGCCCCCGTTGCAATGGAATACGCCGCCGAAGCATCTTACGCCCCGCTGGTTTCCTTGCGCGATGGCCCGTGGAAGTACAATCGCTGCGCCCTTGATCCCGAACAGTTGTTCAATCTGGACACCGATCCCCATGAGCTGACAAATCTGGCCACCGATCCGACCTATGCCGTGACCCTTAAAGCCTTGCGCGAACACTCCGAAGCGCGCTGGGATCTGGATGCTTATGATGCGCAAATCCGCGAAAGTCAGGCCCGCCGCTGGGTGGTCTATGAGGCGTTGCGCAACGGCGATTACTATCCTTGGGATTACCAGCCGCTGCAAAAAGCATCTGAACGCTACATGCGCAACCACATGGATTTGAACACGGTCGAGGACGTCGCCCGTTTCCCAAGGGGGGAGTGATGCTCACGGTTTACGGGCGCAAAACATCGTCGAATGTGCAGGCGTTGATGTGGGGCATCGGGGAAATGGCGCTGGCCGTCAACCGCTTGGACTGCGGAGAGGTTTACGGCGGCACTGACACCGCCGAATTCCGCGCGCGCAACCCCCATGGCAAAATCCCTGTGCTGGTGACCCAAACAGGCGAGGCCCTGTTTGAAACCGCTGCAATCCTGCGCTATCTGGCGGGATTGCACGGGTCTGACAGCTTTTGGCCCGCAGATCCGCTGGCCCGCGCGCAGGTGGATATGTGGGCGGATTGGGCCAAAAACGATGTGGCGCGGAACTTTACCGGCCCGATTTTCTGGCGCAACACCCGCACCCTGCCTGAACGGCGCGACACAGCGGCGATTTCCTCCGCGCTGGACGTGTTCGAAGCCGAACTGTCCGTTGCAGAAACGCGCCTTGCGGATCACGCCTTTCTGTGTGGCCCCGATTTCACGCTGGCAGATGTGATGTTCGGTCATGTTCTCTATCGTTACTTTGACACGGATTTGCCCCGCAGGCCGCTACCGCAGGTGCAAGCCTACTATAATCGCCTTACCAAACGCCGCGCGTTTCAGGACCATGTGATGGTGTCCTACGACGCGCTGCGCAACACGTTCTGACAAGGAACCCATCGTTATGAACGCGGATTACATCATCATCGGCGCCGGCTCTGCTGGCTGTGCAATGGCCTATCGCCTGTCCGAAGACGGCAAAAACAAAGTGCAGGTTGTGGAATATGGCGGCACCGATTGGGGGCCGTTTATCCAGATGCCCGGCGCACTTAGCTATCCGATGAACATGGCGCGCTATGACTGGGGCTATCAGTCCGAACCAGAACCCCATCTGGGCGGGCGCAGGCTGGCAGCCCCACGGGGCAAAGTGGTTGGCGGGTCCTCTTCGATCAACGGCATGGTCTATGTGCGCGGCCATGCGCGGGACTATGACACTTGGGCCGAACTGGGCGCGCAGGGCTGGTCTGGCGCGGATGTGATGCCTTACTTCAAGCGGCAGGAAAACTGGGATGCGTCAGGGCACGGCGGCGATGCAGACCTGCGCGGCGATGCTGGTCCGCTGCATGTGCAGCGCGGCAGCCGCGAAAACCCGCTGAACCGCGCCTTTGTAGAGGCGGGCCGCCAAGCGGGCTATCAGGTCACCGAGGATTACAACGGCATCCAGCAAGAAGGTTTCGGCCCGATGGATCAGACTGTCCACAAAGGCCAGCGCTGGTCTGCCGCCAACGCCTATCTGAAACCCGCCCTGAAACGGCCAAATGTGGAACTGGTCAAGGGTCACGCCAACCGCGTGATCATCGAAAACGGTCGCGCGGTCGGGGTGGAAATCAGCCAAGGCAGCAAAACCGTCACGCTGAATGCCAGCCGCGAAGTGATCATCGCCGCTTCTGCTTTTAATTCGCCCGCATTGCTGATGCGGTCGGGCATCGGCCCCGCCGCCCATCTGCGCGAGCACGGTATTGACGTGGTGGCGGATCGGCCAGGGGTCGGGCAGAACCTGATGGACCATCTGGAACTTTATATTCAGGTCAAAAGCCTGCAACCCGTGACTCTGTTCAAATACTGGAACCTGCTGGGCAAAGCCTATGTGGGCGCGAAATGGCTGCTGACAGGCAAAGGGCCAGGCGCGTCAAACCAGTTCGAAAGTGCCGCCTTCATCCGGTCCCGCGCGGGTATCGAATACCCCGATATTCAATACCACTTCCTGCCCATGGCAGTGCGCTACGATGGCAAGGCCGCCGCCGAGGGCCACGGCTTTCAAACCCATGTCGGCCCGATGCGGTCCACTTCACGCGGGGCGGTCACGCTGACCAGCGCCGATCCCAAAACCGCGCCCAGCATCCTGTTCAACTACATGAGCCGCGATGAGGACTGGCAGGATTTTCGCACCTGCATCCGTCTGACCCGCGAGATTTTTGCCCAAGACGCCTTTAAACCCTACAACGGCGGCGAAATCCAACCCGGCAAAGACGTGCAGTCGGACGAAGCCCTGAACGACTTTATCATGGAACACGTTGAAAGCGCCTATCACCCCTGCGGCACCTGTAAAATGGGCGCTACTGATGACCCGATGGCCGTGGTCGATCCCGAATGTCGCGTCATCGGCGTTGAAGGCCTGCGGGTGGCGGACAGTTCCATCTTCCCCAGCATCCCGAACGGCAATCTGAACGCGCCTTCCATCATGGTCGGCGAAAAAGCCAGCGACCATATTTTGGGTCGCACGCCTTTGCCCGCGTCAAATGTGGAACCCTGGATTCATCCCGACTGGCAGACGCAGCAACGCTAAGCGACTGGCCAAGCCCGCATGGCTGCTTTAGGATTGAAACGATGGATACACCGACCCTTGAAACCCGATCCGGCCTGCCCGAACATTTGCGCGTGCTGGCCGATCTCTATCCCCGTGCCGGTTGGGAAACCCATCCGAATTTTTCGGATCTGACGGGGTTCTGGCTGTCCCGCCACGGCATGTTCCGCGAATTGATCGCCCGTTTGCAGGACGGCAGCAACCGGTTTCTAGACAGCAAACACCCGCGTTTCGGGGCGGAACTCAGCCATTATACCCGCCTGTTTCTGGACCAGTTGCACGGGCACCATTCCATTGAAGACAATCATTATTTTCCCAAATTCATCGGCTTGGACGGGCGGCTGGAGCATGGTTTTGAACTGCTGGACGCCGATCACCACGCGCTGGACCGCCATATCCACGACTTGGCCGAGTCGACCAATCTGGTGCTGCAATCCCTGCAATCGGGCAATGATGCCAAAACCGCGACCCAGGCCCTGCTGGCGCGACAAAAGACCTTTGACAGTTTTCTCGAACGGCATCTGACCGACGAAGAAGACCTGATCGTGCCTCTGGTGCTGGAATACGGCCCCGAGGTCGACTGACCGGCCCTTTGCCAAATGGTTTTTACAGCGGCAGCACCGCAGGCGAGCGGGCGTCAAAGACCTTCCAAAAGCCGCAGTTGCGAAACTGTAACAAAAAACAAACCTTAGGGCTTGCAAGCCCCCGCCGAGATCGCTAATACCCGCCCAACGGACAGGTGGCCGAGTGGTCGAAGGCGCACGCCTGGAAAGTGTGTAGGCGGGGAACCGTCTCCAGGGTTCGAATCCCTGTCTGTCCGCCACTATCCCTTTTTCATCATTGTCTCTGAGTTGCTTTCAACCTCATTTTGAGCTTGTTTTGCTGGGGTTTGTTGCGATTTTCCGTTTTGTTGACTTTCGTTGAATTGTGCCTGTATTCTTTCCTTACGTGGTATGAATGGTGGTATGAATTGCAATGGGATATATCAACGGCAAGCTGACAAAGAAGCTGGTGGATAACCTTGGCGCTGGGCGTCATGGGGATGGCAATGGTTTGTATTTGGTGGTTGACCCATCTGGTGCGCGGCGGTGGATTGTACGTGTTACTGTGAAGGGCCAGAAGAACCGCAAGGGCGCACCACTGCGAACAGACTTTGGCTTGGGCGGTGCTGACATTGTGACCTTGCAACAGGCGCGGGATCGGGCGTTGGAATATCGCCGGATGGCAAAACAGGGATTGAACCCGCGCTTTAACGCCCAGCGCGAAATTCCGACCTTTGAAGAAATCGCCCAGCTTGTGCATATTGAACGGATGCCGACTTGGAAGAACGTCAAGCATGGCCAGCAATGGATCAATACCTTGCGCGATTATGCCTTCCCTAAGATTGGGCGGATGCCTGTTGATAGCATTGGCCAACCGGAAGCGATGATGTGTCTATCACCGATTTGGACGGAAAAGCATGAAACCGCCAAACGATTGGCACAGCGGATCAAGACCGTTCTGGACGTGGCCAAGTCAAAAGGGTTTCGCGACGGTGAAAACCCGATCACGTCTATCAAGGATGCGGGTGTTTTGCCAAAGGTGACAAAGAAGCCGAAACACCATGCGGCGATGCTGTGGCAAGACGTTCCAGCCTTATATGCCGAACTGAAAACCCGCGATGCTATGGCAGCAAAGGCGCTGATGTTTACTTGCCTGACTGGATCCCGCACGGGTGAGGTTTTGGGGATGGAGTGGGCAGAGATTGATTTTGATGCCCGTCTGTGGACCGTGCCAGCCGCTAGAATGAAAACCGACACGGAACACCGCGTTCCGCTCACAGACGAAATGCTGGACATTCTGGAGCCTTTGAAGGCGCTGGAAAGTAAGGTTGTGTTTGAGGGGCAGAAACGGCATCAGCCGCTGTCCAACATGGCCATGCTGATGCTGCTTCGCCGTATGGAAATTGAGGGCGTCACAGTTCACGGTTTCCGTTCCACCTTCCGCGACTGGGCCAGCGAGGTTGCCAACGCACCACGCGAAGTGGCAGAAATGAGTCTGGCGCATAAGGTTGGGAGTGACGTTGAACGGGCTTATGCAAGATCGGATTTACTGGACAGGCGAAGAATATTGATGAATCGTTGGAGTGGGTTTGTCAGTGGACCTAGTGGGGAAATTGTAAGGATCGGTTGATGCGGGATGTAACTGGTGTGGGTGATGGTAGGCAAATGCCTACAACTCGAGAGGTGCATGAGAACGATGAGTATTTCGTTTCGAAATTTGATGCGATAGCACCTATAGACTACGAAATCCTAAAGTCAGAAATTTCTAAAAATGGCCCTGTTCAATCAGTTTTCCCAAAGGAGAATATCAAATTTGTCCTGAACATTAACAAGTGTCAATGTTCTGATGGCAAATGTGACCACGATTGTATTTCGCTCACACAAGTAAGTGGTTTCACAACGCTGACAACATCAATTTTGAGGGAAAGACTCCTTGAATGTGATAGCTTCTACGAGTTTCTCCATGAGTTTCGACACTACCCAATGTCATTCTTTTCATCTTCTGCGGAACAGCAGCATTTTGAAGCGAATGTTGAACAGCATTTGGGTTTTGCGCCTATGGATGTGTATCTTGGAAAAATTGAACCCAATCAATTGACCGAGTCTGTGAAGCTGAGTGATGATGCACGGAAGGACAGTTGGCTTGCACACAATTTTTATTGTGGGTTCAACTTACTTTTACATTTCCGTGTCATTAAAACGCGTTACTCACGTGACCTGCTCCCCAATGAGTCCGCTAATTTAAGTTAGCTCTGTTCAGGTTTTGGTCTTCCTTTGACCGGTTAACATATTCGACTGGTGTTAGGCCAGCGAGGCTTGTGTGTGGGCGGTTATGGTTG
>JAXMOF010000044.1:0-34561 GCA_034670045.1 Amylibacter sp. | reverse complement strand
CTGGCTTAGGAGTTCGCGAGAAACTTGAGGAGGTATACCGTGGTACGCATTGAAAAACATGGGTTGCAGGTGGATGCAGCGCTGGCGACGTTTATCGAAACAGACGCGCTGCCGAACACAGGCGTCTCAGCGGATCAATTCTGGGAGGGGCTGTCCGCGCTGGTGCATGATCTTGGCCCGAAAAACCGCGATTTGTTAAAAAAACGCAAAGACCTGAAGGCCAAAATCGACGGCTGGCATATTGAACGTCGCGGGAAAGATCATGACGGCGCCGAGTATAAGGCGTTTTTGCAAGAGATCGGCTATCTGGTGCCCAAAGGCGCGGATTTTACGATCCAGACCACGAATGTAGACCCTGAAATCGCACAGGTGCCCGGCCCGCAACTGGTGGTGCCGATCATGAACGCGCGCTATGCGCTGAACGCGGCGAATGCGCGCTGGGGCAGCCTGTATGATGCGCTTTATGGCACGGATGCCATGGGCTCCAACGCGCCTGCAGGGGGGTATTCTGTGGATCGCGGGGCGCAGGTGATCGCCTGGGCCAAAGCCTATCTGGATGAAACCTTTCCGCTGGCCAAAGGGTCCCATGCGGACGTGGCAGGGTATGCGGTAGTGGATGGCGCTGTGCTGGCCGATGGTGTGGCACTGGCGGATGCGGCGCAGTTTGCAGGCTATCGCGGGGATGCGAAAAGCCCTAGCGCGATCCTGTTGAAAACCAACGGGTTGCATGCTGAGCTAACCATTGATCGCGACCATCAGATTGGCAGCGTTGATAAGGCGGGTGTTGCGGATATCCTGCTGGAATCCGCCATGTCATCCATCATGGATTGCGAAGATTCCGTGGCTGCTGTGGATGCCGAAGACAAGGTTCTGGCCTATTCCAACTGGCTGGGCCTGATGAAAGGCGATCTGGCGGAAAGCGTGACAAAAGGGGGCAAGACATTCACCCGCGCGCTGAACCCTGATCGTGACTATACCGCGCCCGATGGCACTGCGCTGACCCTGAAAGGTCGCGCCCTGATGCTGGTGCGCAATGTGGGCCACCTGATGACCAACCCCGCCATTCTGGACCGCGACGGTCTGGAAATCGGCGAAGGTCTGATGGATGCCATGTGTACCACCCTTTGCGCCATGCATGATTTGCAGCGCGAGGGGGGCAACTCGGTCAAAGGGTCCGTCTATGTGGTGAAGCCCAAGATGCACGGTCCCGAAGAAGTGGCCTTTGCTGATGAGATTTTCACCCGTGTGGAAACCGCGCTGGGCCTGCCGCAATACACAGTTAAACTGGGTATTATGGACGAAGAGCGTCGCACCACGGTGAACCTTGGCGAATGTATCCGTGCAGCGCAAAACCGTGTGGCCTTTATCAACACAGGCTTTCTGGATCGTACAGGGGATGAAATCCATACATCTATGGAAGCGGGGCCATTCCTGCGCAAGGACGACATCAAGGGCGAACCCTGGATCGGCGCTTATGAAGACCACAACGTGGATGTGGGGCTGGCCTGCGGTCTGCAAGGGAAAGCACAGATCGGCAAGGGCATGTGGGCCATGCCGGATTTGATGGCGGATATGTTAAAGGCCAAAATCGGTCATCCGCAAGCAGGTGCGAATTGCGCTTGGGTGCCTAGCCCCACAGCCGCCACGCTGCACGCCATGCACTATCACAAGGTAGACGTTCTGGCCCGTCAGGCCGAGATCGCAGCAGGCGGGGCGCGGGCCTCGGTTGATACGATCCTGCAAATGCCTGTAGCGCGGGGGCAGAACTGGTCTGACGCGGAAATCACCCGCGAAGTGGAAAACAACGCCCAAGGTATTCTGGGCTATGTGGTGCGCTGGGTCGATCAGGGGGTGGGCTGTTCCAAAGTGCCCGACATCAACAATGTGGGCCTGATGGAAGACCGCGCCACCTGTCGGATTTCCAGCCAGCATATTGCCAACTGGTTGTATCACGGCGTGGTTACGCGGGATCGTGTGATGGAGATCATACACCAGATGGCGCTGGTTGTGGATGAACAGAATGCCAATGATCCGTCTTATGACCCTATGGGCCCCGACTTCAACGGCTTGGCTTTTCAAGCAGCCTGTGATTTGGTTTTCCTCGGGACCGTGCAGCCCTCGGGTTATACCGAGCCGATCTTGCACGCGCGGCGCTTGGAACTGAAAGGAACCCTTTAAATGGCTGGATTGAACCTTGCGAAATGTCGGAAAATCGTCCGTGCGGCTTTTGCCAAAGGCAAAGAGCTGGGACTGAATCCTTTGTCGGTTGTGGTGCTGGACAGTGGCGGCAATGTGCTGGCGTTTGAACGGCAGGACGGAGCTGCCGCGGGGCGGTTTCAGATTGCCGACGGGAAGGCCAATGCGGCTGTGATGTTGGGCATGCCCAGTTCCAAAGCGATGGAGCGGGCCGAACAGCAGCCCTATTTCGCCAATGCCTTGAACGGCGCTTACGGCGGTCGGTTCATTCCATTGCCGGGGGGCGTTCTGGTTCTGGACAAGAAGGGCACGGTTATGGGGGCTGTTGGTGTGACGGGGGATACTTCGGAAAACGACGCGCTTTGTGCCATTGCGGGGATCGAGGCGGCGACCTTCCTGGCCGAGGCCTAACCCTGCGATCCAGTTTTGCGATTTTTGAAAGCGCCTTCGGGCGCTTTTTTCGTTTTTGATCGCGGTTTTTTAAGGGTGATTTTATCCTGCGGGCACAGGTTTGAGTATTTTGGGAACATTGAAGCAGGCGGGTGGTGAAATGATAGGCAGGGCAGGGCGGCGCCAGCGCGATTTCGGCTGTCCGGCAGAAGGACTTTGCTCCTGGGGCTTGCAATTTTTGGCTGCTTTGGCCTAATCATCAGGAATACTAAAGAAAAAGAGAGTCTCATGGCGCGTCCAGTAGTCGGCATTAGTGGCAATGCTCATATGATCAACGACGAGTATGCGGTTCAGGCCTGTGGTCTGCACAACATGTATGCCGTTTCCGAAGTTTGCGGTGCAACCGCGCTGGTGGTGCCTGCCTTGCCGGACCTGAATGCAATCGAGGACCTGTGTAATGTGTTCGACGGATTTGTGTTCACAGGCGCGCGCCCCAACATCCACCCCGAAGAATACGGCGAGGTGGCAACACCGGCCCATGGGGATTTTGATCGGGATCGGGATCGTCTGGCCCTGCCACTGATCCGCGCCTGTGTAGAGCGGGCTATTCCCGTGTTGGGGATTTGCCGTGGTTTTCAGGAATTCAACGTGGCCTTTGGCGGGTCGCTTTATCCGGAAATTCGCGATCTGCCCGGCCGGATGAACCACCGTATGCCCCCCGATGGCACGATTGAGGAAAAATTCGCCCTGCGCCATGACATCACGCTGACCAAAGGTGGCGTGTTCGAGGGAGTTTTTGGCAAGGATGTGGTTTTGACCAATTCGTTGCACGGGCAGGGGATCAAGGAAGCAGGCGAGCGGGTTGTGGTTGAGGGGTTCGCGCCAGACGGCACGCCCGAGGCGATCCGCATCGAGGGCGCCCCCGGTTTTGCGCTGGCTGTGCAATGGCACCCTGAATACAACGCGGCCAATGATACCGTGTCACGTCCCTTGTTCGAGGCGTTTGGTCTGGCTATGCAGGACCGTGCGGCGCGGCGGCGGGCAGCCTGACGTTGTGACAGCTGAAAAGCCAACCCAGACTGGGCGCAAATGCGTCATCATGGGGGTGACGGGCTGTGGAAAGTCTACGATCGGGGCGCTTCTGGCAAAACAGCTGGGGGCGCGGTTTCTGGACGGGGATGATTTGCATCCCGCCGCCAATATCGCAAAAATGTCGTCCGGCCAGCCGTTGAATGACGCGGATCGTGCGCCTTGGCTGGACCGGATCGGGCAGCGGATCGCTGCGGTGGACGGAGCGGTGATCATGGCCTGCTCTGCTTTGAAAAGATCCTATCGGGACAGGATTCGTCAGCAAGCGGGATGTCCTGTTACGTTCTTGTTGTTGCAGGGCAGTCGCGCGGTAATTGAAAGCCGCATGGCGCTGCGGGCGGGGCATTTCATGCCCACCAGCCTGTTGGACAGCCAGTTCGCCACGCTAGAGCCTTTTGGCGCGGAGGAGGCATTTGTGACCGTGGATATTGATCAAAGCGTCGCGGCCGTTGTTGCGGCTTTAGCTGATGGGATCGGGCAGGCGTAAACTGCGCTTTGTGCGGGGATATTTGACGGAAATGGAATATGAGGGTGTTGGTGCCCCGCCATCGTTTGGGATGACGGGGCGTTGGTTTAACTGTCGGCTTTGACGTTTTGGGTTTGTGTCCCAAGCCCGTTAATATGCACTGTCATCACGTCGCCTTCTTTCAGGAAGGTTGGTGGTTTCATGCCAAGACCTACACCCGGAGGGGTGCCGGTTGCGATCACATCACCTGGGTGCAGGGTGAACAGATGTGACAGATGTTCGATAATTTCCGCCACGCTGAAGATCATTGTGCTGGTGTTGCCTGTCTGCATCCGCTGGCCGTTCACATCAAGTGACATATCCAGCGCTTGCGGGTCGGGGATTTCATCGCGGGTGACCAGCCATGGACCGGTCGGGCCGAAAGTGTCGCAGGATTTGCCCTTGGTCCAGTTGCCGGACAGGTGTTTCTGGAAATGCCGCTCGGACACATCATTGACAACGCAATAGCCCGCTACATGATCCAGCGCGTTTTCCTTGCTGACGTATTTGGCGGTTTTGCCGATGACCACGCCCAGTTCCACTTCCCAGTCGGTCATTTTTGAACCGCGGGGCATCACCACCGTGTCATTGGGGCCGACAATGGCAGAGTTGGCCTTCATGAAGAGGATCGGATGTTCGGGCAGGGTGGCACCGGTTTCGGCGGCGTGATCGGAATAATTCAGCCCGATGCACATGAATTTGCCGATATTGCCCAGGCAAGGGCCGATACGCGGGGTGCCGTCCACAGCGGGCAGGCTGGCAGGGTCAAGGGCGGCCAGTTTGGCCAGTGAGGCATCAGACAGGTTCGCGCCGTTCAGATCGTCGATCTGGCCTGAAAGATCGCGCAAAACGCCCTCTGCGTCGATCATTCCCGGTTTCTCGGCGCCCGCTGGGCCATAGCGAAGGAGTTTCATTGGGGTGTTCCTTATTTCTTGTATAGGTGTCGTGATTATCCGGCCCAACCGCCGTCAATGATATGGGCCTGTCCCGTTGTGAAGGCACTTTCGTCCCCTGCGAGGTAAACCACAAGGGCTGCAATTTCTTGGGCCGTTGCGACACGGCCCATAGGCTGGCGCGATACGAATTGTTCGAGCGCGGCGTCATAGCTGCCCAGTTCCTTGCCCAGTGCGGTGACGCGGTCATGCCAGCTGGGGCTTTCCACGGTGCCGGGGCAAATGCAATTGCAGCGAATGCCGGTGGTGACATAGTCTTTAGCCACGGATTTGGTCATGCCGATCACTGCGGCCTTTGATGCCCCGTAGGCGAATCTGTTGGGGGCAGCGATGACCGATGACACAGCCGAGGACATGTTGATGATAGATCCGCCGCCCCGTTCCAGCATGCCCGGCAAGGCGGCTTTCATGGTGGAAAACATGGCGCGCACGTTCAGGTTAAAGGCGAAATCCCAATCCGCGTCCGTACAATCTAGGATCGAGCCGTGATGCACAAAGCCTGCGCAGTTGAACAGGATGTCAGGGTTGGTTCGGGTGATGGCGGCTTCGACCTCGGCCTGGTTCAGCACGTCGAAATGAAAGGTCTCGATATTGGGATCGGTCAGGCTGGACAGGGCGTCATCGTTGATGTCGGTGGCAAAAACTTTTGCCCCCTCTGCCGCCATGGCCAGCGCACTGGCGCGACCGATGCCTTGGCCTGCGGCGGTGATCAACGCGGTTTTGCCGGAAAGTCTTGCAGAGCCTGACATGGGGATACCTTTATTCTGGTGGGTCGGTTGGGGGGATACTGGCACTATTTGTGGCTGGAAATAAAGCTGGAATTCCAGATGCACTGCGCGATGGGTTGCCCGCAGGGGACAAGGTTGTATTACTTCACGTAGTTCACAGGTTCGGAGTAGACCACATGGCCCGTCGCAATCCCGTTTCAACCAGCCCCGCCTTGGCAAATTTCCCGTCGCGAGCCGCCTTATGATCCGCTTTTTACACTCCTCGGACCTGCACCTTGGCAAACCCTTCGGACGGTTTCCCGAAGATGTGCGTGGTCGCCTGAAACAGGCCCGCCACGATGTGATCGGCCGCCTTGCACAGGCTGCGCGCAAAGGCGGGGCTTCGGCTGTTTTACTGGCGGGTGATACGTTTGATGCGGAAACCCCTGCGCCCACTGTGGTGCGACAGGCGCTGAACGAAATCGCGCAGGCGAATGACTTGCAGTGGGTGATCATGCCCGGCAACCATGATTCCCTTGCGGCGAGCGAGCTGTGGCGTACCATAATGCAGGACAAACCCAACAATGTGACACTGGCGCTGACCCCTGAGCCGCTGCAGATCAGCAGGGGCGTTTTTGTGCTGCCAGCCCCCTGTACCGCCCGCAATCCGGGGCGGGATCTGACCGAGGAAATGGCTCAGCCCACCCCCGAAGGTGCCTTGCGCATCGGGCTGGGGCACGGTGGCATCACCGATTTCTCCGGCGGCGAGGCCACCCTGTCAGAGGATGGCGGCGCTGCAATCATTCCGCCTGATCGGGCCGAACGTTCGGGGCTTGATTATCTGGCGCTGGGCGATTGGCACGGGCAGATCGAGGTGGGCAAACGGACCTGGTTTTCAGGCAGTCCTGAACGGGACAGCTTTAAACACCAAAAGCAGGCCAGTGCGAATTTGGTGATCCTGAACGGTCCAAGGGCACAGCCCGTGGTGACAACACCCGCAACGGGGGTGATTGACTGGCTTGGCCTGAACCTGGATCTGATGCCCGAAGATGACTGCGTTGGACAGCTTAATCAGAATCTGCCGGACGTGAACAAACGCCGTGACACCATTGCAAAAATCACCGCAACAGGGCGCATCGGCTTGCAAGACAAGACCGGATTGCAACAGGCGATAGCGCGGATCGAGCCAGATTTTCTGTCACTGGAACAGGACCTGTCCCATTTGCGTATGACCCATGACACAGCAGATTTGGACGCGATTGATACAGCAGGGGCCTTGCGCTCTGCGGGGCAAAGTTTGGCGGAACGATCGCAGGATCCGGTGCTGTCGGCCGAAGATCAGGAAATTGCAGAAAACGCACTTTCCATGCTGTTTTCCTTTGCGGCGGAATCCTCATGAAAATTCGCTCTCTGACCCTGACCAATGTGCGGAAATTCGGCGGACAGATCGCCAAGATCAGCGGCATCGGCGATGGCGTCACCGTCATATCCGAGGCCAACGAATTCGGTAAATCCACCTTTTTTGATGCGCTCCACGCCTTGTTTTTTGTGAAATACAGCACGGCTGGGAAAGAGGTGAAATCCCTACAACCCCGATCCGGCGGGGCAGTACGGGTGCAGGCTGAACTGGAAACCGAAAGCGGGCGTTTTGTGGTTGAGAAATCCTTTCTCGCCCAAAAACGCGCCACGGTCAGCCGTGCGGACAACGGAACGTTGATTGCGCAGGATGACGAGGCGGAAAAATGGATCGCCGCGCTGATGGATCGTGGTCTTGAAGGTCCGGCGGGCCTGTTGTGGGTACGTCAGGGCACCACCGCGCTGGAACCTGCGGGCACTGCGGGTGCGGATAAGACGGAAAAGGAAAAACTGCTGGGCGCACGGCGGGATTTGCTGTCTTCGGTGGCTGGTGAAATCGATAAAGTGACAGGCGGGCGGCGGATGGACCGCGTCTTGGCCCGCTGCCGCGAAGAACTGGCGAAACTGGCCACAGCCAGCGGCAAACCCAAGGCCCATGGTCCTTGGGACGCAGAACAAAAAGAAATCGCGCTTCTGGAAGCCCGCGAATCCGATCTGGACGGGAAATGCAAGGAACTGTCCAAAGCGCTGAACGATCGTAAAGCCACCGAAGCAGAGCTGGAAAACTGGGGGCAGGCTACAGCCAAAGAGGAGCGGCTGGCGGCTTTGGCGCAGGCCCGCGAAACCCATGACAAGGCCTTGGCCTATGACGGTAAATGCAAGACAGCCAAGCAGGATGTCGAACTTAAGTCTATGCATTATGACAGCGCAATCAGTGACTTGAACCGCTTGCTGAATGCGGCGGAGGCTTTGAAGTCAGCCACGAAAGCCGAGAGTAAATTGCGCAGCCAGATTCAGGAACAGGACGCGAAAGTCGCCGCTGCAAAGGCCGCAGAACAGGCGGCACAGTCGGATTTGTCGGCTGCAACAAAATCTTTTCAGGAGCTGCGCGCCAAACGAGACGCGGCACAGCTTGCAGAACTGGGGCGTACGGCCCGTGAACAGGTGGCTACTTTGGCCCAGCGGCTTGAAAAGGCAGAAAAGCACCGCGCAACACTGGAAGAGGCACAGGCCCGCTTGGCAGGCATGGCCATCACGCAGGATTTGCTGGATAAAATCACCCGCAGCCATGCACAGTTGCAACAGGCCAAAGCTGCTGCGGATGCACAAAATGTTACCCTTTCGGTAAGCTATGACGGGGCAACGCGTATATCGGTGCAGGGGGGGGAGCTTGCGGAAAACACCCCGATGCCACTGTATTCCAAGCAGTCTTTTTCCCTGCCCGGCATAGGCCGTCTGACAGTTGATCCAGGTGCCCGCGGCGATGAGGATTCGGGACGTAAAGCGCTGGAAAAGGCGCAGGCGGCACTGACTGCTGACCTCGCCGCTGCGCAAGTTGACACGATGGAAGCGGCGCATCAGGCGCTGGCAGCACGGCGCGCGGCGGAACAACAGGTTGGTCTGGCAAAAGGGGTGATTGATACGGTTGTGCCAGAAGGGCTCGACGTGTTGCGCGGCGCGCTTGCGCAAGCCCGTGCCACGGCAGGTGACGAAGATGCAACGGCGTCAGCAGAGCCGGTTAATCTGGCGGAATTGACCGCAGCGCTGGACACTGTGGAGGTTGCTGCGGGGCAGGCGCGTGCCAGTTATGACCAGTGCCGTGATACCTTGGGCCGTATCCGCGAAGACTTTGCGAAGACCCGTGCGGAACTGGCTACGGCAGAATCCGCGCTGGCGCAGGCCAAAGGGGCCTACGGGGATGCTGAAACCTTTTCACCCCGTCGTGATGCGGCAGCCCGTCAGGTCAGTCTGAGTGAAACCGCTTTGAAGGACGCAACAGCGGTTTTGGAAAAGCTGACTGCAAATGCACCTGATCTGAACACAACAAAGGCGGATTTGAACCGTGCTGAAACCGTTGTAAAACATGCGGATAAGCGTATTTCTACCTTGCAAAGCCAGTTGATCGAAACCAATGCGATAATCCGCGCCCGTGCCGAAGACGGTGTCGAAGAGGCTTTGGCCGAAACCCGTGGTCAGTTGGATATGGCCCGCGCCCGCGCAGGCCGTTACAGCCGCGAGGTGGCAGCGCTGAACCTGCTGGTGCAAGAACTTGAAGGCCGCCGCACCCAAGCCCGCGAGGTCTATTTCGAGCCGGTTCAAAGGGAATTACAGCCTTTGCTGTCCATCCTGCACGAAGATGCCGCGCTGAACTTCAACCCCGAACGCCTGTTGCCGGACGGGTTGGCCCGCAGCGGTCAGCAAGAAGACCTTGAGGAGTTAAGCGGCGGTACGCAGGAGCAAATCGCAATCCTGACACGGCTGGCCTTTGCCCGGCTTTTTGCCAGTCAGGGCCACGCCATGCCGATCATTCTGGACGATGCGCTGGTCTATTCCGACGATGATCGCATCGTGAAAATGTTTACGGCCCTGCACCGCGTTGCCACCGACCAGCAAGTCATCGTGTTTTCCTGCCGCCAGATGGCCTTTGCCAAACTGGGGGGGGAGCGGCCCGAGGTTACAGTGTCACCAATCGGATAGGCTGGGTGCTTTTCAACACGGGCAGCGCTTGTATGAGAGGGCTGGCGTTGTCAGTGATGTATTGGCGTCCTGAACGGATGTAATGCGCGGCAATGCTTTGCCCAAGCGGCTGTGAACCCTTCCTTAGGCGTCCAGTTCTACCCAGATCGGCACGTGGTCGCTGGGCTTTTCCCGTCCGCGGGTGTCGCGGTCGATCTGGCAGTCTGTCAGCAGGTCGGCGCATTGGGGGGTCAACAGGAAGTGGTCAATGCGGATGCCGTGGTTCTTGTTCCATGATCCCGCCTGATAATCCCAGAAAGTATAATTCATCGGGGCCTGATTGCGGGCGCGAAAGGCCTCGGTGAAGCCAAGGTTTTTCACCCGTTCAAAGGCTGCGCGGGATTGGGGCAGGAACAATGCGTCATCCAGCCAGGGCTTTACGTCCCAGCAATCTTCGGGTTGGGGGATCACGTTATAATCGCCCGCCATCAGTGCAGGTTCTTCGCCTGCCATCAAGTCCTGTGCACGGGCGTGCAAGCGGTCCATCCAGCCCAGTTTATAGTCATATTTCGGCCCCGGCGCTGGGTTGCCGTTGGGCAGGTATAATCCGCAGACCCGCACGGCGGTTTTGTCGCCGATCACGGTGGCTTCAATCCAGCGGGCCTGTTCGTCCGTGTCGTCACCAGGCAAGCCGCGCGTGATGTCTTCAAGCGGCAGTCTGGACAGGATCGCCACCCCGTTAAAGGATTTTTGGCCATGGGTTTCAACGGTGTAGCCCAAGTCCTCGATCGGTTCACGGGGGAAGTTCTCATCCACCGATTTGATTTCCTGCAACAGGGCCACGTCGGGTTTTGTTTCTTCCAGCCACTGCAAAAGGGCGGGCAAGCGTGCTTTGATCCCGTTGATGTTGAAGCTGGCGATTTTCATGGGGTCTGGTCCTTACGTTGCCGCACAAATATCGCGGCAATCGGCGTCAAGGACAAGGGCAATCGACGGTCAACCGCTGCCCGTGATGCGCACGGGCAGGGTTTGTTTACATGCTGAATGACGTGCCACAGCCACAAGAACTGCTGGCGTTGGGGTTTTCGATCACAAACCGCGCGCCGATCAGTTCCTGGGAAAAATCAATCACGGCATTGGTCAGAAACGGCAGAGACACACTGTCGACCAGCACCTTCTGGCCGTTCTTTTCCAGCACCAGATCATCCTCGGCTGCGGTGTCTTCCAGCTTGATTTCATATTGAAAGCCGGAACAGCCGCCGCCTTCAACAGCGATGCGCAGACACTGGGTTGCAGTGGCGCCATCGTTGATTTCAGCCAGCCGGTCAAAAGCGCGGTCGGTTACTTTGGGGGGTAGGGACAAGTCCATCTGTTAACGTCCACATCAATCGTGTAAGGTTTCCTTAAACATAGGCTGCGAACAACGTAGCATCAAGGACAAGACACAAGGTAATATCGGGGCAATACATAAATGTTAGCGAAATACGCCAGTAATCCGGCGCTTAGCCGTGGCCGTCTTGTGGATGAGGGGCACTCGGCCCATCGGTCTGCCTTTCAGCGGGATCGGGACCGGATCATTCATTCTACCGCATTTCGGCGGCTGAAACACAAAACGCAGGTTTTTGTCGAACATGAAGGCGATCACAATCGCACACGGCTGACCCATTCTATCGAAGTGGGGCAGGTGGCGCGTACGATTTCCGGTGCGTTGGGGTTGAATGTGGAACTGACCGAGGCTGTGGCACTGGCCCATGATCTGGGTCATACGCCGTTCGGTCACGCGGGGGAGGACGCGCTTGACGAATGTATGGCACCTTTCGGCGGCTTTGATCACAACGCGCAAGCCATTAAAATCGTTACAGATTTGGAACGGCATTATGCGGAATTCGACGGGTTGAACCTGACTTGGGAATGTCTGGAAGGCATTGCCAAGCACAACGGTCCTGTATCGGGTGACATCCCCTTTGCGCTGGCGGAATATAATGCGAAACACGATCTGGAACTCTATACCCACGCCAGTGCCGAAGCGCAGGTCGCCGCGCTGTCGGATGATATCGCCTATAACAATCACGATCTGGATGATGGTCTGCGGGCGGGCCTGTTTGACGTTGACGATATTTTACACCTGCCGCTGGTCAAACCCTGTTTTGCCGAAGTGGACCGGAAATACCCCAATCTGGACCCCGACCGCCGCCGCCACGAAGCCTTGCGCCGTGTGTTTGGTCTGATGGTTGAAGATGTGTTGACCGAAAGCAAAATCTGGCTGGATAAATCAGGGGCTGAAAGCGCGCAGGATATTCGCGCGCTTGGCCATCCGGTTATTGCCTTTTCGGATGATCTGCTGTCGGGCCTGAACGCCATTCGCCAGTTTCTTTATGCAAATATGTACCGCCACCCCGATGTGTTGTCGGTCCGCGAGGAAATGACCGGCGTGCTGCGCGATCTGTTTCACCGCTTTATGGACAGGCCCGAACTGCTGCCTGAAGGCTGGACACCCTACAGCGATGATTTCGCCCGCGCCCGTCTGGTGGCGGATTATGTATCTGGAATGACCGATCGTTTTGCGCTGAAATTGCATAAAGGCGAGGCCGGGTGAGTTGACCCGACACGCCAAACTGCTAAACCGCGTTTTATCTACTAGGAAAGCGCTATGAACCTATTTGCCGATATCAGAATACTTGTGCTCGACAGCTTGAATGCCCTTCAATCCGAAGGCGTGCTTCCGGCTGATCTGGATTTCACCAATGTTGCGGTGGAACCGCCCCGCGATGCGCTGCACGGGGATATGGCAACCAATGCGGCTATGGTGCTGGCGAAACCCGCCAAATCCAAACCGCGTGACATTGCCGAAGCACTGGCTGCCAAACTGTTGGCGGATGACCGGATCACCGCAGCGGATGTCGCAGGACCGGGGTTCTTGAACATGACGCTGGACCCTGCCTGCTGGACGGCGATTGTTCCGCTGGCGATTCAGGGCGGGGTTGATTTTGGTCGCTCTGACATGGGGCAGGGCAAAAAGGTGAATGTGGAATATGTTTCTGCAAATCCCACAGGTCCGCTGCATGTGGGCCACACACGGGGCGCTGTGTTTGGCGATGCGCTGGCCAGTCTGCTGGATTTTGCAGGCTTTGACGTCACCCGCGAATATTACATCAACGACGGCGGGGCACAGGTGGATGTTCTCGCCCGTTCGGCTTACCTGCGCTATCTTGAGGCCAATGGTCAGGAAGTCGCCTTTGAAGATGGCACTTATCCGGGCGATTATCTGATCCCCGTGGGGCAGGCGCTGAAGGAAAAATACGGCGACAGTCTGGTGGACAAGCCTGAATCCGAATGGCTGGAAGATCTGCGCGAATTCGGCACAGCGGCGATGATGGATATGATCCGCGCCGATCTGAAATCCCTGAACATCGAAATGGATGTGTTTTACTCTGAAAAATCCCTGTACGGCACAGGGCGGATCGAGGCTGCGATCAATTCGTTGAAAGACAAGGGTCTGATCTATGAAGGCGTGCTGGAGCCACCAAAAGGCAAATTGCCCGACGATTGGGAGCCGCGTGAACAGACCCTGTTCAAATCCACCGCGCACGGGGACGATGTGGATCGCCCTGTGATGAAATCGGACGGGGCGTGGACCTATTTCGCACCGGATATTGCCTATCACTATGACAAGATTTCCCGTGGCTTTGACGCGCTGATCGACATTTTCGGCGCGGATCATGGTGGCTATGTGAAGCGGATGAAGGCGGCGGTTTCTGCCCTGTCTGACGGCAAGGTTACGGTTGATATCAAACTGACCCAACTGGTGAAACTGTTCAAGAACGGCGAGCCGTTCAAAATGTCCAAACGGGCAGGGACGTTTATCACCCTGCGTGATGTGGTTGAACAGGTCGGCCCCGATGTGACCCGCTTCCACATGCTGACCCGCAAACAGGATGCGCCGTTGGACTTTGATTTCGACAAGGTTCTCGAACAGTCCAAAGAGAACCCTGTGTTCTATGTGCAATATGCCAATGCGCGGATTTCATCAGTGATGCGCAAGGCGGCCGAGGCAGGGTTTGAAACCCCCGATAGCGCGCTTTTGACGGCTGATTTGACTGCGAATGCCCATCCGGCGGAACTGGCACTGGCGCGGAAACTGGCGGAATGGCCCCGTTTGCTGGAGCTGGCTGCAAAACACAATGAACCACACCGGGTTTCGTTCTACCTTTATGAACTGGCGGCGGAATACCATTCCCTGCACAATCTGGGCAAAGCCGAACCGCAATTGCGCTTTTGGCAGGCGGATAACCCCGATCTGTCCCTGTCTAAAATTGCGCTGATCCGCGCCGTTTCGGTTGTTTTATCCGCCGGTCTTGGTATTCTGGGCGTAACCCCGATGACAGAAATGTAATTCGGGCGTTCCGCGGAACCAAAAACACCAAAAACAGCAGGCATCAGACCTATTTGGTTTGAAAGTTGTTACACAAAAACCTCGGAATGCAGATAAAAGGCGGATTAACCGCTTATTTTGGGGTTGGAGCAGTCAGACACACGATATATTGTGTGCGAGTAAAGAGGCGAACCTGATGTCCGATAAAAAGACGGAGTCTAAATCCAAAGCTGGCGCAGCAGGCGGCGGTTTGGGCGTTGTGAAAACCGCAATCAACTGGGGGATTGCCAGCCTTTCTGTGGCTGTGATCGCTGGTTTTGTGTATTGGACCGTCAGTCTTGGCACCCGCGACCCCCATGATGTGCCGATTATCCGCGCCATGGTTGGACCGTCCCGTGTGGCTCCGGATGATCCAGGTGGCTCGCAGGCCTCGCATCAGGGGTTGGCGGTGAATTCCGTACAATCCGAAGGTGGCGTTGCAGCCCCGTCAGACTCGGTTGTTCTGGCCCCTGCGCCAGCACAGCTTGCAGCGGATGACCAGCCCACCAGCATGGCCGATAAATCCACACAGGTTTCCGCAATGGCGGATGAAGACATGAGTGTCGAGGTCGAGGAAATCGCCCCTGCGCCCGAAGAAGACACTGCGATCAACACCGAAGAAGACCTGGACGCGCTGGAAATCGCGGATGAAGTGGCTGAGAAACTGGCCCAACAGGCGCTGGCAAACGTTGATCCGGACACCATTCCGCGCAGCAATATCACGGGCACGGAATATTCCCCCAGTGCATCAAAGCGCCCGCAAAACCGCCCCAATGATCTGTCTACTGAAATTACCAGTGTGCAACCCACAGCCGCACAGCCTGATGCGGAACCGGATTTTGAATCGGTGGACAGCGTTCCTGCGGGCACCCGTTTGATCCAGCTTGGCGCGTATGACAGCGCGGATCTGGCAAAGTCGGAATGGGTGAAACTGCTGGCGAAACACAACCACCTGCTGGACGATAAAAAACGTCTGGTGATCGCGGCGAAATCTGGCGGGCGGCAGTTCTATCGCCTGCGGGCTGCCGGGTTTGACTCGCTTGATGAATCCCGTGCGCTGTGTTCGGCTTTGCTGGCGGTTGGCACGCCCTGTATCCCTGTGACCTCTCGCTAATGGCGGCGCGGGCGTGCATATTCGGATGCCTCGGCCCGCGCCTTTCTCCGGATGAATCCGCCTTTTTCAGGGATGCCGATCCTTGGGGCTTCATCATCTTTGCCCGCAATATCGAAACCCCCGATCAAGTCCGTGCCCTGACCAGCGAACTACGCGAATCCGTGGGCCGTGATGCACCGATCCTGATTGATCAGGAAGGCGGGCGGGTTGCCCGTTTTCGCCCGCCCCATTGGCGGGAATGGGATACGGCGCTGGATTTCTGCACGACAGCAGGGGGCAATGCAGCGCAGGCCATGCACCTGCGCGGGCGGATGATTGCGGCGGAATTGAAAGCGGTGGGCGTGGATGTGAACTGCGCCCCGATGCTGGATGTGGCGACCAAAGACAGCCACGCGATCATTTTGAACCGCTGCTACGGTTTTGACCCTGAAACCGTAGCCGCCAACGGGCGCGCCCTGGCCGAGGGCCAGCTTGCAGGCGGCGTGCTGCCGATCATCAAACATATTCCGGGCCATGGGCGTGCATCTTTGGACAGCCACCATGACCTGCCGCATCTGGACACCCCTTTGGCGGACTTGCAAGGCTCTGACTTTGTACCGTTTTCGCGCTTGTCCGACCTGCCTATGGCGATGACCGCGCATATTATCTATTCCGCAATCGACCCTGAAAACTGCGCCACCCTGTCGCCTGCGGTGATTGATCTGATCCGCAATGATATCGGCTTTGGCGGTTTGCTGATGACCGATGATCTGTCGATGAAGGCCCTGTCCGGCAGCTTTGCCGAACGGGCTGCGGCGGCCCTGTCTGCGGGCTGTGATATGGTATTGCATTGCAACGGAGAGCGGGCTGAAATGGACCCGATCCTGACCGAGGTGCCAAACCTGACCGCTGCGGCGGCGTCCCGCGCAGAGACTGCTTTGAACCTGCGCCAGCCCCCCGAACCGTTTGATTTCGCTCAGGCCGAGGACGCGCTTGAATTGCTAATGAAAGACGCTGCCCATGTCTGAACAGATCCCGCCTCAAGGTCAACAGACTGACGAATTTGAAACCACCGAAGCACGGATCGCCTCTGAAGCGCTGCTGATCGACGTGGACGGGTATGAAGGCCCGCTGGACTTGTTGCTGACCCTTGCGCGCACACAAAAAGTGGACCTGCGCAAGATTTCCGTGCTGGCGTTGGCAGAGCAATATCTGAAATTTGTGGACGAAGCTAAAAAGCTGCGGATCGAACTGGCGGCGGATTATCTGGTGATGGCGGCTTGGCTGGCGTTCCTGAAATCCCGCCTGCTGCTGCCCGCCGACCCCGAAGAAGAAGGCCCGTCAGGCGAGGAACTGGCCGCCCATCTGGCATTCCAGCTGGAACGTCTGGAGGCCATGCGCCGCTCTGCTGCGCGTCTTATGGCGCGGGATCAGTTGGGCCGTGATTTCTTTGCCCGTGGTATTTCCCAAGATGTCAGCGTGAAGAAAAAGGTCGTGTATAAAGCCACGGTTCTGGACCTGATGCAGGCCTATGCGCGGTTGAAAACCAAAGACAGTTTCGCGCCGCTGCATTTTTCTGAACGGGACCGCGTGCTGACTATGGAACAGGCGCTTGAGCGGATGAAATCCCTGATGGGGCACGCCATTGACTGGGCTGACCTGTCACAATTCCTGCCTGACGGCTGGACTGCTGACGGTAAAAAACGCCGCTCGGCCACCGCTGCGACCTTTGCGGCTTCGCTGGAACTGGTCAAGGCAGGTGTGCTGGAAATCCGCCAGTCCGAAACATTCGCCCCGATCCAGCTGCGCAAACGGGAGGTGGACCGGTGACGGATACAAAGCCTGAACAACCCGCCAATATCACCGAAAGCCTGTTCGAAGCGCCGCCAATGGCCGAACAGGAGCGCATGATCGAGGCTATCCTGTTTGCCACCAGCGATCCCCAAAGCAAGCTGCAGATCGAAAACCGCTTGCCCCACGGATCAGATGTGGCCGAAGCCATGGTGCATCTGCGCAAACGCTATGAAGGGCGCGGCATCAATCTGGTCCGTGTCGGCGAAGGCTGGGCTTTTCGCACCGCGCCCGACCTCGGCTTTCTGATGCAAAAAGAGCAGATCGAGATCCGAAAACTGAGCCGTGCAGCGATTGAAACGCTGGCCATCATTGCCTACCACCAGCCTGTCACCCGTGCCGAAATTGAAGAAATCCGCGGCGTTTCCGTGTCCTCTGGCACCATTGATATGCTGATGGAACTGGACTGGATCAAGCTGGGGCGTCGTCGTATGACGCCGGGGCGGCCGGTGACCTTTATTGTGACACAAAGCTTTCTGGATCACTTTGGTCTTGAAAATGCGCGCGATCTGCCCGGCGTCAAGGAACTGCGTGATGCGGGCCTGCTGGACAACCGCCCACCACCCGGAGCAGCGCCGATACAAAACGAAGACGACAGCGGGGCGGACAATCAGGACGATATGTTCGAATAATCCGTACAGGCCCTGCGCTGCGGCATTTGGAATTCCTTTACGTTCAGACTATATTGCAGTGCAAAGCTGAAAGCTGGCAGGAGCCAAGACATGAATATGAACCAGATCATCAATATGATCATTCGCCTGATCATGCGGCGCGGTATCAATGCGGGCATCAGCAAGGGTATCGGCATGACACGTGGCATGGGCAAAGGCAGAAGCCGCGCCGTGCCGCCCCCCAGCCGCGCCCAGATGTCACCCGAGGAAGAGGCCGAGTTTCTGGAATTCAAACGCCAGAAGAAACTAGCCCGTAAACAGGCAGAAAAGCAAAAACGCCGTAACGATCCCGTCGATCGCATGTGATGTCCCGCGGTCTGCCCCAAGCTGTACCACGTATTCTAATTGTGGGGGCTGGCCCCACGGGACTAACCACTGCGGTGGAACTGGCACGCCATGGCATCCTTGCGGATGTGATCGAAAAATCTGCAACCCCGTCCAATCTGTCCCGCGCCGTGGGGCTGTTGCCGAAATCCATTGGGATATTTGAAGCCTCGGGGGTTGCTGACCGGATTCTGGAACAGGCAATTGCGGTGGAACGGGTTATTTTCCACGCCCAGGCCAACCCCGCAGTCGATCTGCGCCTTGATAATCTTCCCGACCAGTCCCACCGTCTGTTTGCACTGGCGCAGGATCAGACCGAATCTCTCTTGCGCGACAGGTTTCAGCAATTTGGTGGCACCGTCCAATTCGGCCGAAAACTGACCCGTATTACCCAAACAGACGCGGCCGTGACCGCCAGCATCAACGATCAGCCGCAACATTATGACTATGTCATCGGCTGCGACGGCACCCGTTCGGCGGTGCGCAGCAGCCTTGGTATTCCGTTCAACGGGTTTGACCTGCCCGAAGACTGGTCCATCGCTGATGTGGATGCGCGGGACTGGCCCGATCCAAACTGCTTTCAGGGCTTCTTACTGGCGCAGGGTAAGGTCGCTATCGTCGTCCCTTTGTCGGCTAACCGCTTTCGCGTGATTGCCAATCAAGCCGATGCCATTGCCGCACTGCCTGTCCCCATGACCGTCACCACAATTCACCGGGAGGCGAGGTTTACCATTTCCGTGCGTCAGGTCACCCGTTACCAGCAGGGTAGGGTGTTTCTGGCAGGGGATGCGGCCCATTGTCATTCGCCAGTGGGCGGGCGCGGGATGAATCTGGGCATTGCGGATGCGGCTGATCTGGCGGGGCGCTTTGTGTCAGGCAGGCTGGACGGCTATCACGCCGCCCGCCACGCAGAGGGCAAAGCCGTCTTAAAACTGAGCGAACGGGGTCGGCGGATTGCCACCGCGCAAAACCCGTTGTTGCGCCGCAGCTTGCTGGCAGGGATCAGTCTGGCAAGCCGCATTTCCCCGATCCATCGCGCAATTGTACGCGGTATCCTCGGGGTTTAGGATTACATGCGGAAATGTTTGGACAGCTTCAATCCCTGTCCCTGATAATTCGATTTCAGGTCCGCGCCATACAGAACATCCGGCACCTCGGACATGTGTTCATAGACCAGCCGCCCCACGCTTTGTCCGTGTTCCAGTGCGAAAGGGGCCTCGTGGCAGCGCACTTCCAGCACGCCCCGTGATCCTGTACCGCCGGCTGCGGAATGGCCAAAGCCGGGGTCAAAGAACCCTGCATAATGCACGCGGAATTCACCTACCATAGCAAGATAAGGTGCCATTTCGGCGGCGCAATTCGGCGGGATATGGACGGCCTCGCGGCTGACCAGAATGTAAAACGCGCCAGGGTCCAGAATAATGCCACCTGTTTTGGTAGACACAGGTTCCCAGAATTCGGCAGGGTCATAGTGGTTGATCAGATCAAGGTCGATCAGCCCCGTATGCGGCTTGGCGCGGTAGCCCACCAGCCCGCTGTCATCCCCGTGCAGATCGACCGAGAACCCCAATCCGCCGTCAATCTGCGCAATACCGTCCACCAGTCCGATTTCTTCGTGCAAAGAGGCCAGCGCGTCGTCGGACAGAACCGATTTGCCTTGGCGAAACCTGATCTGGTTCAGCCGCATGCCCGGGCGCACCAATACAGAAAAACTGCGCGGGCTGATTTCCGCATACAGGGGGCCTGTATAGCCGCGCTCGATCCGGTCAAATTCAATCCCGCGATCGGTGATGCAGCGTGTGAACAGATCCAGCCGTCCGGTGGAGCTTTTGGCGTTGGCAACGGCGTTGATATTTTGCGGCAGGTTCAGGGATTCCATCAACGGAACCACATACACACAGCCCTTTTCCAGAACCGCGCCATTTCGCAGGTCGATTTCATGCATTTTGAAATGGTCGAGCCGTTCCGCCACCGTACCATCCGCACCAGACAGGAAAGAAGCCCGCACCCGCCATGCTTTGGTCCCCAGTCGCAAGTCAAGCGAGGCGGGCTGGATTTGCCCGACAACCGGCGCAAGTTCGGTTTGAATTTCGCCACGTGCCAGCATCTGTGTGATGCCCTGGCTGGAAACTACGCCCTGTGTTGTCATAACGGCCTCTTATCCCAAAGTTTCACGGGCTTATGCCGCATTTTACGCCCAACCGCACCTAGAAAATGCCATGACTGGGGGCTTGGGGGTGTCGGGATTTGGATATTTGACCCAAAAAGAGCCGCTTGGAGGAGAATGATCTGCCCACCCGCTCTTTTTGGAGAAATATCCGCGGGGTCAGGGGCGGCAAGCCCCTGCGAGTGGCAACATGTTCCGGATTTTTGGGGTTTTAATGGTCGGGCTAGCAGGATTCGAACCTGCGACCTCTCGTCCCCCAGACGAACGCGCTACCAAGCTGCGCTATAGCCCGACACTCTGGCGTTCATGTAAGGGTTTGGCGGCGGCTCTGCAAGTCAGAACTGCACCCTTTGAACGCTTTAGCTGGCCCGTTTTTCCTGTTGGGCGATAGAGCGGCGCATTCCATTGCGCGCCATGCGCAGGCTGTAATAGAGCATCTCGATCTCGCTGAGCGTTTCCGCGTCATAATCACTGGCGACACCGATTCGATAGGGTGCATTCATCACCATATCAGGCACCAGACCTGCCCAGCCGTTGGCCTCTTCATCCGCAGCGGCTTTGGCTTCGGCGGATTCTTGTGCTGCGGCCTGGCGGTCGGCCTCTTCGGCTTTGGCAAGTGCTGCAGGGTCCAGAGCAGGGGGCGCATCTGCGGCCTGTTCCCCGGCTTCGGGCTCAGGCTGGTCGTCAGCCGGTTGGGCTGCTTCGCTTTGCGCTTCTTGTTCCGGTTCTACGGCAGGTTCATCGGCTTTCACAGCCGGTTCGTCGGTTGCTTCTGCCTTGGTTTTTTCTGCGGTTTCATCTGCTTTATTCACCAGCGTCTCCTCGGGGGAAGGTGCAGTTTCTTCAGCTGCGATGGGGTCTTCTTCGGCCTGTTTTACCCGCTTTACCACCCGCACTTCGACTTTGGGTTTCGGTTTTTCAGCGGGGGCGGCCTGAACCATTTTGGCAATATCCGCTTTATCTGCCGCATCCGCTGCAGAGGGCGGTGTTACCACGGGGGTGTTCAGATCGGGCGACAGATCCATTACATATTTGACGCCTTTGTCTTTCAACAAGGATTTTGCCGCCTTGATGGTCAGCTCTTCAAAATGCAGTAGTTTTTTGATTCCCCCCAGCAGCATCATGTCTTCGGGGCGATAATACCGCCGCCCGCCAGCCCGTTTTACCGGTTTGATCTGCGGAAAGCGGCTCTCCCAGAACCGCAGGACATAGGTGGGCGTATCAAGCCATTCAGAAACTTCTGAAATGGTGCGAAACGCGTCTGGGGATTTGCTCATGTATAATTGGTCCCTTTAGGACTTGTTGCCGTTGGCCACACGGTCCTTCATCAGATGAGAGGGCCGGAAGGTCAACACACGGCGGGGGCGGATTGGCACCTCTTCGCCGGTTTTTGGGTTGCGGCCGATCCGTTCGGTTTTGTCCCGAATGCTGAATGTGCCGAAGGAAGAAATCTTTACATTCTCACCAGCGACCAGCGCATCAGAGATATTATCCAGCACGCTTTCAACCAAATCGGCTGATTCATTGCGTGAAAGTCCAACTTCGCGAAATACAGATTCACTTAAATCCATGCGTGTTAAGGTCTTGCCGCCCATAACTGTCTCCCTGTTCTATCCCCAAACCCTATGGGAAATCTGATTTACCTGTCAACTGCAACGCATTGGTAGATAAGAAATAAATAGGAAGACTTGGAGGAAAGCCCTTTGGTCGCAAAGACTTTTGTTGCGATGGTCAAAAGGCGGGTTTGTCGGGGAAATGCCGGATTTTGCTGCGAATCACCAGCGTAGAACGACAGCGCCCCATGCCAGACCGCCGCCAATGGCCTCGGCCACCAGAACCTGGCCTTTTTGGATCAGACCTTTTTCCTTGGACACTGACAGCGCCAGAGGAATTGATGCGGCCGAGGTGTTGCCGTGGTCCTGAACCGTGACGACAACCTTTTCCATCGGCACGCCCAGTTTGGCCGCTGTGCTTTTGATAATCCGCAAATTCGCCTGATGGGGGACAACCCAGTCTACGTCTTCGTGGGTCAGCTCTGCCTTGGCCAGTGCGGCATTGGCGGTGGCGGCCAGTTTGGCGACTGCGTGTTTGAACACCTCGCGGCCTTCCATCACCAGATGCCCTGTGGACTGGGTCGAAGAGACCCCGCCGTTGACATAGAGCAGGTCATTATATTGCCCGTCGGAATTCAGGTCGGTGGCAAGGATGCCGCGATCGGAGCTCTGTCCTGTGCCGTCTTGTGCTTCGAGAATCAGCGCGCCTGCGCCGTCGCCGAACAGCACACAGGTGGTGCGGTCTTCCCAGTTCATGATGCGGCTGAAGGTTTCCGCGCCGATCACCAGCACCCGTTTGGCCTGACCCGACACGATCAACGCATCCGCATTGGCCAGAGCAAAGGCAAAGCCTGCACAAACCGCCTGAATGTCAAAGGCAAAGCCGCCGGTCATGCCGATGCGGTGTTGTACCTTGGTCGCAGTCGACGGAAAGGTCTG
The DNA here is from genome assembly GCA_034670045.1 of Amylibacter sp. Taxonomy (GTDB): domain Bacteria; phylum Pseudomonadota; class Alphaproteobacteria; order Rhodobacterales; family Rhodobacteraceae; genus Amylibacter. The sequence goes on along the minus strand of JAXMOF010000044.1, from coordinate 11,680 downwards.
GTCCGGCGTCGAGGTGGCAAGAACGATGGCGTCAATGTCAGCGCCCGTTAGACCGGCATCTGCCAGCGCGGCATTCGCGGCCTGAACAGCCAGATCGGACGTGACCTCGCCTTCGGCTGCGAAATGGCGGCGCTGGATGCCCGAGCGGGATTGGATCCATTCATCGGACGTGTCCAGTTTGGCGGCAAATTCCTCATTTGGAACAACACGTTCAGGCAGGTAATGCCCAATGCCAATAGCCACTGATCGGATCGTCGTCATATGTCAGAATTTCCCGGTAATTTAGGTTCCGTCAGCACTGGTGCCTTGGGGTTCCTCTGTATCTTGTCTGTTCTGTAGGCCGGATGCAACACGGGCTGCCAGTTTTTCGGTGAAGCGCAGTTCTGCCAGTTGTTGTGCCAGGCGGATCGCAGCGGCAACACCTGTGGCATCCGCAGCACCGTGGGATTTGATCACGGTGCCATTCAACCCCAGAAACACCCCACCATTGACGCGGCGCGGGTCGATGCGGTGTTGCAAGCGGCGCAGGCTGGGGTAGGCGAAAAGGGCGGACAGGCGCGAGAACCAGTTGAATTTGAAAGCCTCACGCATGCGCAGGGTGATCAGGCCCGCCGTGCCTTCGCCGGTTTTCAAGGCAATGTTGCCTGTGAAACCGTCGGTAACGATCACGTCTACTTTATCGGAATGGATATCCCCGCCTTCAACAAAGCCGACGTATTCAAAATCGTTTTGTTCGGCATCTTCTTCGATGATGTCGTTGGCTTCGTGCAGTTCGGGGCGGCCTTTGTGGTCTTCGGTACCCACGTTCAGCAGGCCGACGCGGGGGCGTTCCAGACCCAAGCCGTTATGGGCATAAGAGGCGCCCATTAAGGCAAAAACCTTAAGATCCTGTGCATCTGCGCGAATATCCGCGCCCACATCCAGCATCACGTTGAACCCCTGCGGATTCAACGAAGGCCAGAGAATCGCAATAGCCGGACGTTTCACCCCCGGAGCCTTGCGCAGTCGAATCATTGAAAGGGCCATAAGTGCGCCTGTGTTGCCACAGGACACCGCCACACTGGCCTCTTTTTCGCGCACAGAATCAAGGGCAGACCACATAGAGGTGCCTTTGCCGTGTCGCATCACGTGGCTCGGGCGGTCGTGCATATCCACGACGCCATCCGCGTGCCGCACGGAAACACGGCCCGAAAGGACCGGTTTACGACTGACAAGAGGGTCTATTTCTGCCTGATTGCCATGCACGATAAACGATATGCCGGGGTCTTCACCGGCCGCTTGCGCCATGCCATCAACAACGACGGCGACCCCGAGGTCGCCACCCATTGCATCAACAGAAATTACTGTTTTTAAAGCAGATTTTGAGCCGACAGTTACGCTTGTTTGCATATCAAGTCAGCTCAATCTCACGTGCTTAAGCCGCGTCTTCGTCGATTTCGACGTCGTCAACAACTGCAACTACTTCACGGTCAGCATAGTGACCACATGCGCCACAAACGTGGTGCGGGCGTTTCAGCTCGCCGCAGTTCGGGCATTCATTTGGATTGTCTGCAACCAGTGAATCGTGTGAACGACGGTTTCCCCGGCGGGAGCGAGTGATTTTATTCTGTGGGACAGCCATGTCACAACCTCAAGATATGGCGGGTATTTATTACCCGGATGCGCGGTCATTTAACCCTTGTTCAGCGTAAGAACAAGGCGTCATTTCCCGCCTGAATACAAGAGCCGCGAAAATACAAAGTTACAGTGGCTTCGCAACCCCTTTTCCTGCAATTTCTATTCTTTATCCAATTTTTCTTTCAAAGCAGCCAACCCTGCAAAGGGCTTTGCGGCTTCGTCCGTCATCGGGGCCACACCGGGTTCGGTGAAAACGGCCTCTTCAAGGGCCGCATTGTCGCTGCGCGGATAGTCGGGCATGGCCAGAGCGACCGACTCAATTGCGATGGCTTCCAGATCGACTTCTGTGCCGAGAGGGTCTTCGTTCACGTCCTCGGGCATTTCAACCACGCTATCGGCTTCCGGTTCTACCCAATTGGTCACAAATATACGGGTTACCGGCTCGTCGATACGGGTTTTGACCGGCTCGAGCGTCACAACACAGGCCTGCGTTACCGAAGCGCCGATGATGCCTTCCAGCGCCCAGTCCTTGCGCCCGCGCGGGGTCAGCTTTCCGGTGAACCGCAGTTTTTGCACATCCAGAATGTTCAGCTTGGCGCGCGCTTCAAGCAACTGGTCCTTGTCAAACACCAGATCAAATGAAATTTCCCGCCCCGAGGGCATATCCGCTACGGGCAATTGGGCCCGCGTTTCCACCCGCTTGTTGGATTTGTCAATTTTTGCCATCAGTCTTCCCACATTTACGCATTTGCGTTGCTCTGGCCCATAAGATATTTGATTGTCGGGCAAGAGCAAGCTATGACACGCCAGTGACATAAGAAATGGGGCACAGGCAACATGCAATTCAAGCATGCCAAAAAGATCAGAACGTCGCTGGCGGTTATCGGCCTTGCTGTGATGACTGCCTGTTCGGCAACCTATACGAACCACGGCTATGTGCCTGCGGATGAAGAACTGGGAAATATTCTGGTTGGATCGGACACGCGCGCCTCTGTGGAAGAAACCATCGGGCGTCCCTCGTCTACGGGGGTTCTGTCAGACAGCGCGTGGTATTACATTTCCAGTAGGGTGAAGTATTTCACCTATCACAAGCCGGAAACCATTGAACGGACCATTCTGGCGGTGTCTTTTGATTCCAACGATGTGGTCAGCAATATCGAACGCTTTGGTCTGGAAGACGGGCGCGTCATTACCTTTAGCCGCCGTGTCACAGACAGCGGCGTGCAGGGCACGAGCTTTTTCCGTCAGTTGATCGGCAACTTTGGCAACTTCAATGCTAGCCAGTTGCTGGATGACGGTTAACACGCTGCTGAAACGCAAAACGGCCCGCACATAAGGCGGGCCGAAGCAGACAGGGCTAGGGCAGGCGGGAACGCCGCCCCGAGCCGTTATCTCCGATCAGTCGTCATTTTCCTGTTGGAACGTCATTGCAGCCCCGTTCATGCAATAGCGCAGGCCCGTTGGTTGGGGACCATCGTTGAACACATGTCCCAGATGTGCATCACAGCGGGCGCACAGAACCTCGGTGCGGCGCATAAACCAGCCGTTGTCTTCGTGTTCTTCGACCGCATCCCCGCTTGCGGGTTGATAAAAAGACGGCCAGCCCGTGCCGCTGTCAAATTTCGCATTCGCATCAAACAAAGGCGCGTCGCAGCACACACAATGGAACATGCCAGCGGCCTTGGGGTAATTGTCATTGGTGAACGCCCGTTCGGTTCCTGCCTTGCGGGTGACTTTATAGGCCAGGTCAGACAGTTGCGCGCGCCACTCGGCATCACTTTTTACGATCTTCTCTACCATGTCGTGCTCCTTCATCGAATATGAACATTGTCGTTTTACCTTTGGTCCCATAGATATAGTGAAAAGAGCCGGCTGCAACTGGCCCTGAACAACTAATGGTGTTTAATGACCGCATTCGACAATAAGATTGCCCCGATCCCAGCGGTGGTCAAAGGGCGTTTACAGGCACGTATGGCGGCCAGCGCGCAGGATTTACAAGCGGCCCAGCGGTTGCGGCACCAGATGTTCACAGGCCCGCAATCGGCAGCTTTGGGGGCGCTGGATGCGGATGACTTTGATCCCAAATGCCAACATGTTCTGGTGGAAGACACCCAAAGCGGCGCGGTTCTGGCCTGTTTCCGCTTTCTGCATCTGGACAATGGCGCGGGCATCGGCATCAGCTATTCCGCGCAGTTCTATGACCTGTCCAACCTGCAAACCTATGCCAGACCCATGCTGGAGATCGGCCGCTTTTGCACGTCCCCCGGGGCAAGCGATCCTGATATTGTGCGCCTTGGCTGGGCTATGCTGACCCGCTATGTGGATATCCACGGGATTGGGATGATGTTTGGCTGTTCGTCCTTTCCGGGCAATGACACAAGCCCCTATCACGCGGCGCTGGCGCTTTTGTTCAAACGCCATCTGGCGCCCCCTTGTTGGGCCCCCAAACGCAAAGCAGCCGAAACGCGTAGCTTTGCGGAGCTGCTGGAGGCCACGACCCCGCCAAAGACCGTAGTAGCCAACCGCCCGATGCCAACCTTGTTGCGCACCTATCTGGGCATGGGGGGCTGGGTATCAGACCACGCCGTTATCGACCGCGCCCTTGGTACGTTTCATGTGTTCACAGGGGTGGAAATCGCAAAGATTCCGCTGCGGCGGGCCGAATTGTTGCGGGCGGATGCACGCTAGCGGCGTGTGATATCGTCATAATCCCCGACACGAAGATATGCGAACTCTCGAATTAGCTTTAGCGTGGGACGTAGCCCGAACAGGATCGAGCCGACCAGAAAAAGCCATGTGCCCAAATAGGTTGTGGATTCGCGAAAGAACAAGATGCTGCCGATGACAAACAGGGCCGCCGCCGAAACATCGACCACCGTGTAGGCCAGTTCGAAATAGGCGTAGATCTTCTTGTGGGCGTCACTGCGCTGGTGATTGTCAGGGTTAAATAGCTTCATGGTCGTCTCCTTCTGCGGGATTGTCCGTCAGGCAAGCCCGGGGAGGACGGCTTTCAGACCCGCCACACCCATTTCAACGGCAATAGAGAGCAGGATCATCCCCATCAGACGGGTCATGATAACCCGCATCGTATCGCTAAGCGCCTTACCAAAGAAGGACGCAAAGAACAGCACAACAAAGAGAATGGCAAGGATTACAGCCGCCACGCCACCAACAGAAACAAGCCCCACGCTGCCTTTTGCATGGCCAGCATAGATAATCAGGGTGGCAATTGTGCCGGGTCCAACGATCATGGGAAATGTTATGGGATAAAAGGCAAGTCCGGATAAATCCGCCAAATGGTCCTTTTCGCCTTCGGTTCCATAGTGTGAAGTGATGTCATGCCCGTTCAGCATCGACCATGCAATATGGCCCAGAACAATGCCTCCGGCGATGCGAAAGCCGTCAATCCCAATGCCGAAAAAGCTGATAATCTGCTGCCCTGCAAGCAGAATAATGGCGCACATTATCGCGGAAAAAACCGTGGTCTTGAACGCCAGACTGCGCTGTTGGGCAACGGTAAACCCAGAGGTTAGCGACAGGAAAATCGGCAGGTTTACGAAAGGGTTCATGATCGCAAAGAAGGCGCCAAATGCTTTGGTCAGCTCGGCCAGGTCCATGAAATACCTTCCCAAAAATGGTGCAAGTCACTGCGCCGTTTAAACACTGTTCGGCACAGCTTTAGGGTAGATGTTCCCTTGCGTGGGTTCAAGTTGGCAATAACGGGGTAATTGCGGTTGCGGCGCATAAAAACGGCGCATCCGCGATTGCCCCGCAGATCAATTGGGCATCGCGCCAAACCCGGAGCTTACCCGCCTGTATGGCTCATGTGGCGGGTCATGGTGCCAGCCACTTGCTGGCGGGAATAATCAAAGTCATGGCCTTTGGGTTTTTTCGCGATGGCGGCGTGAATGGCGCGGATCAGCGGGCTGTCGTCTGCAGGGTTGTCGCGCAGCACCTTGCGCAGGTCTGCTTCGTCCTCTTGCCCCAGACACTGGAACAACTGGCCTGTACAGGTCAGGCGCACACGATTGCAGCTTTCGCAGAAATTATGGGTCAGCGGGGTGATAAAGCCGATCTTCTGGCCCGTTTCATTCACCCGCACATAGCGCGCAGGCCCGCCCGTGTTTTCAGACAGATCAGTCAGGGACCAGCTGTTTTCCAGCCGCCCGCGCAAATCTTTCAGGGACCAGTATTGATCCAGACGGTCCTCATTGCCCAGGTCCCCCATGGGCATGACCTCGATAAAGGTCAGATCCATACCGCGATCGGCACACCATTTTACGATTGTTTCCAGCTCATCCTCATTGCCGCCTTTCAGGGCGACAACGTTGATTTTAACTCGCAACCCAGCCTCTTGTGCGGCGTCGATCCCGTCAAGAACCTGGGCCAGACGACCCCAGCGGGTGATTTTGGCGAATTTCTGTTCATCCAGCGTATCCAACGAGATATTCACCCGCCGCACACCACATTCCGCCAATTCCTTGGCATAACGACGCAATTGTGATCCGTTGGTGGTCAGCGTCAGTTCATCCAGTTTGCCGCTGTCGATGTGGCGGCTCATGGCGCGGAAATATTCCATAATGCCACGGCGCACCAAGGGTTCCCCCCCCGTAATCCGCAGCTTGCGCACACCTTCATGCACAAACGCCGAACACAGGCGATCCAGTTCTTCAAGCGTCAGAAGTTCCTTTTTGGGCAGGAATGTCATGTTTTCGGACATGCAATAAACACATCTGAAATCACATCTGTCCGTCACGGACACCCGCAAATAGGTGATGGCGCGCTGGAAGGGGTCAACTAGTCTGGGTGCATCTGTCATAGGCTGAACCTAGGTCGAAGGTGGATGCGCTTCAAGCCATTTCCCACCTTTTTCGGGGAGTTGAATTGAAACGCCGCTGCACCTATCGTCTGGGGAAAGGCGCATTCGCCCAAGACTGACCGAAACAGGTCAAAAACAGGACACGCAGGCATGAGAAAACAGATACCCCTATTCCTGATCGCAGCCCTTGTGGTGACGGGCTGCGCAGATCGCAAATTCGGTCTGTTCAAACGGGGGGATAAAACGGTTGAGGCCGTGGCCGCTGCCCCGACAAATGCCGATGCAACCGCTGATTCAACCTCAGATGTCGCTCCGCTGACGGTGGCAGAGGCCAGCAAGGTATCTGCATCCGCATTGGCTGCCGCCACCAAACCTGTCACCCGTCCCGAACAGGACAAAGGCACCACAATTGCATCGCTCGGCCTGTTGGAACGTGAAGGTTTCTGGCTGCGCACCCCCCTTGTCACATCCGAGGCCAAAGGCCGCGTGGTGGTTGAAAAATCAGGAGCATCGGTGAATGTGATGCTGTTGCCCAGCGGTGCCGAAGCGGGGGCCGGATCACAACTGTCCATCGCCGCCATGCAGGTGCTGGCGATCCCGATCACCGATTTGGTGGAAGTCAGGGTCTTTATCAGATGACGGTTTTCGCCGACACACTGGTTTCCCGCCGCGACAGTTGGGCGGCCATGTGTCAGGCGTTTGAATGGCCGGTTCTGGACCGGTTCAACATGGCCTCTGCCTGTGTTGAACGCTGGGCGCGCCAGGACCCGCAGCGCACGGCCTTGATCTGTCTGAAGGACGGCAAACCGCCAGAGGACGTTTCTTATCAACAGCTTAACCGGCTTTCCAACCAATTCGCAAATGTGCTGGCAGCAGGGGGATTCCAACCAACGGATCGCTGCGCCATCCTGTTGCAACAATCGCTGGAAACCGCAGTTTGCCATTTTGGAACCTATAAGGTGGCGGGCGTGGCCCTGCCGCTGTTTACCCTGTTCGGCGCCGATGCGCTGGAATTCCGTCTGCGTGACAGCGGTGCCAAGGTTCTGGTGACCGACAGTGCCAACCTGCCCAAAGTGCTGGAAGTGATTGACCAGCTACCCGATCTGAAAACCGTCTTTTGTATCGACGGGGCAGGGCCGCAGGCTGGCGGAGTTCAGATCCGCGACTTTCATCGGGATTTGGCAGCGGCGTCGGATGTGTATCAGACCAAAGCCACCACGCCCGATGATCCTGCGCTGCTGGTTTATACATCAGGCACCACAGGCCCGCCCAAAGGCGCGCTGCACGGCCACCGCGTGTTGATCGGCCATCTGCCTTGCGTGGAAATGGCCCATAATTTCTTCCCCCATGTAGGTGATCTGCAATGGACCCCAGCGGATTGGGCGTGGATGGGCGGTTTGATGAACACTTTGATGCCAAGCCTGTACTACGGTGTGCCCGTGGTCGCCTATCGCATGGGTAAATTCAACCCGCACCGCGTCTATGACCTGATCGAAACCCATTCCATCCGCAATGCGTTCCTGCCGCCAACTGCCCTGAAACTGATGCGCCAGATACCGGCCCCCGGTGCCACCACATTGCGGTCCGTCCTGTCAGGGGGCGAGGCATTGGGCGCGGACATTCTGGACTGGGGGCGCAAGGGGCTGGGGCTGACCATCAATGAAATCTACGGCCAGACCGAATGCAATCTGGTGCTGGGCAATTCCGTGCGCGTCTTTGCCCCGAAGCCTGGCAGCATGGGTCTGCCAAATCCGGGCGCGAATGTGGTTATTCTGGGTGAAGACGGCGAGGTTCTGGAACCAGAAAACACCGGCGAAATCGCGATCCATCGCAGCCATATGGGGATGTTTCTGGGTTATTGGAACAACCCCGAAAAAACCGCTGCCAAATTTCGCGGCGACTGGTTGCTGACAGGGGATATCGGGGAAACCGACGCTGATGGGTTCTTCCGCTTTTCATCGCGCGACGACGATGTGATTTCCTCCGCAGGCTACCGCGTAGGCCCGACCGAAATTGAAACCTGTCTCAGCAGCCACCCAGACGTGATTTTTGCAGGCGTGATCGGCATCCCCGATGACATTCGCGGCGAAGTGGTCAAAGCCTTTGTGGTGCTGCGCGAAGGCGCGTTCCACGACGGGCTGATCGCGGAATTGATTGATCTGGTCAAGCAGCGGGTTTCCCCCCATGTGGCCCCGCGATCCATTCAGATCCTGGATGAAATGCCCATGACCGCCACCAGCAAGATCATGCGGCGGGAGTTAAGGGCGTTACATAAAGGTTAGGGGGTGCGGAGCCTAAGTTGTGCGGCCCGAATGCCTTGGCTGTGAACGATGCCTTGCCGTCGTCAGCCCGATCCGAGTCAATCGTCACGACCGGGTTCGTTTTCGTCATTTGAGAATAATGCGATCTTGTTGCCCTGTGGATCGCGAAGGTAGCCCACATAAAAATGGGGGCCATAGGTCGCGCGAAAGCCGGGCTTGCCCTCATCTAAACCACCAGCGGAAAGTGCGGCAGAGTGCAGGTCACGCACCTGCTTTTGATTCTGCGCTTCAAAGGCGATCATCGTACCGTTTCCAGCCGAAGCAGGATGACCGTTGAAGGTGGGTTTTACATAGAAATCGGGCAGAACCACAGATTGCCCCTGTTGAACGGGCAGCGCCCAGCTTAACCCCTCGGCTCCTTCCTTTAGCCCGTATCCAAGGGCTGGCAGGAATGCCGCGTAAAATCGTTTCGCGCGGTCCATATCATCGGCTCCGACTGTAACATAGGCAATCATACTGCGTGTTCCTTTTTCAGGCGTTTGCCCCCAGCTAACGCGGCAAGCGGAACGCGGCTTTCAAGCCGCCCAGTTTTTCACTGTCGCTCAGGTTCAGGCTGCCGCCGTGACTGCGGGCGATATCTGCGGCGATTGCCAGCCCCAGCCCGACACCGGAGCCCTTGTTCTGGTTGCGCGCTGTGTCGAGGCGGGCAAAGGGTTTGATTGCATCGTCACGCAGGTCGGGGTGAATGCCGGGGCCGTTGTCTTCTACCACGAATTCCACAAAACCCGCGCCCGTGTAAACGCTGACCTCTATCCGGTCACCGTATTTCAGGGCGTTGGACAGCAGGTTTGAAAGGGTCCGTTGCACAGCAGGGCGGCGCATTTTGACGGGCTCTGCGGCATCCTCGGCCCCTTCGAAGGTCAGGGAGATATTGCGCCCGCTGCGGCTGGCATTGCTGACGACTTGTTCGGCCAATGCGCGGGGGGACACCATTTCATCCTGTTCTTCGCTGTCTCCTTTGGCAAAGGCCAGAAACTCGTTCAGGATTTCCTCCATCTCGTCCAGATCCTGCGTCATCAGGCGGGTTTCTTCATCCGGCTGATCCAGCAGGGACAGGGACAGTTTCAATCGGGTCAGCGGTGTGCGCAGATCGTGGCTGACCCCTGACAGCATCAGGGTGCGCTGTTCGATCTGGCGTTCGATCCGTGCGCGCATGGATAAAAACGCGTTGGTGGCGGCGCGTACTTCCGATGCGCCGCGCGGATAAAGCGGCAGCATCTGTCCCTTGCCAAAAGCATCCGCCGCGCGGGCCAGACGGCGCACAGGGCTGATCTGGTTGCGCAGGAATGCAGCAGCCAATGCGGTCAGCACCACTGCCGCCAGCACCATCGCCACCAGCAATTGATGGGGATTGGCGGCTGATACCCGATTGCGTGGAAAGCTGAAAGCATAGGCTTTCCCGTTGATTTCACACAAAACACTGACAAAACCCTTGGTGCTGTTCAGGTCTACAACCCGCGCTTGGGGCACCATTTCATGCAGGGTCTCGATCACATAGCGGCCCGAAAAATCCAGACTGTCCTTCAGGCGGTCAGGCGCGTTCAGATCAGCATCCGGGGCAGGGGCCAGCGCAATTTGCAAATGGGCCGCCGTCAGTTGGGTATTCTGGTCCCGCGCCACCAGTGAAATCAGGTGGTTCAGGTCCAGCGACATGGATTGGGTCATCTGGCGGGTGACGTCCTGAAACAGCCGCTCTACGAACACGACGCCCACAACCACCTGAATCAACACGATCGGAACCGCGAGGATCAGAAAGGCACGTCCGAACAGGGATCGGGGCAGATAGGGCTTGAGCCATTTGTTAAACATCACCTAAACAGCGTTACGTGCCCCGTTGCGCCCTTGCAACCCAAAGCTGGAGACCCGTCCATGGCTGACCCGTTTGACCGCAATTATACCCCGCAAACCGGAACATTGGTGCAACTGACCCCCGACATCGGCGTGGTAACCGCCCCGAACGGCGGGCCGATGACATTTACCGGCACCCAGACCTATCTGATCGGAACCGAGTCGCTGGCGATTGTGGACCCCGGTCCTGACAATGACGCCCATCTGGCCGCGCTGGTTGCGGCGATCAACGGGCGGCCTGTCAGCCATGTGATTGTGACCCATTCCCATATCGACCACTCCCCCTTGTCGCGCCGCCTTTCCTTGGCTGTGGATGCGCCTGTTTTGGGATTCGGCACGGCGAATCAAGGGCGTAGCACGGTGATGGAGCGCCTTGCCGCCCTTGGTGATCTTGGCGGCAACGAAGGCATTGACGCAGATTTCGCCCCTGACCAGCGTGTCGCGGACGGGCAGGTGATTACAGGCGCGGGCTGGGCGCTTGAAGCGATCCACACCCCGGGGCACCTGTCCAACCACTTGTGTTTTGCGGTGCAGGGCACGGGCGCTGTACTGACGGGGGATCATGTGATGGGCTGGGCCACTACGATGGTATCGCCGCCTGATGGTGATCTGACCAGTTTCATGGCTTCGATGGAAAAAATGGCGGCGCGAACAGGCGATTCCATCTATTTCCCGGGCCACGGAGGGGCTGTCAAAGACCCTGCGGGCATGGTCGCACACCAGATTCGCCACCGCAAAACCCGCGAGTCGCAGATTCTGGCCAATCTGGGCAACGGAACGCCATCCACAGCGATGGGATTGGCGCAAATGATCTATACCGATGTGGATTCGCGCCTGATCCCCGCCGCCGCACGCAATGTATTTGCGCATCTGATCGACCTGTCAGAACGGAATTTGGTCACTCCGGACCGCCCGATTTCAGTGGAAACCGTGTTCAGTGCAAAATAATTCCAAACAGGTCAAAATGACTATGGACGCCCCAAATAGCCTTTGCTATACGCCCCTCACCGAAAGGTAAAAGTGTTCCGGCGTAGCTCAGTGGTAGAGCAGTTGACTGTTAATCAATTTGTCGTAG